>JAFQZQ010000025.1 GCA_017405845.1 Mogibacterium sp. | reverse complement strand
TCCTTTCTACTCTGAGGCTTGAACACTCTCATTGTAGCAAACGGGGAGTCTATTGGTTTAACCTTCACCGCGCACCCGCATAGCGGGTGGTTGCTTGTCTCGGGCACTTCGCGCCCTCGACGGGGCTTATAGCCCCATAAAACAAAACCGCCGGAGTCTGTAAACCTCCGGCGGCATAATAAAGTGCGCTTATTTACGTGCTTTATCGATGCATTCGATATATGTGTCGTAGACTTTGGAATCCACCTTGTCCTGAATGCTGTCACGCACTTCCGAACTGGCCTCGACAACAGCATTATATGTCTTCTCATCGATTTTGAGGATCTGCGTGCCGCTGTCCTCAATCGTTTTGACTCTGTCGGCTATTCTGTCATCGGATGCCTGACGTGCGTATTCAGTCGCTACAGCCGCGGCTTTCTTCATGATTTCCTGATCTTCGGCCGGCATGTCCTTAAAGAACTCGTCGTTCATGATCAGCGTTATCAGATGCGGAAGATGATTTGTCTCAACCACGTAATCCTGCTGCTCATAGAGCCTGTTGGATACGATTACCTCGTAAGGATTCTCCTGAGCGTCTATAGTGTGCTGCTGAAGTCCGATATATACTTCAGCAAAGCTCATAGGCGTCGGATTGGCTCCGATAGACTTCCAGAAAGCCAGATGGAACGGGTTCTCCATAGTGCGGATTTTCTGCCCTTTGAAGTCCTCTATTCCCTTTACCGGCTTATTTGTACTCATCACGCGGAAACCCTGATCGGCTATTCCCAGAAGCTGATATCCTCCGTTTTCATAGACGCTGCTTATCAGGCTGCTGAACTCAGCATCGTCGAGCACCTTTCTGCACTCATCCAGATTCTCGAACGCGCAAGGCACGTCGAAAATGGCGAGGTCAGGCATGAATGTGACCTGAGGCGCGGTATTCTGTACTACGAACGGTATATCTCCGTCTTTACAGGATTCAAGCAGTTCGCGGTCACCGCCCAGTGTCGAGTTCGCATAAACCTGAATCTTTATGCGTCCATCCGACATAGTCTCTACTTCTTCTGCAAACTTTTCGGCGTAGATCTGTGTAACAGTATCCTCAGGGCTTGCTGTCGCCAGAGGATACGCGTATCTCTGCTCTCCGTCGCCGCTGCCGCATGCAGTCAGTATCGTCCCCAGCAGCAGTATGCATATGAACATGGAGGCAAGTCTGAGGTGATTATGATGTTTTTCTTTTCTCATGACACACCTCCTAAAGCAGTACCAGCGAGAATGCTGGTACAAACGTGAACAGAAGCAGCGCTACAAGGAAAAGTGCGATCATAGGCAGAGCCTTCCTTGCTATCTCCATTACAGGAACGTCTGTCAGAGCACTGGCTACGAAGAGATTGACTCCAATCGGCGGAGTTACAAATCCGATAGCCAGGTTTACTACCATTATCACACCGAACTGGATAGGATCCATTCCGATTCCCTGCGCTATTGGCAGCAGGATCGGTGTAAGGATCAGTATCGCAGGTGTCGTATCCATGACCATGCCCACGACGAGCAGGAACACGTTTATGACAAGCAGTATGACGACCTTGCTTGAGAAGTTGCCGAGAATGAACGAGCTGACTGTCTGAGGTACCTGCATAAGTGTCAGTACTCTTGAGAAAGCTGTTGAAGCCGCCAGTATGAACAGGATCGGTGTGAAGGTCTTTATAGCTTCAACAAGTATGCTCCACAGATCCTTGAATTTGATCTCTTTGTAGATGAGCAGGCTGACTATCAGCGCATAATACACTGATATTACAGCCGCCTCTGTAGGAGATGTAATTCCGGAATAAATGCATCCCAGTACGATTACCGGACTCAGAATAGCCCAGAAGCTCTCTTTGAAGACGTTCAAAAATCCTTTTTCGTGAAGTTTTCCTATCTCGGCATCTATTCTTGCCTTGTCTTCGCCGTTCTTTTTGCAGAAGAACACAGCATATCCCATCAGGAGCGCGGCAATCACGAGACCCGGAATAATACCTGCAAGGAACAAGTCGCTTACAGAAGCGCCTGATGCCATTCCGTACATGATGAACGGAATGCTTGGCGGTATGATTACACCAAGTCCGCCGGCGACTGCCACGACAGATGTCGAGAATGTCTTGTCATAGCCCAGCCCGATCAGGATCGGGATGGTCATGCTGCCCACGGCAGCTACGGTCGCCGGAGCAGATCCGGAGATCGCGCCGTAGAACAGGCATGTAACGATAACCGCACAAGGCATTCCGGCTGTAAATCTGCCGAAAAAGTACGCGAATATATCGAATATCTTTCTTGAAATACCTCCCTTGGCCATAATGATGCCCGAAAGAACGAACATCGGTACAGCCAGAAGCGGGAAGCTGTCGAGTCCGCCGAACATCGCCCTTATGAGATACTTTGCTCCCACCGTGAACGACGGATCGAAAATGTGTGGCAATACGGCCGTTATTCCGAGCGTAATGCCTACTGGTATTGCTATTATCAGAAATACCACAAACAGTATGAACAATAATCCTACCGGCATGGCTACTCCTTTCCGGCATCAGCCGCAGATGCAGGCTGACCTGCCTCAACAAATGATTCAGGAGTATTGCGTTCAGGATGAGCCGGGTCAATAACCGGCATTCCGAGTGAGACCTTAAGCTCGATTATCCATCTCTGGATTATCCTGAATGCCACCAGTATGAAGGATACGAAAGGCGCCGCCTGTATATAATACATCGGTATTCCGAGAGCCGGGCTAACCTGCCCGCTCTCGACTGCTGACATCATATACGAGAAAGCAAACGGTATCATGTAGAAGAAAAACGCGAGCTCTATCGTATGATTCACCAGTTTAATAATTGCTTTCGTACGCCTTGAGAATTTTGCCACGAACTGTTCTATCTTGATCGAGATGCACCTCTTGCTGCAGTAGCTGACGCTCAGGAAGCCTGCCCATATGAACAGGTATCTTGTAAGCTCTTCAGTCCACGACAGCGAAGCTTTCAGTGCGAATCTTGAGAATACCTGTACTCCCATTATCACTGCCATCGCAAGCAGCAGCAGAGTCAGCAGGAATTCCTCAAGATTGTGATCAAGCCACTTGATTACTTTTGTCATGGCTATACTACCTTTCTTGAAAGCATGCCCCGCCCCGGAGGGATCAGTATTCGTCCAAAGCGGGGCATATTGCTAACTAACTCTAGAGTGCTCCGTGAAGAATAGTCAGCACCTTCTTGAGGTCTTCAACTCCCATCTGTCCAGGTGCGGAAGCCTTTGCAGCTGCACCGAATGTCAGTGCTGAGCCGAATACTTCGCCTGCGAGACGGCTGATAACGCCTGTACCTGCCATCGACATGGTGATAATCGGACGATCAGCATACTCGTTTGCCATTTCTTCAGTTGCAGCAAGAAGAGTAAGAACATCCTTCTTGTTCTGAGGCATTACAGCGATCTTAGGGATGTCTGCTCCGAGATCCTGCATCTTGCGGAGACGTCCTACGATGTCGTCCTTGTCAGGAGTCTTAAAGAAGTCGTGATTGGATGCCACTACCTTAACGCCTGCAGCGTGAGCTCCGTCGATGATTCTCTTTACGATCTCATCACCGGTGAAAACTTCAACGTCTACCATGTCTACATAACCCGTCTGTGCAGCTCTGATATTGATGTCTGCATAGACTTCATCCTCGATAGCCTTCTCTCCGCCCTCTTTCGAAGTACGGAAGGTCATCAGGATAGGCATGTCTCCGAGAACCTCACGCAGACCTTTCATAACGTCCTCAAGAGCTGCGAAGTCAAATACGTTCTCGAACCAGTCGATTCTCCACTCTACTACGTCTGCAGGGAGCTTTGTGATAGCTCTTGCTTCATCAAGAATGGCTTCCTTTGTTACTCCTACGATAGGTACGCAGATCTTTGGCATACCTTCGCCGATTACAGTGTTTCTTACTTTAACAGTATTCATTTTCAGTATCCTTTCTGTTAAAAGTCAGTGTTCTTGTTATCTCTTATTCAGCAGCCTCTGCCTTCTTGAGCATAGTTGCATAGTTCTTGTTTACGAAGAGTCCGAGCAGTACACCGATAGCTGTGAGAACGATGTTCATTGTCATAACGCCGGATGGAGTCATCGATGCAGCAGCTGTCAGAATTGTGTAGTTGCAGAGTGAAGATGCGATCATTACGAGAGCCGTAACTGTTCCCTTGATCTTAGGGAAGAGCATGTTGCATACAGCTGTAGCGATCTGGAGAAGTCCGCCTGCTCCTGCCCAGCCGATAACGAACGATCCGATTTTGCAGAGTGCCTGCGAAGGCATCATCAGTACGAGAATCATCATTACTGTGCAGATTGCAGGGTAAATCATGATGAATCTTACGTCCTTGATCTTCTTTGTCAGTGCAGCTGTTACGATAAGTCCGATCATTGTTCCTGCAGAGTAGAATGTCTGCATGATTCCAGGCTCAGCCCAGCCAACAACGTCCTTAGCAAAGTTCTGTGCGCAGTTCAGCCAGAGCTGGAATGTTCCTGTGCATGTGAATCCGATGAGGATCATAGCGATCGAGCCTGCAGAGAAGTTTGCCTTCTTGATTCCCTCGATAAGGCCTTCCTTCTTTCCACCCTTCTGGTCTGAATCAGGCAGAGGGAAGAAGAGTATCAGAGCCATGAGTACGAGATATCCGATACCTACTGCATAGAACAGTGTGTTGTATGTAACAGCTCCAGCAGCTGTAGTACCTACAGCGATTCCCAGGAAGAACGGGAGAAGCAGCTGCGATCCGGAAATTGCGAACTTGATTCCCATTGTTGCAACGCCAGGAGCCTTGTTGATGATCTCTGCTACAGCAGGATAGATTCCTGTGTCGAGGAAAGAGTTAGCGATACCGCCGACGATAGCGCAGATGTAAGCGATTCTATATCCTGTGCCGCCGCCTGCATTGAATGCCATTGCAAGGCCGATCAGATAAACAGCATATGCGAATCCGCCGATAGCTGTTGAGAATCTGCGTCCGAGTTTGTCCGAAAGAGGACCTGCGAATGGAAGAGCGATGAGTCTTCCGAGACCGAGAGCTGCGGAAACAGCTGTGATAGCCATAACCTCAACGTTCCAGCTTGCCGAAAGAGCTTCCTTGATTGCTACCTGTCCGAGGATGGAGCAGCCGATTCCGTGAAGGAAATAGTTCAGATAGAGAACTATTACACTTGGTAAATACTTTTTATTAGTCATGATTTTTTCCTCTCATTTTCCATATACTTTTGTTTTAACTTAATCGTCATAGCTGATGCCGAGGACTTCCTTCATGTGCTCGATAGGCATTGGCTTGCCTGTCCAAAGTTCAAATCCTGCTGCACCCTGGAAAAGCATCATTCCGAGTCCGTTCATAGTCTTGCAGCCGACTTCCTTAGCCATTTTGCGCATCTTTGTCAGAAGGCATCCGTAAGGAACATCTACTACAATGAGCTCAGGTCTGAAGAAGCTCTTGTCAGGAACTACAGATACATCCTCGAGCGGCTTCATGCCTGCGCCTGTAGCGTTTACGAAAAGATAGCTGTCAGCCATCTCTGCACGAAGTGCCTCTGTATCTGCGAGGTCAAACATCTTTGCCTTGCAGTTCGTTCTTTCATTGATCTTCTTTACAGTGTCTTCTCCTACTTCGTAGAACTTGTCTCTGATGTTGAAGATCGAGATCTCAGCAACACCGTCAAGAGCAGCCTGAATCTCGATAGCCGTTGCGGCTCCTCCGGCTCCGACGATCGTCATCTTCTTACCGATAGGATCGATATCGTTATCCTTCAGAGCTGCCATGAATCCGATACCATCTGTAATGTATCCCTTGAGGTATCCGTTATCATTTACTATGGTGTTTACAGCGCCGCAGAGTTCTGCTGCAGGGCTGAGCTCATCAAGGTACTTTCCAACCAGAGTCTTGTTTGGCATCGATACGTTGGATCCTCTCATCTTGAGGGTGCGGATAGCCTTGACTGCGTCTTCGATTTCATCTGCGCCAACCTCGAATGCGAGGTATGCGTAATCAGCACCTACCTGTGCAAAAGCTTCATTCTGCATAGCCGGTGAGCTGGAGTGACGGATAGGATAAGCCATAAGTCCGATGAGTTCGGTATGTCCTGTGATTCTTTCTGCCATTGTTTTTCTCCTTTTATGATTTTATGATCGTATTTTCAGGCATCACTTGAATGCCTCTCCCGTAAAAAGTCTCTGATTTACCACAAGCCAGAAGACAACTTTGTTAAAACAATAACTATTTCTTGTTTATATTTTAACGATTGTATATGATAGAGTCCAATGCCAGTATGTTTAAAAACTGATAGCCTGTAGGTATCAATCAGTCTGCGGTTGTGGTAACATAAGTTACAGCAGATTCAGATCCTTCAGTAAAAAACAAAAGAGGTGCATCATGACACTCAATCAGCTTAAGTATTTTCAGGCTGTCTCAAGAACGCTGAACTTCCGTGCAGCTGCAGAAGAACTGTACATCTCGCAGCCCTCACTTTCCCGTTCCATTGATTCTCTAGAGCAAGAACTTGGCGTGATCCTTTTTGAGCGTGCGGGCAGAGGCATAGCCCTGACAGGAAGCGGAAGGTTGTTTCTGGAGTACACAAACCGCATTCTCGATGAATGCGATATAGCTGTATATAAAATGAAGGAACTCTCAACGACAGGCGGCCGCATCGATATCGGATATGTATTCCCTCTTGCAAACTATTACATTCCGCACAAGGTGCGGTCATTCCTCGATACACCGGGTAATGAGCATGTAACTTTCGGTTTTACGCAAAACAGGACCTCTTCGATAATAAGAGATTTGAAAAACGGCAAGCTGGATGTAGGGTTTTGTGCCTACTCGGAAAATGAAGAAGAACTGGAATTTGTTCCGATTCTGAAGCAGGAGATGGTGATCATCACTTCAAATGAGCACCCTCTTGCGGATAAGAAGGAGCTGTCGATAAGAGAGCTCACCAATTATCCGGTCATAGGATATGACCGGATCTCAGGACTAGGCGGTTATACCAATCGTCTGTACCGCAGTCTGGGTATCAAACCGGACATCCTGTGTGAATGTTCAGATGAAAACTCTATCCAGGCGCTGGTACGCGAACAATTTGGTATAGCTCTCGTCGCCAGGGTAGATATTCTCAATGAAAAATACCTTAAGATACATAGTGTATCCGATGCCGAACTAATACATTACGTTAACATCGCATGGCTTAAGAACCACTACCTGATGCCTGCCACAAAGCGCTTCATAGACTTTATGATCAGTGGCTCTGATCTGGATTCAGCAATGCTAAAAACAATAAAGTAAGCTCTAAGTATCAATTTTCTTTATCTGATACCTTCAGGCTATCAAAAACGGACAAGAAAGATATTTCCCTTTTGCCCGTTATTTTTTTATCATTTAAGTACCACAAGACAGCAGATAACCACCGGAGGGATTACGAAATGAAAAAGGATTTTCCTAAGATTTTTGAACCTATCACTGTAAAGCGCACCGTATTCAAGAACAGAGTAGTCATGACCCCTATGGGTACAAACTACGCTGATCCGGACGGTGGTATCAACGACGATCATATTAATTATTACAGACTCAGAGCCAAGGGCGGCACAGGCCTCATCATCGTAGAGAATGTTTGCGTCGACTTCCCTACCGGCTCAAACGGTACAAGCCAGCTCAGACTCGACCATGACATGTTCATGCCGAAGCTCTACAAGCTGACAGAAACAGTTCATGGTGAAGGCGGACTCATTGCCGTACAGATCAACCACGCAGGCGCATCTGCTTCATCCGCACGTACAGGAGTTCCTACAGTATCATCGTCAACAGTACCATCAAAGCTCGGCGGTGAGGCTCCTCGTCCACTTGAGAAGGATGAGATCGAAGCTATAGTAAAGAAATACGGTGAGGCTGCAAAGAGAGCCGTCACAGCAGGATTCGATGCAGTAGAAGTCCACTGCGGACATTCCTACCTCATCAGCCAGTTCCTTTCACCTATCTACAACAAGAGGACTGATGAGTTCGGCGGATGCGCTGAGAACAGAGCGCGCTTTGCCAGAATGGTCATCGACGAAGTCAGAAAACAGGTTGGCCCGTTCGTTCCTATCCTTGCAAGAATAAGTGCTGACGAGTTCCTCGAGGGTGGAAACAACCTCGACGACTGCCTGGAGTACCTGCAGTATTTCGGAGACGAAGTGGATATCTATAACGTATCAGCTGCTCTCAACCCTTCCCTGCAGTATCAGATCGACAGCAATTGCTATCCTGACGGCTGGAGAGCATATCTCGCAAAGGCTGTAAAGGAAAGATTCGGCAAGCCTGTAGTTACCATGGGCAACATCAGAAGCCCTAAAGTAGCTAACGACATCCTCGAGAGAGGCGATGCTGACTTCATCGGAATCGGCAGAGGACTGATTGCAGACCCTGACTGGGTAAACAAGGCAGAATTCGGCGAAGAATGCGACATCAGAAAGTGCATCAGCTGCAACATCGGATGCGCAGGAAACCGTATCCAGAACAACAGACCTATCAGATGCACTGTAAACCCTGCAGTCATTGAAGGCGAAGAATATAAGAAGCTCAAAGTCAACAAGCCATGCAACGTTGTTGTAGTCGGCGGCGGCACAGCAGGCATGGAAGCTGCATGCACAGCTGCTGAGGTCGGATGCACGGCATTCCTGATCGAAAAGGCTGATCATCTCGGCGGACTTGCATATGAGATCTCGAAGTTCCCTGACAAGAGCAGACTGAGAGACTTCCCTGATTATCTCGAGAGAAGGATCAAGAAGCTCCACAACCTGCACGTGTTCCTGAACACCGAGGCTACTCCTGAGTTCATCAGAACACTTAACCCGGATATCATCGTGAACTCCACAGGTTCGCTGCCTCTGATTCTCCCTATCCCTGGACTCAAGGAGAACGTAGGCAAGGGCAAAGTTCAGACAGTTCTCGGCGTTATCGACAATCTGGACAACTATCCTGAAGACTGCACGGGCAAGAAGGTCGTTGTTATCGGCGCCGGCGCCGTAGGACTCGATGTAGTGGAGTTCTTCGCGCCTAGAGGAGCGGACACCACGGTAATCGAGATGCTACCGTATATCGTCGGACCGGCACTCGATCCTATCACAAAGGTCAGCATCGTTGATCTGATGAATAAGTACAACGTACACCAGAGACCGTCCACAGCTCTTCAGGAAGTAAAGCCTGACTGCTTCGTGGTCAAGAATCCGGACGGAAGCATGGAAGAAGTTGAGTTCGATTACGGATGCATCTGCATGGGACTCAAGTCCAACAACCCGGTACTCGACATGCTGCACGAAGAGTTTGGAGACGGCAGTATTGAGATCATGAACATCGGCGATTCAAAGCGCCAGAGAAGGATCATCGAAGGAACGGAAGAAGGCCGCAACATCGTAAAGATCCTTAAGAACAGAGGATTTATCGACTAATGCGATATATCGATCTAATGAAAAAGGCTCAGGAGCGACAGCCCCTGAGCCTTTTTCATTATTGTCTTTTGTGGTTCTTTATCGTTTTTCTTATTTTTTCTCTTTCGTTCTGCAAATAGTTCTTTACACCTGTATTATTTACCTCGCTCCCTTTTACGAGATCCTTCACGGCGCTGTATTTATCGGCTACGGAGACTACCAGTCCCTCAATCGAATTCGGGGCCTGACTGTCTCCTGCGGGCCACATGTGTCTCTCAATGATATCCTCTGTCTTGTCCGGAAGTTCATCCACCAGTTCTCTGGCAACTGTAACGGAATCCTTCGGATGCTCTGTGTAGCACTCCTTTTTCGAGGAATACTTTTCACTTCGTCCCAGTATTCCAAGGTCGTGACATAAAGAGCCGATCACTACCGCAGGTACGCTGACCTTGACACCGAGCTTTCTGAGCGCATAGCAAATCATTACACTCGAAAAAGCGACTCTGAATGTATGCTCTCCGACCGTTGACCACTGATGATGTGTCTGCTCAAATGCCTGTTTCATCTCATCGGATTTCAGCACATCGTTGCCGTAGAACATCAGGTCTTCCTTTATTCGGTCCTTGCGGTTTTCGCGCTTCTCCCTTATTTGCCTGTGTATTGTGCTCTCATAATAAGGATTTCTCATTACCGCTTTCCGTGAAGTTTTTACATCAATGGCGATATCATCTTTGTAAGCTGTCCGACAAGTTTATAAGATAGTTTCTCGTTCTTTATGCTCTCAGATGTGACCTCCCTGCATTTTGCAAGTGTATCCTGAAAGTCTTTTTCGATGTCTGCAATACAATCTGTTCTGTACATGTATGTAGCACACTCAAAGTGATGATAGAGGCTCCTGTAATCGAGGTTGATGGTGCCTACCACAGCTTTGACATCGTCGCTTACAAACACCTTTGCATGAACAAACCCCGGTGTATATTCATATAGTTTAACGCCTGCATCGTGAAGCGATTTGTAGTGCGTCTTAGCAAGCGAGTATGCAACTTTCTTATCCGGTATACCCGGAAGGATCAGCTTAACGTCTACTCCTCTTTGAGCAGCGAAACGAAGTGAGGTTTCCAGCTCTCCGTCGAGTATAAGATAAGGCGACATTATGTGAACATAGTCAGTAGCACGGTTCAGAATGTCCATATAAACTGTCTCTCCTGCCTTGTACCCATCGAGTGGGCAGTCACAATACGGCATCACATAACCGCTTGCCTCTTCAGCCTCATCAGCAGGCATAGACAACCATTTGTCATAGTCTGCAACACCCGGTTTCATGTTCCACATCTGCAGGAACATAAGAGTAAAGCTTCTCACCGCCGGTCCTTTGATCATTACTGCTACATCCTTCCAGTGCCCGAATCTCACGATGCGGTTGATGTACTCATCAGCGAGATTGACGCCACCATTGAAGGCGACCTTGCCATCTATAACAAGGATTTTACGGTGGTCACGGTAATTATAATGTGTCGAAACGAGAGGCAGTATCGGTGAGAACGCCTTGGCATGTATGCCTGCCGCCTCAAGCAGTTTCCAGTAGTCCGGCTGCAGAGTGGACATTTCGCACATGCCGTCATACAATACGCGTACTTCAACACCTTCACTAGCCTTGCGAAGAAGTATGTCGAGTATACGCCCCCACATGTACCCTTCTTCGATAATAAAGTATTCCATGAAGATATATTTCTCTGCATTCTCAAGTTCCTTGAGCATTGCCTCAAATTTTTTCTCACCCAAAGGAAAATAGGTGACCTTGGTTTTGTCATAGACCGGAAAGCAACCTGTGTTGTTAAGGTATTTGCTGATATCGTCGGTACCGGACCCGTCGTGCTCAATCTCCTTGATTACGTTTTCAGGCTGAGTCAGGATGTTGCGGGTATGTGCAATCTGCCTTCTTACCAGTTCAGCTTCCTTTGTATGACCGATATTCGATTGTGTCCAGAGCAGCATAGCCGCACCCGGCAGCGGAAGCAGCGAAATGATCAGCATCCATGTAAGTTTCGCTGACGAATCCATGCTGCTGTTAAACAGATACACTATCATTACAAAGGTGAACACCCATTGTATGTTGAGAAGCATAGGGAGCTTCTCTCTGAACTGCAGGTATGCCATCACAAGAAGAGCGACCTGCGCTACAAGCAGCAGCGCGATCACAAAGAACCTGCTGAATATCAGGCGTAATATTCCTTTTTTTACCGGCTTGGCCAATCTGGCGATTCTTTCTTCGTTATCCATGAATTAAATATAACATAATTGAGCAATTTTTGAATCACATAAAAACCGGATCCAATCCGGATCCGGGTCTTATCTCAGCATTAGGATGTTTTCTTCTGTCAGCCTGAGATAATCAGGCAAACCTCTTTTTTCTATTATCCGCTGCTCTTCTTCCTGTACAAACCAGCAAAGGAAGTCCTCTTCCGAGGCTTTGCACTCAGGTCTTATATAATAATTTTTCTCGAATGGCAGGTCGTCAACTCTTGCGAGATCAAAGCTGATACAGTTTTCTTCTCTTTCACTCCAGACAGGTTCGAAATAGTGAGCCCTGTATCCTATATGGCCAAGCCACTCAGGGACTTCATTCTTAAGATTCAGAGTGATCCCCCAATCCGTCGCTTCAATTGTATGATCGTTTATGATCTTTACAGCAGAGAAATTCTTGCAGCCGGTCATTCTGGCAACCTCGATCCTGACAGGATCTTTGAAGACGTCCTTCGTTTCTCCGTGCCTTAAAACCTCGCCCTGTTTTACAACGAAGAGCTCTTCACTGAATCTGTACAGCTCGTCCCTGCTGTGGGAAACCATTACCACCTGCCCCGGATAATCGTCAAGCATCTCCAGCATCTCAACCTGCATCCTGTCTCTCAGATATCCATCCAGCGCAGAAAACGGTTCATCAAGAAGTATGAGTTCAGGCTCTGTTACCATGATCCTGGCCAGTGCGACTCTCTGCTGCTGCCCGCCTGATAATTCTCCCGGCAGTCTGCCCTCAAAGCCGTCCATCCGGAACCTTTTGAGCATGTCCGCTGCCTTTGCGCGGTTCTCTTCGCCTGAGCCTTTCAGACCGGCCATGACGTTCTTCATGACAGTCATCGTAGGAAACAGAGCATAGTTCTGAAACATATAACCGACATT
>JAFQZQ010000024.1 GCA_017405845.1 Mogibacterium sp. | reverse complement strand
GACCAGCCAAGCGGCGGCGGTGACTCAGGCGGCGGCAGCGGCGGCGGAGATTCAGGCGGCGGCAGCGGCGGCGGTGAAGAGACACCTTCAGACGGTGAAAATTAGTGAAGCTATAAAAGTGAAACTATAAAACAGAAACAGAGAGGGAATGACATGAAGGGAATAAATACGGAAAAGAACAAGCTGCGCCATAAGGTGTTTACAGAGGTTGCAAAGTTCGCATATGAGGGAGGAGGGGCAGAGCAGCTCGATGAGCTTCCTTATAAGATGGTGAACGTAGAAGATGATCCATACAGACCTTCGATGTTTCTCGAAAGAGCTATTATCGGAGAGCGTATCAGGGTTGCGATGGGAATGGCAATAAGACCGGTCAACGAGCATACGCCGACATCAAAGGGCGTTGATGAGAGCATGATAGAGGAGAAGTACTATGAGCCACCGCTGATAGACATTATCCGCTTTGCATGCCACAGCTGCCCGGACAAAAGGGTATATATCACCGATGGATGCCAGAACTGTCTCGAGCATCCATGTAAGGAAGTCTGCCCTAAGAAATGCATTTCCTATGACAGGGATCTGCGCCGCAACGTCATTGATACAGAAAAATGCATTAAATGCGGAATGTGCATGAAAGCCTGCCAGTACAACGCCATAATAAAGCAGGAAAGGCCATGCGTACAGGCATGCGGCCTTGGAGCGATCGGTGAGGATGAGTACGGTCATGCGATGATAGATCAGGACAAGTGCGTTTCTTGCGGAATGTGCCTTAACAGCTGCCCGTTTGCAGCTATAGTGGATAAGGGCCAGATTTACCAGACGATAAAGGCGATACAGTCGGATACACCGGTCTATGCAATCGTTGCTCCGGCTATTGCCGGACAGTTCGGCAAGGGCCTGACAGATAAGAAGATGAGAGCTGCTTTCGGCATACTCGGATTCAAGGACGTGTTTGAGGTAGCTATTGGTGCCGACCTGTGTACGATCGAGGAGGCAGAGCACTTCCTGCGCGAGGTCCCTTCAGAGCTTCCGTTCATGTGCACAAGCTGCTGCCCTGCATGGTCGATAATGGCAAAGAAGGAGTTCCCTGAATATGCTGAAACGGTCTCCATGGCAATGACTCCGATGGTGCTGACAGCAAGGCTGGTAAAGAAGATGCACCCGGACTGCAAAATCGCGTTCATCGGGCCATGCCTGTCCAAGAAAAACGAGGCGAGCAGACGTACTGTAAAGAGCTATGTAGACTTTGTTCTGACATTCGAAGAGCTTGCCGGAATGTTTGACGCGAAGGATGTAGTCTTCGAAGAGCTCGAAGAAGGAGATACGCTGAGAAGAGCCAGCAGCGACGGCTTCGGTTTCGCAATCAGCGGAGGCGTAGCACAGGCTGTAGTCAATCACATAAAGCGTGTGGCCCCTGATCGTGAGGTTAAGATTGTAAAGGCCGAGGGCCTTGATGAATGCAAGAAGATGATGAAGAAGGCTGCGGCGGGTGAGTATAACGGATACCTGCTCGAAGGAATGGCGTGCCCGGGAGGATGCATAGCCGGCGCCGGAACGCTTCAGCCTATCAACAAGTCAACATATTCGGTAGGAGTTGCCATGAAAGAAGCTCCTGTACAGAATGCTGTCGACAGCCAGTACGCAGACATCCTGCCGCATCTTGAACGCATACAGGAAGAACTCGCTCAGGCTAAAGCCGAAGAGATTGAGCCTGTCAACAGGGCAAAAGTAAGCTCGCTTGCATATAAATAATAAAGACACAAAATTGATCGAGGAAAAAGAGAAGCAGCAGATGGGTAGAAAACACTTTCTGTGGATCGCAATTATTGTTGCAATCGTTCTTGCTGCAGCATTATTGCTCCGCTTTGGGCTGCCCGCTGCCTCAACAACTGAACACTATAACGATGAAACGATCGCAAAAGCGGTCGAAAAATATGAGCTGAAAGCTCCGCCTTATGACCCGGTAGCGCATGAGGATCTTAAAAAAACCATTAAGCAGGACTCGCGCTACGAGCTGCAGCAGGATGGTATCTACTATGCAGAGGACTCTGATACGTCAGAGGCGGATGCTTCCGGCGATGCTGTGCTGATGTTTACCGGAGACCTGATGTGCCAGAGCCGCCAGCAGGAGGCAGCTTGTTCCAACGGAGAGTATGACTTTACTGAAAGCTTTTCTGAAGTCAGACATATTCTGGATGATGCTGATCTGGTGGTAGGAAACCTTGAAACGATGCTTTCGGACACGTCTCCGTATATGAGTGAGTGCGATTCAACTGAGGGAAAGCCATACTGCAATGGTCCTTCAACATATCTCGACGCGCTTCGTTACGCGGGATTTGATGCATTGATAAACGCCAATAACCACGATGCAGACTGCGGCGTCAAAGGCATCTATGAAACATTAAATCGTCTTGACGAATATGACTTTGCGCATACCGGGACTTTTGGTTCCGGCAAAGAGAAGCGGTACATAATAATGGATGTCAAAGGAATAAAAGTCGGCATCCTGGCATATGCGACATACTTCAACAGGAAGGATAAAAACTTTACTGAAAAGGGAAAAGATGTACTGCTGAACGACTATTCAAAAGAGAAGATGGCAAGGGACGTCAGAAACGCACGCAAGGACGGAGCGGAATATATAGTTACATACATACACTGGGGAAGAGAGCATACAAACCACGAATACGATAAGCAGCGGAATATGGCGGAGGAGATAGCTGAAACCGGTGTGGATTATATTATCGGATCGCATCCTCATGCTCTGCAGCGCTATGATATCATCGAGTCTTCGAGTGGCAAATCAGTACCGGTTGTTTACTCCATGGGGAATTTTGTATCTCATATGAAGAAGACGGTCAACAAGGATACCATCATTCTGAGATTGAACCTTTGCAGGGAGGACGATGGAAGTGTCGTGCTGAAGAACGATGAGTACATACCTTGCAGAATCGCAACGAAGTATAAGGATAAGCACTACTTTATAACTCCGGTAAACCGGAGCTATAAAGACGGGGCGCTAAGCGACAATGACAAGGCAGCGCTTAGCAGAATAGTATCGGTAATGGGGACAAAACTGGAATGTGTTTACTGAATGGAGGATACGGCCATGTATCATGAGATAGAAGGACAGCTCAGTATAGAAGCTATTATTTTCGATGACGATGAACTTATTGCGCGCGGTCAGCATTTTCCATATTCAGAAATCGAGTCTCTGACTATCACCAGTGCACAGCCGTTTTCGCCTTACGGGATACTGACCCTGCGCACACATGGCAGGGATATCCCGATCCCGTTTGCGCGCTCCAGAAAAGGCAAGCTGGAACTGGCATTGAGAGACTTTGAAAAATTGCGGAAAGCGGAAGCTGAACCGGTGAGTGCAGCGCCGCGCAGTCAAACGGCAGCGCCTGCGGCGATGGATCCTTACGAGGAGCTGAAGAAACTCAAGGAACTGCTCGATCTGGACATAGTAACAAAAGAAGAATTTGAAGCAAAAAAGAAACAGTTGCTGGATCTGTAAAGATCCGGCAACTGTTCTTTAAAGAGGTTTTTAGTTCTATTTATAGGTCTTTATTTATTACAGAACGTGCTTTCCATACATAGCATCCTGCTCTTTTCTGAGCTTGTAGATGAGTGTGTTCTTGTCGAGCTCAACCATGTCGTATGTGATGAGGTCGCCCTTCTTGCAGTCAACCTTCATAACTGCGTTCTTGTTGATCAGTCCGAATGGTACATAGCCCTTCTCATCAGCTTCTGCCTCTGTGCAGATGGAGCCGAGTGTTGTGTATCCGCCGATTCCATCGAGCTTGTCGCCAGCCTTGAGGTCGATCTTAGCCTGAGTGATGCACTCTGCTACGAGTCCGTCCTTAGCTACGCATGTCTTCTCGCCGTCGATAACAGCCTTAGCAACTGTGAGCGGTGTTTCGAGGTTGCAGAGGTGATATGGTCTGTAGAGTGTCCAGAGTGGTCCAGGACCCATGCTGTGGTAGCTCAGCTGATAAGCGATCTCAGCGTTGTCTGTGGATACTGTTACGAATACTCCAGGAGCGATTCCGTTTACGTACTCAACTACGCCGTGCTTGTTGAGGATTCCGCCGTCTTCCTTGAGCTTGAAGATCTCGTTGAGTTCCTTGACGCCCTCTGTTCCAGGAGCTGTCTTTGGACCGTGTCCGCCGATAACGTCAGGAATAAGACCTGTGTAGTTGCACATAGCAGTCATCTCTACCATTGTCTTTGTGCCGTCCTTGAATGCTGTGAGCATCTTCGGGCTCATCTTGCGGCGTGTTGCCTCTTCGAGTACTGTGTCAGGGTTGCAATCGTAATCGATCTTGTTGTTCTTGCCCTTGCCCATAACTTCTACGTTGAGGCCCATAGCCTTTGCGAAGCAGTAGAGCTCCATTACAGCGCCCGGCTCATCTCCGGCAGAACCTGTGTAGATTACACCGTGCTCCTTAGCGAACTTGTCGAGGTAAGGTCCGATAACAACGTCTGTCTCAACGTTGAGCATTACTACGTGCTTGCCGTTCTTCATAGCGTCTGTAGCAACCTTTGCTCCTACATCAGGAACTCCTGTGCAGTCGATAACAGCGTGAACGCCTTCTGCAGCGGAAACGAAAGATGCATCGCCGCAAGCAACATACTTATGAGCAGCGATTCCTGCGTTTGCTTCCTCGAGAGTGTTTGCAACAACGATATCTTCGTCAGCAACTTCTGCATACTTGAATGCCTGTACTGCGAGATCAATGTTGATGTCGGATACGATTGCAGGTGTCATTCCCTTCATGAGAACCATCTGTGTAACCATTCCACGGCCCATCTGTCCGGCGCCTACGATACCGACCTTGATGATCTTGCCTTCTTTTTCTCTCTGTTCGAGTTTCCAGTTCATGTTAAGCATAATAGTAATCCTCCTTATTTGATCTTTATGCTTTGAGATATGGATTTCTAATTATCTATGTTTGCTAAAATTGATACCTTGTTTAGCGGACGCCTAGAAGATCTGGATAACAGTTCCGTCAGCAACGTCTGCTTCTGTGATAATCTCACCATCCAGGTTGATGCATCCAGGACGGTAAGGCTCTGTATCTGCTGTGAACGCAAGTGTGCAGTGTCCCAGGTCTCTGAGTGTTTGTACAGCCTCATCGCCAACAGCTGTGATCTTATAAGTCTTTGCTCCGATCTTCATTGTGTCGCCAGGAGCAGGTGCTTCATAGACCTCCGACTGTGTGTGCAGGATAGCCAGTTCAGCCAGCTCAGCAGGTGCATCATCGTTGAAAAGAATCACGAATCTCATCTCCATTGCAGGATCGAGGAATGCAAGTGCCATATCGCCGAGTCCGGTAACGGTTACATCAAATTTCATATGGGACCTCCTTCTAGTTGCGTTTGATATCTCTTTACATTGAGTATTATATGTCTTATTACGTCCAACTTCAAGCGTTTTGTTCAGAACATATGAGTAAAAAGCACTATTTAACCATATTAATTTACACAAATGCTTGCATACAAATGAATATGTTTAGAATATTTGTTAGAAAATTGACGAAGAACGGTTGCTTTTGTCAACTTTGGTCTATATAATCTAAAAGCACTTTCAATCAAATGCATTTACTCAACTGAAGCATTTGTGCTACAAATCCGAAAAGGAAAAATGAAATGAAAAAGATCGTAGATGACGAGCGTCTGATATATAAGGTCTGCAGCCTTTACTATCAGGATAATATGAATCAACAGGAAGTCGGAGATTACCTGGGTGTATCCAGATCTTCCGTACTGCGCATGCTCCAGAAGGGCCGCGAGATGGGTATAGTCACAATTGAGCTGCATAACCCGCGCTTCTATGACTACGGTGACATGGAAAAGACCCTCGAGAGAGCATACGGACTTAAAGATGTACTGATAGTCGAAAACAGTGTGCTTGACACAAGGTCTGAAGCAGCATCCTATATGTTCGGCTCTGCGTCAGATTATCTGCACAGCTTCTTTAAAGAGGGTGACCGGATAGGCGTTGCCATGGGCAATACGCTCAACAATGTCGTTAACACCAACAAGGCATATGAGAAACACAAGAATCTTCTCTTTGTTGCACTTGAAGGAAGCATCAGCAGGATCACCGTCGAAGGCACAGATGTGCAGGGAAATGAGATCGCAAGAAAGTTTGCGGATAAGTTCGGCGGAACCTACACGCAGTTCCTCTCACCGGCTGTTTTTTCAGACTGGAAAGTTCTCGAATTTTTCATGAAGGAAAAAGCAGTCAACTACATTCTCGATGAGTTCAAAAGACTGAACGTCGTTGTCGTAGGAATAGGAGTTCCGGACGGTACGGAGCATACTCTGAGCAAGGCCGGATACCTGATGGAAGAGGATCGCAAAAAACTGGTAGAGAGGGGAGCAGTAGGCGATATGTGTCTGCAGTTCTACGATCAGGATGGAAATACCGACCAGTACAGCTTCTATAATGACCGCGTAGCTGCCATGCGTCTTGCTGATATCCGCAGGATCCCAAGCAAGATCGGCATCGCCGGCGGAGCGAGAAAGGTAGATGCCGTGATAGGTGCAATACGCGGAGGATTTATCAACATACTGATCACAGATACTGAATGCGCAAGGAAACTTATCGAACTGGCGCAGTAGCAGTAATCAGAATACAAAAAAACGGCGGAAGTCCTGTAAGGTGCTTCCGCCATTTTTTTTATCGGATTAGAAATATGAATATCGTGTTCGTTGTTTTATGCTCTTGTACCGAATACTTTGAAATAATGCTCGAGGCATTCGTTCATTCCCTTCTGCAGGGCATCTCTTACCTTGAAGTAGCTTGAAGTATCCTCTTCATCAAGAGCCTTCATAGCTGCAAGATAGAGGTCAGTATAAATGTTGACCTTGCAAATACCTTCCTTAGCGCAGCGGCTGAGGTTGTCGTCTCCGGAGCCGGAACCACCGTGAAGTACGAGAGGTACGTTTGTTGCCTGACGGATTTTTGCAAGTGAATCGAAGCTGATCTCAGGGATAGCCTTTGCCTTATATACGCCGTGAGCTGTACCAATCGAGATAGCGAGGGAATCGCAGCCTGACTGCTCAGCGAATGAAGAAGCTTCCTCAGCTGTTGTATACAGTGTTTCTGTGTCGTTCTCGTCGAAGTTGCTTGCAACGTGTCCGATCTCAGCCTCAACAGTTACTCCGCGGGCATGTGCATACTCAACTACCTTACGTGTTGTCTCTACGTTTTTTTCAAAGCTCTTCATGGAAGCGTCGATCATGACGGAAGTGAATCCGAGGTCGATAGCCTTCTTGCATGTCTCAAAGCTTTCACCGTGGTCAAGGTGCAGAACAACAGGAACGCTTGCCTCAGCAGCATACTTTCTGCCGACCAGAGCTGCGTCCTCAAGGCTGATGTTGTTGCCGAGATGGCTCTCAGCTACACCGACGATCAGTGGGAGACCGAGCTTCTCTGCCAGCTGAATGTGGTTCTTGATGCTCTCCATATCGAGAACATTTGCGGATGGGATAGCGTAGTGGCCTTCCTGGGCCTTCTCAAACAGTACTTTTGAATTAACAAGCATTTCTATATCCTCCTTGTCCTGATTATTCGCCCATTACGATGATTCTGCATCTTCTGCCGCGTTCTCTTGTTCTGTCAAAGTCTACGAAATATACATAACCTGTGGATCCGACTGCCAGCTTGCCGCCTTCGACTTCCAGTGTTGCGCTGTTGCCGAGGAGGGTTGCCTTCATGTGTGCGTCGCAGTTGAGAAGGGCAGTCTTGTCGCCGCCAGGGAGATATGCTTCTGCATCAGGCCAGGAAGCAACGTCTGCATAGTGCTCAGGACCCGGATACATATACTGACCAGCAGGAGGAATCTCAGTCTGATCAGGAATGATCTTCTTCAGTGCATCGTTCAGGTCTACCTGCAGGAATTCTGTTCCGTCTTCTGTAAGGTCGTGAACGAACTCTTCAAAGAATACCGAGCATGTTGTATGCGGCGAAATGATAGTTACGATTCCGCTCTGGATGCCGCTGTTTGCGATGGCCTGCTTAACCTCAGGAGTGATGTTGATAAAAGTAGGTGTTCCGCCGTGGGACTTCAGGTTGATCTGCTCTTTGTAAATCTTCATTATTATTTACCTTCTCTTTCCTTATAAGCTTTAACGATTGCCTCTGCCATCTCCTGTACACGTACAGCCGGCGATGGAGCGTTCAGGATGCCGGAAGTTGCGCCGGTGCCGTCTGCGCCGAGTCTTACTACATTGTAGCAGTCATCAGCTGTAACAACGCCGGAAGCGATCATGACCAGCACGTCCGGATTTACTTTGTGAAGTGCAGCAACTGTTTCTGTGACGTAAGAGTCATCAGCAGTCTTGCCTGTTCCGATCAGGTCTGTAGGCTCTGCCAGTACGATGTCTGCATCGAGGCAGGCAACAGCAGCAGCTTCCTTTGTGCTGTCTGCGCATACTACAGTGATCATCTCAAGCTCTTTTGCACGCTTGATGCAGGCGCTGAGCTCTGCAACTGTCTTAGGGTTCTCTGCGTGGTTGAGGAATACTGCGTCAGCACCGGCCTCTTTGAGAGACTCAGGGAGTACGTGTCCCATGCCGCGTCCCGGTGTCAGCGGATCGAGAGACTGTGCACAGACGATCACATGGCTTGTGTTCTGCTTGATCAGTCTGATATCAGCATAAGGACATGTGAAATAAATCTGAAGACCGGTCTCAGCAGCTGTCTTGTCAGCAGCCATAGCGAGCTCCAGGCTCTTCTGACCATAGAGATAAGATTTTGGATTGACGATCAGGAATGGACGTTCAGCTTTTACCATGGATCTGTTCCTCTCTTTCATTTTATATAGTAATTCAGTGTAGTTTCATTTTATGAGCCTATCATAATCCATATTTAAACAAATGTCAAGAACATTTGCGTATATTTTTACCTAATTTATTGGCTCCCCAAAGTTAACAATACTATAGTGGCATCCTTGCACTTTATGATGGTATTGACTTTTTTCTGCAAAAATATGCGATAATTGAAGCAAATGAATAGATAAATTTGTGTCAATCTACGCATAGGAACAAAATTTGCAAAACTTTGCTAAAGATACATTAATTTAGGCATATGGTCAGAACATAATCCTTGATATTTGACACGGATTGGAGATACAATACAGTCATTATAATAGGGGAAAAACAGGAGTATACATCATGAACCTCAGCGGAGTATCCGTTCTGTTATTGATAGTATTGGGATTGCTCATAATGCAGTCGCTCGGCGGAGTGCTGCAGATCAAGAGTTATCAGAGAGCAGTCCGCAGAGTGCACCAGCTGGGAAATGTCGGCATGGGACAGAGGCGCGGCAGATTCTTTGATGGTCATATTGCCATTATTGCCTGCGATAACGATGGTATCATCACCGGTGCAGAGGCACTGGACGGGCCCGGACTATGGGCACGCTTTCACCCGGTGGATTCTTTCCTGGGACAGCCTCTTGTCGGCAGCAGCATCTACGATCTTCTGAAGCTGACTGAGAGTCTTGAAAAAAAAGAATGGAAGCGCTGGCAGGGTTATATCCGTGCGCTGGAAGCTCTTGAAGTAAGGCTGACTGATCGTGAACTGACGAGAGAACAGGAAGCTTTCATGGAAACAAAAAGAGGAAAGCAGGGTAAAAGACTCAGATAAATACCAATTCGATATGCATCACCTGGAAGGCAACCGGGGCTAAATGCCTTCGCCTGGTGTGTCATATATATAAGTAGTGTCTTCATCAAGTTGTATGAAGATGAGGTTTTAACAAAAAATGAATGGAGGAACTTTATGGAATTTGTTGCAAAACTGGCAGAAGGCTTCATGTCACTGTTCAGTGCCGGCGGAGAGACCTTCATGGGCTGGGTTACAGGAATCATTCCTACACTCGTCTGCCTTATGACTGCGGTCAACTCCATCATCAAGCTGGTCGGTGTTGACAAGGTTGAGAGATTCGCTCAGAAGATTACAAAGTTTGCTGTTCTCAGGTATACACTGCTCCCTTTGATGGCAGTATTCTTCCTGGGTAACCCGATGTGCTACACATTCGGACGTTTCTGCGAAGAGAAGTATAAACCTGCTTACTATGATGCAGCTGTAAGCTTCGTACACCCGATCACAGGTCTGTTCCCTCACGCAAATGCCGGTGAGCTCTTCGTTTGGCTCGGCATCGCACAGGGTCTGCAGCAGGCTGGACTCAGCACTGGCGGACTTGCTGTTCGTTACTTCATCGTTGGTCTTATCGTGATCCTCATCAGAGGTCTTCTCACAGAGAGGATCTATGCAGGCATGGTCAAGAATAAGTAGTGAGGAGGTAAGACAATGTACAAGACAATTAAGATTAATCCTGGAGACGGCGGCTGGGGCGGCCCTCTCACAATTACACCAACCGAAAAGTGCTTCACAGTTCTGAGCGTAACAGGTGGCGGAGTTCACCCTGTAGCACAGAAGATCGCTGACCTCACAGGCGGCGTTGCAGTAGATGGTTGGAAGACAACCCTCCCAGATGACGAAGTCATGGTTGCAGTAGTAGACTGCGGCGGAACTGCAAGATGCGGAGTATATCCTAAGAAGGGTATCTTCACTGTAAACCTTATGCCATCCGGCGCTACAGGACCTCTTGCACAGTTCATCACACCTGAGATCTATGTTTCAGGCGTAAAGGAAAAAGATATCGAAGTTCTTGGCGATGCACCTGAAGTTGTAGCAGCTCCTGCTGCAGCAGCTGCTGTTGCTGACAAGGGACCTAAGACAAAGGATGAGGCTAAAGCAGAAATCGCTGCTGCCAATGAAGGAAAGAAGCAGGGCTTCGTAGTACGTCTTGGTAAGGGCGTTGGAGCTGTTGTTAGTAAGTTCTTCCAGGCCGGCCGTGACACGATCGACATGGTCATCAAGAACATCCTGCCGTTCATGGCATTCACAAGTACTATCCTTGGTATCATCAGCGCAAGCGGACTTGGTAACGTAATCGCTAACACAATCGCACCTCTGGCAGGATCACTCCCAGGCATGCTGGTAATCTGCTTTATCTGCTCACTGCCGTTCCTGTCACCTATCCTCGGACCTGGAGCTGTAATCGCTCAGATCGTAGGTACACTCCTCGGTGCACAGTTCGCTGTAGGTGCTATCCCTGCAAAGTATGCTCTCCCTGCTCTGTTCGCTATCGACGGTCAGGTTGGTGGAGACTTCGTTCCTGTAGGACTTTCCCTCGGAGAAGCTGAGCCTGAGACCATCGAGTATGGTGTTCCGGCAGTTCTGTTCTCCCGTATGGTAACAGGCCCTCTCGCAGTTCTGATCGCATTCGCTTTCAGCGTAGGTCTGTATTAATCAAAATTGATCGGTTCGCAGAGTTCATCTGCGAACCGGCTTGATTAAAAAGGAAGAGAAGAATGGACGCGCGTTACCAGTACATCATCTTTGACCTGGATGGGACACTCGTTAAGTCTGAAGAAGGGCTGTACGACTCCATAACCTATGCGTTGGAGAAGTCGGGTGTCGATCCGGGGGATCGTAAAGACATGAAGAGAATGATCGGTCCGGTACTGTGGGAGTCTTTTCAGAAATTCTACAAAATGAGTGCGGAAGAAGCGGATAAGGCAAATGCGTATTTCGTCGAAGCGTATGAAAAGGAAGGGATATATAATGTCTCTCTCTATGACGGCGTACCGCAGATGCTCGAAACACTTCGGAATGCAGGCAGAATACTTCTTGTTGTGACAGCCAAGCCCCGGGATATGGCTGAGATCGTTTTACACCACACAGGAATAGACCAGTATTTTCAGGCAGTCATAGGGCCGGCTCGAGGTAATAAGAAGACCGACAAAGGCTCTCTGCTCAGAAAAGCACTTAGTTTTCTGGCTGATACCGAAACGAATCATTTTCAGAAAGATCATGCTATCATGGTCGGCGACAGGATGTTTGACATCGAAGGAGCCGGCGAGGCGGGTATTGATTCTATAGGTGTTCTCTACGGATACGGCGACCGGAAAGAAATTGTTCAGGCCGGCGCATCGTGGATTGCCGAAACACCTGCAGATGTAGTACAATTAATTTGTATAGAACCGCTTTAACTCAAAGGATATGTTAATAAGGAGAGTAAAATGGTATCAAAAGAATTTACAATCAATGATGAGCTTGGTATGCACATGCGTCCTGCAAGCCTCCTTTCCCAGATGGCTGCTAAATATCAGAGCAACGTTACTGTTAAGTACAACGGTAAGGACTTCAACGCTAAGAGCGTAATGCTTCTCATGACTGCACTTATCAAATACGGTTCAGTCATCGAGGTAGTATGCGACGGTCCTGACGAAGAAGAAGCTCTCGCTGCTATCGGTGAATTTATCGATTCTGGAATGGGAGACTGATTATAAGCACGCTTCTCTGCTCCCCTGCATTTTTTGCAGGGGAGCATTTATTAACGGAGGAATTAAAAAATGTATAAAGGAATTGCAGCATCACGAGGAATCGGAATCGGCACTATCTGCCGCATAATCGAACAGGATCTTTCTTTTGAAACAAAAATAGTTACGGATACGGATGCAGAAAAAGCACGTTTCCAGAAAGCCATAGATGATTTCGTAGAAGAAACCTATGCAATGGCTGAAGAAGTAAAGAAAAACATCGGACCTAAGGAATCTGAGATCCTTCTGGGCCATGCTGTAATGATTTCCGACCCATCAATGTCTGGAGAGATGTTCAGCATGATAGATGCCGGACAGTGCGCGGAAGCAGCTCTCACAGCAGTCTGTGACATGTTCTACGGAATCTTCTCCACTATGGATGATGAGATGATGCGTCAGAGAGCATCGGACATCGCAGACGTAAAGGTAAGCATCCTCAAAAAGCTGCTTGGCATTGAGGATGTAGATATCAGTAAGGTACCTGAAGGCACAGTTCTTGTATGCAAGGACCTTACACCGTCAATGACATCACAGATCGTAAAAGAGAACGTCGCCGGAATCATCACTGAGGTCGGCGGACCTACTTCTCACTCCGCGATCCTTGCAAGAGCACTTGAAATACCAGCTGTACTCTCTGTACCTGGAATCGTTGATCTGGTTGCAGACAAGGATACAGCAATCGTAGACGGAACCGCAGGTGATGTCTTTATCAATCCTGAAATCAGTGTCCTCTCCGACTATGTCATCAAGCGTGAGGACTTCAACAGAAAGAAAGAGGAGCTCAAGAAGTTCAAGGGTAAGGAAACCCTGACCGCTGATGGCGACAAGCTTGAGATCTTCTGCAATATAGGTACTCCTAAGGATGCAAAGAAAGCCATGGAATGTGACGGCGAGGGCGTAGGCCTGTTCCGTTCAGAATTCCTGTTCATGGACAACACTCATCTTCCTACAGAAGAAGAGCAGTTCGAAGCATATAAGGAAGCACTCGAGACCATGCAGGGCAAGACTGTCATCATCCGTACACTTGACATCGGCGGTGACAAGGACATCCCTTACATGGACTTCGAAAAAGAAGAGAATCCGTTCCTCGGATTCAGAGCTGTCAGATACTGCCTCGCTCATACTGACATGTACAAGACCCAGCTCCGCGCCATCACCAGAGCCAGTGCTTTCGGTAAGGCAAAGATCATGGTACCTCTTGTTACAACAGTCGATGAGGTCAGAGCTGTTAAGAAGCTCGTCGAAGAGATCAAGGACGAACTCCGCAAAGAGGGAATCCCATTTGATGAGAACATTGAAGTCGGCTGCATGACAGAGACAGCTGCATCCGCTGCAATAGCTGACTTCCTTGCAAAAGAGGCAGACTTCTTCTCGATCGGAACCAACGACCTCACAGGATACACAATGGCAGTAGACAGAGGAAATGCCAAGGTCGCATACCTCTACTCCGCATTCCAGCCGGCAGTACTCCGCTCCATCAAGCAGATCATCGTAGCAGCAAAGGAAGCAGGCATACCTGTAGGTATGTGCGGCGAAGCTGCAGCGGATCCTCTCATGATCCCACTGCTCATGTCGTTCGGACTCGACGAGTACAGCGTAAACCCGGTACTCGTTCTCACAGCCCGCTGCATCATTTCGAAGTGGACAAAGGCTGAGGCTGATGCCCTTGCTGAAAAGGTAATGGCAATGGATAACGTTGAGGATGTCGTAGCTGCACTTAAGGCAGCAGCCAAGGAATAAGAGCATCTGAGAATTATCATTAAAAGGCAATCAAAAAGGAGCTTATGCGAAGAATCGCATAAGCTCCGGTTTTTTGAATCAGGCAAACAGGCTTGGAAGCACGATCCCGGCCTGCTCGTCAAGCGTATAGTCGGCGAATTCTCGCACGTCATCTTCGGTCTCAAGCAGAGCCATGTACATCTGATTGCCCATGGCAGCCGCGAAGACATCAGGCATGCGCTGGCACATTGTAATCTTGCTGCCATATCTTGCGAGTATCTCCTCGCGGGTATGCGTGTGACTGAACCTGTCCTTTGCGCCTACAAACACGCACCAGCGGTCCGGACCGTCCTGCTCTTTAAGCCTGCGGTCGTGGCATACCATGTCTGCCCATATCTGATATACATCTGTGGAGTGCGAGTAGTTCATCATGTCAGGTATGAAACCGCCTGCAGGACGCATGTTTACCTCAAGTCCGACGAACTCTCCTGCATCGGCCAGGCCCTTGCGCGGTTCGATAAGCCTGAAGAATTCAAAATGCACAAAACGGCTCTTTACCTTGAAGCCCTTCAAAGCCTTGCGCCCGTAATCGCGCAGCTGATCCGGAATGTCCGGCATTACAAATATCAGTGCCTCGGTGTCGTCGTTGACGGAATCAGCGACGTTTACGCATCTGAAGGATGACTCGAAAACAGGGTCGCCGTTACTGTCGCAGATGGCGTCATACGTATTTATGTCGCCTACGATGAATTCCTCCATAACGTAGTCCTTGCCTTTGACCGCATCGAAAAAGGCAATGAGCTCGTCCTCGTTTTCTATTTTAAAAGTTTCACTCGCTCCAACCCCTACATTAGGCTTTGCAAAGACAGGATATCCGCCGATCTCATCGAGGAATTCTTTGGCAGCTTCTATGGTGGATACGCGATGCTGGCGTGCAGAAGGGATACCCGAAGCCTTATAAACAGGCTTCATTGCTGCCTTGCTCTTCCACAGAGCGAGCTCTTCCGGCTGCACGCCGGTAGTTACGTTGAAATCCTTCCTCAGCTTTGCGTCCAGCTCAAGCCAATGCTCGTTGTTGGACTCGATCCAGTCGATGCGGCCGTGCTTGAATGCAAAGAACGCTACTGCGCGGTAGACCTGATTGTAGTCGTCCATGGAGTCGACCTTGTAGTATTCGGTCAGCGATCCTTTAAGGGAATCGTTCAGCGAGTCATACGGAGCATCTCCGATGCCGAACACATTGGCGCCGCTACGGTGAAGCCTGTCGCAGAAGTTTCGGAAATTATCCGGAAAATTTGGAGATATAAAAACAAAATTCATAAAAGATCCCTTTTCCCTTTCAACTTGTCACGCTAGAAGTACTGTGCGATACGGCGGAGTTTCGACTGCTCCATGTGATACTCCATCGCCTTGCGTGCTGCTGCTGCGTTTCTCGACTCGAAAGCATCATAGATGGCCTTGTGCTCTTCGAGTATTGCCTTGAGGCTTTCTTCAGTATACGTCTTGTGAGGTGCCGAGTACTTCAGATAAGTGTGGTAGATAGCCAGTGTCTTCTGGATCATGCGGTTCTTTGTACCTGCATAGATGATGTTATGGAACTGCGTGTTGAATGAGAGAACCTTCTCAACATCCTCCTTGAGAGTATAGAACTCCATGAACTCCAGACTCTCCGCGAGCTTGTCGATCTCTTCCGGGCTCATGCGCTTGATTGCCCATTCCACGGCCTGCACTTCAAAGAGTATTCTGAGGTCGAAAAGGTCGGAGATGTCACGCCTTGTGAGACCGGTAACGAAAGCTCCGCGGTTCGGTATGTTTTCAATAAGGCCGTCAGCTTCCAGCTGCCTGAATGCCTCTCTGACAGGAGTCCTGCTCACACCATATCTTTTGCAGACAGCCTGCTCGGTAAGCTTGCTGCCGTCAGGAAGAGCACCCGAGAGAATGTCTTTCTGAAGTTCTGTATAAAGACCGGCCGAAAGGGGCTGGCTGTTTTTTTCTCCGTTGATGATATCCATGATACACCTCGCAATATTATATACGTTTAATGCTATTGTATACAATTTAGTATAACTCTTTGGCGGCCAATGTCAATAAATAATGCAGCTTTTAGTGAAACAAAAAGGGCTGCAAATGAAAAACAAGAAAATACAAAAATGATAGAATCTGTCTATCATTTTTCAGGTAAAATGTATTGGAATTAGGTAAATCACAATCCTATAATCAAGTTGAAGGGAAGTATGTTCCCGCATTCTAAAAGCGTGAAAACGGAGTTGTTTCAGGAAAGGAAGGAAACAATGATCAAGTATTATCAGCAGGGTACCGAATGGCATAATGGCGCCCCTCAGAA
Source organism: Mogibacterium sp. (assembly GCA_017405845.1). Taxonomy (GTDB): domain Bacteria; phylum Bacillota; class Clostridia; order Peptostreptococcales; family Anaerovoracaceae; genus Crickella. The sequence continues at coordinate 69,637 of JAFQZQ010000024.1, read as the reverse complement.
GGCGGCAGAAGGCACAGACCGCAGCGCCGGAAGAAACGGCACCATAGCTTATCAGATACTGAACGCTCACCGCGCCCAGTCTGATGACGGTATTTTTCATATCAGCTTCGATGCGCTCGTTTCGCACGACATCACATACGTCGGGATCATCCAGACGGCCAGAGCAAGCGGCCTGAAGGAGTTCCCGATTCCTTATGCAATGACAAACTGCCACAACAGCCTCTGCGCTGTAGGCGGCACCATCAACGAGGATGACCACGTATTCGGCCTTTCCGCAGCTAAAAAATACGGCGGCATCTATGTACCGGCAAACCAGAGTGTCATTCACTCTTACGCAAGAGAGGAGCTGGCAGCATGCGGCAACATGATACTCGGATCAGACAGCCACACCCGCTACGGAGCTCTCGGCACAATGGGAGTCGGCGAGGGCGGACCGGAACTCGTTAAGCAGCTCCTTAAGAACACATGGGACATCACGCCACCGGAAGTAGTGCTCTGCTATGTGACTGGCAAGCCTAAGAAAGGTATCGGCCCTCATGACGTAGCGATAGCTCTGGTAAAGGAGACTTTCGGACAGGGGCTGGTCAAGAATAAGGTCCTCGAGTTTGCAGGCCCGGGACTTGAATACCTGCCTTACGATTTCAGAAGCGGCATCGACGTAATGACTACAGAGACGACCTGCCTCTCATCGATCTGGGCTACAGATGAAGAGATAGAGAAGTACTATCAGATTCACAAGCGTCCGGAATGCTACAGGAAGCTGGAGCCAAAGGAAGGTGCATACTATGATGCGATAATAACCATCGAGCTCGACAAGATGGAGTCGATGATAGCGCTTCCTTTCCATCCGTCGAACGCTTACACGATACACGAATTCCTCGAGAACGCAGACGAGATACTCGCAGGCGTTGAGGCAGAGGCGGCTAAGAAGTTCCCTAAGGCTCATCTCGATCTCAGATCGAAGGTCAGCGACAAGGGCGTACTTGCCAACCAGGGAATAATCGCCGGCTGCTCGGGCGGCATTTTCGACAACATCGTTGAGGCTGCAGATATCCTTAAGGACGGAAGCACAGGCAACGGCTACTTCTCGCTGTCGGTATATCCGACCAGCGTGCCTACGAGTCTGGCGCTTACCAGAGCCGGCAAGACAGAAGCTCTGCTGGAGGCCGGTGCCGTAATCAAGCCGTCGTTCTGCGGACCTTGCTTCGGCGCAGGAGATGTTCCGGCCAATAACGGACTCTCACTCCGCCACACAACAAGGAACTTCCCTAACAGAGAAGGCTCCAAGCCGGGCGAAGGTCAGATCAGCGCCGTTGCTCTCATGGATTCGAGATCTATCGCTGCGACCGCCAAAAACGGCGGCTACATAACAGCGGCTACCGACATAGATTACGAGACCGAGCAGGTCCCGTACACATTCGATAACGAAGTATACAAAAAGCGCTGCTACTACGGATTCGGTAAGGCAGAGCCGGATACCGAGCTCATACTCGGACCGAACATCACCGACTGGCCTAAGATGTACGAGCTGGCAGACAACATGCTGCTCGAGCTCGCGGCTGTGATCAGAGACCCTGTTACAACAACAGATGAGCTGATCCCTTCGGGAGAGACAAGCTCATACAGGAGCAATCCTCTCCGCCTCTCGGAATTCGCACTTTCGCGCCGCGTTCCTGAGTACGTAGGCCGCTCCAAGGCCGTCTCCGCTGACGAGGCTGCACGCCGCGCCGGAGAAAAACCTGCCAAAATGGTAAAGGCACTCAGCGCTGTCGGAGATGCAGAAGAACTGATGAAAAACACACAGTTTGGATCATGTGTATTCGCCAACAAGCCGGGAGACGGATCCGCGCGTGAGCAGGCCGCATCGTGCCAGAAGGTGCTTGGCGGATTCGCCAACATCTGCTATGAGTATGCGACTAAGCGTTACCGCAGCAACTGCATCAACTGGGGAATAATCCCGTTCACCCTGGCAGAGGGAGACGAGTTCCCTTATGAAGAGGGCGACTTCGTATTCGTACCGGGCATCCGCGCTGCTATCGAAGCGGGATGCGAGGAGATCCCTGCAAAGGCGGTACGCGCAAGCGGAGAAGTCGATGACATCACACTTTACGTCAAGGGACTCACCGAAGATGAAAAGACCATAATCCTCGAAGGCTGCCTCATGAATTACTATGCGGCACAGAACAAATAAGTATCTACCGGGAGGAAAACCATGGAAATCAAAAAGACCGCAGTTGCCGGAACCCTTGAGAGCAGCGACTGCATGGTAACGGTCGAACCGGCTGACAAAGGCCTGCAGCTCGAACTTGAGAGTGCTGTCATAAGGCAGTACGGAAGGCAGATAAGAAAGGTGGCGCTTGAGACGCTCAAACGCCTCGGAGTCCGCAAGGGCAGAGTCAGCATAGTGGACAAGGGTGCTCTCGACTGCACTATCAAGGCAAGAGTGGAGTGCGCCGTTATGCGCGCTGCCGAACACGAAGGCAGAATAAACTGGGGAGGTATGATACGATGAACAATCCTAATAAATACCGCCTGCGCCGCACCATGATGTTTCTGAACTGCCAGAAACCGAGCCTTATCAAGGATCCGTACGTATATAAGCCGGACTCGATCATGCTCGACCTCGAAGATGCGGTAGCTGAGAGAGAAAAGGACGCAGCACGCTACTCCCTCTATCATGCTCTTCAGGAGATAGACTACAGGGGAGTTGAGAGAGTAGTCCGCATCAACGGACTCGATACCAACCTCTGGCGCGAGGATGTAAGGTGCGCCGTTGCGGGAGGCTGCGACTCCATCCGCATCCCTAAAACTGAGAACGCCGACGATGTGCGCACGGTAGAGTACGCCATCGCCGAAGCCGAGAGAGAGTTCAGCAGACCGGAAGGCAGCGTGCTGATCATGGCCGCTCTCGAATCCGCAAGAGGAGTCATCAACGCCATGAGCATCTGCGATTCGTCAGAGAGACTCTTCGGCATCGCCCTCTCGGGAGGAGATTATTCCAAGGACCTCCAGGTATCCATCTCCGGAACCGGAGTGGAGTTCATGGGAGCAAGACAGCACATGGTAATAGCTGCGAGAGCCGCCAAGGTGCAGTGCTTCGATACCGTGTGGACCAATCTTGACGACATGGAGGGCTTCAGAAGGGAAGTCGAGATTATACATTCCATGGGATTTGACGGAAAGTCGATAGTAAATCCGCGCCAGATCCCTGTGGTACACGAGATATATACGCCTAAGGAGAAGGATGTCATCTTCGCTGAAAAGGTTATCAAGGAGATCGATACCAAGAAGGCTCAGGGAATCGGAGTGTTCACGGTAGACGGCAAGATGATAGATATCGCATTCTACGACGGCGCAAAGAGAACGATAGCCCTGGCAAAGGCATCGGGAGTATACAAGGGGGATCTGTAAAATGATTAACGCAGTAGGAAGAGAGATCCCGGAAGAGATACTCGAGATCACCGGGAAAGAACCGTTTCAGGGCAATTTTTACCGCGACGATAAGCCTGTCACACTGCACGGACCGACTATCCGTCCGGTAATGAACAACGAGAAATCAAAACTGGTTGGAAGCATCAGGGAGGCTCTGGAGAAGTGCGATGCGCACGACGGAATGACAGTGTCGTTCCACCACCACTTCCGCGAGGGCGACCTGATAGTCAACATGGTAATGAAAGAGATCCACGAGATGGGTCTCAAGGACATAAGGATCTGCGCATCCTCGCTCGGCAAGGCGCATACCGCTCTCGTGCCGATGATTGAGGACGGGACCATCACCGACATCGAGTCGTCGGGCGTAAGAGGAGGCATAGGTGAAGCCATCTCGAAGGGCAAGCTCAAGGGCCTCGCCATAATGCGCTCGCACGGCGGACGAGTAAGATCGGTAGCGACCGGCGAAAGCCATATCGACATTGCTTTCATCGGAGCTCCGACTGCTGACGATTACGGTAACCTAAGAGGTATCGGAGGCAAGGCGGACTGCGGCGTACTGAGTTATGCCATCGTAGACGGAAACCACGCCGATCACTGCGTGGCGATCACCGACTGCCTGGTGCCTTATCCTAACTTCCCGGCTCACATTTCGCAGACCAAGGTCGACTATGTGTGCGTTGTAGACGAGATCGGTATACCGTCAAAAATCGCTACGGGTGCTGCAAAACCAACGACCGATCAGCGCAAGCTTCTCATGGCGCAGTACTGCACCGATGTAGTTGTAAACACTCCTTGGTTCAAGGATGGCTTCTCGTATCAGACGGGAGTAGGCGGAGCGTCGATCGCATCCACACAGTATCTTGCTGAGATAATGAGGGAGCGCAACATACACATGGGCTTCGGAGTCGGAGGTCTCACGAAGGCAATGTGCAAGCTTCTCGATGACGGCATGGCCAGAGTAATGCTCGACGTACAGGACTTCGACCTCGACGCTGTACGAAGCCTCAAGAACCCGAATCACCACAGAATTCCGGCTGCGGCATACGCCAACCCGCTCAACAAGGGTGCTGTAGTAAACAAGCTGGACTACGTTGTGCTCGCGTCGCTCGAGGTAGACGTACACTTTAACTGCAACGTAGTGGTCGGATCTGACGGAATGATCACCGGAGCTCAGGGCGGACATCCTGACACCGCACAGGGAGCAAAATGCGCAATAGTCATTTGCCCGCTGCTCCAGGGAAGGATACCGGCCATCTGCACGGACGTCACAACAGTAACCACACCGGGTGAGAGCATCGACGTTGTAGTCACGGACTACGGAGTCGCTGTCAACCCTGCAAGGCAAGACATTCTGCAGGCTCTCAAGGAAGCTGACTGCGTGCCGCTCAAGACGATCGAAGAGCTCCGCGACATCGCTTACTCTATAGTAGGCGAGCCGGACAAGGTGGAGTTTGAAGACAGAATAGTCGGCATAATCGAAGCCCGCGACGGCACCATCATGGATGTCGTCAGACAGATAAAAGAGATCTAGAGATAAACAAGGAGTACAAATGGAAAAGATCAAAATGACTACCCCGCTCGTCGAGATGGACGGGGATGAGATGACAAGGATTCTGTGGAAGATGATCAAGGATGAGCTCATCCTGCCTTTCGTCGACCTCAAAACTGAATACTACGATCTCGGACTTCCGGTCCGCGACGAAACAGGCGACCAGATCACAAAGGATGCCGGCGAGGCTATCAAGAAGTACGGCGTCGGCGTAAAGTGCGCAACCATCACACCGAATGCTCAGCGCATGACCGAGTACAACCTGCACGAGATGTGGAAGAGCCCTAACGGCACCATCCGTGCGATACTCGACGGAACAGTATTCCGCGCACCGATTACGATCGACGGCATCAAGCCTGTAGTGCGCAACTGGAAGAAGCCTATCACTGTTGCACGTCATGCATACGGCGATCTCTATAAGGGAACTGAATACCGCGTTCCTGAAAAGGGCAAGGCTGAGCTGGTATTCACCGGCGAGAACGGCGCTGAATACCGCGAGACAGTATACGACTTCGAGTGCCCGGGCATCCTCCAGAGCATTTACAACAAGGATTCCTCGATCAAATCCTTCGCTCACTCATGCTTCAAGTACGCCATCGAGACAAAGCAGGATCTCTGGTTCTCCGCAAAGGACACCATCTCTAAGAAGTACGACATGCATTTCCGCAACGTATTCCAGGAAGTTTACGATGAATACTACAAGGAGAAGTTTGAAGAGCTCGGCCTCACATACTTCTACACGCTGATCGACGATGCCATCGCGCGCGTCATCCGCAGCGAGGGTGGCTTCATCTGGGCTCTCAAGAACTACGACGGAGACGTAATGAGCGACATGGTATCCACTGCATTCGGTTCGCTCGCCATGATGACATCCGTACTCTGCAGCCCTGACGGCAAGTTTGAGTACGAGGCAGCCCACGGCACGGTCACACGCCACTACTACAAGTACCTCAACGGCGAGGAAACATCGACAAACCCGATGGCTACAATCTTCGCCTGGAGCGGTGCGCTCAGAAAGCGCGGCGAAATGGACGGACTTGAAGATCTGCAGGCATTCGGCGACAAGCTCGAGGAAGCGTGCATAGATACGCTTAACGACGGTATCATGACGAAGGACCTTGTTCACCTCGTAGAGGGAATGGAAGCACACGCAGTGCTTACAAAGGACTTCATCGCTGCTATTCGCGAGAGACTGGAGAAGAAACTCTAAATCGGATCCTGCCGGTCAAAGCACATCCGCTGCCCCGGAGAGCAACTTCGGGGCAATTAATTTACAGCGAATATAGTATTATGAGCAAGTGATAAAAGTGTTGGTTCAAGTTCGGCTTGAATAGAAAAAGAGCTGAAGCACACAACTCGGCAGTTTATCGAAGAGTTTATGGAATTGGCATGCTGCTAAAACCATGAAAAACAGGTTTTGGTAGCATAAATGTGCTCCATTTTATTAAGAATAGGGGAAATGGTGGCATTTTATAATTATTCAAATGTCCTGAAGGCGAGAGTATAATTTCACATGAGGATGGAGACGCGTATGAGTGCAAATACCTGTTCGACCTATAATACGCCTTTATCTGACAGGCAGCAAAAGGAATATGTAAGTCTGCTGGATCTGTGCGGGCTGCGCGACGAGGGTGATGCCGACATCGTGGCTCTCATGACTGACGATTATGGCGAGCTGATTGCGTGCGGGGCTCTGGCCGGCCACACTGTGAAGCAGCTAGCTGTTGCACCGGACTCGGAGGGACAGGGCGCTATGGCGACCATCCTTTCGGCGCTCATCAGCGAGGCATATGCGAGGGGCGTACACAGGCTCTTTCTGTGCACAAAACCCGGCAACCTGCAGATGTTCAGGTCAATGGGATTCCATACGATAATCGAAACTGCCGATGCAGTCCTTCTTGAAAACAGAAAGGGCGGCCTCGACAGTTTTCTTGCATCCATACCGAAGTTTGAGGGTATATGCGGAGCCGTTGTCTGCAACTGCGATCCATTTACTCTCGGACACAGACATCTGATCGAATACGCAGCTGCGAACTGCGATGATCTTTATGTTTTCGCAGTCTCGGAGAAGGGCTCGATGTTCAGCCCTAAGGAGCGTTTCGAGATGATAAAAAAGGGCACGGCGGATATTAAAAACTGCCACGTGCTTGAAAGCGACATGTATCTCATATCGCGCGCCACTTTCCCGGCATATTTCATAAGGGATGAGGAGCGCGCCGATCTCGTAAAGTCGGATCTCGACATAGAGCTGTTCTGCGAGCGCATAGCTCCTGCGCTAAACATAAGCAAGCGCTTTGCCGGCGAGGAGCCGTTCTCGCCTGTGACGAGGGCATACAACGAGAGGATGAAGGAGCTGCTGCCTGCTAACGGTATCAGCTTCGAAGAGATACCGAGGCTGTCGGAGATAAGTGCGGGCAAGGTGAGGAGCCTCATACAGGCCGGCGAGTTAGAAAAGATAAAGGAAATGGTACCAGAGAGTACGTATGAAGCTATACAGCGTAGATCTTGACCACATGCTTATGGCCCGCGAGAGGCGGGCTGCTATACAGAATGAGATGCTGAAAGATGCGGGGCCTGAGCAGTGCCTCGTCTGTCTTACTCTGAACATTGCAGGCGATGTAAAACGCACGCCGATGACGCGCATGCTTTTCGATTGCGGCGTGGAGATGCTGGAGTCGATGGAGTTCGATGTGAAGGACAGATACCTTCTTGATGAATCGACCGGAAGCGAAGCCTTCTGGCTGCTCGATGAGGATGGTCAGAGGGTCAAGGCGGAGTTCGAAACAATCGAAGACTCCTTCCCTGCGGCAAGGCTGTTTGACTTCGATGTCATAACGCCGGGCGGAAGCAAGCTCTCAAGAGCTGTAGCCAGACGATGCCTCATATGCGATGCTCCAGCTGCAGAATGCGCAAGGAGCAGAAAGCACGGACTTGATCAGATCAAAAAGGCTACTGACGGATTGCTTGAGTCTTTCTGCGCCGGCAGACTGGCGCGCGCGGCGTACGATTCGCTGCTTGACGAGCTTTATACCACCCCGAAGCCGGGGCTGGTAGATCTGAATAACAACGGTGCGCATTCAGACATGGATGTGCTTTCATTTGAAAAAAGCGCTGCGGCTCTCCTTCCGTATTTTGAGCACGCAGCGCGCATGGGCATGGAGCTCTGCAGCATAAAGCCCCTGCGGGAGCGCGGTAAAAGCGCTGAAGAAGAGATGTTTGCCGCGACAGGAGGGGTCAACACGCATAAGGGCCTCATATATTCCATGGGCTTGTTGCTTGCAGGAATGGGCAGATGCCTCAGGGAGGGTGGATCATGCACTGAGCACGCAGCTGCGCTGGCGAAAGAAGACGCTGAAGCACAGCTTGCAAGGTCGCTCTCTTCTCCTGATACCAACGGAGGAGCGGTTTACAGATCGTTTGGCGCAAAGGGAGCAATAGGCGAAGCGGCTTCAGGCTTCCCTGACGCGGTATACTGCCAATCGCGCCTTGTGTTCTACAGGGAAAACGGATACAAGGAAGCCGGAGCTCTGGCATTGTGTGACAGCATGGCGGCGCTCGAAGATACAAATCTGCTGCACCGCGGCGGCAAGGAAGGTATGGATCACGTAAGAACAGCTGCCGCCGCCATTAGTGCGATGCCGGCCGGTGAGCGGCTGAACGAGCTTATGCGTCTTGATGAAGACCTGATAAACCGCAATCTGTCTCCGGGAGGCAGTGCAGACATGCTCGCTACCGCTTTTCTGCTGGAACGCTGGCAGGCAATAAGTAACGGACTGTTTATCGACTAAAGGGGGGCGGATATGACACTTCAGGAACTCAGATACTTTTGCGTTACTGCGGAGGTGCTGCATTACACTCGTGCATCACGCCTGCTGTATATCTCACAGCCTAGCCTCAGCTATGCCATAAACAAGCTCGAGCAGGAGCTAGGGGTTCCGCTGTTTGAGAAAAACGGTAAAAAAGTGACTCTGACAAAATACGGCGAGGAATTCCTGCCTTTTGCAAAACGTGCCCTGTCCGAGCTGTCTGAAGGCACCGAGCGACTTAGGGAAATGAAGGTCCCTTATTCGGGAGGGGTCAGCATGGGCTACATCTACAGCGTCAGCTTTTCGGCTCTCCCCGATTTTGTAAACAGGTTTTACACCCATCAGGGGAGTGAGCAGATAGCCTTCCGCTTCCGTCAGGGCATGGCAGGAGAGCTGGTTGAGCAGCTCATGAACGGCACGCTGGACTTTCTTATCGCGGGCAAGCCGGATATAGCGTCGATAGACTACCTGCCGTTCTACCGTCAGGAGCTGTTCCTGATAGTACCCGCCACGCACCGGCTTGCTGAGGAAAAATCAGTGCTCCTGTCAGATATAGCCGGAGAAAACTTCATATCGATCAATCATGAAACTCTTACGTATCACCAGCTGGAGAAAGAATTCCGTAAGGCTGCGTTTGCTCCAAATACAATAATCGAGGCTGATGAGTACAGCTCGATCGCGGCTTCAGTGTCTATGGGTTCAGGAGTAGCGATAATGCCGATACTTCCGATCCTCGACAGCTTCAATGTAAGGACCGTACCATTTGCGGATTCATCCATGTACAGGGATGTATGCGTATTGAGGAGTTCGTCACACGAAATGACTCCTGAACTGAAGAGTATATGGGATTTCGCGGAGCAGATATCAGCATCGTTTATAGACGCATCAGAGTGATAATTAAAGGCTCTGCAGATCGCTACTGTCTTGTTGGAGCAGGGGCTGAGTATTATAATTAATACATAATACCCAGCCCTTTTTGTATGGAGAAAGGAATCAATGAACAGTCCGCTTGTGCTCGAACTTAAAGGAAATTCTCTGGATGACGGCCCGGGGATCCGGACGGCAGTTTTTTTCAAGGGCTGCCCTCTGCGCTGCATCTGGTGCCACAATCCGGAGAGCAAAAGTGTGGAAGCTGAGCTGTCGGTTTCGCTTGCAGATTGCATAGGCTGCGGAACCTGCCGCAAGGTATGCCCGAGTGGCGCTGCAGACCCTTCAAAACCGGGAATAGTAGACCGGACAAAGTGCGTCCGATGCTTTACATGCGTTCAGAGCTGTCCGCCAAAAGCATTGCAGCGTACCGGCACGCCGATGGATATAGAGGACATCGTACGTAAGTGTGCCGCTGACAAGCCTTTCTATGATGTGTCTGGCGGTGGAGTTACTCTGACCGGAGGCGAGCCTACGATGTTCACTGAATGGGTAGGCGAACTTGCAAAAAAACTGACCGAAGCCGGCATACGGGTACACATAGAGACCTGCGGGATGTTCAATTACGACATGGTGCGCGAAAAACTGCTGCCGTATGTATCCAGCATTTACATGGATGTTAAAATCATGGACCGTGATGCGCATAAGAAATATTGTGGCGTATACAATGATATTATCCTGGAGAACTTCAGGAAGCTGGTTGCAGACTCCGAAGAGATGGGTTTTTCTTTCCTGCCTCGAACCCCGCTCATACCGGATATAACCGATACAGACGATAACCTCGAGGCTATTGCGGAGCTCTACACAGAGACAGGTGTAACGAAGACGGAATTACTGCCATATAATCCTACGTGGTATGTCAAAACAGAAAAGCTGGGTGTGGGACTGGCAGACGAGCTTAAGGGGGTCAAATCCTGGCAGAGTAACGATAAACTAGAACACTGTAAAGATATATTCCGCCGTAGAGGTGTTGATTGTTAAGGAGGAGAGTTATGAACAGCAGCGCAGCGGGAATTGCGGCAAACAGGATCGCAAATGCAGTGCTCCATGCCTTTGCTTTTGAATTCACAAAGGTCAAAAAGAATCAGGAGTATCTGAAATCCAGGGATGGCTGGATCAACTTTTCCATCGGCCTTACCACCGAGAACGGGGAGGTGGCTCAGAGCATCTGGTTCAAGGATGGCAAGGCAAAGATCAAAAATAGTGTTGAGGGCGTAGACACGAAGCTCATTCTGAAGGATGTAGGGGTGCTGGCACAGCTGGCTTCACTGCCGCCTAACGAAGTGCTCAACCTCATGCTCAAAAACAAAATGGCCAGCAGCGGCAACATGCAGTATCTGGAACTCTTCAACCTGATGATTTCTGTTCTGATGAAAAACAAGCAGATAAAGCAGATGCACGCACAGGCAGAGGAAAGAGCCGAGACCGGCAGGGCGATGGCAGAGGACCCGGATGCTGAGCGCGTGCGTCCGCCTATGGAATTCCTCAAGGCTGACAAGGTGGATGCGGGCGTCAAATGCATCAAGGACGATCCTTATCTTTCAACATATAAAAAAGAAGACTTCCCGAGGCTGATGAAATACCTCGATAAGCATCTGAGTGACCGCCCTGCGATCTGCACCGAAAGGGCAGTGCTGCAGACAGAGTGGCATCGCAAAAACGGCTTCGAGACGAAGCCGGACGGCACACCGTGGGTGCCTGAACTCCGCCAGGGTCATATGTTCAAATATCTGATGGAGAACAGAAAGCCTATAATCCGCAAGGGCGACCTGCTTGCCGGAACCACAACGACAAAGGAGATCGGCGTTCCTATATACCCTGACGGTGTCGGCCTTCTCATCTGGGGCGAGCTCCTGACTGTGAGCGAGCGTATGATACAACCTTACGAACCGCTCGAGGACTGGGAGATCAAGGCACTAAGCCAGGATGTATTCCCGTACTGGGTACATCGCAACTTCAGAGAATATGTGCGCGATACATATAATGAACCGCTTTGCCAGCAGCTTGACGAGCGCTGGGCAGCATGCTTTATGTGGAAGACTGTCGCGCTGTCGCATACAATACTCGATTATCCTAAACTTCTGAGACTTGGTCTTACAGGCATCATCGACGAGGTGAAGGCGGAGCTGGCAAAGCCTGATGTGACGGAGGAAAAGCGCAATGAGCTCGAAGCGATGATACTTTGCTACGAGGGCATGATAGCTTATGCAAGGCATCTGGCTGAGCAGGCCCGTAAGGAAGCTGCCGCAGAGACAGATCCTAAAAGAAAGAAGGAACTCGAGGTCATCGCGGAAGCGGTTGGGCATTCACCTGAATTCCCGGCCCGTAATATGGACGAGGCGGTCCATGCTATCTGGGTACACTGGGTAGGCGTACACATGGAGAGCACGAATGCGGGCTTCTCGCTCGGCCGAATGGATCAGTGGCTGCAGCCGATCTTTGAGGCGGACATGGCAAAGCTGAAAACGAAGGAGGAGCGTGACGAGTACATCTCGCATGTGATCGAACTTCTCGGATGCTTCTACCTGCGCTGCCAGGATCACGTGCCTCTTGTTCCGGACATCGGCAATTATCTCTTCGGAGGCAGCTCGTCCGACCAGGCTATCACGCTGGGAGGCATCACGCCGGAGGGCGAAGATGCAGTTAACGATATGACGTACGTATTCCTCAAGGTGACCGAGCTGCTCGGCATACGCGATCCTAACATCAACGCGCGCTATAACTCTTCGAAGAACAGCGAAACTTACCTGCGCAGGCTCTGCGAGGTCAATGTACATACAACTTCAACTCCTTCGATACACAATGACGAGGTCGTGATGGCTTCGCTTGTCGATCACAATTACGCACCTGAGGACCTCCGCGACTGGTCTGCGACCGGCTGCGTGGAACCGACCATATCCGGTAAACACATCGGTCATACCAACTGCATGATGTTCAACATGGTAGCCGCGCTCGAGATGGCCCTATATAACGGCTATCATCCTCTGATGCGCTGGCACCTCGGGCCAAAGACAGGCGAAATAGCAGACTTCAAGACCTTCGAGCAATTCCTTGAGGCGTTCTTTAAGCAGCTTTCGTTTCTGGCAGATCTTACCTGCGAGTATAACAATCTGCTTGGTGAGGCACATGCGGTTCTCCGTCCTACACCGCTCATGTCGGCAATGGTAGACAACTGCATCGAGAAGGGTCTCGACGTAACAAAGGGCGGAGCCAAATACAATTCATCGGGTACGGCGTGCATTGGTCTGGCGGATATAGTCGATTCGCTCATGGCCATAAAGAGCCTTGTCTATGACCGCAAAAAATACACATTCAGACAGCTGGTCGAAGCTGTACGGGTCAACTTTGAGGGGTATGAGGTGATGCGCAGCATCATCCTGACCGAGACTCCGCGGTTCGGCTCCGGCAGCGACGAAGCTGTTGAAATAGCAAACCGCGTTACGAAGTTCATGAAGGACTGCTTCTGGGAGCATATAAACTTCCGTGGCGGACACTACACAACGGGCTTCTGGTCGATGTCAAACCATGTAGCGTTCGGAGCGCTTACAGGCGCCCTGCCTTCGGGCCGTCTGGCATACGAGCCGTTTACTCCGGGCCTTACGCCTGAAGCGAACGCTTCGAAGAGCCTGCTCGACAACATCCGTGACGTTACTAAGCTCGAACCAACAAGCATGAACAACAACATCGCCTTCAATGTTAAGGTGAATCCGTCGCCGAGAGACAGCCACGAGCAGACAGTGGAGCACGTAAAGAACTACGCAAAGGCATATGCAACGATGGGAGGCATGCAGATGCAGTTCAACGTGGTATCCTCGGCAACTATGCGCGCCGCTATGGCAAGGCCTGAGGAGTATAAAGACCTCATGGTGCGCATCTCAGGCTACAACGCATACTTCACACAACTCAACCGCGACCTGCAGCTTGAGCTCGTACGCCGCGCTGATTACAGCATGTAGAAAAAGGGGGACATAAGCATGAACAACAGAGAATTCAAAGAAGCCAAAAAGCATCTTGCCTTCGGCATGATGAGACTGCCGATGAAAGACGGCGAGATAGATAATGAGCAGGTGTGTGCAATGGTAGACAGATTCCTCGAAAGAGGCTTCAACTACTTCGACACCGCACATGGATATCACGACGGAAAGAGTGAGATAGCCGTGAGGGAATGCCTTTCTTCGAGGCACGACCGCAGCGAGTACATCCTTACAGACAAGCTGACTGACGCATATTTCAAATCCGAGGAGGACATCCGACCTCTGATAGACTCACAGCTCGAAGCCTGCGGGGTGGAGTACTTCGACTTTCTGCTTATGCATGCTCAGAATGCAGAGAACTTCGAGTTCTTCAAGAAGTGCCGTGCTTATGAGACCGCTTTCGATCTGAAGGCGGAGGGCAAGGTGCGCCACGTCGGACTTTCGTTCCACGACAAAGCTGAGGTGCTTGATCGCATACTTACGGAATATCCTGACGTAGAGGTGGTTCAGATCCAGTTCAACTATCTCGACTACGAAAGCGTGTCCGTTGAGAGCCGCAAGGTTTATGAGGTATGCCGCAGGCACAACAAGCCGGTGCTGATCATGGAGCCTGTAAGAGGAGGCAATCTGGTCAATCTGCCTGAAGACGCGCAGAAGGTGTTCGATGAGCTCAGAGCCGAGACCGGGTCTGACTGCAGCAATGCGGGTTATGCTCTCAGGTTTGCTGCAGGCTTCGACGGCATCGAGATGGTGCTCTCCGGCATGAGCAACATGGAGCAGATGGAAGACAACCTGAATATCTTCAGCTGCTGCGACGGAGAATTCGCTCCTCTCAGCGAAAAGGAGCTCGAGGCAGTGTGGAAGGTGGTTGATGTTTTCAACTCGATGGGAGCGATCCCGTGCACCGGCTGCAGATACTGCATCGAGGAGAATCACTGCCCGATGGAGATAAAGATACCGTCGCTGTTCTCGACCTATAACGGGAAGGTCCTTTTCAATCAGGTCAACCCATGGTCCACATTCGAAAAGATAACAGAAGGTGCCGGAAAGCCAAGCGACTGCATCGAGTGCGGAATGTGCGAGGCGGTATGCCCACAGCACCTTGAAATAAGGGAGCTGCTCAAGAAGGTATCGGAGATGTTCGAGGGCTGATTTCTTTGAAATTCTTGAGCTCATATCTGATTAAATGTGTTGACAAACCAGTTCGTTTTATGTGATATTTGGTTTGGTAAAAACAAGGGAGTAGCTTGCGCAGAAATGCGTTACATATTTCGTCAATACGGGACGATGTGCCCCGGAATATGTTCGAAGTAGCGAGACTTATGCCGGTGCTTTTCGGTATAAGTCTCTTTTATATATCAGGGGTAGAGAGGAAGGAAATATTATATGGATGCAACTAACATAATATCCCTGCTGGGCGGAGTGGCGATGTTCCTATTCGGAATGTCGGTCATGGGAGACTCGCTCAAAAAGGTAGCAGGAAGCAAGATGGAGATGATCCTGTACAAGCTGGCAGGAAACCCTATTAAGGGAATCATCCTCGGAACCGGTGTAACGGCGGCGATACAGTCATCATCAGCCACATCCGTAATGGTCGTCGGTTTCGTAAACTCCGGCATGATGCAGGTCAAACAGGCGATAGGCATAGTCCTCGGAGCCATACTCGGTACGAGTATCACCGGCTGGATACTTGCCCTCAACAGCCTGGGCTCGGGCGGCGGCATCGCTTCGATGTTCAGCACAGAGGTGCTGACCGGAGTTGTGGCTCTCATAGGTATCGTGCTTTGGATGTTCGCGAAGAAAACTGCGCATAAGAACATCGGCGGCATAATGCTCGGCTTCGCAGTACTGATGTACGGCATGAGCATGATGTCGGGAGCGATCGTTCCTCTGAGAACCGACCCGAAATTCATCGATATGATGACGAGCTTTACAAACCCGGTTCTGGGCGTGCTGATCGGTGTACTCGTGACAGCTGTTATTCAGAGCGCGAGCGCTGCAGTCGGTATTCTCCAGGCCCTCGCGGTGACTGGAGCTGTTGAGTTCGACATGGCATTCCCGATCCTCATGGGTATCGGTATCGGTGCTTCCGTGCCGGTAATGCTGAGTGCTCTCGGAGCGAGCGTCAACGGTAAGAGAACGGCTTTTGTCTACCTCATAATCGACGTACTCGGAGCCGTACTGGTCGGAGGCATTTTCTACATCGTTAACGCGATAGTCCATTTCGAATTCATGACAATGGAGATGAGCATGGTCAGCGTAGCTCTTACGAATACGCTCTACAGGCTGGCTGTCGTGATACTGCTGGCTCCTTGTATCGGACTTCTGGAGAAGCTGGTCGTTGCGATGTTCCCGGAAAGTCAGGAAGCTCTGGAAGAGAAGGCGGATATGGACAAGCTCGAGCCGAGATTCCTCGATCACCCTACGCTTGCTCTGGCGCAAACCAAAGAGGTTATTGATTCCATGGCGGCTAAGACACTTGAGAGTGTAATGGGTGTCATTGAAGTCAGAAGGGAATACAGCAAAGACGGCCTCAAGAGGGTAATAGACCTTGAGAGAGTTATTGACCGTTACGAAGATAAACTCGGAAACTATCTGTTCAAACTTACTTCATCCGATCTGGATGAGGAACATTCCAGAGAGGTAAGCAAAAACTTGAGAGTGCTGTCTGACTTTGAGAGAATGTCCGACCACGCAAGGAATATCGCGGAATCGATAGAAGAGATAAACGAAAAGAAGATAGTGTTCTCAGACAGTGCATTACACGAACTGACAGTGCTGGAGGATGCTATCAGGGAGATCACAGACGTCACAATATTCTGCTTTGCTAACAATAACTACAACAATGCGCTGCTGATCGATCCTCTGGAGGAAGTCATTGATGATCTCTGCGATACAATGAAGACCAATCATGTTGAAAGAATCAGCAGACAGGAGTGCACTCTTGAGCACGGCTTCGTATTCAACGACATGATCACCGATTATGAGCGTATCGCCGATCACTGCAGCAACATCGCCGTGGATATTCTGGAGATGATTTCTGAAGTGGAAGGCCTGCACGCATACCACAAGCAGCCTGACTTCAGACAGGATGAGTTCTTTAAAGATCACTTTGAGGAATACCAGAAGAGATTTGCGATTTAGACCGATAAAAACTACAAAAGGACTGCCGCTGAGGTAGTCCTTTTTTTGTGTGTGAGATATAATTAAGTGTCGGGCTTTACAGCTTTGCGAATTATGTTTATGCGAGGTCTGATAATGAGTGGAATTCTGATCACAACATTATTCACACTGATATTCTGGTTTGTGTTCTATTATTCATTCAGCAAGGACAGAAGCAGATACCGTAACTGTTACCTGCTGTTCTTCGCGCTGCTTTCGCTGGCACCCCTTACTGTTGCCATCTCCGGAGAGCATACGCGAGAGGTGATCATGGGGACGTTTACGCTGACAGTGGTTGCTCTTCTGATAGTACCGTTCTTTCTGATACACAATGGTATCGTGATGATAAGGAATGAAGGCAGGAGTGCGGCGCACCTGCTCTCGCTGGCGCTTGGAGCAGCAATACTGGTCGGAGAGGTGATTACTGCGAACAATGTCGTCCTTTATGCCAGGATATTCGGCCTTGAGGCGCAGCAGATTTATCTTCACTCCAAAGTATTCCTCGCAACATCACTCATTGCTGTTACAGTAATATATGGCTCGGTCATATTTCTCATATTCATGATCTATTCGGTGTTTCTCATGATAATCCCGAGGAGCAAGGACTTCGACTACGTGATCATTCACGGAGCAGGCCTTATCAATGGTGAGAAGGTGTCGAAGTTGCTGCAGGAGAGACTGGACAAGGCAATACTCGTTTACCGCAGCGATCCTTCTCCCACAAAACTCATACCTTCGGGCGGAAAGGGTTCTGACGAGAGCATATCTGAGGCCGAGGCCATGAAGAGATACCTGCTCGAGCAGGGTATACCTGAGAGCGATATCATAATGGAAGACAAGTCGACAACGACGATGGAGAATCTGAGATTCTCAAAAGAGATCATAGACAGCCGCGAGGGCAGAAAGTATACTGCTCTTGTGACAAGCAACTACCACGTTTACAGAGCGTTAAGATATTGCCGCAGGGTAGGACTCAGGTGCAAGGGCATCGGAAGCCATGTAGCATTCTATTACTGGCCGAGTGCTCTCATCCGTGAGTTCATCGCGATACATACCGAGAAAAAACACGCGATAATGTTTGTTCTTGGCTGGGGTTTCTGGATGTGGTTCACGATAATGCTTATAACAGCTAAATAATACATACTGATGGAGGACGAAAGAGCGATACCGTCCCTCTGGACGAGGGATTTCACCATAATAACTGTAGGAACCGTGATATCTATGTTCGGCAATGCCATTGGCGGCTTTGCCATGAGTCTTATGGTGCTCGACATTTCAAAATCCACACTTCTTTACGCTGTCTATCTTGCGATGTTCACCATCCCGCAGCTCATAATGCCTTTGTTCTCAGGCGCCATTCTGGACAGATACTCAAGAAAAAGAACTATCTATACGCTGGATTTCATTTCAGCCGGCATGCACATAGCGATGGCGGCCATACTGGCGACGGGCTGGTTCTCGTTCCCGGTCTTTGCGTTGTTCTGCTTTGCGATCGGCAGCATAGAAAGCATATACATGGTTGCATACGACAGCTTTTATCCGCTGCTGGTCACTGAGGGCAATTACCAGAAGGCGTATTCGATCCAGAGCATACTCGATACCGTTTCGATGGTCATGGTGCCTGTATCGGCTTTTCTGTACAAAGGGATAGGCATCGCGCCTCTTCTGGCTGCCAACGGAATCTGTTTCTTCGCCGCTGCCGTAATGGAAACGCGCATCAGAACAGATGAAAGATACATCGAGGCACAGAAAGCCACAGCCATAGAAGGCGCCGGCAAGGCACGCCAGATGCTTGCCGATATGAAAGAGGGATTCAGATATCTTGCCGGAGAGAGAGGCTTGCTGGCGGTAACGCTCTACTTTGCGGTCATATTTACGACAGGGGGGATAGAAAATGTAATCACCCTTCCGTACTTCAAGAATACATTCACTAACGGCGAATACATTTATATGATGGTATGGGGCTGCGCGGTCGTTGGCCGCACAATAGGCGGAGGTATCCATTACAAGACCGCGATACCATCCGAAAAGAGGTATACACTGGCTCTTGCCCTGTACATATTCAATTCGCTGGCGGAGGGCTTTTACCTGTTCTTCCGGATACCGGTGATGATGGTGATGTGCTTCATGGTAGGTATCGGAGGCGTCACAACTTATACGATAAGGATATCCGCCACGCAGAGCTATGTTCCCGATGAAAAGAAGGGCCGCTTCAACGGCGCCTTCAACATGATGTCGATGCTCGGCGCCCTGCTGGGCGAGGCAATAGGCGGACTGGCGAGCGAAGTGGTGGGTGAACGCACTATAATAATGGCGGCAATGTTAATACAGGCTGCTCTTGCGGTCATCATAATCGGTGGCAATAAAGAGGCAGTATCCAATATATACAATCGTAAACAATAGGAGGGATGAACTAATGTCGTGCACAACTGTGCTTGTAGGGAAGAGGGCTAGTAATGACAACACAACCATGATTTCGAGGACCGACGACGGTCATTTCGATGTAAAGAAGACGATAGTCGTTGAGCCGGAAAAGCAGCCGCGTAAATATAAGAGCAAAATCGCGCATCTTGAAATCGAGCTCCCTGATGATCCGATGAGATACACGGGCTGCCCTAGCGTAGACAATAAAAACGGCGTCTGGGCAACAACAGGTATCAACGAGGCAGGAGTGGGAATGTCGGCAACCGAAACGCTCACTTCGAATCCAAGGGTGCTGTCGGCCGATCCGCTTGTAGAATACAAACCTGCGAAGGGCAGGCAGAAAGCGGTACCGGGAGGTCTTGGAGAAGAAGACTTCGTCGTGGTTGTGCTTCCTTACATTCACAGCGCCAGAGAAGGCGTCGTCCGCCTCGGCTCGCTTCTCGAGAAGTATGGCACTTATGAGATCAACGGCATCGCGTTCAACGATGAGAATGAGATATGGTGGCTCGACACTATTGGCGGCCATCACTGGATCGCAACCAAAGTACCTGATGACAGAGTGGTGATCAATCCGAATCAGTTCGGTACCGACAGCTTCGACCTCGATGACGCGTTCGGAAAGCAGGAGTCACACATGTGCTCGGCTGATCTCAGGGAATTCATCAGGGATTATAACCTTGACTGCGGCCGGAACGGGGAGTTTGATCCGAGAAAGATCTTCGGATCGCGCCGCGATATGGATCACGTTTACAACACACCGAGAGCGTGGTTCATTGGACGCTATCTCGCTCCTGTGTCGCACAGCTGGGACGGCCCTGACGCTGAGTTCCACCCTGAAAGCGACGATCTTCCGTGGTCGCTGGTGCCTGACAGAAAAGTCACCATCGAAGACGTACAGTATCTGCTGTCAGCTCATTTCCAGGGAACACCTTGGGATCCGTACGGAAGACGCGAGTTAGGCCTGAGCGGCAAGTACCGCTCCATCGGTATCAACCGCACCGGCGTAACACACATCAATCAGATCAGGAGCAACGTACCTGACGAGATAAAAGGGGTCGAGTGGATATGCTACGGCTGCACCACGTTCTCGTGCTGGGTTCCTGTATATACGAACGTAGCGTCGATGCCGGATTACATCAGCAAGGTGACTCTCGATGTATCCACGGATAATCTGTTCTGGGCATCGAGGCTGATTGGCGCGATGGCAGACAAGGACTACGATCACTGCATACAGGATATAGAGAGATATCAGGATGCCGTTAACATCCGCGCGCGCCAGATCATCATCGAATACGATAAAAAGATGATCGAGACCGGCGATTACTCGCTTGCGGAGGAGGCCAACAAGAGGATTTGTGAGATGGCAAAGGAGGAGACAACCAAGGCTCTCGGCCGCATACTTCAGACCTCGAGCGTGCGCATGAAGAACAACTCCAAGCTTTCGGATAATTAAAGGTTAACAACGCTTTGATGTGATAAAATAACATTTGAAGAAGCTTATAAACAAAAACTTACGGAAAGGAGATGGGGATATTGGAATATAAGGTAAAACTTACCGATGAGCAGAGAGCTATACTCGATGGCTCAAAGGGAGAGACTCTGGCCAAGGTGATGGAGTCGCTTGTCAGATACGGCGAGCTTTTCGGCGCGACCGAGATGGTGCCTATCAGCAGCAAGTACAATCATCTGGTCACATCGTTTGGACTCAAGGCCCTCGGACCTGTCTATGAGCTCATGGACAAGCTGCTCGAGGCGGGAGCTCCGTCAGGACAGAAGTTCACCGTAGACCCTAAGCCGCTCGACAAAAACGTGCCGAGCAACTTTGCACAGGACGTAGTTTTCAAGATGTTCATGTACAGCAGGCAGAAGGACTACGAGAAGCAGCTTGCCGACCTCGGTCTGCTCTCGGATAACGCTTTCACATGCACCTGCTACATGGACGAAGTGGGCAATAAGCCGGGCTTCGGCGAGGTGCTCAGCTGGTCGGAATCGTCGGCTGTTGTATACGCTAACTCGGTGCTCGGTGCAAGATGCAACCGAAACTCCGGTATTATCGACCTCATGGGATCGGTGATCGGATATGTTCCGAAGTTCGGTCTCCTGAATGACGAAGGCCGCAAGGCGGACTGGATAATCGAGGTAAAGACGACAAAGAAGCCTGAGGCACAGCTTCTCGGATCGGCCATAGGCATGAAGGTAATGGAAGATGTTCCTTATGTAAAGGGTCTCGACAAGTGGCTCGGCACGGATCTCGATGATGAGGCCTGTACATACCTCAAGGACTTCGGTGCTGCTACTGCTTCGAACGGAGCTGTGGGACTCTACCACATCGACAAGCTGACTCCTGAAGCGGTCAAATACGGCGAGGACCTCATTAAGAAGGATGCAAAGGTCTATGTAGTAGACGATGCTGAGCTTGAGAGGGTATACCGCGAATATCCTGTAATATGGAAAAACAAGGATGCTGAGCCAAAGCTCTGCTTCATGGGCTGCCCGCACATGAGCCTGCAGCAGCTCAAGGACTGGACCGAAAAGGTGGAGGCCGGACTTGCCAAGAGCGGCGCTTCCAAGGTCTCGGTACCGACGGTCTTCACTGCAGCTCCTGACGTGCTTGAAGCATTCGCAAAGACGCCGTATGCCGAGAGACTTAAGGCGACCGGAGTCATCACTTCATATATCTGCCCGCTCATGTACATGAACAATCCTCTCAGTGAGAAGATGCCTGTGATCACCTCAAGCAACAAGCTCAGAACATACACATCGGCACGCTTCTACACAGACGATGAGATCGCGGAGCAGATCACCAGGAACAGGAAAGGAGGCAAATAGTCATGAGATCATTTCAGGGACGTGTAGTCGCTCCGGGAAGAGTTTCCGCGGAAGCGCTGGTATCACATGGCGGACTCAACACGCTCGCTTCCTTCCAGAAGGCACTGCAGTTTGGCGATAAAAAGGCAACGTGCGGTGACCAGAACAATCCGGATCTTTACGGAAAGCAGATGGCCGGCAAGGCGCTCTGCCTGCCTCAGACCATAGGCTCCACGACGGGCGGACTCGTTCTGTACTGCGCATGCTCCATGGGACGCCAGCCTGCCGCAATGCTGTTCTCGAACCCTATCGATTCGCTGGCAGCTGCCGGCGCTGTTCTGGCAGATGTATGGCTCGATGCTCCTGAGGCAAAGATGCCGGTAGTTGATTCACTGGGCGATGAGTTCCTCGAATACGTCAAGGACGGCATGAACATCATCATCCAGGAAGACGGAAAGGTATTAGTAAGCGATCCATTTTAAACTGAACAATGAACACAATAGAGATCCAGACGGGTCTTGGGAGAGTAATAGGAACGGTCAGTAGGGGGGTCTGCATGTACCGGGGTATCCCGTATGCAGTAACTGAACGTTTCGAAATGCCAAAGCCATATCCGAAGTGGGACGTGTTTGACGCGACTAAGACAGAGACCGACTGCTACCAGTATCTCACTTACAGGGACGAGTCGACCGGGCCGGATGCGTTTTATCATAAGGAATTCCGCAGCGATCAGGAGTTTAAGTTTGCTGAATCGCCTATGACGATGAACATAATCGCCGGTGAGAAGGCAGAGAAACAGCCTGTCCTGGTGTTCATCCACGGCGGAGGTTTCGAAACCGGCACTATCGGAGAGCTTCCGTACGGCACATGCACCGAATACGCGAAGCACGATATAGTGTTTGTATCGCTTGGCTACCGCCTTAACGTATTCTCGCTTTACGGAGGCAACAACTTCGGCCTGCACGACATGGTGTTCGGGCTCAATTGGATATATGAACATATCGCCGATTTCGGCGGGGATCCTGAGCGTATAACCATCATGGGGCAGTCCGCGGGAGCCATGTCCATAATGAACCTGATGTATTCGCAGACCCTCAAGGGTATCGTGAAGGGCGCGATACTTATGTCGGGTGCAGGAGCGGTGCCGATACTGACAAAGCCGTGGACTAAAAAGCAGTCGCTGCCGTTCTGGGAAGGCGTGCGCAGGCGCGCGGGAGTGGAGACGACAGAGGCGTTCAGGAAGCTTCCGGCTAAGGAGATCTGGCATGCATGGTATGAGGAGTCCAGGGAGAACTGGAGCTTCCAGGCTGTGCAGCCGTCGATCGACGGAAAGATCATCCCGGAGCTGCCACAGAAGGTGATCCGCAAAAGGGACTATCTGGACGTGCCTATGATGATAGGAGTGACCTCGCAGGATTTCATGCCGTACATAATTTACGACATGGCTATCGGCTGGGCTATGAAGAAGGTAAGGCACGGAAGCGCGCCGGTATACGGATACCTGTTTGACAGGAAGCTGCCGGGTAATAGTTTCAAGGCTTTCCATGGATCGGATCTTTGGTACATGTTCGGCAATATGGATAAGTGCTGGCGCCCGTTCGAAAGATTCGACTATGAACTGAAAGACCAGATGGTGCACTACGTCGCAAACTTTGTGCGGTTCGGGAACCCTAACGGAGGCGGACTGCCATACTGGCCACCTGTGAGCCGCAGGCACAGATCGTTCAGACACTTCGGCGAAGAAAAGGCGCACCACATCTCGCCGATCAATATCCGCAAAAAGATGGATCATACATTCGCGAGGGATAAAGGCCCGATGTAAAAACCGCTGGATTACAAAGCTCTGAGATGAAAGTCTCAGGGCTTTTTTAGTAAGAATGCTGCGGGACCTTCAGTTCTTAACGGCCCTCATCGTACTTTTGCTTTGCTTCCTCGTCGAACTGATAGACAGCATACTGGACTGCTGATAAAATGTAAGCAGTTCAATATGCTTTTTTATTTGCTTCAAATAAAGGAGGATGCACCATGAGCATCAAGGAATACGCAAAGGAAATGATCGAAAGAGATCAGGTCTTCAGAGACATCGCTGAACAGACCGAGACTCTGTGGATCAACGATAAGCTGCTTCCGTTCAAGATGACGGACGCGCTTTGTCAGCTGGTGGTCACCGATGCAGATATCGAGGACACGGAGAGAAGACTCCGTAAATTCGCTCCATACATTAAGAAGTGCTTCCCTGAGACTGCAGAGGATAACGGACTGATCGAGTCGCCGCTTGCAGACATCCCGAATATGAAGAAGGCTCTCGAGGAGACCTACGGCGCAGAGATCCCGGGCAGGTTCATGCTCAAGATGGACAGCCACCTTCCGATCGCAGGCTCAGTCAAGGCCAGGGGCGGAATCTATGAGGTGCTGAAGCACGCCGAAGATCTCGCGCTTGAGGCAGGGCTCATCACAGAAGATGACAATTATGAGCGTTTCGCCGATGACGATATGAAGGAGTTCTTCGGCAAGCATACCGTGCAGGTCGGATCCACGGGAAATCTGGGACTCTCGATAGGAATCATGAGCGCATTCCTCGGCTTCAAGGTTAAGGTGCACATGTCGGCTGACGCCAGACAGTGGAAGAAGGACATGCTCCGCAGCAAGGGCGTTGAAGTCATCGAGTATGAAGAGGACTACTCAAAGGCAGTCAGTGAAGGCCGCAGACTCTCCGATCTCGATCCGACCAGTTACTTCGTGGATGACGAGTACTCGCTGCCGCTCTTCCTCGGCTACGCTGTTGCCGCAGGCAGAATGAAGAAGCAGCTCGAGGAAAAGGGTGTCACTGTAGATGCCAACCATCCGATGATAATCTACGTGCCATGCGGGGTAGGCGGAGCTCCGGGCGGAGTCTGCTACGGATTCAAGCGCCTCTTCAAGGACGACGTGCACATCTTCTTCTGCGAGCCAACGCTGTTCCCGTCGGTGCTGCTCGGAATGGCTTCGGACAGATTCAACGAAGTAAACGTGAGCGATTTCGGCCTTACCGGAATGTCAGCCGCAGACGGACTTGCATGCGCCAGCCCGTCCGGACTGGTCACAAGGATATGCCGCAACCTGCTTTCGGGAGATTTCACCGTACGCGATGCAGTGCTATTCGACTATATGAGGATGCTGAAGAGCACAGAAGACATCTTCATTGAACCATCGAGCTGCGCCGCGTTCATCGGCCCGCTCACGATCAACAAATACGAACAGGGTAAGGCATACCTCGAGAAACACGGCCTTACAGCTGAGAAGCTGGCCAACGCCACACAGGTATGCTGGGCAACGGGCGGCCGCCTGGTACCGGACGAAATCTGGGATAAATACATGAACACATACATGGAATAGAAACAAACAAAAATGACCCCGGGAATACCCGGGGTCTTAACTTGTGATTTTATCCGAGCGGAATCTCGACTACCTCTGCCATCTTTACCAGCGTGTGTTCGATCTGGCCTGAGATGTCTTCGACCATGCGCTTTGTGATCTCTTCGCTCTTCTCCTTTTCGAGACTCTCGTAGAAGTTCTCCTTTACGTCTCTGCTGATGCTGTCCATGCGCATCTTGAAGGTGTTCTTCGGCACCAGCCTGCGCATTGCCTTCGGAATGTCAGCTGTCAGGAGCTTCTCCTGCATCTTATCCTTGCCGAGAATCAGCACAACGGCCGAGGCGATAACTCCGATGAGCACGCCCTCTGGACCCGCCATGAACGGGATAAGGTCGATCGCGGATATCAGGATCGCGACCAGAGCCGTTACTATGGAGTCGATGAGGAAGGTCATCTCCTCTACGGCGAAGATATTTTTGGCATCTACCTTGATGTCGATGTCGGATGCTGAGAGGTACGACCTCAGACTCAGTGCTGTGTAAGGCACTCTGTGCTTGATGCAGATAGGTACTGTATGCGACTCGAGCTCTTCGATGACCGGCTTGAGCCACGCTGTGATAGGTCCGGCCAGCAGCTCTCTGGTTTCGTCTCTCTTTATGAAGTCAGCGACTTCTACCTGAAGTATCTCATCGGTATCCGAAAGTTTCTGTATCTCGCCGTTTCTCCATCTGTCGAATATAGGCATCGCTACCTGTTCGATAATAGGGTCTACCAGACAGTCGACGGCATCCTTGTAAAGCAGCGGAATGTGCTTTTCAACTATGTCTTCTATCGTGGTCGATTTGATGAGGGCGTCGAGGTCTTCACGGAACTCCTTGATGTCTTCGTCGATGCGCCCGCAGTACGCTAGGCCTCTTGCCACAGAGAATTCAGGGTCGGTGGCCGAGATGATGACAGAATCAGTGAAGACTTCACTGCACCAGTCTCTGATAGCGGCCAGTTTGCTTACTCCGCCGGTCAGGAATATGAGCTCAGGCTGCGCGCCCGAGATGTTTTCTTTTACATCCTTCAGTGAGGCAATGAAGACTTCTTTCCACGAACGGTTGTTGAGGGTAGGAGTCCGCCTGTTGACGAGATGCTTTGCAATGCCGCCGTTCATTCTGAGCGTCAGCTTGACCGGACGGTCATAGTGCATGACAATAGTCTCTTTGCAGTCGTGGTGCGTCCAGTAGTCCTCATCCGAGAAGTATTTCTCCTTCAGCCTGCGTGCAGCGAATTCAGCGTAGTTTTTCCACGCGTCGCTTGCCTCAAGGACGGATTTGATCCTCTTGCGCGCGAGTCCCGATGCTTCGACGGACTCCTGAAGAAGGATTTCATCCATGATTCCGCCGCCGAGAACTACCTCGCCGGCAGTCTGCATTTCGACTTCCTTTCCGCCCATGATGTAGGCGAAGTCAGTAGTCGATGAGCCGATGTCAACTACAAGAACCGGCTTCGAGAGAATGTCGACGCCAATCTGCAGGTGCTTTGACTGGCACGCGCTGACCATCGCCGCTCTCGATTCGGAGATTATCTTTGCAGGAGGATATCCCGCGCTCTCGAAAATCTCGCGGTAGTGCTCCCTCGTGTTTTTGTTCCAGCCGGCAGGGCAGCCCACATAGAACGAGCAGTCCTCGTTCTTGATGAGATCGCCGCTGCCGTAGAGCTCGCCCAGCACTCCGGCTGCGAAGCTCTTTACATCTGCTGCGCTCGAGCGGTCCGTCAGGAACCTGCTCTTGAAGCGGATCTTGCGCTTTATTACATTGTCAGCGTAACAGGCCTTTTCGCCTATGAGGAGGTCACCCGATGAAAGCTGCGCATATGCCGTAATAAAACTCTGCTCACCTACAACAGTGAGCATTTCAGGCACCACCTGATCTTCCTTATTAAGTCTGGCGACTGCGCTCTCGGCATCTCCCAGGTCAAATCCGAAAAAACGATCCATTACTCAGCCTTTCTGCTTATCTGCCGTTAGAAGCGAGGCCCTTCTTGAGAAGCCCGCCTTGAGCTACCATGGCAGGTCTGATGGTTGCCATTTTGCTTCCCGGCATCAGGTCGAAGTATTTCTCATTCTCTTTGCTGTAATCCACTACCTCTATCTGCTGCCTGTGCAGGAAGTATTTAATCTGCTCGACTTTCTCGAGGGCATATTCCGGATCACCGCTGTATGCCGCGGCAAGAAGGTCGGAGAAGAGATCCAGCTCGGACTGGGAAACAGTCCTCCCTTCAATGGTGCCGGCTTTTTCACGCGCCTGCCAGCGCTCCGCAGCGCGAATCTCTTCGAGACTCTGGTCTACAGAAAGAATGGTGGTGCGGAAGTTGCGGTATATGCGGTCAGCATCAATGCGGATATCCACCTGATATTCCTTTTTGCCTGCCTTCTTAGGCCTGCTGTACATATAACCCGAGAAGTAGAGGGCAATCAGTCCGACTACCGTAGCACCTCCGTGCAGTAACACCTGGTCGCGGGCATTAGCCGCTGCTGCCGTATAGGCATCCATCATCAGAGGCCCGAATCCGAAGACGCAAAGCGCAAGGCCGACGATCAGGAGTATCAGGAACGATGGCTTAAAGGAACCTCCTGTGTCTTCATCGCTCCTGTGACCGCTCTCCCATACCTTGATCTTTCCATTTGAATCGATCAGAGGCAGCGAAAGCCTTACCGCCTGCATCATATATGCAGCGGATTCTCTTTCCCGGTCGGTCTCACACTGCTCGTTATGCTTAAGGAGCAGCTTGTCGATCTCGTTTTCGAGTACCTTGATGGCCTTCTCGGCAGAAGCTGCAGCGGAAAGTTCCGTAAGCAGCTTATCCTTGTCTTTTTCAAGCAATTCAGTCATTTTCATAGTAATTTAATAATACCGCAAAGAGAGGGCGGTTTTCAATCAAGCCTCAAAATATCCTCATTCGGCTACCCTAGCCTTAGTCATCCGGGAGCGAGATGCAAGCCTTGCCACCAGGGAGCGAGATGCAAGCCTTGCATTGGGGCTGAGGCGCAAACCTGCCACTCGTGACCGAGACGCAAACCTTGTAGATTTTTCGAAAAACCTTGGATCTGTCAAGTTTTGCGGATCTTGCCGCGTAAAAATCAGGGCTTTTTTGAGGAAACCTTGTAGATTTTTCGAAAAACCGCCGATCTGTCAAGGTTATTTTCAAAATACCTTGACAGAAAAGGTAAAAACGGGGCACCGGTACAAGGTTGCTTTTAGCACAATATGGCCGGGTCCTCTTCGAACTGTCCCATTGACACTTTTCGATAATATGATAAACTCACATAGTAAAAAATTAAAAACAACAACCTATTAGAAGGGAAAGAGAATATGGCTAAGAACAGATACGGAAAAGCAAAGGGCGGCATGCAGGGAAATATGATGTACAATCGTCCGTCCGGCGGATATCAGAAGAACCTTTACAGACAGCAGATCAACACGCA
The DNA here is from genome assembly GCA_017405845.1 of Mogibacterium sp. Taxonomy (GTDB): domain Bacteria; phylum Bacillota; class Clostridia; order Peptostreptococcales; family Anaerovoracaceae; genus Crickella. The sequence goes on along the minus strand of JAFQZQ010000024.1, from coordinate 40,729 downwards.
GGGCATCAAGGCTCCTAAAGGCATCGATCAGAAAACTCTCAGGAACGGTGCTATCGCTGTTGGCGTTGTATGGATAATCGCATCCGTACTGCTGATCCTGAAGCTCAGATGGTGGGGCCTGCTGATCGCAATGGTAATCGGACTCGCCGTGGTAGGGGGACTTTACTTCTTCATCCAGTACAAGGAAAGATCCATGATCAAGTACTATAAGCAGATCGGCATGACTGAAGAAATGTACGTTAAAGAGCTGAAGAAGAGAAACGTAGACAAGAAGCAGATAGATCAGGTAAGGAAGACCTGGAAGAAGGTAAAGGCCGAGCCTGTAGTCGGTAACCAGAAAAAGAAGTAGCCGGCAGATCTCTACAACACATATGCGACAGAGACAAGTCCCGCGTCTGACGCGGGGCTTTTACTTATGAAAAATGACCCCGCACCGGAGTGCGGGGTCATATCAGTTATTGGTTTGATTTTTGTGATCGATTGATCGTTAAGCCGTTAGACTATTTTTTAGCCTTCTTTGGCAGGTTGTCGTTGTATGCGCCTGACTGTCTTCTTTCCCAGAAGTCGAATGTCTCTTTTGCAACAACGCCGGAGAGAGCGAACAGAGCAACCAGGTTAGGGAATGCCATGAGTCCGTTCATCAGGTCAGCGAAGTCCCAAACAACTCCGAGTGGCAGGAAAGGTCCGATAGCTACAGCAGCTACATACAGCCATCTGTAAGCACTGATAGCACCCTTGTTGCCGTTTGTGAAGTAGTCGAAACATCTCTCAGCGTAGTAGTCCCAACCGAGGATAGTCGAGAATGCGAAGAGTGCGAGGCATGTAGCGAGGATCACATATCCTACCATTGTTGGCCATGGGAATCCATGTCCGAATGCCCACATCGTTACTTCTACGCCCTCGAGACCCTGCTCGTTTGCGCCTGTCATAACTACGCAGAGACCTGTCATTGTGCAGATAACGATAGTGTCGAGGAATGTACCTGTCGAGGATACCATGCCCTGACGTACACATTCTCTTGTCTGTGCAGCAGCAGCAGCGATAGGAGCGGAACCGAGACCAGCCTCATTCGAGAAGATACCTCTCGCAACACCCTTTTGCATTGCAAGTCTGAATGCAGCGCCTGCTCCGCCTGCGAGTGCAGCGTACTCAGCGTTTGCACCGAATGCGCCTGTGAATATCTTTACAAGAGCTTCACCGAGGTGACCGATGTTGAAGAAGAATACCAGCAGAGCGGATACTACGTAGAGTACCATCATTGCAGGTACGACTCTCTCAGTAACCTGAGCGATTCTCTGGATACCACCGACGATTACGGCGATTGTGCCTGCTGTGATGATGATAGCCGCGATGACCTTGACCCATGTAGCGTCCTGTCCGAATGCTGTGAAAGCAACCTTTGTTGCACCAGCCTCAACAGCTACCTTGTTGATAGCGTTTACGATACCGTTAACCTGTGTGGATGTTCCGATACCGAGAGCTCCGGCGAGTGAGCCGAAGAGAGCGAACAGCTTGCCGAGCCATTTCCACTTAGGACCCATTCCCTTTTCAATGTAGTAGAAAGGTCCGCCGAGGATCGAGCCGTCTTCCTTTACGTGTCTGTACTTAACAGCAAGAACACCTTCTGCGTACTTTGTAGCGATTCCGAAGAATGCTGCAAACTCCATCCAGAAGAGAGCTCCAGGACCGCCGCCCATGATAGCTGTGGATACACCTACGATGTTTCCTGTACCTACAGTAGCAGCGAGGGCTGTTGTAAGAGCTCCGAAGCTGGATACGTCTCCCTCTGCGCCTTCCTCGTTTGTAACGGCGTATCTGAGGGATAATCCGAGCCTTCTCTGTGGGTGGAACTTGGTTCTAACGGACAGGAGAATACCTACAACGATGATGAGAACCATCATTACGGTACCCCATACAAGACCGTCTAACCAGCCTATAAATTCACCAACGCTCATAAAAAAACCTCCTTAAAAAATCCAATAACTTATAAGAATGGTCGTACTCGTCCAGATCGTTATAAACATACTACCCCAATCTGAATCTATACATATAAATTCTAATGTGTTGAAAATGTGATGTCAAACAAAAACATTGTCAAAAAATTGTCAACCGAGGCGCTTTCAATACAAATACTTGATATTTCAATATTTTGAAAATTCAACGTTTTTCTTAAAGTTCGTTAAAAATACAAACAGCGCTTATTGCATGCTGATTCGAGCATTGCGCAGGAGACGCTAAGGATGCCGGAGAGATGGTATCTCCGTCGACGGAGCAAGCGAGAAAAGGCATGTAATAAGCGCTGTTTGAGTGGAAAAGACCTTCTAATAATGATATAATTCATCAGTTATCTGCGGGATGAGGCCGGGACATCGAAACGGCGATGTCTGCACCTGATCCCACCGGTCGCGATCAAGTTAATGGATCTACAGAAAAGGGGGATCATTTATTATGAAAGAAGGTTACAGACCATATCTTGAGTCCGTCGAATCGGTTCTCGCTGAGGCCGGTTCTGAGGCACATGGACTGACGTCTGCGGAAGCGGCGGCAAGGCTTGAGGCTAACGGACCAAACAAACTGATAGAAGCAAAGAAGAGGAGCAGCATCGCAAGGTTCTTCGATCAGATGAAGGACCCTATGATCATAATCCTGCTCGCAGCAGCAGCTCTCTCGCTGATCACATCGCTGTATCAGCATGAGAACCCGTCAGACGTCTTCATCATCCTGTTCGTAGTAGTGCTCAACTCCGTGCTTGGAGTCGTACAGGAGAACAAAGCTGAGGAGGCTATCGCAGCCCTCAAGCAGATGACGGCAGCAAGGTCAAAGGTGCTGCGCGACGGACAGATAGTCAGCATTGAGAGCAGTGAGCTTGTGGTAGGCGACATAGTAATCCTCGAAGCGGGCGACAGCATCCCTGCGGACGGACGAATCATTGAGGAAGCCTCGATGAAGGTTGAGGAGGCTGCACTGACCGGAGAGTCGGTGCCTGTCACCAAGCAGAGCGATGCTCTTGAGCTTGGCGCCAATGCAAAGGACGTACCTCTTGCTGACAGACGCAACATGATATACATGGGAAGCACCGTGGTATATGGCAGAGGCAAGGCCGTCATCACGGGCACGGGCATGTCCACCGAGATGGGCAAGATAGCCGACGCGATCTCGCAGGCAGAGGAAGAACTCACGCCTCTGCAGATCAAACTGGCGCAGCTCTCACGCATACTCACCAAGCTCGTGCTGGGAATCTGCGTATTCATATTCGTGCTCGGAGTAATCAAGGCCGGCCATCTCAGCATGGATGTAATGATCGACACCTTCATGCTGGCGATATCGCTCGCCGTTGCAGCTATCCCTGAGGGACTTGTAGCGGTAGTTACTATCGTTCTGTCGATAGGCGTAACCAAAATGTCACACCGCAACGCGGTCATAAGGAGACTCACGGCTGTAGAGACTCTCGGCTGCGCTCAGATAATCTGCTCGGACAAGACAGGTACACTCACTCAGAACAAGATGACAGTCGTAGACTATGCCGGTCACGACAGAGATATCCTTGCAGCAGGCATGGCACTTTGCTGCGATGCGGAGCTCAAGGTTAATGAAGAAGGCATAGAGGAGGTCGTGGGCGAACCTACTGAGGCTGCCCTGGTAGCATATTCTTCAATACAGAATCTCCCGAAGCCGGAACTCGTCGATCTCTTCCCTCGCGTGGGAGAAGCTCCGTTCGACTCGGGTCGCAAGATGATGTCCACTGTTCACAAGAACAACGACATGGATTCGCCGGCAGGACTCGATACTGAGCTTGACAGGCTCATCGCCAGATCTGAGTACGTGCAGTTCACAAAGGGAGCTCCGGATGTGGTGCTCAGACACTGCACACACATTCTGACTGATCACGGCATTGAGCCGCTGACAGAAGAGCTGGCTGCAAATGTAAAGAGAGACAATGCCAGAATGGCAGGCAAGGCGCTCAGAGTGCTCTCGCTCGCAGCACGCGTATATCACGAGAGACCGGACGACTTCTCTGACCAGAACCTCGAGCAGAAGCTCATCTTCGTAGGCCTTCTGGGAATGATCGATCCTATCAGACCTGAGGTCAAGGACGCTGTGGCTGAATGCTGGACTGCCGGCATCAGACCTATCATGATCACAGGCGACCAGCTTGATACAGCTGTAGCGATCGGAAAGGAACTCGGCATTATCGAAAGTGCCGACGATGCTATACTCGGATCTGCCCTCGACGACATGAGCGATGAGGAGCTCCTCAATAAGGTAGGAACGTACTCGGTATATGCAAGAGTACAGCCTGAGCATAAGGTAAGGATAGTAAAAGCATGGCGCGCCAGAAGGATGGTCACCGCAATGACGGGTGACGGCGTTAACGACGCCCCGGCCATCAAGTCTGCTGACATCGGAGTCGGCATGGGCATCACCGGTACTGACGTCACAAAGAACGTCGCCGACATGATACTCGCGGATGACAACTTCGCCACTATCGTTTCGGCTGTCGAAGAGGGACGCCGCATCTACTCAAATATCAGAAAGTCGATACAGTTCCTGCTCGCGACTAATATAAGCGAGGTGCTGTCGATACTCATAGCAACCATACTGAACTTCACGATCCTGAAGCCGGCACACCTGCTGTGGATCAACCTCATAACGGATTCGCTCCCGGCACTTGCTCTCGGAATGGAGGAGGGCGAAGGCGACTCCATGAAGCAGAAGCCTAGAAGCGCGCGTGAAGGAGTGTTCGCGGGCGGCATGGATGTGGATATAGTCTACCAGGGAGCGGTCACTACGCTTCTGGTGCTCACGGCGTATTTCATCGGTGAGTTCCTTGAGACTGGTCAGTGGCACATTGTGGCGAGCAACGACGGCATTACCATGGCGTTCCTGACGATGTCCATGACCGAGATATTCCACTCGTTCAACATGAGATCCCGCAGACAGTCGCTGTTCACGCTCTCGAAACAGAACCTCTGGCTCTGGGGCTCGGCGGCAATGGCATTGCTGCTGACAACAGTAGTCATCGAGATCCCGGCTCTTGCCGCGCTCTTCGAGTTCACGACGATCAGCATGAAAGAATACGGCATCGCTATGGGTCTGGCGATACTCATCATACCTATCGTTGAGATCATAAAGGCATTCCAGCGTGCTTCCGCCCGCAGAAAGGGCGAGGAGCTCAGGAGCTGAGAAAGTATTATTATACATGGAAGATAATAGTAAAAAAGTTAACTCGGAACCGGAAAAGAATATGACGAAAAAGCGCGATTCGGACAAGCTCGGTATTGAGCCTGTCCACCCGCTGCTGCTTAAAATGTCGGCACCTCTCGCGGTGTCGATGTTCGTCATGGCGCTTTATAATATCGTAGACTCCATCTACCTCGGCCATTACAGCACTGACTCGCTGACAGCCGTCTCATACTGCTTCCCGTTCCAGAACCTCAACGTGGCGTTCGGAATCGGTACAGCCGTAGGCATGAGCGCTCTGCTCTCGAGATATCTCGGTGCAAAACAGTACGAAAAAGCTGATAAAGTAGCGCACAACGGATTCATACTTGCGGCCATCAACTACACGTTCTTCTTCGTGATAGGCTGCTTTGCAGGACCGATCATGAGCCTTGTGACCGGAGCAGATACAAGCGCGCAGATAATCTCCGAGGGTACTGTGTATTTAAGAATAACCCAGTGGCTCTCGATAGCTCCGATGATACAGTCGATGTTTGAGAGACTGCTGCAGGGCACGGGTAAGACCAACTACATATTCTTTATGCAGGTATCGAGCACGCTGTTCAACGCGGTCGTAGACCCTATCCTCATCTTCGGATTCTTCGGACTTCCGGCGATGGGAGCAAAGGGTGCGGCACTGGCGACTGTTTTCGGACAGATACTCGGCTGCATACTCGGATTTACATTCAACAGAAAGTTCAATAAGGAAGTCGGCCTTTCGATACATAAGCTGCGTCCGCACTGGCAGACAATGAAGGAGATCTACAGAATAGGTATTCCTTCGATCGTTCTGCAGTCTGTCGGAGCTGTAATGAACTTCAGCCTCAACAAGATACTCGCTGCGTTCTCGGACCTCGCTGTCACGACTTTCGGAGTATATTTCAAGCTGCAGAGCTTCGTATTCATGCCTCTTTTCGGTATGAACAACGCTTCTGTTCCTATTATCGCTTATAACTACGGCGCTGACAGAAGAGACAGACTGGAGAAGACCATGAGCATAGGCGCCAGATACGGCATCGGACTGATGTCCGTCGGCACACTTATATTCTGGCTCTTCCCGGAGCAACTCATGGCACTGTTCAGTGCTCCGCCTGAGATGGTATCAATGGGCGTAGTCGCACTCCACATCATATCGCTCAACTTCCCGTTCGCGGGATACGCGATCATGAGAGGAGCAGCTTTCCAGGCACTCGGCAAGAGCGTATACAGCATGAACATTTCGCTGGTAAGGCAGCTGCTTATTATAATTCCATGTGCCTACATCTTTGCGAAGATCGGAGGAGTCAACATGGTATGGTGGGCTTTCCCTTGCGCTGAGGTCGTCGGCTTTACGATGTCGATGCTCTATACGAAACGCATAAGAAAGAATATAATAAGCAAAATGACACCGCGCGATGCAGAAGGAAATCCAGTAGAAGCATGATTGAAAAAGAACAGGTCAGAAAGCAAATACGCGAAAAAATCAACGCGACTTCGCAGGAGTACAGAGACAGCGCTTCGGCTGCCATCGCTTTGAATGTGCTCACAATGCCTGAGGTGCGCGACTGCAAGACTATACTTGCGTATTTTTCCGTTGGCAAGGAGCCGGCTACGCTTGCGCTCATCAGCAAACTGCTGGAAGAGGGCAAAAGGGTATGTCTCCCGCTCTGCGTTGATCTGGATGAAGAGGGACACAGGACCGGTATCGTTGATGCCATGGAGGCCAGAGTGATCAAAAGCTTTGATGATCTGGTCCCGGGAGCTTACGGTATCCCGGAGCCATCTGCAGATACTGAGATGATGCTCCCTGAATATATAGACCTGATAATTCTCCCGTGCGTCTCGTGCGACAGAAACTGCAACAGGATAGGTCACGGAGCAGGCTATTACGATAAATACCTGACTAAGATCAGAAAGGACTGCTTCACACTGGCAATGTGCTTCGATGAAGTGCTGGCTGATGAGATACCGACAGAGCCTCATGACAGGCCGGTCGACGCGGTGGTGACCGAAAAACAGATTTACCGATGGCGTCGCTGATTAGGGGAATTAAACGACGTTATCTGAGAACATATTAGAAAAAAGGGGATAAAAATGGCTGAAAAAAAGAAGAAAATCATGCTTACGGGTGACCGCCCGACAGGAAGACTGCATATCGGACATTACGTCGGATCGCTCAGACAGAGACTCGAGCTCCAGGAAGATCCGAGCTACGATAAAGTGTTCGTTATGATCGCAGACGCACAGGCTCTGACCGATAATTTCGACAATCCTAAAAAGGTAAGGGAGAGCGTATTCCAGGTAGCTCTCGACTATCTGTCAGTTGGCCTCGATCCTAAAAAGACGCATATGTTTATTCAGTCCGAGGTGCCACAGCTCCACGAACTGACCGTTTACTATATGAACCTCGTTACAGTCAGCAGAGTGCAGAGGAACCCGACCGTAAAGTCCGAGCTCAAGATGAGAGGATTTGAGGGAGAGAGCGTTCCTGTCGGATTCTTTACATATCCTATAAGCCAGGCCAGCGACATCACTGCATTCAAGGCTACAATCGTTCCGGTCGGCGAAGATCAGGAGCCTATGCTCGAGCAGTGCAGAGAGATCGTAAGATCGTTCAACCGCACATACAACTGCGACGTGCTCGTAGAGCCTGAAATCTATCTGCCTTCCAACGAGGCATGCCTGAGACTTCCGGGAACAGACGGACAGGCCAAGATGTCGAAATCGCTCGGCAACACCATATACCTTTCCGACGATGAGGAGACTCTGCGCAAGAAGGTAATGTCGATGTTCACAGATCCGGGCCACCTCAAGGTAAGCGACCCGGGCAAGATCGAAGGAAATACTGTATTCACATACCTCGATGCTTTTGTAAAGCCGGATTCGTTCGAGAAGTTCCTGCCTGAGTATAAGGACCTCGACGAGCTCAAAGCTCACTATCAGAGAGGCGGACTCGGTGATGTAAAAGTGAAGAAATTCCTCTTTGCCGTACTCAATGAGTTCCTTACTCCGATAAGAGAGAGAAGAGCATATTTCGAGGCTCACCCTGAGGAAGTCATCGCGGCTCTGACCGAGGGTACTGACGAGGCCATAAAAACGGCTGAGCAGACTCTCAGCGAAGTCAAGAAGGCCATGCAGATCGACTACTTCAATCAGTGGGCTGAAGAGTACGGAAGCTAAGACATTTACCGGCCCGGGGTCTGCGGTCCCCGGGCTGTTTGATCATAACAAGGGCTGGCAAAAAAGGGGAATGAAATATGGGAGGTTTTATTGATAAGGTGACCAGACCATGCAGAAGATTCACGGACTTCTTCCCTCTGGCGGCGCTGTGCTCAGTGCTGCTTGTCATTGTGGGAGGAATCCTCTCAATGACTGTGTACGAGCTTCTGGATGTACAGGATAAGCTCATCGCATGGAGCGGAAGCGACAGCATAGGAATTTTCCTCAGTGATTATCTGGCCACTTTCGGAGTATGGGTCGCGTTCCTGTTTTTCGCGGTCATATTTAAAAAGAACAGACCGATGCTGAAGACTCTTGCTCCGAACAAGAGCCTCAACAATATCAAGGGCATTCTACTGGGCCTGTTGCTCGGATCCGGAACGAACGGACTTTGCGTTCTTATATCAGTGCTTATGGGCGACATCAAGCTGTCCTATAGCGGATTCGACTGGAAACTGCTTATAGCGTTCCTTGTATTCATATTCATCCAGTCCAGCTCGGAAGAGGTCACGGACAGGGTCTATCTGTACCAGAAACTCAGAAGAAGATACCGCAGCCCGCTGGCAGCCATACTGATCAACTCGATAGTGTTCATGGCCATGCACATGGGTAACCCGGGATTCACCTGGGTCGCAGGATCGCAGATTTTTTTGGCAGGCCTCATCTGGTCGCTGCTCGTGTACTACTATGACAGCGTATGGGTTGCTTTCTGGTTCCATGCAGCATGGAACTACACTCAGAACATCATATTCGGACTGCCGAACAGCGGCATCATCTCTGAGTATTCGATATTTAAACTCGAGGCGGCATCAGCGAGAAACGGTCTGTTCTATAATGTGGACTTCGGTGTCGAAGGAAGCATAGGATCTTCGCTCGTGCTGCTGGTGGTGATCATAGTTCTGGTAATCATCAACAGGAAAAAACCTGAGAAGAGAGATTATTGGGCAGAGGCGGAGAAGGCAGCTGCTGAGGATCGCGAGATGATGGCTTCAGCGAAGCACGCAACGTAAACAATCAAAAAAGGTAAATGAAAGAAGAGAAAAGCAGCGGATCGCCTGTGGCTGCAAATCTCGACAGGCGTAAGAAGTTCAAATATGTATTAATAGCTGAGGGCACCCTGATAGGCTTTATCACAGGTGCTCTCATTTCCGTGTTCAGGCTTATGCTTACCTGGGCGGATAAGCTCAGGGGGATGCTTGCAGACTATGTGCAGGATGGAGGAGCAGCCGCGGCTCTCGTGTGTGCGCTGGTGCTCATTGCGATAGCGATAATCGTGGCGTGGATGCTCGGAAAGGAGCCGGATATCGCCGGTTCGGGCATCCCGCAGGTAGAGGCAGAGCTGAGAGGGCAGAAGGATATGTGCTGGTGGCGCGTCATTGTCTGCAAGATGACGGGATGCGCTCTGGCGATAGGAGGCGGACTGGCGCTGGGCCGAGAGGGGCCGAGCATCCAGCTCGGCTCGATGGTCGGCAAGGGTGTTGCAAGGGCCGGCCATCGCCTGCTCACCGAGGAGCGCCTTCTGATTACGTGCGGAGCGGGAGCAGGCCTCTCGGCCGCGTTCGGAGCGCCGCTCGCCGGCGCCATCTTCAGCCTTGAGGAGCTCCACAGAAACTTCTCTGCAGAGGTGCTGCTGACCACGATGGCCGCCAGCGCGGCCGGAGACTTTGTAGTCGCAAACGTGCTCGGACTCACACCGGTATTCGGTTTTGACATAAGGCATGCGCTTCCGCTCAGATATTACTGGGCACTGATACTGCTCGGCCTCGTGCTTGGCGTATTCGGAGGCTTCTACAACAGGACGATAGCCTGGATGCAGGATTTGTTCGAAAAGCTCGGCAAGGCGTTCGCCACATTTGCCTGCAGGCTTCTGGGAAAAAGATACAGCATCATAAGCGATGGACTGCATCCTACGCTGCCTGCCGCCCGCTTCGAAAGAACAGGCCGCATGCTGGCTGCATTCGCTCTCGCATACATACTCTTCTTTATATACCCGGAGGCTTTGGGCAGCGGCAGCGGGCTGGTAGCCCGTATCAGCCACGGAGAGCTCGCACTTGGAGCTCTGGCGGTGCTGCTCATCATCAAATTCATATTTTCGACTGCAAGCTTCGGATCGGGCTCCCCGGGCGGAATATTTCTGCCGCTGCTGGTGCTCGGTGCAGTCACAGGAGGCTTTTTCACGAGGCTCCTCGGGCTGGTGGGACTGGAGCAGAGCTACATAACTGCCTTCGTCGTGACGGCCATGGCAGGCTGCTTTGCGGCCATAGTGCGCGCACCGGTAACGGGAGTAGTGCTCATAACTGAGATGACGGGCGATTTCACCACGCTTTTGCCGCTCGTGCTTACATCGCTCATAGCATATCTCGTCGCTGAAATGCTCGGCTCAAAGCCTATCTACACCCAGCTCCTCGAAAGAAGCCTGGGCAAGACTCCGGCGGGCAGAGCGTCCAGGGGACGCAGGGCATCGCTGCGCGACAGAAAAACGGTCATCGATGCGGAGGTCTACGTTGGGTCGCGCATGGATGGCAGAAATGTAGCTGAATTCGGGCTCCCACTCGGCACCCTGATAGTTTCCGTGGTGCGCGACGGAATAGAGATAATACCGGATGGACACACCATTCTGAGGGCTGGCGATGAGCTCGAGATACTAACCAGAGAGAACGATCTCGCTGACGTTGAAAGCATAATCGACGAGGCCTGCCGCAGCGTTGAAGGCGAGCCGTATACCGTCCGATAAAATTCACATATTCATCTAATAACGGGCACCATATGGTGTTACAATTCCTTTGTAAACTTAAGTGATCAGGATTATGTGATATTGACCAATATATTATGATCAGAAAAGTCGTAGGAATCTATTACAGTCCAGCCGGGGGAACAGCCATGATGACCAGGACTCTGGCCGGTGAAATAGGAGCCATACTTGATGCGTGCAGCCCTCTGGACGTATGCGTTGAGTGCCATGACATGCTCAAGGAAGAGAGCAGCAGCATTGTCTTTGACGATGAGACTGTTGCCATCATAGGTATGCCTGTTTATGTTGGAAAGATTCCTCTGCCTGCAGCCGCAGCGCTAAGAAATCTGGCGGGCAACGGAGCGATGACCCTGGCGGCGGTTTCTTATGGCGGACGCAAATACGGCAATGCTCTCTTTGAGCTGAAGAGGCTGGCGGAGGACTGCGGCTTCAAGGCTATAGGCGCCGGAGCTTTCATGATCAGCTACATGGCGAGAAGAGGCAACTCCACAAGCTCCCCGCCTGCGATAGACATAGAATCCCTTTCGGACTTCGGCAAGGCTGCTTCCGAAAAGATCAAGAGGCTCGCAGGCTGTGAAATAGAAGAGCTCAAAATAAAACCTATGCCGGTAGAGGTAAGCGGCAGAATGCCTGTACACAAAATAAGCAGGATCTCTCCGAAGGCCGCTGCGATAGCTCAGGGTGTATTCAACAGGATAAGCGTTCTGAGAAGAAGATCTGAGTGGTTCCTATAGATTGTATACAATAACGGCTATTTTAAACCTTTTTCCAGCAAGCAGATAGTACAATAAAAGCAATTCGCAGAGGTGCTTCAAAATCAGGAAATACCTCTTTTTTTATTGTTAATTGCCACAGGTGCTGAAAAAACAAGAGATTTTAAGAAAAAACCGATTGACCGCATGGCTGCGATAGCATAAAATACATGTATACATTTTGCAGGCATATATGACCTGTAATGTCGACGCGACGTAAAAGGGCCGGAGGCTAAGGACATGGAAATGAGAAACGAAATAGAAATGGAAGACAGCACAAAGAGAAGGACCAGGCTCAACGAGAGGACAAATCTTCTCGAGATGGAAAACCACCACTATGAGGTGCAGGACATTCCGGATCCTAATCTTTATCGTGAGTTCTTTGAATACACCGAGATACCTAAGGTGGGATTCAACTTCAGAACGAGCCCGTTCGGCATGCCTGAGCAGGTATACATAACTGACTCCACATTCCGTGACGGTCAGCAGTCGAGGGAGCCTTACACAACCAAACAGATCGTCGATATCTTCAAAATGATGTCGAAACTGTCCGGTCCGAAGGGAATAATCCGACAGACCGAGTTCTTTACATATTCTGACAGAGACAAGGCGGCTATCAGAGCCTGCCAGGATCTCGGACTCGAGTTCCCTGAGATCACGACGTGGATCAGAGCTAAAAAGGAAGACTTCAAAATAGTCAAGGAAATGGGAGTTAAAGAGACGGGCATTCTTACCAGCTGCTCCGACTACCATATTTTCTATAAGCTCGGCATGTCGCGCAAGCAGGCTATAGATCATTATCTATCGATCGTGTATGACGCATTCGAAGCAGGGATCACGCCTCGCTGTCATCTCGAAGACGTTACCAGAGCGGACTTCTACGGCTTCGTAGTTCCTTTCGTCAGTGCCATCCAGGACATGGCGGCAGAAGAGGGCATGACGGCAAAGATCAGAGTATGCGACACGATGGGATTCGGAGTGCCGTATCCGGGCGTTGCCCTTCCGAGATCAGTGCCTGGCATCATCTACGGTCTGCATGAATATGCGAGAGTACCGAGCGCGTGGCTTGAGTGGCATGGCCACAACGATTTCTACAAGGCAGTATCCAACGCTGCTACGGCGTGGCTCTATGGCTGCGGTGCAGTAAACTGCACACTCTTCGGAATCGGTGAAAGAACAGGCAACATTCCGGTAGAGGCGATGGTATTTGAGTATGCTCAGCTGAAGGGCACTCTCGATGGAATGGATACTACGGTCATCACAGATCTCGCCAGATACTACGAGCAGAAGATAGGCTATACGCTGCCTCCGCAGACACCTTTCGCAGGAGCCAATTTCAACGTAACAAGAGCGGGCATCCACGCCGACGGTCTTCTCAAGAACGAAGAGATCTACAACATATTTGATACCGATAAGTTCCTCAAGCGTCCGCCGCTGGTCAACGTGAGCCAGACATCCGGAGCTGCAGGCATTGCTCACTGGCTCAACGCGAGCTATGGCCTCAAGGGCGACAAGCAAGTCGACAAGCACAGCGCAGTCGTCATCTTCATCAAAGACTGGGTAGACGAAGAGTACGCGTCGGGACGTGTAGCTGAGATAGGAGCAGCCGAGATCTACAACAAGGTCAACGAATTCATGACCATGCAGCAGTAATCAAAAAGCTTTACGGGACCGCAAAGGTCCCGTTTTTTTAGTTTCATTTAAGTATCGGGGTCTACCATACGCTTGTAAGAAGGAGGCCTAATGATGAAAAGAAGCAAAAAAGCAAAACGTATCATAGCATGCACACTCGGGGCCGTGATGATCTGCGGTATGTGTGCATGTGCAGGACAATCAGTAGAAAATACAGCAGCAGACGCTGTTGCTTATCTGACAAAAGAAGACATAACTGTCAACGAGACAATCTCAAATGATGCAGATGGTGAACATGCTATAGAAGTGAGCGGAGAAGAAGCATCGTACTCAAATACCGGTGTGACCAAGACCGGTAACGCAGACGGAGATGAGGCAGACTTCTACGGAGAAAATTCAGCAGTATTCGCAACCGAAAAGGGAACGCTTACAATAAGTGATTCTCTTATAGAGACCAACGGCACACATGCAAATGCGGTGTTCTCTTACGGAGAAGGAACGACCGTAAACATAGCCAACTCCGTGATCGAGACACAGGGAGACTGCTCGGGAGGCATCATGACCACAGGCGGAGGCACTATGAATGCCGAGAACCTGACGATCAATACTTCAGGCCGTTCATCAGCTGCTATAAGATCTGACCGCGGTGGCGGCATTGTGAACGTGTCGAAAGGATACTACAAGACAACAGGCACGGGCTCGCCGGTCGTTTACTCAACAGCAGACATAACAGTCAGTGATGCTTACATGGAGTCGACCGCTTCACAGGGAATAGTTGTGGAAGGCAAAAACTCGGGTACGCTCAATAACGATACACTGATCGCAGATAACAATACGAAAAACAGCGACAAATCCGACTATTATCAGGCTGTAATGATCTACCAGTCGATGTCGGGTGATGCAGCTGAAGGGACCTCATCGTTTACGGCAAACGGCGGAAGTATAACCAATAAAAATGGAGATATCTTCTTTGTGAACAACACTGCGACAGAAATCAGTCTGAGCGGAGTCGAGATCACCAACGAGGATGCGGAAGGAGTCTTCCTGAGGGCTGAAGCTGCAGGATGGGGGAATGAAGGCTCTAATGGCGGCAAGGTAAACATGACCGCATCCGGGCAGGTCATCAACGGTAACATGCTGGTCGATGACATCTCGACTCTTAATCTTTACCTCAAGGACAAATCAGCATTTACAGGCTCCATAAACAGCGAAGGGCAGAGTGGTGACGTGTATATAGAGATCGAGGACGGGAGCACATGGACTCTCACAGCAGATTCATACGTTTCGGGACTCACAGTCAACGAAGGATCAGCGATCGATCTGAACGGACACAAGCTTTATATTGACGGCAAGGAGTATACAGCCGGATCTTCTTCCAAAGGCGAAGCTTTTGATATCAGCACAGGCAGCGGTTCCGGCAGCGGAATGCCTGATGGGAATAGCGACCCGGGAGGAAACCCTCCGGACGGAAACAAACCTGATGGAGAACCTCCGGAAAAACCGGATGGAAACGGCAGCCCGGGAGGAAACCCTCCAAGCGGCGAACCGCCTGAGAAACCGGACAGCAATAACTGACAGAATGCAGCGGGCCTTTTACCGGCCCGCTTTTTCATACCGGCGGCGGCAGAATCACATAGTTCATAAACAGATATTTCGGACAAATTGCAAAATATTTTAACTTTTTTGTCAAATATATTTGACATAATGCTATTGAAGGTGTATTATGACCTCGCAAGGGACGGAAAAATGGCCGTCCGGGAGGAGGTAGCAAAATGAGTACAAGTTATGCAGCCGGTCTGGCATTCGGCATCGTGACGGCTTTGATAATATTCGCCATTATCTGGAAGTTCATCAAAAAGTCGATGAAGGGCACTTTCGACGAAAGACAGGAGCTCGTCAGGGGAAGAGGCTATAAATACTCCTGCTTCACATTTCTCGCTCTGCTGGTAATCGATCTCCTGATCGAAAGCTTCGGGGCTTTTGAAACACTGCCTGTCACAC
The DNA here is from genome assembly GCA_017405845.1 of Mogibacterium sp. Lineage (GTDB taxonomy): Bacteria > Bacillota > Clostridia > Peptostreptococcales > Anaerovoracaceae > Crickella. Next base: position 25,174 of record JAFQZQ010000024.1, on the reverse strand, counting down.
GCACTCTGGCGATTTTCATAATGATCCTCGCAGGAGTCATGGTTTATGCGTTATACTGCATAAAGAACGATTCGTATTTCGGAGTCGGTACAGACAGCAGAACGTACCGCGCGGTAATGTGGGTCGTCATAGTCTGCAATGCGGTCTCGGGTTTTACCGGACTTAAGGAAGGCGCGATGGTGGACGGCAAACTCTCATTCGGACCGTGTGCGTCACTGCTCTTCTGCATCGCATTCATAATCATAATGATCTCGATCAGCGTAAAGCAGCGCAACGCGGCTGCGGAAGAAGCAGAAGACGATATGTGATCAGTTCTGAGGCAGTGCAAAGGAGCATTTTATGAAAAACCTTAAAATGAAATCAGCGCGCGTAGCCAAAGATCTGTCGCAGCAGCAGCTGGCCGATCTGATCGGAGTATCAAGGCAGACTATAAGCGCTATAGAAAAGGGCGACTACAACCCCACGATAAACCTGTGTATAGCGATATGCAGGGAGCTAGGCAAGACTCTCGACGAGCTCTTCTGGGAGGAATAGGAGAGATCTGATGATCGATATAGACAGTTTTTACGAAATGCTGAATGAAGTATGCGATGAGCTTCCTGATGAATTCTTCAGGGAGCTTCATTACGGCGTTCACCTCTCTGAAGAATGCAGGCTTTCTCCTTACGCGGATGACGGAAGCATGATAATAATGGGGGAGTACAACAGATCGAACCGGGGCAACAAGATCACGATATACTACGGATCATTCGTGCGCACATGCAGCTGGATGAATGAGGAACAGTTAAAGAACCGGCTCCGTGAGATAGTCCGGCATGAATTCAGACATCACATGGAGAATCTTGCAGGAATGTACGGGGCGGACTCGCTTGAACATGAAGACAGGGAAGAGATAAAAGATATGATTTACGCGAGAATGGAGACTGGTAAATCAGACAAAGGATAACAATATGTTTTATTTTGAGTTATTATCGTTAACGTTTTAACAACGATTGAAATAACAGGCCGCTTTGTGATATTTTTCACATCGGTTTTTTCTTTTCGCAGGGAATGATAAGGAGTGGCATTTACACCCGGCGGAAACTGAAAACATTGGGGCAGAGAACATGATGTATTTCGATACAGCACGTTCTCTTTTCTTTTGCAAAATAACGCTTTTTAACGTCATAGCAAGGAGAAATAATGGAAACAATTATCAGTATCAATTCGGCAATCAACAATTTCGTATGGGGTATTCCTGCGATGGTCTGCATCCTGGGCATCGGACTCTATCTGAGCATCCGCACGGGATTCATCCAGATCAGGAAGTTCGGGCTAGCGATGAAGGAGACCTTCGGCAAGATCTTCGTAAAAGGGGAGAAGAAAGAGGGAGCGATCACTCCTTTTCAGGCGTTATGTACAGCGCTTGCAGCAACGGTCGGTACCGGTAACATCGCAGGAGTAGCCGGCGCCCTCGCGATTGGTGGTCCGGGAGCAGTCTTCTGGATGTGGATCTCTGCCATTCTCGGAATGTGCACAAAGTTCTCGGAAGTAACGCTCGCCGTTCACTTCAGAGAGATCGACGACACGGGCACATACGTTGGTGGACCGATGTACTATATCAAGAACGGTCTTGGCAAAAACTTCAAATGGCTTGGAGCCATCTTCTCGATCTTCGGCATTCTCGCCGTATTCGGAACAGGCAACGCCACACAGGTCAACACCATTACAACATCGATTGACACAGCTCTCACATCGTACAACGTAATGGGAGAGTCGGGCATCAAGCTGCTCAACCTCATCATCGGAATCGCACTCGCGATACTTATCGCGTTCATCCTCATCGGAGGAGTACAGAGAATCGGAGCTGTTACCGAAAAGCTGGTTCCTTTCATGGCAGTCTTCTACATCCTGCTCGGACTCGGTGTTATCGTTATCAACTTCAGACTCGTTCCGGGTGCTCTCGCATCGATCTTTGAGGGTGCATTCAGCCCTGCAGGCGTAACCGGCGGTGTCGTCGGAAGCATGTTCCTCAGCGTACAGAAGGGTATCGCCAGAGGCATCTTCTCGAATGAGGCGGGACTCGGTACAGGCTCGATGGCTCATGCGAGCGCTGACGTAAACCACCCGGTCAAGCAGGGGTTCTTCGGAATCTTCGAAGTATTCGTCGATACGATCGTAATCTGCACAATGACAGCGCTGATCATCATCTGCGGACAGGCATCCATCCAGTACGGAGAGCCGGCCGGCGCAGAGCTTACCATTCAGGGCTTCACAAACACATACGGAAGCTGGGTATCAGTATTCACGGCTGTAGCTATGTGCTGCTTCGCATTCTCGACTATCCTCGGCTGGGGACTTTACGGCACAAGATGCGCTGAGTTCCTCTTCGGAAGCAAGTCAGCGAAGCCTTTCCTGATCATCTACGCACTCGTGGCAATTCTCGGAGCTACAATGGATCTCGGAGTGATCTGGGAAGTCGCAGAGACATTCAACGGACTCATGGCCATCCCTAATTTGATCGGTGTGTTCCTGCTCTCGGGAACAGTAGTAAAGCTGGTAAAGAATTACTTCAGCGGCGATGAGTACATCCCATATTATGAGCAGGCAAAAATGCTCAGCGAAAAATAGCATTTAGAGCGGATATCGCCATATCCGCTCTTCTTTTATAGCTTTACTGTGTTAAAATTGAAGCATGCTGCAGAACTTTATAATTTGCGTAAATGCCGTCATTCCGTCGGCAATATATCTCATCATCGGAATCATTCTGAAGGTGACGGGCGTTATAAAAGATGAAGAAGTAAAGAAATTCACACACGTTGTTTTCGTTACTCTTTATCCGTTTATAATGTTCGATAATCTGTACGGCAAGAATATCGCTGAAAACATGGACATGAAGCTGGGCCTCTATGCGGTAGGATTTACTGCACTGCAGTTCGCTGCTTCATGGCTGTTCGTCTGCAGGATCGAAAAAGATAACTATGAGAGAGGCGCCATGATACAGGCTCTGTACAGGAGCAACTACGTGCTGATGGGCTTTCCGATCGCCGTCAACCTTTTCGGTAAGGGCAACATAACGGCGGTCGCGATAATCATGATGCTTGTGGTTCCGTTCTACAATGTGTCGGCTGTTGTGCTGTTTGAGACCTTCCGCGGAGGCAAGGTAGACATAGGGCAGATGTTTAAACGCATACTGACTAACCCTATCATTGACGGCGGCATTGCGGCGTTCATAGTAATGATGCTCGGCGTAAAACTGCCGTCTGCGATCGAGAGCACCGTGGGGACTCTCTCGGACGCAACCGCTCCAATCGCGATGATACTGCTCGGAGCGGCTCTCAACATAAAAGGCTTCAGCAGCGACAGATGGCGCATAGCTATATGCACGATCGGAAAGCTGGTGGTTTTCCCTGCGGTAGGAATCGCAGGAGCAGTATATTTGGGTATCAGGGATGTGCAGCTCATCGCTGTAACGCTCATGGTGGCTGCGCCGGTAGCTCTGGCCAGCTATGCGATGGCGAGCTCGATGGGCGGCAACGGAAAGCTTGCCGGAGAACTCGTGGTGGTGACTACCATCACCTCGTGCTTCACGATCCCGGTATTTCTCTTTATTCTTAAGACGAACGGACTGTTTTAAACTGTCCCGGTGACAACACAGAGAGGAAGAAGCGATGCACGACAGACTCAAAATCAAAAAACAGCTTCTCGAAAACGAGAAGATCAGCTACGCAACTGACACCATCGAATTGCCTGATGGCGGCATTGACTGCAGCGAGGGGTGTAACCCTTACGGATTCCCTCCTGCGTGTGCCGAAGTAGTAAAGAACTTCGACACCTCAAGACTCGGCCCATACCCGCACAGCCAGGCTCTGTACGATGCCATAATCAAGTATTGGAAGAGTCAGTGCTTCGTTGAACGCGAGAACATACTCATCACCGACGGAAGCATCAGCGCGCTCTACATAATCAATAACATTTTCGACACGCATAACGCGATGGTGCTGGGAATCTCGCCGCAGTTTACGGATTACTACATGCATGCCGAGATGCTCGGAATCGAATATGCTCCTTATCAGCTGAAAAGGAAACACAACTACAAGTTCGATTCGTATGAGTTCATGTCGATGCACTACATCGCGAAAACATATGTCAGCTCCTCCGAGAAGGAGAAGCAGTACAACTTCATTTATATAGACAATCCGAACAACCCGACAGGTCAGGCAATCGACATCGGAGAGATCGAGAAGATAGTCTCGAAAGCGCTTAAAAACGATATTACCGTCATTATCGACGAAGCCTACGGCGATTTCATGCCAAAGAGGAACTCCGCCGTGAGACTCTGCGAGAAGTATCCTAACCTGGTTGTTGTACGCACACTGTCGAAGGGCTACGGCCTTGCCGGCATGAGGGCCGGATACATCATCGCCTGCAAGGAACTCATCCACTGCATGAATAAGATGGTGAACCCTTACATGGTGGGCGAGCTGACGCGCGAGGTAGCTGCGGAGGCACTGAAGCATCACGAGCATATAACCAAGAGCAAGAAGGCTTTTGCAGATATGAAGAAGCAGTTACGCAAAGAGCTTGGATGCACCAGACACAATCCGGAAGGTGCTTCAGGCAGACTCCATATGGCGGAGACTCTGGATACCAACTCGCTTCTGCTGCTGTATCATGACGATAAAAACATCAATCTGAAGGATGAGTTCTTCAAAAGAGGTGTGCTGGTAATAGACGGATATGACTTCAAGGGCCTTGATTCGTCGGCAGCACGCGTTAGACTGCCAAAGAAGAGAGAATTTCCGAAACTGCTGGAGGCAGTCAGGGAAATCAATGCACTGTAATATGGCCGCAGGGTCAGTAAGAGGGACAGTTTGAGCACAGAATTACTTATAACCAGCGTGCTGCTCGGAGTAGGGCTCGCGATGGACGCTTTCAGCGTGTCGATCGCGAACGGCCTGGCAGACAGCGAAATGAATAAAGGCCGCATGCTTTCGATAGCGGGCACGTTCGCCGGCTTCCAGTTCATGATGCCGATGCTGGGATGGCTTCTGGTAACGGAGGCAGCCAAGGTGTTCAAGTGGTTCAGCCCGCTCATCCCGTGGATAGCGCTCGTGCTGCTTCTTATAATCGGAGGTGGTCTGCTGAAGGACGGCATTGTGGAGCTGCGCGGGAAAAAGCAAGGCTCCGATGAGGAGACTGCATCTGACGGCGATGATCATGCACCTGCGAAGCTCACATTTTGGGCGCTTATGATGCAGGGTGTTGCCACATCGATAGACGCTCTTTCTGTCGGATTCACAACTGCTCATTACAACAGCCTGCAGGCCTTGCTCTCGTCGCTGATAATCGGAGTGGTAACTCTGTTCATCTGTCTGGCCGGCCTGAGGATAGGACGCAAGCTGGGAGAACTGCTTGCAGGGCGGGCTTCGATACTCGGTGGCCTGATCCTGATAGGCATAGGCATTGAAATCTGGGCAAAAGGCGTATTTTTCTAGCTTTCTACAAATATCATTCTCATAAACATCACGAGTTCATCATAATCAGGGAATATTATATGGGTGTACAGAGAGAAACTCTGAAAGAAACCTCCATATAACATTTTCCATATAATACCTAAGACTATATGACGGGAGCGATGGAATGGGCCACCGCTCCTGTTATTTTTTTGCGTTTTACCGGTAATGGGCAGTCTCTCATGCCTTATGGAACAATGATGGACGTGAGGAAATACAAGGGCTCGGTTGACTACGGTGCTTTAGCGTGATAAAGTGATAAAGCAAAATGAGGGGGGTGACTCCGGTGCAGCCGGTAAAAGAGCTCAGCCCCCTTAAAAATACAGGAAGACAGAGGATTACAAATGCAGTATGATCAGAACGTGCTTACGCGCACGGAGCGCAGGATCTTCGCACTCCGGACGCTGTACAGCAGAGCGGGATACCGTTCCTACAGAATGAGGAAGTTTGAAGACTACGACCTTTATAGCAGAAACAAGGACTTCCTGCTGTCGGACAGGGTCATCACCTTTACGGATACTAACGGCAAGCTTAAGGCGCTGAAGCCTGACGTGACGCTGTCAATTGTAAAGAATATAGAAGATACACCGGACGCGCTTAACAGGCTGTTCTATGACGAGAACGTCTACAGGGTGTCGGGCAGAACCGGCACATTCAGGGAGATAATGCAGATGGGCCTGGAGTGCATAGGCGATGCGGGCAACGCGGTGGCTGCTGAGGTGATAGACCTTGCAGAGCAGAGCCTGGCGCTGGTAGCCGAAGACTACGATTACATCCTGAGAGTGTCTGACGTGGACATGCTGACGCTGCTGGTAGACGGCATGTCGGATTCGGGTCAGGTAAGGAGCAGGCTCCTCAGCCTCGTAAGCGCCAAAAACCTCCATGGCATAGAGAGCCTGTGCGCCGAGAACGATATTCCGGAAGAGAAGTGCCGCACGCTGACAGACCTGCTTAAGGTCTACGGGACACCGCCTGAGGTGATGCCTGAGATAGAGGAAATCTGCAGGGGAACCGAAGCAGAAGCGGAGATAGAAGAACTCGCGGACGTGTTGAGGGGACTTTACCCTGAGGGAGGAGCAAAAGCGGATCGCAAGATAGTGCTGGACTTCTCGATCGTTGGCGATACCAACTACTATAACGGCATGGCATTTGAGGGCTATATAGACGGGGTGCCTGAGTGCGTGCTAGTTGGCGGCAGATACGACAAACTGATGCGCAGAATGAAAAAGAAGTCACGCGCAATAGGCTTCGCAATCTACATGGACACGCTGGGAATGCTGGGCCGCAATGCGGGAGACCGTGCAATAGAGAATTTCTACGACAGATAACAGACGGCAAAGAGGATAGAGATTTGGGAACGATAATAAATGTAGCCCTTCCGAAGGGAAGACTGGGCGAAAAAGTATATAAGATGTTTGAAGCGGCGGGCTATGGCTGCGAGGACATATTCAACGGCCGCAAGCTTGTGTTCGAGAATAAGGACGCCGGCGTAAGATACTTCTGGGTGAAGCCATCCGATGTTCCGATCTATGTGGAGCGGGGCGCGGCTGATGTAGGCGCATGCGGCAGGGACATACTGCTCGAATATGAGCCTAATGTTTATGAGCTGAAAGACCTCGGCACCGGGATCTGCCGCATGGTGGTAGCCGCGCCGAAGGGCTTTAAGGACGATGGAGAGTACCCGCTCAGGGTAGCCACCAAGTTTGTCAACATAGCTCAGGATTATTATTCGTCAAAGGGCCGCGATATAGATATAATAAAGCTTAACGGTTCCATCGAGATCGCCCCTATACTCGGGCTCTCAGACGTGATAGTCGATCTGGTTGAGACCGGAAACACGCTCAGGGCCAACGACCTCGAGGTGTACGAAGAAATCATGGACATAAGTACCCGTCTGATTACAAACAAGTCGGGATACAACTTCAAGAGCGCAGCCATAAACAGGCTGCTTGAGAGAATATAACGGGGACTGTGATGATAAAGATACTGGATTTTGCAGAATTGACAGCTGATGAGGTGTTCGCAAGGAGCGAGCCGACTGCCGATGTTTCGGATATCGTCGCTGCGATCATAAAGGACGTAAGGGAAAACGGCGATGAGGCTGTGATCAGATATGCTGCCAAGTTTGACGGGGTCGACCCTGAGGGGTTCACTCTGGAACTCAACAGAGAAGAAAAGGATGCAGCCATACGCAGCCTCGACGAGAGCGACCCGGGCTTCACCGACGTGCTCAGAAAGGCCGCCACGAACATTGCGGATTTCTGCGGCAGGCAGCTCAGGGAGGGCTTCGTGATAGAAAGCGAGCCGGGAAAGATCACCGGACAGAAGGTGATGCCTCTCGAGCGGGCAGGACTGTATGTGCCGGGAGGCACTGCGGCATATCCGTCAACGGTTCTGATGGACTCGATACCGGCGCTGACGGCAGGATGCAGTGAGATAATCATGACGACTCCTCCGAATGCTGATGGCAGCATAGAGCCGGCAGTCATAGCTGCAGCAGTGATCGCGCAGCAGACTGTGCCGGGAGCCGGCAGCGTACGCATTTTCAGAACAGGCGGCGCTCAGGCAGTAGCTGCTCTTGCATACGGCACGGAATCCATACCTGCCGTAGACAAAATCGTAGGTCCGGGAAACGCTTTTGTAGCTGAGGCTAAGCGACAGGTTTTCGGAAAGGTGGCAATCGACATGATAGCCGGTCCGAGCGAAATACTCGTGGTATCCGACGATAAGAGCGATCCGGACTTTGTGGCAGCGGACATGCTCTCGCAGGCCGAGCACGACAAAAACGCGAGCGCTGTGCTGGTGACGGATTCGGCAGATTTTGCGCTTGACGTGGCTGTGGCCATAGAAACGCAGCTTCAGAGCCTTGAGCGCGAAGAGATCGCACGGGCATCCATAGACAACAACGGAAAAATCATAGTTGCTGCAGATCTCATGCAGGCAGTGGATATCGCTAACGAGATCGCACCTGAGCACCTGGAGCTCTGCGTGGATGAGCCGATGAAGCTCTTCAGCAGGGTGAAAAACGCAGGCTCGGTCTTCCTGGGGAGGAGCTGTCCGGAGGCGCTGGGCGATTACTTCGCCGGCCCTAACCACACACTGCCGACGAGCGGCACGGCCAGATTCTCGAGCCCGCTTTCGGTGGATGACTTCGTAAAGAAGATGCAGTTCATACAATATACGGACAACGCACTTGCTTCGGTGGCGGATGACATAGCGGCCTTTGCCCGCAAGGAGGGGCTGACAGGACACGCCAGGAGCGTGCTGATACGTTCAGAAAAAGGGTAGACAGAAAGGACTGAAATGAGCAGATTTTTAAGCAATAAATACGCTTCGCTGGAGCCGTACACGCCGGGCGAGCAGCCAAAGACGCGCGTGCTCACGAAGCTGAATACAAACGAGTCACCGTTCCCTCCGATGCCCGAGGTGGTGGAGGCAGTCAGACGTGAGGCTGAGATACTCCAGCTGTATCCTGACCCGGATGCCACGGAGCTCCGCAAGGCGATAGCAAAACGCTTCGATGTGGATCCGGATATGGTGATTTGCAGCAACGGATCAGACGAGACGCTGTACTTTGCCTTCATGGCGTACTGCGATGCGGAGGCTCCGGCGGTGTTCCCGAAGATTTCTTACGGATTCTATCCTGTGTTTGCAGACATAACGGGAATCTCGTCGAGGGAGATACCGCTGAAGAGCGATTTCAGCATCGATCCGGAGGACTACTACAATGCGGACGGCACGGTGTTCATCGCGAATCCTAATGCTCCTACCGGTATCCCACTGAGCCTCGCGCAGATCGAAGGCATACTGCAGAACAATCCGGGCAACATGGTGGTGATAGATGAAGCGTATGTGGACTTCGGAACAGAATCGGCAGTGCCGCTTACAAAGAAGTACGACAACCTGCTGGTTATACAGACTTTCTCGAAGTCGCGTTCGATGGCCGGCATGAGGCTGGGATACGGAATAGCCTGTCCGGAGGTAATAGCGGATCTTAATGCACTGCGCTACTCCACCAACCCGTATAATATCGACAGGCTGGCGATAGCGGCGGGAGTAGCCTCACTCGAAAACGACGAGGTGAACGCAGCCAATTGCCGCACGGTTATGGAGAACAGGCAGTATACGGTGGAGCAGCTGAAGGCGCTTGGCTTTGAGATGACAGACTCCACGGCGAACTTCATATTCGTGAAGCATCCGGAGATAGGCGGAGATGTGCTCTTCCGGAAGCTGAGGGAAAGAGGCGTAATAATCAGACACTGGTTCAAGCCTGAGCTGAACGATTACAACAGGATAACGATTGGGTCCCGCGAGCAGATGGATATTCTGCTCAGAGAGGTCAGAGACATATTTAAGGAGGCAGGCATATGAGAACTTCGGAAATCAGCAGAGTGACTGCGGAGACAGACATAAAGCTTTCGCTCGATCTTGACGGACGCGGAGCCAGCGACATAGACACAGGTGTCGGCTTCCTCGACCACATGCTCACGCTGTTTGCTAAACACGCGAGGTTCGACCTGTATGTGCAGGCGAAGGGCGACAACTATGTTGACGATCACCACACCGTTGAGGACGTAGGCATAGTGCTCGGGCAGGCATTTGCGGAAGCGGTAGGAGACAAAAAGGGCATATGCCGCTTTGGTGACTGCATACTTCCGATGGATGAGGCTCTCATTCTCTGCGCTGTCGACATATCCGGGAGAGACTATCTCGGATACGCGCTCGAGATCCCGACTGAGAAGGTCGGCACTTTCGACACCGAGCTGGCGGAGGAATTCTGGATCAGCTTTGCAAGGAACGCACGCGTGACACTGCACATCAGACAGCTTGCGGGCAGCAACTCGCATCACATCATTGAAGGAGCGTTCAAGGCGGTGGCAAGAGCTCTGAGGAAGGCTGTTTCGATAGACAGTGCGTATGCGGATGAGGTCCCGTCCACCAAGGGACTGCTTTAGGAGGAATGTAAATGATAGCAATCATAGATTACGGTGTCGGCAATCTCTTCTCGCTCAAAAGCTCCCTTAAGGAGATCGGCGCGGAAGCGGTTGTGACATCAGACGAAAAGGTGATAGCAGAGGCTGACAGGATCATCCTGCCGGGTGTCGGAGCCTTCGAGGACGCGGCGCGCAAGCTCAGGGAATCGGGCATGGCAGACGTCGTGAAGAGAGAAGCGGCAGCCGGTAAGCCGATGATGGGAATCTGTCTCGGCATGCAGCTGATGTTTGATGTTGGTTATGAGTACGGCAAGCACGAGGGACTCGGTCTCATCAGCGGAAGCGTCCGCCCTATAGCCGACGTGATCCCTGCGGACTATAAGATACCGCATATCGGCTGGAACCTGCTTAAGTTCAAAGGGGAATCGCCGCTGTTCAAATATATAAAAGAAGGCGACTATGTGTACTTTGTACATTCGTACTACGCAGCGGAGTGCGACGAATCTGTCATCGCGGTCACGGAGTACGGAACTGATCTCACCGCGGCTGTTGCGAACGGCAATGTGTATGGCTGCCAGTTCCACCCTGAAAAGAGCGGTGAGGTAGGCATGAAGATATTGAAAGCATTTGTGGAGCTATAGCATGATAATTTACCCCGCAATAGATTTATATGATGGCAAGGCAGTCAGGCTGTTTAAAGGCGACTACGCGCAGATGACGGTTTACAGCAATGATCCGCCGGAGATAGCGGAGGCCTTCATCAGGGCCGGTGCGAGACGGATACACACAGTCGACCTCGAAGGAGCAAAGGAGGGCAGCACGCCGAATTTTGAGACCGTGCTGGCGATAAAGAAGGCAGCCGATGCGGCTGCTGCGGCAGAACCGGGCGGTGAGGCTGCATTCGTGGAGATAGGCGGCGGCATCAGAGACGATGAGACTGTCGAAAAGTATCTGGATGCCGGCATCGACAGGGTGATACTCGGCACTGCGGCTGTAAACGACCCGGAATTTCTGAAGCGCTGCGTAGACCGCTACGGACAGCGCATAGCAGTCGGCATCGATGTGAGAGACGGATTCGTGGCAGTGAAGGGCTGGACCGAGCTCTCGCAGTACACTCTTGAAGAGTTTGCCCGCATGATGCAGGATACCGGAGTGAAGACCATAATCTGCACGGATATTTCCAGAGACGGTGCCATGCGCGGCACAAACCGCGAGCTGTACAGGCAGCTGTCTGAGACGCTGGACATCGACATAGTGGCATCAGGCGGAGTATCCTCCATCGAAGATGTGGAGGCTCTGGCGGCGCTCGGAATACACGGAGCCATCATCGGAAAAGCATATTACACAGGGGCAATCGACCTCGCGGAGGCAGTAGAAAAAGGAGCTGCGAAATGATAACAAAAAGGATAATCCCATGTCTTGATGTAAGGGACGGCAGAGTCGTAAAGGGTGTCAATTTTGAGAACCTTGGCGACGTTGCCTCGCCTGTGGACATGGCAAAGCTATATACAAAATCAGGTGCGGATGAGCTGGTATTTTACGACATCACCGCAAGCGCTGAGGGGCGCAAGCTCTTCACTGAGATCCTCACTGAAACGGCATCAAATGTATTCATCCCGCTGACTGTGGGCGGCGGCATCAGCAGCATAGCTGACTTCGATCGTGTGCTGAAGTGCGGAGCCGACAAGGTGAGCGTCAACTCCGGCGCCATCAGAAACCCCGGCATCATCACAGAGGCCGCAAAGCTTTACGGCGACCAGTGTGTGGTGCTCTCATGCGACATAAAGCGCGTGGGCGGTGAGTTCAGGGTCTTTGCCAGGGGCGGCAGAGATGACACGGGCATGGAAGCCATTGAGTGGATAAAGCGCTGCGTCGGTATGGGCGCCGGCGAGGTAGTAGTCAACTCGATCGATACCGATGGTGTAAAGCAGGGCTTCGATATCGAGATGCTCGATGCGGTCTGCAAGGCTGTATCGGTGCCGGTCATCGCAAGCGGCGGAGCCGGCAGCATCGAGGACTTCATAGAACTGTTCCGCAAGGTACCGACCATAGACGCGGGCCTTGCTGCATCCATATTCCACTTTGGAGAGGTCTCCATCAGTGACCTCAAGGCGCGCATGGCGGAAGAAGGCATCCCGGTAAGGAGATAAAGAATGATCGACATTAGTGAACTTAAATTTGATGAAAAGGGACTGATCCCGGCGATAGTCGTGGATGCGGTCACCAAGAGGGTGCTCACCCTCGCATACATGAATGAGGAAAGCCTGCGAATCTCGATGGAGAAGGAGCTCACCTGCTTCTTCAGCCGCTCAAGGCAGGAGCTTTGGCTCAAGGGCGAGACCAGCGGCAACTACCAGCACATCGTGAGCATTACCGCAGATTGCGACAGGGACGCACTCGTTGTGATAGTAGAGCCGGACGGACCGGCCTGCCACCTTGGCACCGAGTCCTGCTTCGAATACCCGGTCTGGGAGAGCGGCAGCCTGAAGGAATTTTCATATGAGGGCCTCATGGACCTGATAGAAGGCCGCAAGACCGAGCCAAAAGAGGGCTCGTACACCACGTATCTTTTCGAAAAGGGTCTCGACAAGATTCTCAAGAAGGTGGGAGAAGAAACGACTGAAGTCATCGTTGCGGCAAAATCAGCAGAGCAGAGCGGCGACAACGCCGAGACCGTATATGAGATAGCCGATCTGGCATATCATGTAATGGTGCTGATGACCGAGGCAGGCATCACGCTCGAAGACATACACAGGGAGCTGGCTTCGCGCCACGTTATTGATAAGAAAGTTAAACAGGAGAAGATGGCCTGATGCAGAACTTCGACCTTCACATGCATACAACATACTGCGACGGAAAGGATTCCGCTGAGGCCATGGTGCTTTCGGCCATCGAAAACGGTCTTTCCTTTGCAGGGATATCCGGCCATTCCTTCACGCCTCACGATCAGTGCTACTGCATGACACGCGAGGGTACGCAGAGATATATTGAGGAGATCCGCGCGCTCAGGGAGAAGTACGCGGATCGTATTACGCTGCTGCTCGGTACCGAGCTTGACCGCTACGCAGACATCGATCTCAGCCCGTACGATTACTGGCTCGGCTCCGTGCATTACATATTCTCAGAGGAAGGCAAAAGAAAGTACGCTGAGATACTTGCGCGTCATGGAAGCGGTGAAGCCGATTCAGAACTGGAAACCCTTGTAAAATATAAAGACTGGTGCCCGGTCGACGATGCCCCTGAAGATCTGCAGCGCTTCGCGGAGAATTATGACGGACTGATGGATGTCGCAGAGATGTACTTTGAGACAGTGGGCGGAATAGTCTCCGCTACTGACTGCGATATCATCGGCCATTTCGATCTGATCACAAAGTTCAACGAACCGCACGAAATCTACGATACTTCGGATGAGAGATATATCGCGGCATGGAAGAAGGCAATCGACCGGATTTTCGATGACTGCGCTGTGAGATATAAAAACGGATACCGCAACAGACTGGAGAAGCCGGGATTTCTCAAGGCAGGCGACAAGCCGGTCTTTGAGATAAACACCGGCGCTATTTCCAAGGGCTACAGAACTTTGCCATATCCTGCAGCTGACCAGATAGACTACATAAAGAGCAAAGGCGGTGTCCTGATACTCAGCTCGGACAGTCACGCCGCCGGCACCGTTTGCTACGGTTTCGAGGAATTTGAAAACCTTGTAGATTGAGGGCTCTTTACCGAAATTGTCAAGGCAATTCGCCAAGTTATCTTGGTCTAACCGGGCTTTTTCAGCAATTGATACAAGGTTTGCGTAGAATTCTGACAGATTTGACGCTTTTGAGAACATCAACCTTGACAAAAGGGCGATATTTCAAAATAAGTACAAGGTTTAAGTCCGGAACTATAATCGGAAGCTTCGCGGAATTCGAGTATTTACTATAAGTTCAAGAATCGCAACAAAAGTGCAAAATTCCATTTCATAATGATGTTATAATTATCCTAAAGATGTCGCAAACACTGAGACTCAAAACAAAAGTCGCAGAGAGCTTCAGGAGGTTATGACTTATGAAGATAAAAAGAATACTGACAATACTTTTAACGCTGGCACTTATGGTCACATATATGCCGGCGTTTGCGTTTGCAGATGATACTGCAAAAAGCGGTTCTGCCGGAGATGATCTTACGTGGACTCTGTCCGATGATGGCACTCTGACAATCAGCGGAACAGGTGAAATGAAGGTAGATGAAGACCTGTTTTATGATCTTAATGAGAATACGACGATCAAAAAACTTGTTCTGGAAGAAGGTGTTACAGCAGTCTGTAAAAACGCGTTCACCTATTGCGAAGACATCTCAGAGGTCTATTTACCTTTGAGCCTGAAGGACATAGGTGAAGACGCCTTCTATGACTGCTATATTTCAGACATTTATTATGCAGGTTCTTATGATGAATGGAACAGCATAATCAAGAGAGACGGCAACTGGGACCTTAACGAAGCGGATATCCATCTGTATTACGGTACGGACAAGCAGGATGATCTTATCATTGTATATAACCTTGATGAAGGTACTCTCGACGGCAGGCCGGAATATATGGTGGAAGAGCTGGGTGAATGTACTGAGAACTATGAACTCCCTATACCTGTCAGGACCGGTTATTCTTTTGAATATTGGTATGACTCCGATTATGATGAGGTCGCTGAGATCAAAGCCGGAACAAAAGGAACGGTCATTCTCTGGGCTGAATGGGAAGGACTGGATTGTAGTGATTATGTGGACAGGAGCACGGTTATCCCTGATATCTCTACCGCTGTAAACGGCAGCATATATAGCGCAGATCCTATAAAAGTTCATACAGATACCGACAGTGATTTTGAAGTCACATATGCTGGCAGAGAAGTCGGAGCTGACTATGATGGCCCATACGAAGTCCTTACGGAAAAGTATGGATTGTCGTTCGGTAAAGACGGAAAGATCAGCGGTACAGTCAACGCGTCTGAGGATAAATGCATTGAGCTGAAAGCGGGTGTAGCAGAGAAAAAGGACGGAGCTCTGACCGGGTATAATGAATACACATTGTGGCTCAATATCGCGACAGATCCTGAAAAGTATGAGGTCCCTGATGACGCTGCTGAGATGGATCTCACCAAGGTAAATGGCGGCGGATGGTATAAGAATGTAAGTACAAGCGGAGAATGGGAAATCCCTTATTACACATACACAGTCGCCAAAGGCGAGACGAAATGGGTTAAATTCAGAGTAGCTTCAGATATCCTGATTGTTGAAAGCGGAAGTGCCTGGCGTACACCTACAAAAGTAATAGGCGCAGACGGATATGAGAGATACGATCACAGCGATGAATTTGGAATTGGAAAGTTCCCGACGAATCCGGGTGAGACATATTATATATATGTGGATAATACAGGCGGCTCAGAGGATGAGGTGGTATATGTTAATGACTGCGGAAGCCATGAGAGGACCAAGGGAAGCTTAGGTGATTGGAAGTACAAAAAAATTAAATCAAAAGTTGCGAATCCATTTGTAAAAAACAGCGGTAAAGACTGGGATGTATACAGGATCGGAACTCTTGATAATCCGTACAAGTGGACGATAAATGGGTTCGATACCGGATTGTATTACTACTGCGGAGTGGACGTGATATCCAAGAACCCGGTATATTATTCAGGACCGGCGTTCGAATCAAACTTCGGCACCAATTATTCCGTATACAAAAACAATTATCTCGTATCAGCCGAAAAGAATAAGAAACTTGCAACGGGAGAAAAGCATCATAAAATCAATTATAAGATAAGGATCGCGGATACTGAGTATGTGACCGACAGGCAGAATACATGCAATATAGATATATATGTGCCTGCAGGGACAGTGTTTACTAAAGACAAAGACAGCTTCCTTCATACAGCTATCGCCAAAACTTCTTTAAAAAGTGTAGCTAAGGCAAAGAAAGCGTTTACGGCAAAATGGACTAAAAAAACCGGGGTCAGCGGCTATGAGATCCAGTATGGTCTGAAGAGCAACTTCAGCGGCGCCAGAAAGGTAAAGGTCAGCAGTGCCACCGCTACCAGCAAGAAGATCACTAATCTGAAGGCGAAAAAGAAATACTATGTAAGGATCCGTACTTACAGAAAGGTTGGCACAAGTACATACTACTCTGCATGGAGCGCAAAGAAGGCTGTAACGACAAACTAAAATAACACATAAAAATCCTCCTCCGCTTGATCAGGCGGGGGAGGATTTTTTTCGATATGTTGACTTTATTCCGTTCGCAGGGCGACTACCGGATCCTTGCGGGCGGCCATTCCAGATGGAATGAGGCCGGCGATGAATGTCAGGAAGATGCTGATGAATACCAGTGCGGCGCCGCCTACTGCAGGCAGCACTGCCTTTAGTGCTTTAAGCCCTGTCAGATGCAGGAGTATAGCGTTTATAGGTATCAGCAGGAGCAGGCTCACGCCTATTCCGATGATTCCTGCACAGGCTCCGATGATGATGGTCTCGGCGTTGAATATGCGCGAGATATCTTTCTTCGAAGCTCCGATCGCACGGAGGATTCCGATCTCTTTGGTACGCTCCAGTACAGAGATGTAGGTTATGACTCCTATCATGATAGACGATACTATGAGCGAGATCGCAACGAATGCGATAAGTACGTAGCTGACTGCGTTAGTGATGGTCTTGAGTGACTTGATCATTACCCCCGTGATATCGGTATAGCTGATGACCATGTCCTCTTTGCCGCTGTCCTGCATGTCCTTGTTATATGTCTCGAGGAAGTCGAGGAACGATTCCTTAGATTCGAAATCCTTGAGGTAGAAGGCCATCGAAACCGGTTTGTTTATATCGGCATATCCGAGCTCGCGCAGGTTGCCCTCGTAGCTCGTCTCCTCATCACCTGAGATGTAGGCTGTAATGAGCCTTGTGATCTCTTCTTCGTTCATCTTCATCGTGAACGCGTCTGCGATGCCGGACGGATCGACATTGAACTGACTGCCGACTGCCTGTGCGGCTTTGCCGAGAGCAGGACCAACGACCTGTGCGTTCTGCATCATCTCCATACCTTCGCCGTACTTATTGATACCATCCTGCAGCTCTTTCGCGCTGAGGAATGGATCCAGCGTTGCATCCAGTGCGTTCTTCAGAATCTCTGCAGGGTCGACCTGCATTTCCGCTGCCTGCTTTGCGATTTCATCATCGATGGACTGATTGATCTGATCAGCCGCGGCATTTATCTGCTTTGCAATAGCTTCAGCCATTTGCGGGTCAAGAGCTCCTCCGGATTTTTCTACCAGAGCATCAGCGGTGATGCCGTTCTGAAGTATGCTGAGGGCATCCTCTTCCGTGAGCTCGACTCCCGGAGGGAGCATCTTCACAAGCTCAGGTGCGGCCTGCTTCTGGGCAGCCTCCTTAGCCTTCTTCATTGCGGCAGCTGCAGCCTCTTCGTCCGTTGCTGCGGCGATGCCCTGCATTATCTGAGGGCCGGCAGCATTGAGCACCTCGCCGTAACCCTTTAGCAGCGGATTGACGATGCGGGCGTGCTTGCCCGTGTTGAGATTTTTGCCGAGCGCCTCATCTACGAGGCTCTTGTCGAACTTGAAATTTTTCGGATCTTTGTTGTATTTCTTGAGGATGTGATCGATCATGCCTTCGCAGCCCTTGCGAAGCGCCTTGTTCACGTCCTCTTCTATCTTCTCTGCCGAGTCGTTTGCAGAGAGATCCTTGATCTCCTTCTTTGCGATGTTTTCTATCTCTTTCTTCACGGCGTTAGGATCGATGTCACCGCCGAGTGCGCTCTTCAGCTTGTTCTCGTCGATGCTGATCATATCCTCAAAGCCCAGACCCTCATCGGTGTTGTTTCGGATGTCTTCAAAGCTCTTGCCGCTGAATACGTCGATGTTCTTGTTGAGGAGCTGGATCTTCACGATGTCTGACTCCCTGGCATAGTCGAACATGTGCTGAGTCAGCGCAGGCAGATAGCCGATGCCTTCGTTCATCGCGTTGGCGCCTGACTTATCTTTCGGAACCACGATGCCGGAGATATGCAGCTTTTCGGAATCCCTGATGAGGTCTTCCATGAAGTCGTCGTCTTTTGACATGTCCTCCCATACATCATATGAGTCGTTGTGTCTGTACGTATCGCAGTTGTTGACCAGAGCGAATTCCATTCCGATGAAGTCGTCGTATGTCCACTCGATAGGATCATTGTTGTTATCGACCTCGTTGCCCTTCATGACCTCGTTGATCATGTCCTTGAGCTCCTTCGGATCGCGAAGACCGAGCGTGTAGACTATATAGTCGTTGAGCTGGTTAGGGTCACGCAGCACCAGCAGCAGCTCGTCGTATTTCTCAGGCCACTTACCGGCTACGACTTCGTACTGTGACTGCAGAAGTTTCTGGTTGTCAAGCATCTGGAAAAACACGTCCATGTTAGAATACGAGATCATGGCGGTCTGCATGCTGTTCATGTAGGTCTGCATTATGGAGCCCGGGCTCACGCGCAGCGGACCGTATTTGAGGTCTGTCGAATAAATGGTTGGCGAGATGCCGTATCCGTACTCGTATGCGTTGAACCACTTACCGACTGTATCGAGGTTGGAATCGACATGCTTCTTGAAAGCCGCAAGGTCGTTCGAGCCTATGCTTGCGAGCATGTCGGTCATGATCTGCTGCTCGCGCAGCTTGCCATCCGAGCGGTTCTCCTCGAGCTCTGCCTCGGCAGCCATGAACGATGTGATCATCGAAGTCATGTCTGCTGTTTCGGCCTGTATCGTGAGAGGGTAGGACGAAAGAGTGTCCTCCTCGAGTTTGTCAATGTATGCTTGGAATCCGCTCGATACCGAAAGTATGAGCGCTATTCCGATTATGCCTATGCTTCCCGCAAATGCAGTAAGCAGTGTGCGGGCTTTCTTTGTCATCAGGTTGTTGAGCGACAGGTGGAGAGCGGTGCCCATCGACATGGACTTGTTTCGCCTGCCGGAAGCTCTTCCGCCGGACTTCTTCCTCTTGCTCATCGTGGCCTGGTCTGCCGCGGCGCTTCCGACCTGCTTGCCTGCGGTCATCCCTGCAACAGCGCTGACAGCTTCATTGCGGGAATCAGGTTCGGCAGATATATCGTCGATTACTTCGTAACTGCCCGGTTCAAACGGGTTGCTGTCACTAATGACCTGTCCGTCCGACAACCTGACTATTCTGGTCGAATATGCTTCGGCAAGATCGGGGTTGTGTGTTACCATGATGACCAGCCTGTTTTCGGAGATCTTCTTCAGAATAGCCATTACCTGGGTGCTGGTCTCAGTATCAAGAGCGCCCGTCGGCTCGTCCGCGAGAATGATATCCGGGTCATTGATGAGTGCGCGCGCAATGGCAACACGCTGCACCTGGCCGCCTGACATCTCAGCCGGCTTCTTGTTTATCTGATCGCCCAGTCCGACCTGCTCGAGCGCTGCAATCGCTCGGTTCTTTCTTTCCGCGGCGGACACGCCCGAAAGTGTCAGAGCGAGCTCAACGTTGGAAAGCACAGTCTGGTGCGAAATGAGGTTGTAGCTCTGGAAGACGAAGCCGATAGTGTCGTTTCTGTAGGCATCCCAGTCGGCGTCCTTGTACTCCTTGGTACTGATGCCGTCTATGAGCAGGTCGCCGTCTGTATACTGATCGAGTCCTCCGAGAATGTTGAGCATGGTGGTTTTGCCGCAGCCCGAAGGTCCGAGTATCGAAACAAACTCGCTTTCTCTGAAGGCGAGGTCGATGCCCCTGAGCGCGTGAACAGTCTCCGCGCCGGTCCTGTATTCTTTTGTGATACCTCTTAATTCAAGCATTGGCCATATTTCTCCATATTACATTAGTTTACAATGCAGAATTCTACATCTTTTATGACATGCCTTCAATCACTGCATCAACAACTTACAGGATTTTCACAATTACTACACAAAAGCGGACGGTTTGCTCGCATAAACAGTTAAAGAATGATAAAATGTTTAAGTTCGGGCCAACGGACCGATCAATATCAAAAACCGAAAGGCGAAAAAAATGTCAAATAAATGGACTCTCAACGAAAACGGAAACATCGTTTTCCCTGTACCTGAAACCGTGAAGATTCCTTGGGACAAGAGCAGAGGTGATCTGCCTCTTACCACCGAATACTTCAACGGCACCATGTACGAAAAGGTGGAAGAGACTGCAAAGAAGCATCCTCTCAATATTGCTCTCGACTTCATGGGCAAGCACATCACTTATAAATATCTGGTGGACCAGATCAACCTCTGCGCCAAGTCGCTGAGGATACTCGGCATACGAGAGAACGACAGAGTCACGATCGCCATGCCGAACTGCCCGCAGGCAATTTACATGCTTTACGCTGTAAATCTTGTCGGTGCGATCGCAAACATGGTTCATCCTCTGAGTGCCGAGAAGGAGATCGAGAATTATCTCAACATGTCCAACTCCGTGATGGTGGTCACCCTCGATCAGTTCTACCATAAGATCGAAGCTATCCGTAAAAATACAAAAATACAGAACGTAATAATTGCACGTATCCGTGACGAGCTCACCAGACCTATCAAGGTCGGATACATGCTTACCGAAGGACGTAAGATCCAGAAGATCCCTAAAGACGCGCCTGTATTCCAGTGGCCTGACTTCATGAGTCTGGGCAGACACTGCGGCTATGAGTATAAGGTCAAGAGAAAACCTGAAGACCCGGCTGCGATACTCTACTCGGGAGGAACCACGGGCATCACGAAGGGCATAGTTCTTACCAATCTGAATTTCAATACTCTCGGAACTCAGGTCATAGCGGCAAACCCGATCTTCAGAACGGGAGACAAGATGCTGTCCGCAATGCCTATATTCCACGGATTCGGGCTCGGCGTATGCATCCACACGATGCTGGCAGGCGGCGGACGCTGCGTGCTGGTGCCTAGGTTCACGCCAAAGAGCTACGCAAAGCTGATCACAAAATACAGATGCAACTTCATCGCGGGAGTACCGACCCTCTTCGAGGCACTGCTGAGGCTGCCGTCGATGAACGGTAAGGATCTGTCGTCACTCAAAGGCGTGTTCTCGGGCGGCGATTCGCTCTCGATCGAACTCAAGAAGAAATTCGACAAATTCCTTTACGATCACAACTCGAAGATACAGGTCAGAGAGGGCTACGGTACAACAGAGAGCGTAACGGCGGCATGCCTTACACCTCCGCAGATGCACAAGGAAGGCAGCATAGGCATTCCTTTCCCTGACATGTACTATAAAATCGTAAAGCCGGGAACAGATGAAGAGCTGCCATACGGCGAAGAGGGCGAGATCCTCATGTCGGGGCCTACAATTATGGCGGGATACCTCGATATGCCTGAAGAAACAGCGGATACACTCAGAGAGCACAAGGACGGGCTGACCTGGCTGTACACGGGAGACCTCGGTACAATGGACGATGAGGGCTTCATCTACTTCCGCGGCAGAGCCAAGAGAATGATCATTTCTTCCGGATACAATATCTATCCTGCACAGCTCGAGAACGTCTTCGATGCGCACGAGAAGGTGCAGATGAGCTGCGCTGTCGGAGTACCTGACAGCTACAAGATGCAGAAGGTTAAGATGTTCGTTATGCCGAAGAACGGCGTCACGGCTGACGATGCACTTAAGGAAGAGCTTCTGGCTTATGCAAGGAAACACATCGCGAAGTATGCGATGCCGTATGATATAGAGTTCCGTAAGGAGCTGCCGAAGACTCTCGTCGGCAAGGTAGCTTACCGGGTGCTCGAGGAAGAAGAGCTGGCAAAGTACCAGGCAGAGAAGGAAGCAGCTGCTGAAGAGGACAAGAAGGCTTAAGAAAGAAACAGAACGGGTAGCGACTATGGAAAGACAGGACAAGGGGCTCGCCTGGATGCTCCAATATGAGAATATCGCATGGTATGAGGACGGCGTGGTCAGGATACTGGACCGGCGCATCTATCCTATCGAGGTGATCAAAGTAGAGTGCAGGACCCATCAGGAGGTCGCTGATGCGATACGTGACATGGTGACTCAGAGCGCCGGTCCGTATACGGCGGCGGCCATGGGAATGGCACTGGCTGCATATGAGTGCAGGGGCAGAAGCGAGGCCGAACAGATAGAGTATCTGGAGGCCGCCGCCTACACCATCTCGCACGCAAGGCCAACGACTACCTGGCGCATGCAGAAGATAACCGAAGTATGCATCGAAAAGGCGAAAGAAGCTCTCGCGGGCGGGCTGAAGGATGCCTCCGAAGTAATAAAGGAATGTGCCATAGATCAGAACAACGAAAGATATGCCGGGATCGGCAGAGTCGGAAAGTATATGGCAGAGCTCTTCCCGGAGCACGGTGCAGTCATGACATACTGCTTCGCCGAGACCATAGTCGGCATGATGCTCAAGGAGGCCAGACTGCAGGGCAAAGACATAAGGCTCTTCTGTCCTGAGACCAGACCGTACTTCCAGGGTGCGCGCCTTACAGCAAGCGCAGCGAAAGATATGGGATTCGATGTCACAATAATAACCGACGGTATGCCCGCCTTCGTAATGAAGAATGAGGGCATCGACGTTTTCACGACCGCTGCTGATGTGATCTGCTGTGACGGGCATGTGGTAAATAAGGTGGGTACATACAATACGGCGATCGCCGCGAAGTATCACGGTGTACCGTATTACGTAAGCGGAACTCCTGATCAGGGTCATCCGACAGTAGACACTGTAAAGATAGAGATGAGGGATCCGGACTTTGTGCTGCAGGCAATGGGAACACCTACTGCTAACAGAGAAGTAAAAGGATACTATCCGGCGTTCGATATCACGCCGCCTGAACTTGTCACGGGAGTGGTTACGGATCAGGGAGTACTTAAGCCTGACAGGCTCTCAGAATACAAGGCAATAAAAGATCAGTTTTTGGTCTGACGCTTACGGGCTGCACGGTCTTCCAACCAGGCCGGACCCAGAATCGATATGAGAATGAGAAATGATCCCAGAAGCATTGACGGGGTCATTTTTTCATTGAGAAAGACAACGCCCAGAATAGCTGCCGTCAGCGGATTGAATACCGCCAGCACTCCTGCGCGCTCCGGTGTGATGTACTTCTGTCCGAACGGCTGGATGGTGAATCCGACGCAGCTGCAGATAATGGCGAGTGCCAGAACGGCCTCCCACTCCGTGCTGCTCTGAGGAAGGCGTATCTCCTCAAAGAAGAATGCGCCGATGTATGCGAAGATCGCGATGAAGAGGAGCTGATAAATCGAGACCACCATGAGGTCGTCGTTCTTTGCGGCTGTATCGGTAACGATCACTGAGAGCGAGTACCAGAATGTGCCAAAAAGAACCAGAAGCTCGCCGGAAGTGAATCCTATTCGGTCTCCTTTGAGTGTCAGGAAGGCGACACCGATGATGCAGATAGCGGCGGATATAACTGTGACTTTGTCCGGGAGCCTCCTGTGGATAATACACGCAAGGGCAGGCACAATAACAACGACCATCCCCTCGAGAAAAGCTGTCACCGACGAAGGCGTCGTTTTAAGTCCCATCATCTCGGTGAGCATGGCAAGAAAAAAGGTAATGCCTATAAGAGCGCAATGAAACAGCGTCTTTGCATCTACCTTGGTCATATGCTTCCGGAAGAGGAAGGCGATTATGATGAAAGCGATCGTAAATCTTATACCTATTGTCAGGAAAGGCCCCATAGTGCGCATGGCAATCTTTCCGAACAGCAAAGAACTTGACCGCAGCGCGAGCGCCACCGCCACCAGGATCTCTCCCATTCTTTCATTCATTTGAATCCCTGTCCCAAGCTTCTTCATATCGGCACAATTATATCGTTAACCGCTCTTGTCGTTCAAGTCCGTAAACGCCTTAAAATATTGTAAAGTAGGGCTTTGCGGGGAGGAGCGGATGTTATAATCCTAGTCGTAAAAATGGCTAATAATGTCTAAAAGAAAGGCAAAAACAAATGGCAAAAGTAGATATTTTCTCCGGTTTTCTCGGAGCAGGAAAAACAACATTGATCAAGAAACTCATATCCGAGGGATATGACACAAAAAACATCGTTCTTATAGAAAATGAGTTTGGCGAGATCGGAGTTGACACGGGCTTCCTCAGAGAGTCCGGAATCAAGATCAACGAGATGGTAGCCGGATGCATCTGCTGCACGCTCGTCGGAGATTTCGGTAAGGCGCTGAACGAGGTAGTTGAGCAGTATGATCCGGACATGATACTCATTGAGCCGTCCGGAGTCGGCAAGCTGTCCGATGTAATAATCGCTGTTCAGGACCTTCAGAACGACAAGATAGAGCTGAACGGATTCACAACGGTAGTCGATGCAAAGAGATACAAGATGTACATGGAAAACTTCGGTGAATTCTTTGCAAACCAGGTAGAGCATGCAAGCTCCATCTTCCTTTCACATCAGCAGGGAATGTCAGCTGCAGAGCTTGATGATGTCGTGAAGGATATCAGAACTCTGAACAAGACAGCTCAGGTTGTCACTACTGACTGGGATCAGCTGAGCGGAGCAAAGATGCTCGAGGTAATGGAGTCCGACAAGACTCTTAATGCAGAGCTCGACAAGCTGAGAGAAGAGGCTTATGAGGAGCTCGAGGCACACGAGCACGAGCATGAGCATGAACACGAAGACGGCGAATCGTGCGGATGCGGACATCACCATAACCATCATCACGATGATGACGACGATGACGATGACGAACATGAACACGAGCACCATCATCACCACCATGATGACGACGATG
>JAFQZQ010000023.1 GCA_017405845.1 Mogibacterium sp. | reverse complement strand
TATGGCAAAGTGTATAATGTGTGGATTATCTACCGCAGCTAAGGGTCATGTCGAAATCGAAAACGGAGACATCTGCCTTCCTTGCTTTACCAGTCTCGGGTTCAGACCTACTGAAGGATTCCGGGTCAAGGGCTATAAATATGATGATATCAAGAATGGTCCTGAAAAATTTGATCTTATAGCTGCAGAACGTGAAAAGTAGAGTTTTAAAAACTGAAGTGCCGCATAAAGCACTTCAGTTTTCTTTTGTGTTATTCCCTGCCCCTATCATTGCCTTTATCATTTACCAGGTCGTCGCTATATCGATCTGTGTAGGATTTCTTTTTGCAAAACCACCTGTATCGCATACGATTCCCATGCCGAGCGATGTCTGGACCAAGGATCCGCGAGGCCTTAAATTCAGGTTTGCAGCTATCATTACATAGTTGCCGAACATCTTTACGCCGTCGTCTCTGACCCAGTATTCGTAATCGTATCCCATGCGCCTCATTATGCTTACTACACCACTCATGTTAAGGTTGTAGTATGTTTCTTTGCCTGATGGTCCCTGAATTGTGCCCCGTCCTTTGGACAGAGACGGACCTCTGTATATGTGCTCTTCAAAATAAGATGCGGCTTTCTCAGTAAAATCCATCTTATCCATTGAGAAAAAGTCTGCAGCAGAAGTAATGAAAGTCGTCGTAAGAGACTTCAGAGAAGCGATCTTAAAAAGCTCGGCTTTTTTTACCCCGTCTTCATAGATATCGTTGATACCGTATACCAGATTTGCATTGGCCAGTATCATTACAACGATGTAAAGACTGAGTATCATATTATAGGTTTTCGCTTTGCATCTTTTTCTCAGCGGTTTCTTCTTCATTTATTAAGAATCCTGTGTATCTTATCGAGCAGCGCTCCAACATAATAGACACCGACAAGCATGGCGACAGCTATCTGAACGGTAAGACTCATCACCGGAGTCGTTGTATCGAGATTCATCGCGAGCATCCCTATCGCCCAACCGGTGAGCCATGACGGCATGTGAATAATATTGCTGAATCTGGCGGATATTATTACAAGAATGAATCCGAATACGGCAAGCGTTAAAAAGAGCGTCAAATCAGGATTTATTGGCGTATGAGCCATGATCTCAAAGGCTATCAGTGCCCAGATGTCTCCTGCCAGATATCCCAGAGCTATTTTATGAGCATCCTTGAATTTATTGCCGTTTGTTCCGTAGATGCCTGCGCATATAAGAGCTACAGGCCCTACCGAGATACCGATATATGGACTGATGACCGCCCATGCCGGTGGCAAAATTGCTATTAAAAGTGCTAAAGTAATGATTTCTTTTCTGTTCATCTATTCTGTTTCTCTGCAACGCGTATATATCGTGATAATTTACTATAATTATTTATCGTATACTTTTTACATGTTGCACATTAATTATACTATACAAGTCAAATCTGTTAATTAATCAACAAAATACACAGCCTGTCAGCGAAAACAGGCTGTGTATCCCCTATTTTTTGCGCCTGATTCCGCACTAGTCTTCGTATGTTTTGCGAAGAATGTAGAATCCGTCACTGTTTGCGTCGATAATAATGTATCCTCTGTCGTCAACTACAACGTCCTCTGTCATAGCCATCATAGGACCAGGGAACGGGAAGAATTTCTTCTTCGGGTTCGGCGGGATGAAGTATGCCTTTTCCTTGATATAGTAAGGATCAGACACATCATACACTCTGAGTCCTGCAGCAAAATAGCAGTCATAAACAACGTCAGTTCTCTGCTCAAGCCATGGCTTGCCATCCATAGGCTCATGCAGGTTGTGAGGTCCGAATGGGCCTCCCTTTGAGCCTTCTGCAAGCATATATACATTGAAGTTAGGTGCCGGGAAGTCTTCAGGGACTTCAGGATACGGGAATGTTGCGATCATGACAGGATGAGTCGGATCACTTACATCTACCATGATGATCTGGTTTACGGCCTGCGCTTCTCTGACCATGCCGTCCTTTATGAATCCGAATCTCTCTCCTTCGTTAGTTACTACGCAGAGATCCCTTCCCTTCAGAGGCAATGCAGTGTGAGTTCTTGCTCCTGCAAGTCTTGACGAAAATGCAGGCATGAATCTCAGCTGACCAAGTGCCTTAGGTCTTGTGAAATCGGAAACATCAAGTACGTACAGTCCGTCACCGCCGTATCCGAGGTATGCCTTATCTCCCATTACGAACGGAGGACCGTGCATCCATCCTTTGTCCATGAAGTCCGGATTATGAGGAGCAGAGTGATCTACTTCCCTGCCCGGTACTCCGTATATGTACTGATGAGGCGCCCACCAGCGGCCTACTTCAGTAATGTTTGATGGATCAGAGATGTCTACTATTCTGTAAATCATGCCCTCGTGCTCATCAGCTTCTGCTGACAGGTGAACATAAGGACCACCGTTGTACATGAATCTGTGAACGCCCATTGAGTAAGGAACTCCGCAGTCCCAATATCCGAGATATTCCGGATTCTCAGGATCGTTCTTAAGATCGTATACCATTATGCCCTGGAGGCTCTTCATTTTGGCACGGTCGCCTACAAGGACTCCCGGGCCGCTTCCTGATGTGAGGGCGAATACAAGCTTGTCTTCGGCAATCTGCACTTTAGGGATCGATGTCGTAGGATATTCTTCGATATCGAACGGGCGCCACTTTTTGATGAATACAGGATTCTTCGGATCTGTGACATCGCTGATCATGATGCCAACGCCCTCAGGTCCTGCAGCAAATGCAGCTCCATAAAGCAGATATCTGCCGGCTTCGGTTTTGTAAAGAGCCATCTGGAACATCCCGGCCTTACCATCGAGATCGCAGTAGCCAAGAACCTCCAGATTCTTTATGTAACCGTCATTCCCCTCGCCTTTTGAGTAGAAATATTTGCCTTCTGCCATGAGTTTTCTCCTTTTATAGATAAAGTTACCTCATAGTGATATAACCGCGGTACTGGGTCAGATTATCACTTCTCGCGTAGTCTGAAAGGAAGATTCCGCTGATGCCGTAGGACTTCTTGAGATATGGGAAGTCCTCTGTTTCAGCCCATGCCGGCTTAGCGCACTTCTCAGCTGCTGCAGCTGCTGCATCGCACCATGCTGTCTGGCACTCGAACCACATCTCTACGATACGGTCGAAGTCACAGTTGTTGACTTCCTTCTTGATTTTGCTGGATACGCAACGTGTGCAGCCTTCGTGTGATGTCCATGCAGGGATGAACTCTTCCTTGAGCCACTTGTCGCCTTCTTCAGCGCTTACACCTTCAGGATATTTGACCATGAACATCCATCTGTAGTTTGGTCCATCCTCAACCGTACGGCCTTCACCCTTGAAGTCCTCTTCCCACCATACAGGTACGAATGCGAAGATGAAAGGAACTGTTCCTGCAGCCTCATCGCCCTTTGTAGAGCGAGCATCATCTCCTTCGATGTTGACTTCCTGGGACTTATCGATTCCGTGGGAATGTCCCATGTCAGGAATGTTGTTCTGCCATACGAGTACGTCTGTCGGGAAGTACTCGGTAAGGATCTTGTGATGATCTTTTGCAAATCCTACATCGTTAGGATTTGCGAGCCAGTAGTGCTCTGTCATCTGCATTCTTACTGTTCCGAATCTTGCTCCGCCCGGAGGTGTCGGAAGTGCTGGATAAAAAGCATACTTGCTTACATATGGTCCGAACTGAGAGATGCTGTCCGGAACATGATATCTGTACAGCCAGTTCTCGAGCTTGATCCTGTAGTCCTCATGAGCGAGGTCAACAAGGATGATACTTCTTACCGGATAAAATTCAGGTCTGTTCATTGAAATATTCTCCTTTCATCAACGCGAATCCCCGGAGAGGATCCTTAGTTTTGATGGTATAAAAGCAGGCAGGGAAACAAATCCCCTGCCTGACTCTATCTATATATATTATTTGGATTTGGATGGGGATGGTGTAGGAGCTACAACGTTTGTATAGTGCTCCTTGCGAGCCTTGAACTCAGGATCCTTGAAGAGGTTCATGAGTCTGCTCTCATTCTCGAAGATGTCTTTGCCGTGAGCAGCTTTACCGGAAAGCAGGTCATGGCAATGCTCGATCGTTCCGTTCTCACCCAGTTCAGGATCGTTGACCAGCTTTACGCCCTTATCTGTCATTTCAAGATGACCCTCAAGACCGCAGAGCTCGCAGACAGCGTGGTTTGTGCCAGGGAAGATATAGAAGTTATTACCGTGGCAATGCGGGCATCCGCCTTCCTCACCCTTCCAGAGGTCCAGATTCTCGGAGCCAGGGATCATGACATTGTTGTCAATAATGTACTGAGCGGCTTCTACGAGGTTTCTTCCGATTTCTTTCATACGCTCGACCTTTTCATCCTGGATGATAACGTCTTTGCTCCATGAGAAAAAGTCATTGTTGACAACTTTCCAGCCAGGTGACATAGCCAGCATTGCGTGATCGGTCTCAACGCGGCAAGCCCAGTCAGAACCGCCGATGCCTACAAATGAAAGAGCCTTCTGTTTGAAGATGCGAGGATTAAGTCCTTCTTTTCCCTGCTCTTTAAGCTTTCCGTCAAGCATCATCAGCATGCCTGTGTCGTGTCCCGGACCCATTCTGTCACAGCAAATGTGGAAAAGTCCGGAACCGCCGGATTCGTATATAGGATCTACCATGAGTACGCCATCAGCTTCTACCATCTTCTCATAGAGTGCTGCAAAGTCATCTTTTCTTGTGCAGATCATGCCCTTACCCATTACGAGGCCTCTTGAGCATGCTACGCAGCCTGTGCATGTCTGGAGATCCCAGTCAAATGCATGGATGAATTCGATCTCAGCACCGAGTTTCTGGCACTCTTCGAGCGCTACTCTGCACATTGTATCGTTGTTGCCGTTCTTTGTTCCGAAAGATATTCCCAGAATCTTCATATTGTTTTCCCTCCTGCAATATGTGTTCTACAACTAATAGATTTTAGTATGTTTGATAAATGCGGTTAATTGAAACTTACTTTATCCTTTTTGATTATAGCAAGCTGTAAGTGTTGCTATTTAAAGGTTTTGTGATTTTTATTTGTGATCAGGTCCGCCAGGCATCTGCGGTGCAGGCTCATTGCAGATAGCTCTGCTCCATTTGTCAGCAAAATTGTTCCAGAAGAACGCGATGATCAGTGTAGGTATATAGCAAGGAATAAATCCCTTAAGGCAAGCTGCGATGTATGGTCCAAACGCGAAAGCACCGCCGGCAAGCATACCGACTGCTGTCATGATAAGATCAAGAATTACGCAGAATACAGCAGCAACTACAACGTTCAGAAGGATTCCGAACTTGAGAGTTCCCGGCTGTGAATGCTTTGCAGCAAATGCGAATCCCAGTCTTTCTGAGTGAAGGAAGTTTACAAAGAATGTAACTACGTAAGCAA
Organism: Mogibacterium sp.; assembly: GCA_017405845.1. Taxonomy (GTDB): domain Bacteria; phylum Bacillota; class Clostridia; order Peptostreptococcales; family Anaerovoracaceae; genus Crickella. The sequence continues at coordinate 39,914 of JAFQZQ010000023.1, read as the reverse complement.
GGCATGCCATCCTTATGTAGTTAGGTCCATTAAGGCTTCCCGGTGCGTCGAGATTCGAGAGAGCGAGTGCTACAAGAGTGATAACGAGACTGAGTGGCAGGTCCATAATAAGTGCGTATACTGCCGTAAGTTTTGCGCTTTTCTGCATGATTTTCCCCTCCAAATAGTAAAAAGCAATTATATCTTGTTTATAGTTTAACAAAATATAATTGCTTTGTATAATTAGTTAAGCGGTTATATATGTATAACCATTTGGTTATACACTTCATTTTTCAAGGCATTGAAGCTGTGTTAATTGTTAACCGCGCCTGTCTCATCTATAATATTAATCAATATGTCTTCCATCTTTAATACGTTTTCGTCATTTCTTGTACGAAGTCTCGCAACTGATATTACATCTGTCGCGTTGAACGGAATCCATTTCAGATCATCGGCGCCTTTAGCCCATACCCATTCATCGGCAATCATTACGCCCATGTTGTTTCTGACGCAGGTGATCGTTGACTCATTATTTTTTACAAATCTCAGCTTAGGTACAAAGCCATATGGCCTCGTGTAGTTTGAGATAGCATCGACTATAAGCTTATCAACTATTTCCCATGGAGCTATGAAAAGATCCTGACTGAAGTCTTTTAAAGTCAGCTCCTCAGCCGGTCTGTCTGCGAGCGGATGCCTTGATGAGTAAATTAATATCTTATTTACACGTGCGGCATCTCTGCAGTTAAACTCGTTGTGCAGCCTGACGCTGTTCTGCATGGTAACGATTATATCAAGTGTATCTGTCAGAAGTCCGGTTGTCAGCTCCTTTACTCCGCAGCAGTTTATGACGACTTCGGAATCAGGAAAAGCAGCTTTATACCGGTCTATCATCGGAGGAATAATATTGAACAGATCCCAGCCTTCCAGGAATCCTACTCTCATGACACCTTTGCTCTTACCGGATATCCTGTCAGCCTTCAGCTTCGTGTTTATAAATTCGGCCTTATATTTACTGAACAGATCGAAGTAAAGCCTGCCCTCCTCTGTAAGAACTGTGCCCTGGTTATTGCGCCTGAAAAGCTTACAGCCCAGTTCTTTTTCGAGCTGCGATATCTGTCTGGATATTGCCGGCTGAGACACAAAGAGTTCTTCAGATGTCTTTGTAAAGCTCAAATTCGTCGCTACAGCCATGAAATAGTCTATCTGAAGGTCATTCATCCTTGCTTCCCTCCCTCGGCATTCTGTCGAGATATCTCTGAAGTATTACAATGGCAGCCTGACGGTCAATTATCTTTTTACGGTCTTCCCTGCTCATGTTTGCTTCAATAAGCACTTCTTCGGCTTCGACCGTAGAGTATCTTTCGTCCTGCCATTCTATTTTTACTTTGGAAAGAGGCCCGGAGCTTCTTAGCTTGTTCTCAAGCATGGTGCGGAAGTCCCTTACCTTCTGGGTCTGGATGGAGTCCTCACCATCAAGGCTGAGCGGAAGGCCTATAACTACTGTCTCACATCCATACTCCTTGATATAGTCGATTACTTTGCCGGTATCCTTACGAATACCTACTCTGTCGATGGTAGTGACTCCGGTTGCGATAACGCCAAGAGGGTCGCTTACCGCGACCCCCACTGTTTTACTGCCTACATCAAGTCCGAGTATTCTCATTATTACTTCTTCAAGTCGAGATAGTTGATGAGGATCTCTTCAAGGAGCTCATCTCTGTCGATCTTGAGAATGAGATTTCTTGCGTTATTGTGACTTGTGATATATGAAGGATCTCCGGATGTGAGATATCCTACTATCTGATCGATTGCGTTGTAGCCGCGATCGGTAAGTGCAGAATAGATTTCTACAAGAGCTTCCTTCTTATTGAGCTGGCTGTCCTTGAAACCTTCGAACATGATAGTGTTTTTGCTCATTGTTTGCCTCCTTAAATTAGCCTGCGATGAGTTCTTCTGCCTTAGCAAATGCCGCGTCTATCTTTGAAGGATCCTTTGCGCCGGCCTGTGCCATATTGGCCTTTCCGCCGCCGCCTCCTCCTGCAGCTGCTGCTATCTCCTTGATAAGCTTGCCTGCGTGCCAGCCTTTGCCGATGAGGTCTTCGCTGACAGATACGATGAATGTGACTTTACCGCCGTTTACAGCTGCAAGCACCATGATGACGTTGTCGGCTTTTGCCTTAACGGCATCAGAGATGTTTCTGAGCTGCTCGATGTCGGTATCCTCGAACTTCATAGTGATTAGTCTGACGCCGCCTATTTCTTTAGCCGAAGATATTATATCATCAACCGAGCTGCTGATTTTATCAGACTTAATAGATTTAATGGTAGATTCGAGTGACTTGATATCTGCCATAACCTGTGCAGCTTTTCTGGTGAGATCTGACTCGCTCGACTTGAGAGCTGCTGCAACAGTGTTTATTGTAGCCTCTTTGTTTTTGAGGTAGCTGATTACCTTTGAGCCGGTAATAGCCTCGATACGTCTGACACCTGCAGCTATTCCGCCTTCGCTGATGATCTTGAATCCGCCGACCTTACCGGTATTGTCGATATGTGTACCGCCGCAGAATTCAATGCTGTAGTCACCCATGCTTACGACTCTTACTATATCGCCGTATTTCTCGCCGAAGATCGCCATTGCGCCGAGTTTCTTAGCCTCTTCGATAGGCATTTCTTCCATCTTGATAGGGAGATACTCGTCTACCTTCTCGTTGACGATCTCTTCTACTTTGTGGATTTCTTCAGCTGTCATCGGCTGGAAGTGGTTAAAGTCGAATCTCAGATAATTGTCATCAACATACGATCCTGCCTGCATAACATGATCACCGAGAACATCTCTGAGCGCCTGCTGCATGAGGTGTGTAGCTGAGTGGCCTCTTGCGATCTGATGTCTTCTGATGGCGTTGATCTCGAGTCTTACCTCATCGCCCGGCTTGATGCGCATTGCAAATCCCGTATCCTGTGGATCGAGTACGTGCAGATAGATTCCGTTTTCCTTAACGACTTCCACTACGCTCAGCTCGTTGTCTCCGTGCTTCACGATACCTGTATCGAAGATCTGTCCGCCGCTTGTTGCGTAGAATGGTGTTGATTCAAAGATGATGAACTTGCGGTTCTCATCAAAGTCGCCCACATACAGCACTTTGGAATCAGCCTTTTCTTCAGTGTATCCGACGAATACTGTAGGCTCAAGGTGGCTGTACTCTGATGCATCTCTCCAGGCATCGCCTTCTGTATCTCTCTGGTTTGCTCTTGCGAGCTCTTTCTGAGCGTTCATGTGTTCGGTGAATCCGTCTACATCAACGGTCTTTCCCTTTTCTTCGAGGATTTCCTGAGTTACCTCAAGAGGGAATCCATATGTATCGTAGAGCTTGAATGCGAGGTCTCCTGCAAGAACTGTGGATCCGGCTGTTTCCATATCTTCCATGTAGCCGTCGAGAATTTCGATTCCTCTGTCGAGGGTCTTTGCGAAGTTATCCTCTTCGATCTTGATGATCTTCATGATATAGTCATGCTTCTCAACAAGCTCCGGATATGCTCCGCCTGAAGTTGTGACAACACTCTCAGCGAGCTCAACGAGAGGGTTCTTCTGAGTGATGCCCAGAAGCTTGCAGTGTCTTGCCGCTCTTCTGATGATTCTCTTGAGAATGTATCCCCTGCCTTCGTTGCTCGGAAGAATACCGTCACCGATCATGAATGTCATCGATCTGAGGTGATCTGTTATGATTCTTACACTTACATCGATGCTATGATTGCCTGCCATGTACTCGACGCCGGCCATCTCGCAGACTGCATCTCTGATGAACTTTACGGTATCTACGTCGAAGATCGAATCTACGCCCTGAAGTATGCATGCAAGTCTTTCAAGACCCATTCCGGTATCGATGTTAGGATGAGCCAGTCTAGGGTAAGAACCGTCTTCCTGTCTGTCGAACTGTGTGAATACGTGGTTCCAGAACTCTAGGTATCTGTCGCATTCGCAGCCCGGCTTGCAGTCAGGCTTTCCGCAGCCCCACTCCGGTCCTCTGTCATAATAGATTTCTGAACAAGGTCCGCATGGACCGAGACCGATTTCCCAGAAGTTGTCGTCTTTGCCGAGACGGACTATTCTCTCTTCCGGCATTCCGATAATATCGCGCCAGATTTCGAATGCTTCATCATCATTTTCATAGATAGTCGCCCAGAGCTTATCCTTTGGCATCTCGAGCCACTCTGTACAGAATTCCCATCCCCACTGGATAGATTCTTTCTTGAAATAATCTCCGAAACTGAAATTTCCGAGCATCTCGAAGAAAGTGCCGTGGCGTGCGGTCTTACCTACGTTTTCAATATCGTTTGTTCTGATGCATTTCTGACATGTGGTCATCCTCTTCTTAGGAGGAGTCTCAGTACCCGCAAAATATGGCTTAAGCGGTGCCATGCCCGAGTTAATGATCAGAAGACTCTTATCATTACGTGGGATCAACGAAGAAGAGCCACCCGGATAGTGGTCCTTACTTACGAAGAAATCCCTGAACATATCTCTGATTTCATTTACACCGAGGTTTTTCATATATGTCTCCTTGTCCGCAAAATTTCCATTAATTATAGCATTTTCAGCTAATAAATACATCATTTCTTTCCGCTGAATCTTCAACAAATTCAATGGATTCGAGCGATGCCTTCAGGTCCGCTCTTATTTCGGCAAGGAATTCCATTCTCAGTTTTTTCTGTTCTTCTCTTTCAGCTTCATTAAGCCCTTCGCCTTTTGACTTATGTGCCAGTTCATTTATCCTGTCGATTTTTGCTTTTTCCATCGTCTGATCAGCCTTTCAATAATAATCAATACAGAATAAACTCTAACAGAAAACTGCTTATGTTTCAATCAGGCGGATAGTTCTTTTAGCAGTCTGTCGCTTACCTCCTGAACAGCTCTGAGAAGGAACTTCTTGTTTGTAGGTTTCTCATCGAAACTGTTCAGTATACATTGTCTGTCCGGATACTTGTTTTTGCACACCTTATATGCAGCTTTCAGGGAATTTCTTATGCTGTGTTCTACCTTGGAAATACCTTTTTCTCTGTTCTTCTCGGCTATATACGGATATATATCATTTATCATGCACACGTTCATGCACCTTCTGTCTATTATTATGCATATCGCGTCTCTAAGATAGCCATATCCCTGACTTTTGATGTTTATACAGTTATCATTCAGAACATCATTTATTGTTTTTATCAGTTTAATGTCCCTCATATACAGATCCTTATCCGTTGTCTGCGTTGGATTGAAGGCGTAAAAATAGTTGCCCTTCATGTATTCGTGTCCGAACGGGCTGACTCCGGCTCTAACATAGCTGTTAAATTCATTGAGTTCCTTAACGAGATCCTTCATGATTTTTGTTTCTGACTGGTTAATGCCATACATTTTTCCATCCTCCTGAATACTATTAAACTGTTATGTGGTCTTTGATTTTTTCGTAGATCTTACTTCCTATACCATCGACCGACATAATATCTTCTATGCTTTTGAAAGGTTTCACGGTTCTGTACTGTATTATCCTTTCGGCCATCACATCTCCAATCCCATTAAGAGTTTTTAGTTCGTCAGCGGATGCTGCATTTATATTGACCAGACCATTATCTGCAGCCATTGGCTCTGCTGCACCGGCTGATTCAATATCTTCTGTACCACCACTTCCTTTCACGGGTATTATTATCTTCTGTCCGTCTTCAACAAAAGATGCCCTGTTCACGTGATCAGTATCCGCATCTTCTGAAAGACCGCCGGCCATATCTATCACTTCAAAAAGCCTCGTGTCCTTCGACACCTGATACACTCCCGGCTTCTCTACAGCTCCACCGATATCAACAAAAATGACCTGTATTTGCTCGCTGCTTTCATCACTCCTTTCATCACTGCTTTTATCACTGTATTCGAGTTCTTCAGCAGTATCAGCTGACTCTATAGTGATATCTGCTTTACCTTGTTCATGGATCCTCAGTATCAAGGCAACAAGCAGTATAAGCACGACCGAAAGGATCTTTATCAGTGCCCTTTTATTCCCGATCAGATCTTCAAAAGCATCCTTTAATTTACCAACAACATTATCCGCCATCAGTCTTCACCTCTTTCGTATATTGCTGTCAGTATAAGGATAGTTTTATTTCGTTACAAATTGGTCCCCGAATACGAAAGATGAATGAATTTAAACAAAAGCTTCCCTCTATTCAACAAAAAATGACCGTTTTCACGGTCATATTTGTTTTGCGCATTAATTATTTGTTGAAAAAAGTGCGAATAATGTAGGATTTAGTGACGTTAATCCTCGGTGAATTCGAATTCGAAGTCTTCGATCCTGACGGTATCTCCTTCCTTGAGACCGAGCTCTCTCAGCAAAGCGATGCCACCCTGCCTTTCGATATAGTTATAGAGATATCTTATGGAACCGCTGTCTGTGAAATTAGTTGAATGGAATATCTTGAGGAGCTGCTTACCCTCGAGGACATAAGTACCGTCCTCATCTTTGTACGCAGTTACAAGCCTGTAATCCGCCTCATTCTCTTCTGCTTCAAAGTCGAACATTACCATCGGTTCCTGATCGGGTTCAACGTAGTTCTCTACTCCGAGAAGTGCGGCATTCATGAGCTCTTCGATTCCCTGCCTTGCTGCTGCGCTGATCGGATATACCTCACGGCCTTCTTCAGCCATAAAGTCCATAAACTCCTGGTATTTTTCCTGATCAGTCACGAGATCGATCTTATTTGCAGCAACGATCTGCGGTTTCGCTGCAAGCCTTGGATCAAACTGCAAAAGCTCTGCGTTGATCTTTTTATAGTCCTCGATAGGGTCTCTGCCTTCAGATCCTGAAACATCTACTACATGTATAAGCACTTTGGTTCTTTCAATGTGTTTCAGAAACTTAAAACCGAGTCCTGCTCCCTGCGATGCTCCTTCGATGATGCCGGCGATATCAGCCATTACAAAGCTGGTATCGTGCAGGTAAACAACGCCCAGATTTGGATCTATGGTTGTAAAGTGATATCCTGCGATTTTCGGCTTGGAATTTGTACATACCGAAAGAAGAGTGGATTTGCCTACATTCGGAAATCCAAGAAGGCCTACATCAGCGATCAGCTTGAGCTCGAGTATTACCTCTCTGGTCTTTGCAGGACCGCCTGCTTCCGCGAAATTCGGAGCCTGCCTTATGCTGCTCTTGTAATGCACATTTCCCCTGCCTCCGCGGCCGCCTTTTGCAGCCACAACTGAATCTCCGTCCTTTACGAGATCTTTCATAAGGTGACCGGTTTCTTTGTCTATGATCATAGTACCGACAGGCACCTTGATATAAAGATCCTGGCCCTTCTTACCGAAGCGGTTTCTCTTCATGCCTGGCTGGCCGTTCTCCGCATGATATTTTCTCTTATATTTAAGATCCATGAGGGTCCTGAGATTTTTATCAGCAACGAAAATGACGCTGCCGCCGTTTCCTCCGTCTCCTCCGTCCGGACCACCATCCGGCACATATGGATCTCTGCGGAAAGTAACGGCACCGTTGCCGCCTTTGCCCGATATTATCGTAATTTCTGCTCTGTCAACAAACATATTTTCCCTCTAATAAAGAAGTGGCTCCTGCTATGCAGGAGCCTATTGCATTAAGCCTCTTTGCTGTAAACGCTGATCTGCTTTCTCTTCTTGTCGTATCTCTCGAACTTAACTGTTCCGTCGATCTTAGCAAACAGAGTGTCATCTCCGCCCTTGCCAACATTGTTGCCCGGGTGGAACTTTGTTCCTCTCTGTCTCATGAGGATGCTTCCTGCGCTTACATATTCACCGGCACCTACCTTGAGTCCAAGTCTTTTCGCCTCGGAGTCTCTGCCGTTCTTGGAACTTCCTACTCCTTTTTTACTTGACATCTTGCTTCCTCCTCTAAATTACTTAGCCTCGATAGCAGCGATGATGTCAGCCTTTGTAGCCTTAGCGTCTACTTCAACTCCCATCTCTTTTGCAACTGCCAGAAGCTCGTCTTTCTTCATCGAAGCGCTGACCTTTGGTGCAGCCTTTTCGTCTTCCTTTGCAGGCTCTTCAGCCTTAGCGGCCTTCTCTGCCTTCTTGGCGGAAGCGCCGATACCGGTTACCTTTACCAGCGTATATGGCTGTCTGTGACCGTTTTTACGTCTGTAATCTTTCTTAGCCTTGTACTTGTAGATGATTACCTTATCAGCCTTGCCCTGCTCGAGGACCTCAGCCTCTACTGCGTATCCTTCTACGAATGGTGTGCCTACGACAAGCTTGTCTCCGCCTACAGCTACGACTTCGTCAAATACTACTGTGTCGCCTACGTTAGCAACGAGCTTCTCAACTCTGAGCTCGTCTCCCTGCTGTACTCTGTACTGCTTGCCACCTGTTTTGATGATAGCATACATAATATCAAATTCCTCCTTAAACCAGACTCGCCGGGGCTTGGGTGCTATGCTTTAATACCCGCTCCGCGCGGTTAACCGCAGAAAATGATACTACATTGCGATTGCAAGGTCAAGAAGGAATTTAAAAATTTTTATTCAGCATGCACGACTATGTAGTCGTGCCCGGTAGCCTGTACGAATTTGTTGAAAATATCATCAGATTTTATTCTGAGACTTGATGTATTTATGCATGGATGGCAGCCAACATAATCAGAATTCAGAACATCTTCATCTACAAGAAGCTGCACTCTGTGATCTGTATCGTTCATCAGTCCCATTACACTTGCTGAACCCGATGGACAGCCGATCATCTCCTGCATGTATTCCTCTTCGGCAAAGTGCAGTCTTGAGCTCCCTGCCTGTTTGGATATGTCGCTGCTCCGGAACACTTTATGATCAGGGATCATCAGCATATAGAACTTTGTGCGCTGACGGTTTGCAAGGAACAGATTCTTGCATATCTTAGCACCGAGAGAATCCTCTATCTCAGCGCAAAGCTCAACTTCCGATCCAAAAGCCGGTGCATGATCGAGTCTTGAATACTCTATATCGAGATCATCGAGATAATCATAAACCTTTATCTCCTTTTCAGTTCTGTTGGTCAGATCTGAAGGCCTTCCTGTAAAGCGTTCCATTCTATTCGATCACTACTCCGTCTTCATCAACATTGAGTCCGTCATCTTCCGTACCCATAAGATGCTGCATGAGCTTTACACGGATCTCTTCAAGAACTTCAGGATTTGCCTCGAGATAGTTCTTTACGTTCTCTCTTCCCTGGCCTATTCTTTCATTCTTATAGCTGTACCATGAGCCGGACTTATCTATGATGCCGACATCGGATGCCAGATCGAGAATATCGCCTGAAAGCGAGATTCCTGTGCCATACATGATGTCGAATTCAGCTTTCCTGAACGGAGGAGCTACCTTATTCTTTACGATCTTTACTCTTGTGCGGTTGCCCAGAACTTCTTCGCCTTTCTTTATGGTATCGATCTTTCTTACATCGAGTCTCATGGAAGCATAGAATTTCAGAGCACGTCCGCCTGTAGTTGTCTCAGGATTTCCGAACATTACGCCGATCTTTTCTCTGAGCTGATTGATGAAGATCACGCATGTGCTCGATCTGTTTATAGCTCCTGCAATCTTACGCAGAGCCTGAGACATGAGTCTGGCCTGAAGACCAACATGAGAATCTCCCATCTCGCCCTGGATCTCTGCCTTAGGTACAAGTGCAGCTACTGAGTCTATGACGATGATATCAACTGCGCCGCTCCTTGTGAGCATCTCGCATATCTCAAGTGCCTGTTCGCCTGTATCCGGCTGGGATACCAGAAGCTCGTCTACATTTACTCCGAGGTTCTTTGCATAGACAGGATCGAGTGCGTGCTCAGCATCGATGAATGCTGCCTGCCCGCCCTTGCGCTGAGCTTCTGCGATAGCGTGAAGCGTCAGCGTAGTTTTACCTGAAGATTCCGGTCCGTATATCTCTATGATACGTCCTTTAGGATAACCACCGACTCCGGTAGCAAAATCGAGGCTTACCGAGCCTGTGGAGATAACATCTATATTGCTTACAGGGCCCGACTCTCCGAGCCTCATGATAGCGCCCTTGCCGTATTGTTTCTGGATCTGATCCAGTGCCTGCTGTAACGCCTTTTCTTTTGCTGCGCTTTCTGCACTGCTTACATTCTGTGTAGCCATATTGCCTCCGTTTTAATAATAGAACGCTTGTTCTTGTTTATAATAATGCTATAGTTTGCTGCTGTCAATATTATATTTTCAGGCGCAATGGATTGTCGAACGACTAATGCCCTTAATCCGACATTTAAAGCCCTTTTTGCGGTACGCAGCACTTTTTTATGTCACCGGACCCTAAGTCAGCGTATCAGCAGATATACGGCCCTGAGCATCCTCAGCAGCAGATAGTTACGGTTCCACCTGCGGTCATTTCTTGAAGTTAAGATGTCATGGTGACCGACTGTATCCCCCATCGCAAAACCTATATATGCCTCACCGGCTTCATGTCCCGGATCAGCATCAGGACCTGCATAGCCGGTGACGGATACCGCTATGTCTGCTCCGGCGCGGGCCTTAGCTCCTGCAGCCATCGCTTCAGCGACCTGCGGGCTTACCACGCCGTATTTATCAATAAGCTCAGCCGGCACTCCTATCTCATTTATCTTGCTCTCGTTTGAATATGTGATATAAGCGGATGACATCACTTCGGAAGCTCCGGCAACGTCTGTGATCGCAGCCGGGAAAAGTCCGCTCGTGCAGGATTCCGCGGAAGTGATCGTAAGGCCTTTCTCTTTCAGTATCCTAACTACGACCTCATTGAGGTTCTCGTCATCGTAACTGTAGATATATTCGCCGACCAGCTTGTCGATTCGTTTTATCATCTCATTGACTGCTGCTTCGGCTTCTTCAATGGTATCTCTTTGAGAGGCTACTCTGAGCGTGCACTCTCCTTCCTTGGCGTATGTCGCTACTGTCGGATCGGTCTGCCCGTCAATTACAGGCATGAGCACTGTCTCGAGATCGGATTCACCGATGCCTATGGTGCGAATAACGCGGTAGAACATCTTCTTGTCCATAAACTGCTCAAGATACGCTCTTACGCCGTGATCCCAGAGCCATTTTAATTCGCGAGGAGGTCCCGGCAGGCATATGGCTGTCTTTCCGTCTACGCTCAAAGCAAAACCCGGCGCAGTTCCGGATTCATTGTAGAAAGGTGTGCAGCCTTCAGGAAGATATGCCTGTTTCACATTGTTCTCAGTCATCTTTCTTCCGCGCTTTTCAAAGAAGCCGGCCAGCATGTCCATTACTATATCGTCCCGGTACATGTCTCTTCCCATATACTCAGCGACCATCTCTTTTGTAAGGTCGTCCTGAGTCGGTCCGAGGCCGCCTGTCATTATTACGAGGTCGGTATCACTGAAGGCTTCTGCAAGCTTCGCCTTCAGTCTTGCGGGATTGTCGCCCACAACAAAATGATACATGACATCAAAGCCCATGTGATTGAGCTTGTCCGACAGGAAACTTGCGTTTGTATTAACAGTCTGACCGAATAGCAGTTCGGTTCCTACAGCGAGTATAGAAGTCTTCAAGACTGCCTCCTTTTACATGCTGAATACACTGCGGTTTTTCAGTACGTACTCGGCGCCCGAGTAAACTGTCATTACAAGTGACGCGTAAAATACCACGTTGGCAACCATCATCACTGTCGGCTTTGCGTCTGTAAGGCAGAGAGCAAACAGATAAAGAACTACAGCAACCATCTGGAGGACTGTCTTTATTTTTCCTGACATTCCGGCAGCCAGGACTGTTCCTTCTGAAGCTGCGACTGTCCTCATTCCGGCAACGATGAATTCTCGTGCAAGAATGATTATCAGCATCCAAGCTCTGATGATATCTGACTCTATGAATAAGCAAAGAGCCGAATATACGAGTATTTTGTCCGCCAGCGGATCCATTATCTTGCCGAAATTTGTGACAAGGCCGCGCTTACGCGCGATATTGCCGTCAAGAGCATCCGTTATCGCTGCTGCGATAAAGATAATCAGTGCAGCCGGAAAGTATCCGAGCACATATGCCGCTATGAAGAACGGCACTGCAATTATGCGTCCAAGTGTCAGTTTGTTTGGAAGATTCATAATACTTCTACTCCTTCAAGATCATATTCATAAGTATCAGTTATTTGTACTTTTACTATATCGCCCGGCGCGTATTCCCAGCTTTTTGATGTGAAATACACGCTGCAGTCTATTTCCGGCGCGTCATATCTGGTGCGTCCTTCGTAAAGAGTAATCACCTTGTCGAGTGTCTCCTGATCAGCTGTGTCGAAATCTTCGATGATATCTTCACAGTCGACCTCAACACACCTGTCAACCATTACCTCTACTACCTTGCCTATCTTACGTTCGTTCAGCTTCTCGCTGACTGCCTGCTGGTGCTGCATTACGAGATCGCGCCTTGCGATTCGTTCTTCTTCTGGGACTTTATCCGGCATATCGAAGGAAGGTGTTCCCTCCTCGTCAGAGAAAGCAAAGCATCCCAGTCTGTCAATATCCTGTGTATCGATGAATTCTATAAGCTCATCGATATCATCCTGAGTCTCCCCCGGGAAACCGACCAGCAGCGTGGTTCTAATGTGAACATCAGGCATTCTATCTCTTAGTTTTCTGATAACTTCCTTGATGGAGTCGCCCGTAGAGCGTCTTCTCATGTTCTTCAGTACGCTATCAGATACATGTTGTATCGGCATATCGATGTAATTGCAGATTTTCGGCTCGCTTGCGATGGTTTCGATGAGTTCGTCGGTAATACCATTATCGTAAACATACATCAATCTGATCCATTGTATGCCTTCGACTTTGCAGAGCTCGTGCAGCAGCTGCGGGAGGCACTGTTTCCCGTACAGGTCGCGTCCATACTGCGATGTGTCCTGAGCAATAAGGACAAGTTCCTTGATGCCGGCGTCGGCCATGTCCTGTGCCTCTTTGACGCAGTCTTCGATGCGCTTGGACCTGTAAGTACCTCTGATGAGCGGAATCGCGCAGAAGCTGCATGCGTTATAGCATCCTTCGGCAATCTTCAGATAACCATAATGAGAATAATCCTCTGTACGATACACAGGATCATATACTTCAAACCTGCGCCTGCGGTATGGGAGCATATCAAGAACGCAGCCCACACGGTCAGATACTGCCTCTTCTTCCGGATCATCTGAGAGGATAATGTCCGGTATTCTGTCGTAGTCGTTGACACCGAAAAACATGTCTACTTCAGGGATTTCTTCTGCGAGATCCTCATGATATCTCTCGGAAAGGCAGCCTGTTACAATGATTTTCTGCCCTTCTTTCCGATACTCTATAAGGTCAAAGATCCTCTCTATAGACTCTTTCTTTGCATCCTCAATAAAGCCGCAGGTGTTGAGTACTATGACATCAGCCTCGCGGGTATCATACACGATGCTGCAGCCCCTATCTACGAGAGAGGCTGCAAGCACCGAAGAGTCGTATTCATTCTTAGCGCATCCGTATGTGTCGATAAATACTTTCATTTTTTAATAATCACTTTCACTGTCAGCGTCCATTATCATGCGACGCACTGATTCAGGCAGAGAATTAAAGGAATCCATCGCCTTAGTGGTGCTGAGTCCGCTAGATGGTTTTATACCGTCATCTTCAGGAGCCATCTCATATTCAGGCTCATTTACGGTCTCAGGTACATACACCGGTTCAGGTTCAGGTTCCGGCTCCGGTTTGCGCACCTTTACAGGAGCAGGCTGTGGAGCAGGTTCAGGTTCCGGTTCAGACTCAGCCTCATAGCCGCCGTAATACTCTTCTTCTGTTATGAGCAGCTGGCGCGGTCTTGATCCGTCCGATGGTCCGATAATACCCTTCTCCTCTATCTCGTCAATGATCCTTGCAGCTCTGTTATAGCCTATGCGGAAGCGTCTCTGCAGCATGGATACCGATGCCTGCTTGGATTTGAAGATAAATGCAATTGCATCTTCTGTAAGTTCGTCCTGAGGCTCCTTGCTCGATCTCTTGTCGGCATTTTCGATGGCGCTCTTCAGCTCCTCATCGTAGTCAGGGTTTCCACCCTCCTTCTTTACGAACTTGATGACCCTATCGATTTCCTTCTCAGAAATATATGGGCCCTGCACTCTGTATGGCTTTGTGGAGCCAACCGGCGAGAACAGCATGTCGCCCTTACCGAGCAGCTTCTCAGCTCCGGCCATGTCGAGAATGGTTCTCGAGTCAAACTGTGATGCTACGCTGAATGCTATCCTTGAAGGGATATTTGCCTTGATAAGACCGGTAACAACGTCTACCGACGGTCTTTGTGTAGCAACGATCAGGTGCATGCCTGCGGCTCTTGCCTTCTGAGCAAGGCGGCAGATAGAGTTCTCAACTTCTGACGGCGAAGCCATCATGAGGTCGGCCAGCTCGTCGATGATGATGACGATCTGCGGTTTGCAGTCCGCATATCTCTGGTCAGCCCTCATAAGCTCGTTATATGATTTAAGGTCTTTTACATTGTTTTCGGCAAAGAGCTCATATCTCTTGTCCATTTCCTCAACAGCTATCGCCAGAGCGCGCGAAGCCTTTCGAGGATCTGTGACTACAGGAGTCAGCATATGCGGAATGCCGTTGTAATTGCCAAGCTCAACTACCTTAGGGTCTATCATGATAAGCTTCAGCTCCGAAGGCCTTGCCTTGTACAGGAAGCTTGTGACTATGGAGTTGATGCATACTGACTTTCCTGAACCTGTAGCACCCGCGATCAGCAGATGCGGCATGTCAGTAAGGTCAGCAACGATGTTGTTGCCAGAAATGTCTTTGCCGACTACAAATTCGATGATCGAATCAGCTTCTCTGAATTCATCCGAATCGATGAGCTCGCGAATGAGTACAGGCGCAGGCTTGTCGTTCTCTACTTCGATTCCGACGGCTGCTTTACCCGGTATAGGTGCTTCTATACGAATACTCTTCGCTCTCAGATTGAGTGCGATATCGTCGGAAAGCCTTGTGATGCTCGCTACCTTTACGCCCGTAGCAGGCTGCACTTCATATCTTGTGACGGAAGCTCCCTGCGTTACCTTAAGTACTCTGGCATCTACGCCGAAGTCGTTCAGCGTCTGCTCAAGGAGCTCTGCGCGCGCCTGAAGCTGTGCATCGTTCATCAGCTGCTTGGATCCTGTATCCTTCTTGAGCAGGCTTACAGGTGGCAGCTCATATGCCATATCATCAGCCACTGCGTTGAAACCGGCTGCGATTGCAGCGTCGTCAGGGCTTGGTTCTTCCGCCTTAGGGACTTCCTGTTTAGGTGCAGCAGGCTTAGGTACTGCAGCTTGTTTTGGCTTGGACGTTTCTCTGCCGGTAGCAGCAGCTGCTGTTGTTGATGTTGCTGCAGGTTCAAGACCTGTTGTCTTTATCTTGGCTCCGGATCTGTCATGGCCGTCAAGGCCGTACGAGCCTGAATGTACTATCTCGTCCGGGTCTCCCAGGCCCATGCCGGTTTTTGCTGCCGGCTTTGCAGCCGTACGCTTTCTTCCCGGATATCCGAAATCCTCATTATCTGCGTCGAAGTTTCTGCTGTCAGAATAAACATTCCTAGGCGCGTTTTTATTGCCGTTAAGCCCTACCTTATCGGAAGGTTCAGGATCTTTTAGCTTTTCCTGAGTTATATTCTCACCGGTCTCGCTGTCAATACCGGCAAAGAATCCCTTCATCTTTCCGAACAGAGTTCCACGGCTTAACTGTTTATCCTTACCCGTTTCAGGAGTTTTGATTATCTGTGTATAGTCAAGATTATCTGCGCGGGCAGCAGCTTTTCCGCTGAATGGCTTAGGGATATCATCTACGGATGGCGTCGGTGCCTGTGTTTCAGGCGCCTTGACAGCCTCAGGCTCATCTTCTCTGATGATGCCGCTGATTATGGATTTCCAGAACGGCTTCTTCTCTTCAGCAGGTGCAGTGATTGAAGGATCTGCCTGTATTGCTGCTTTTATCTGATCGTCGGTAAGTCTTCTCTTCTCATCTTCCTCTATTTCCCTGAGGATCCTGTTATGCTCGCGCTTTGCTCCGATCGTACCGGCAAGCCTGGATATAGGAGAATTTGCGACCATAAACACCGAGATTATAAGCACTGTAATTGAGATGATAAGAAGGCCAGGCATTCCAAACAGTTTGGCCAGTATTGAGCCGACTTCCATTCCGAGGGCGCCGCCTTTTTTACCATCGACGCCATATATATAGAAATCAACGATATCCTTGAAGCCGCATCTTATATCACCGGAATCGATGTATCTGTATGAATTAATAACACACATGTTGACAAAAATAAGAACACTGAATATTGCCGTACGTGTGTTTATGTGGCTGAGTTTTCCTCCCAACAGCAAAAGAGCGAAAATAAGCACAAGGAAAGGCAGCACATAAGCCATCTTTCCGAAAATTCCGTTAAATATATCATGAATTGTTCTGCCAAAGCTGCCGGTAGTATCCATTACAACCGTAAAGAACAGGAACAGAGCGATTGCGATCAGCGTGATGCTCCAAATCACATCGTTGTTACGCTTCTCACGGTCACTCCTGCGCTTCATCTCATCGAGAACTTCCTGTTTAGTAGGATTTGCCGTATTCTTTGGCTTATTTTTGCTGCCCGGGGGCCTTCCCGGTCCGCGTTTTGTGCTGTTGTTGTTTGTCTGTTGTGCCATTTAGCTATCCCCTTGTCGCATATAATGTAGATAGACACTATATTATACTACAAGATATTGTTTATGTAACATCTTTCTTAACAAAACAAAAGCCCCTTTACAAGGGGCTCTGTTTGATCTTTTTTTCTTTCCACTACTCTGCGTTCACGACGTCCTTGCCGTCATAATAACCGCATGTAGGACATACTCTGTGTGGAAGTTTTGGCTCATGGCACTGAGGACAGATCGAAAGTCCGGTCATGCTCTTCTTCATGTTAGCAGCCTTTCTGCCGCTGGTCTTAGCCTGTGATGTTTTCCTCTTAGGTACTGCCACTGTCGACACCTCCTTATATGTTCAATTTCTTAATATTATCTGTACTTATCTTGTCGCACCGATACATTATATTCACCGTTTTAAGGCTTGTCAACGGTTTTGTTACGATATTTAAAAAAGCTTTTAAAACTTTTTTTAAAAAACTGTAGATTTATAATTTCTTTTGTGTTATCTTATGTTTGCTGCAATCAGCGGGGTGTGGCTCAGCTTGGTAGAGCGCTTCGTTCGGGACGAAGAGGTCGCGTGTTCAAATCTCGTCACCCCGACCATCAAACCATCGATCAAAACTGATCGGTGGTTTTTTTATGCCTGTATCATTACAGGCGGGTGTCTGTGGTCACTTAGGGATCCTATCTCTCCTGACGTCATCAGATTGTAAATATCTGCAGCGTGCATATCCAGCTGCAGTAAGTCTGCGGCTTTTTCATTTAATGCCGCTGCGGATTTATTTACATTGATCACCACAGGCAGCGCTGCTTTATCACAATCCCTCATCTCTGCCAGCAGCTGTCTTCCCTTATCGTTGAAGCCAAGCACTCTGATATATTGAGGGCTGTCGATCCCGTATTTGCTTCTGCTTATTCCCAGGAGAAGCTGCATGCACAGCCTTGAAAGTCTTGTATATGTATATCTCTTTGATTTGATTCTCCCTACGAAATCCGTCCAGCATTCTGCTGAGGCCGCATTCGTCTTCAAAAGTGAAGCCAGTCCTTCACCGCCTGACGGGCAGTCTTCTATCAGCTTTTCATCAGTCGAAAGCACAGCATACCTCAAGGCGTCAAACCACTTGTCACGGTCAGGCCCGGTCAGATGGCATTCCTTAAGCGAGCTTGCCGTGCACTCTGGCAAATATCCCGATACATCCCGGCCTTGTAAGGTCTGAGTCCTTATCGCCGAAGCGCTCTGATATTCTGTCCGCTCATCGTACGGATCTCCATACCCGGCGCCTTCCCTGCTTATCACAACGGGTTCAGAGCTGGTCATGGACTTTATGTATTCGATGGCAAGTATGTCATTTGGACCGTTCAGCAGCTTAATATCGCCCATTATTTCCGGGTCATTATCAGGATCAGTTCCTTTTATTTTGCCCACAACTTCAGAATATGCTAAAGCCCTTGCTGCCGGATACGAACAGCCCATACCTCTTACGTTCTTTACAGCGGCATCTATTTCAGTTTCTTTGTCCCTCAGGATACGCGCAATCCTTTTCAGCGACTCCGAATCGCCGGATTCACTGCCAAAAGAGATATGAGATACTACACCGGTCGACTCAAGCAACTTTACGGCTGCATTTGCATACTGCCCGGCGTTTCCAAGGCAAAACAGCACAGGAATCTCAAGTACCAGATCGGCACCGCTCCTGAGCGCATTCTCCGTCCTCACCCACTTGTTCATAATGGCCGGCTCGCCGCGCTGCACATAGTCTCCGCTCATCGCAACCACCACCGTGTCGCAGCCCGTGACTCGCCGTGTCTCCTCTATATGATAGATGTGGCCATTATGAAGAGGATTGTATTCTGCTGTTATACCTGCCGCTTTCAGCATTTATATCCTTTCAGTAAACAGGGGCCTGCCTTTTCAGCAGGCCCCGATACATTCAGAGTCAAATCAATGATTATTCTTCTTCAGCCTCAGGTGCTTCTGCAACAGGCTGGTCGCCGAGACGTACTCTCTCTGCAAGAGTCTTCATCTCCTGACGGTTCTGGTTGACCTTTGCGTTGATGTTGGAGAACATCTGGTTGAAGTACTCAGTCATAGGCTGGATGTACGAACCGCTGACACCTGCGATGTCTGTCTGCATGTCATAAAGAAGCTGGTCGATGTACTCATACGATCTGTACTTCATGTAATTTGCATGATTTTCAGCTTCCTTGAGGATAGCATCGGCTCTTCTCTGAGCGTCTTTGTAGATGTTGTTGTTGTTTACGAGGTACTCGACCTGATCCTTAGCCTCGTTGATCATTCTGTTATATTCTTTCTTGGCATCGCTGATGATGCGATCTCTTTCCTGGTCGAGCCATCTTGCCTGCTGGATGTCGCGAGGCAGGTTTGCACGTATGTCCTCGAGGATCTTCGTTGCTACATCAAGGTCGATGATTCCCTTTTCGGAGAAAGGCATCTTGCTCGAAGATGTTATAAGGTCTTCAAGTTCTTCAAGAAGAGACATTAATTTGATGCTGTCGTCGTTCATTTTAATTCCTCCATTATTTGATCAGAAACGTCATTGTCGTTTCGTATTATTAACGCAGTTTTTCTTTGATTCTTGCCGCCACGTATTCAGGAACCAGTCCTTCTATACTTCCTCTGAATAAGGCCACTTCTTTTACAAGGCTGGAACTGACAAATGAATACTCCGGATCTGTTACCAGAAAGACGGTCTCTGTTCCGCCTGTAAAAAGTCTGGCATTCATCTGGGCCATCTGAAGCTCGATATCAAAATCGGCAGCACCTCTCAGCCCTCTTACATATGCAGTGAACCCTTCTTCGTTTACATAATCTGCAATAAGTCCGGTAAAAGCGTCTACCTTTACGTTTGGTATATGCTTTGTTACTTCTCTGGCTATCTCAAGCCTTTCTTCAATAGTAAAAAGGCCCGTCTTTTGCGGATTTATCGCTATAGCCACAGTGAGTGAATCGTACATCTTTGCGGCTCTCTCTATAATATTGAGATGTCCGTTTGTGATCGGGTCAAATGAACCCGCGTACAAAGCTGTTCTTTTCATTAATATGTCCCTCACTTAATACTACATATTAGCAAAATGGTTCACGATTATCAACAGAAAACAGGTCTACGCCTATCGTTCCGTACTTCTTTTCTTTGAATTTCTGCAGGTTTCCGTATGTGTCAGATAATTGATTATCGTACAAATGCTCGCAAACTACTACACTGCCCTCATCTATCAGGCCAAGCTCCTGCAATTTCATCATCGCAGTTACATAATAGTCCGTTTTTTCGTAAGGAGGATCAATAATGACAATGTCGAACACAGGCTTATCCTTCCTGCCTGATATCTCAACAAGAGCCGCCTCAAAGTCTCTGCCCAGAACGCTTGCCTCTGTTCCTGCTCCGCAGTGGGCTATATTCGAGGTCAGCACTTTCTGATTGAATCTGTTGGTCTCAACAAAAGTACACCTTGCAGCACCTCTAGACAGCGCTTCAAGCCCCATCGCTCCGCTTCCTGCGAAGAGATCAAGCACCTCGGCATCAGGCAGCCACTGCATTATCATGCTGAATATAGCCTCTCTCACCTTCTCTGTTGTTGGTCTGATGCCTCTTGGCACTTCAATATTTCTGTACTTGTATTTTCCTGATGTGATCTTCATTTTTAGATTATGTTTGAATTATCGGATGCGCCCGCGCGCATCATCATCTCGTAAGCGTATTCCGTGTCTGTAAGGCTTGTGCCGGTGAGACGCTCTTCCATTACGGCATCCGCATCAGCTATTGCGGCTTCAAGTATATCCGTATATCGCGAAAGCATCAATACGTCTGTTGCAGCTGTTCCGGACTGCATGGTACCCATGACATCTCCGGGGCCTCTCATCTCATAATCGACTTCGCTTATTTCAAAACCGTCGCTTATCTCAGCCATCGCCTTCGCCCTGGCAATCGCAGTCTCCGACCTGCTGTAATTTATCACATAGCAGTAAGACTGCCTGCTGCTCCTGCCGACCCTGCCTCTGAGCTGATGCATCTGAGCGAGTCCGAATCTCTCGCTGTTTTCGATGATCATCACAGTTGCCTCAGGTACATCTATTCCGACTTCGATGACTATAGTTGAAACGAGGATCTGTATACCGCCTTCTTTAAAGCTGTTCATGATCGAGGTCTTCTCCTCGCCGCTCAGTCTGCCGTGAAGCAATGCAGCCTCATAACCCGGGAACCGCTCCTTTATTTCTTCAAAGAGTTTCTGAACGGACAGCATATCATCGTCATCATTGTCTATGCTCGGGGCTATTACATATGCGCGGTTTCCTTTATCAAGTTCGCGCTTCATTTCGATATAAGCACGTTCCCTGGTGTTTTGATCAAGAGCACGTGTAATGATCTTTTTGCGGTCTTTCGGCATTGACCTTATTATGCTGAAATCCATGTCTCCAAACACGGTAGCCGCAAGTGTCCGGGGTATAGGCGTTGCGCTCATAACGCATACATTTACGCCTCTTCCCTTTTTTATAAGGCTTTTTCTCTGTGCCACACCGAATCTGTGCTGCTCGTCAGTGATAACAAGTGCAAGTTCGTTGAATGACACGTCGTTCTGTATAAGAGCATGCGTACCGATAAGCACATCGGTCTTTCCGCTTGCGACATCGTCTATGACTCTGCGCCTTTCGGCGGCCTTCATTCCGCTGACAAGAAGATCACACTTGATGCCATATCGCGACAGGTCTCTGCTTATACCCTCAAAATGCTGCTTAGCCAGGATGCCTGTCGGAGCCATCATTGCAGACTGCATGCCCGATCTGGCACATCGGAAAATTGCTGCTTCTGCAACCGCGGTCTTGCCGCATCCGACATCACCCTGTACGAGTCTGTTCATTGGCTTTCTGCTGCTCAGATCGTCCATTATCTCGCCTATGCATTTTGACTGACCTTCTGTTAGTTCAAACGGCAAGCCTTCGTAGAATACGTTCATATCCTGTTCCGGAACAGACGAGTCAACATCGGGATCCTGCGCGCCTGTGGAATTGATCCTTACAGCAAGCTGATACATAAGCAGCTTTTCATATATGAGCCGGTATCTTGCGGCTTTATAATGCTTCTCGCTTTCAGGGAAATGTATATTGTTGAGAGCAAATTCAGGACCGCACAGCTTACGCTTTGCGACTATATCACTGCCGATCCAGTCGGTATCAAGATCTGTGCTGTCAAGAGCCTCTCTGATCCATTTTCTGAGGTTTATGTCTGTCAGACCGGCTGAGTGCCTGTAAACCGGGAATATACCCCTGATATCCCTTTCTCCGCCCGCCTTGCTGAACTCCGGATTGGTCCATACTCTTGCGCCGTTTCTTATACGCATGCGACCGAAGAGCACGTAGTCTTCACCTGTAACCAAGGATTTGCGGAGATACGGCATGTTAAAGAATACTGCATAAAAGAGGCAGCTGTCGTCTCTGAGCGTACATTCCGTAATGGATCGTCCGCCGGTCAGAGGCCTTAGCTGTACTTTGATAAGTCTGCCGCAGGTCAGGCTGTCCTTATCCGTCCCTGCGTCCATTGCGCGCACAAGATGACGTCTGTCCTTATATTTTACGGGATAATAAGACAGCAGGTCTCCTACTGTCTCAATACCTGCTGCTGAAAGCTGTTCCTTCTTTTTGGAACCTATTCCTTTTATAGACGAAATGTCATCGCTTAGTGCGTACTTTATCATTTCAGTTATTGTTTCTGACGATGTCGATGTTGCGCTTTATTATAACCCCGTTCATCGCCCCTGCAATGCCTCTGACCTTTACGCTTATCGACGCAGGCTTATCAAGCTGCAGCATCTCGAAGTCTTTCTCTACGGTTTCAAATATTCTGTCTGCAATTGCAGAAATGTTGTGCTCGTTCTTAACGACGATATATATCTTCACCTTTACTGTTTCTTTTTTCTCAGACACCTCGACAGCATCGTAATAATCGGGATCAATAATAGGTGTAGGTTTTTCTTTTATCGGCTTTCCCTTCTTGTTTGAGAGCATAAGAACATCATGCATGCTGAGCATGTCTTCTATTATCATGCGCTCAATGACGCCCTTATTTACCGCAATGGCTCCGTAGCTGTTTCTGACTATTATAGACATATGCTTATTGCTGATTTATCAGAGCAATATCCTTGTACCGTTATTATTACATTTTTTAGGAAAAGAAAAAAGCCTCGAGCAACAAGTGCTCAAGACCATCCTCTTAAAATATGCTTTTATCAGACGGCACGGTTTACCTTGCCCGATCTGAGGCAGCTTGTGCATACGGAAGCCTTTCTTACTCTGCCGTTATCATTGATCCTTACGGTCTGGATATTAGCATTCCATTTTCTCTTTGTATGGATGTTGGAGTGAGAAACTGTGTTTCCAGATGTCTGACCCTTGCCGCATACTTCACATTTTCTGGACATTTGCCGCACCTCCTTGTAGTTTAATTTCTTAGTTCGCTTTCGCAAGCCTTGTTATAGTAACACAACAGTTTTTTCAATGCAAGCACTTTTTTGCTCATTTTTCAATGTCGCTGTTATACTTCATATCTTCTTCAAATCACCAAGTTAGAGGAGTATAATATTTACTGAATTTTTATGTATTTCGGAGAGGAAAATGATCAAGTTATTAAGTAACAACAAATTTAGAATCGCAGTCATTCTTTTAATAGTACTGATTGCTGCAGGAGTATCAATCTACAGGTCAAGGAACACGCAGCTTCTCGACAAAGAAGCCTACTCCGGTTTCAGGTCTACTATTGAAGAATTTGCCGGTGATTTTTCATGCCAGCAGGATCTCATGGATTTCATAGAAAGCTGGGCTGATGAACACTCACTGAAATATAAAGAGGATAAATACGGCAACATAATATTTAACAAGTCCGCTATCAAGCGTAAGAAAAATGTGACCCCTACCCTTATAGCTGTCAGTATGAATTATGAGACAGCCGCGGACAACACACAGGTGCTCGCTGCCGCTGCCGCCATAGCAGTCTCCGATCTTGAATCGGGGCGCCGCACAGTTGTGTTCTGTAACGACGAACAGGGCCTTGCGAAAGGATATAAAGGGTTAAGTGATAAATACATAAGTTCAAAAACAAAAGTCATATATTTAGACAAGGGTTCATCCACATACCTTTCTACAGGATCTTTCCAGCAGAGATATACAGAGGTTTCCATACCGGCGAAACGGGAAGATAACCCGTGTGATTCTGCAGTAAAAATCACGATCAGCGGAATAAAGTCCAATGTAATCGGTCCGGCTATCAGCAAACAGCCAGATCCGTTCTCCGCATTCAGCAGCCTGCTTACCCGTCTGAAGAGCAAGTCTGTAGACTGCAGGCTGGCAGATCTGAGAGTCGGAAGCAACGGCAATATGTATCCTGTCTCACTTGAGGCTACGATAGTCCTGAATTCATATAACATGTCGTCGTTTACAAGTTATATAGAAAACAGGATCAAAGCCTGGGAAAAATCTTACGGATCAGATTATGAAGGTCTCGTTTTTACGTATGAACTGGTTGAAGACGAAAATGCAATGCCTGAAAAAGTCTATACCGCAAAAACTACAGACCGTCTCACCGGCATACTCTACACCATACGCAGCGGATCATACAGGTATTCTGAAAGCGATGCCATTCCTGAAGGGAAAGAAGTCGGAGACATTTACGGAATAAACTGCATCACCGACATAGAATCAAATGATAAAAGCATAACAATACCTGTAATTATACAGGGCGTGAACGATCCGTTCACAGAAAGAATACTCAACGACAACAAGGCTGCTGCCGAACTGTATAAGGGCACGTATTCAGAGACATACCGGATAGATGCTTTCTCTAATAACAGAGACAAGCTGTCACGTACTTTCAAAAGCACTTATGAAAAGGTCAACAAGGGATCTGTTACTGAGTCTGCGATCAGCCTCATCACTGATAATTTCTTCACTCCTTGTTCGTACCTGCAGGAGAAAAACGCCAAGGCAGACATCATCCACATACGCACCAAGGGATCTGCCGCTCCGGATATTGCAAATACAATACTTTGCTACCTCAAGGCTAAAGGCAATACTTCAATCTTTAAATAGAATATGATATTATAATAAATTGAATTATTACTATATTTAGGAGGATAACGATGAGATCAGACAGAGACAAAAGAACTGATTCAGAACGTGAAATAGACGACTTTCTGGCAAAGTTCGAGACCCCTGCTGACGAATTGTCCGCTGATATCAGTTCATACCTTGATGAGCAGAGCACTGAAAAGTCAAGCACTGCTTCTACTTTTCAGTGGAAGATCCCCGGATCATCCGAACAGAAAGAATTCCCTGCCTCAGCTGACGTTTCCGATTCCGGTAGTGACAAGAAAACGATTATCGTAAACGGAGGCGATCTGAAAATCAGACCGGTCTATATGGACAATAATTCTGAAAAGACCGACAAGTTTGATACATCCGAAAAGTCTGAGAAGACAGAGAAGCTTTCGTTGAAGGAAAGAATCGAACAGCTCAAAAAAGAAAAGGCAAACAAAAAGAGCGAGGCCGCTCTTTCAAATGCTGTTGAAGAGGCAGCTTCATCACCTGTACCTGTTGCTGCTGCAGCCGTTACGGTTCCTTCTGAAGAGTCTCCAAAACACTCTAAAAATGAGGGCACTGATGAAGTGCCTGAGAAAACTTCAGAAAGTACGCCGGATGAACCGGCTGCACCTGTCGAATCTGCTGCTTCTGATGCATCATCTACACCGGACGAAACAACTGAAAAAGTTCCGGAAGAGTCCCCAAAGAAGACTAAGAAAGCTAAAAAGCAAAAGAAAGATAAGGCTGCGAAAAAAGGCAGTGTAGGACGTTTCCTTTTCCTTAAAAAGAACAAGAACTACGACCCTACACAGGGTGCAACATATGTAAAAGACGGCAAGACCATCAAGAACAAGCCGTACCAGTTCAGTTTTTTAAAGCTGATACGCGACTTTGTCTTTATTGGTTGCCTTTGCGTTCTTGCCGGTGTCATTTTCGCTGCTTCTATCATAGTATCTGCACCAAAGTATGACTATAAAGATATCTATTCCCAGATCGACACCGCCTCTATCGTATATAACGATAAGGGTAAACAGATAGACAACATTTTCTATACTGAGAACCGTAAGGTAGTCAAATACGAAGATATGCCTGAAGATCTCATAAACGCTTTCGTTGCTATCGAGGACAAAACCTTCTGGAAGCACCACGGATTCAACTGGACCCGTATGATTGGTGCCGTACTGTCGTCTCTGACCGGCAGCGGACGTATCAGCGGTACGAGTACCATAACGCAGCAGCTTTCACGTAACGTTTATCTTGCAGACATCAAGAGCGTTCGAAGCATAAAACGAAAGCTCCTTGAAATGTACTATGCGAGCCGCCTTGAGCACTACCTCAGTAAGGAAGAAATCATTGAGGCATATCTGAACACAATATATCTGGGACACGGCTGCTATGGAGTTAACGCCGCTGCACGCACATATTTCTCCAAGAGCGTAAAAGATCTTGATCTTGTTGAGTGCGCATCTCTGGCTGCCCTTCCTCAGTCACCTGACACATATGCCCTTCTCAAGCTTGCAAGTGAAGCTCAGGATGTTGTTGATTCTGAGGTGGTGGCTACAGAACCGGATACTGTTGTTACAAATGATATATCAAGGGAAAGACGTCAGCTGACGCTAGACCTTATGCTTAGCCAGAACCTTATCAGCAAGGACGATTATGACAAGGCATACGATCTTACAGTTAATGACTTTATCGATCCTAATCTGAAGTCTACCAGCAGCATCTACTCTTACTTCCACGAGTATCTTGTTGATACGATCATTGCGGATTTTATGGAAGAGTACGGAATGGAATATGATGCCGCAGAGCGCATGGTTTATACACAAGGCCTGCAAATATACTCAACAGTCGATACCAAGGCTATGGAGGTCATTGCCAAGGAGTTCCAGGACGGGAGTAATTTCCCTTATGTCTCTGCCCCAAGAGACGGTAACGGCAACATGCTCAACAACGACGGCAAGATTGCCCTTTATAAATACGAGAATTTCTTTGACAAGAAAGGCAACTTCAAGCTGAGCGGAGATGAAGGCGATGTTACTGTAAATGATGACGGCAGCATCACGATCAATGCCAATCACAAGCTCCACATTTATGAGACTGAGGTCAATGGTGAAACTGACTACAGCCTCGAATTCAAGAGCTATTTTACATACGATGACAATGACATCATGTATTCAATCTCAGGCGGATATCTCAACATCCCATCGACTTACAAATCTGCAGATGTGATGGGCAACGTAGTTGTAGATAAGGCTTACTTTGAAGATCCTTATTACGAAGGAGCAATAAAGATCAAAGGCAATGACGTCATTCTGACATCCAAGTCATATACCCTCTCACCTAAGCAGCGTCAGCCGCAGGCCGCTATGACAATAGTCGGTGTCGGCACCGGCGAAGTTAAGGCCATGGTAGGCGGACGGCAGTTCGGTGGGCAGAAGGTTCTCAACAGATCACTCAACCCTCGTCAGCCGGGATCATCAATCAAGCCTCTCGCAGTATACGGCGCTGCTCTCCAAAAGAGCTATGATCTTGCAGCAGAAGGCAAAAAATGGAAGTTCACAAATTTCCACATAGATAAGCAAGGCACCAAGGGCTGGGGTGACTATATAACCACCCACTCTTCTGTAGAAGATGAGAGAACCAAGATTGAAGGAAAATACTGGCCTAACAACTTCAACAATGCCTTCTCGGGCAAAAACAACTTTAAGACTGCTATACAGAAGTCGATCAACACATGTGCTGTAAAGATAGTACTTCAGGTTGGAAGTGATTACTCGATAGAACAGCTCAAGAGGTTCGGCCTTACAACCGTTCAGGACGATCTGAGCAACCCTGTAAACGATGCCAACCCTGCCGCACTTGGTCTTGGAGCTATGACCGAAGGTGTTGAGCCTCTCGAAATGGCTCTTGCCTATGCCTCCTTCCCTGGCGGTGGTAAAATCAACACTCCTATATGCTATACGAAGGTACTCGATCGTAACGGAGAATTACTGCTTGAAGGTAAATCCGAGCAGTCAGAGGCGCTGAACGAAGGCGTTGCGTGGATCATGCAGGAAGTGCTGAAGTCAGTTGTTAATTACAACAACTACATGTACGTTACCGATGTTCAGCCTGGCGGAAAGACAGGTACTACAAACGATCAGTACGACATCTGGTTCGATGGTTTCACCCCTTCATATGCCGCGTCCATCTGGATCGGTACTGATGAAAACGTCGAGATGTCATCCATGTCCACACCGGCTGCGGCACTCTGGGGCAAGATCATCAATCAGCTCCCTAACGCAAAGAAAGGTTCTTACCCTAAGATGCCTTCGAACGTCATCCAGAAAAGCGGAGATTACTTCACTAAGGGAACCGAGACAGGTCTTACAAGCTGGAGCAGTAAGGCTCAGGAGAAGAAAGAACGTCAGAATGCGTACCGCAAGTGGCTCAGAGAAAGAGAACACCACAAGAAGAAAGTTATCGATGTAGAGGAACACGATGAACCTGTATACAAGGAAGAAAAGTATCTCATCAAGGACGCTTGGACCGAAATGAAGACAGTACATCACGATGCCGTAATAAAACATCATGATAAGGAAGTCGATCCGAATACCGGCGAAGTAATTAAAGAAGCGTGGGATGAGATCATACAGGACGCCTATGACGAGTTAGTTACCGTAGAGCACCCTGCTGAGTATGGAACCCGAAAGGTACAGGTTGGAACAAAGCACGTAAAAGAAGTATGGCATTATGAATATGAAAAAGGCTGGCGTGACGGCGATTTCAGATGGAAAGGTAAATCGTACAACGGAGGCTAACATATCCATCTATTTCGAGGGCGGTTGAACCGCCCTCTTTTGTTGCGCTTCTCCATTTGAGCGAAGGGCTGAAAGCCTTGAAATAATTAAGGAAAACAAACTTTGTGATGATTTTGTGAAGAGGTTTTCAGGTTGACATCACATTTCTATCGAGTATAATTAAATTTGTATGATTAAGCGCATAAAACGCTTATACATAGTTATAAGGAGGTAATTGTTATGGAACAACAAAACAAAGGCAAATTTGATTCCAATTTTGGATTCTTGATGGCCTCGCTCGGTTCCGCAGTCGGTCTTGGTAACCTTTGGGGATTCCCGTACAAGATGGGTCTCGGTGGAGGATTCGCATTCCTTCTCCTGTACATGATCCTTCTCGTAGTTGTAGGATATCCACTGATCCTCTCCGAGATCGCTATCGGACGTAAATCGCAGAAAGCGGCTATCGAAGCTTACAAGGAAATCCACCCTGGATTCACATTCAACGGTGTTCTTCAGACAGTAGTGCCGTTCTTCCTGATTGCATTCTACTGCACATTCGGCGGATATGTAATGAAGTACTTCTTCAAGTCCCTCGGAATGTTCGCAGGCAACAAGTTCGATCCGGGTGCTACATTTGGTGAAACCCTTGTTAACACATCATCTGTAGTATGGGTACTCATCTTCCTTGCTCTTACGGTAGTTATCGTACTCGGAGGAGTATCCGGCGGTATTGAGAAGTTCTGCAAGGTCGCTATGCCTGCACTCTTCATCATGCTCGTAGTAATCGTAATCAGATCCTGCACTCTCAACGGTGCAGGCGAAGGTATCGCTTTCCTGTTCAAGCCTCACTTCGAAGGTCTGAGCTCTGTCGGAAGTTTCTTCGAAACACTGAAGCTCGCAGGATCGCAGATGTTCTTCTCACTCTCACTTGCTTCCGGATGTCTGATCGCTTACGGTTCATATCTGGACAAGAAGGAAGACCTCGAGAAGGATGCTGTTATCGTAGCTGTTGGTGATACATGCGCAGCTCTGCTTGCCGGTCTCGCTATTATGCCTGCTTGCTCAGCATTCGGCATCGACTTCGGCGCTGGCCCTGGACTGCTCTTCGTATCCATGCCTACAGTATTCAATGACATGAAGGGCGGAGCAATCTTCGCACTCCTGTTCTGGCTCCTCGTATTCTTCGCTTGCCTCTCCTCCTCGATCGGCATGATGGAGGGCGGTATCTCCGCTATCCTCGACAGCCGCATCAAGGCAGGTAAGTCTGCTAACAGATTCGGAGTCACAATGGTAATGGCAGCATGGGCACTCATCGGTAACATGATGACAACCCTCGACGGACTTGGAGAAAGAACTACAATGCAATGGTTCCACCTCTTCGGAATTCCAGATGTACTCGATGTATGGGATGCTGTAGCTGAAGGTATCCTGATGCCGTTAACAGGTCTCATCATGGCTATCCTCATCGGCTGGGTAGTTCCTCACTACATCGATGACGAAGTTGAGTCGAGCTCGGCATTCAAGTCGAAAGGCTTCTTCAACTTCTGCATCAAGTGGCTTGGACCTCTCTTCATGGCTCTCATCGTCTGGGGACAGATCCAGAGTGTAATCGGCCTCACACAGGGCTAAAAGCTCATTGCAACAGGTAACTAAGAATTACTGGCAAAGTCCCGGCTCCGGCCGGGACTTTTACTTTACCCTTCAGAAAGGTGTATAATACCTGATATCAGATGGGAATGGAGGTATCGTTATGTTATTGGTCGACAAATATCCATGGCTTCTTGAGCCTACCCTTTTAACGCTTGTTATACGCACTCTTCTGGCTATAATTTGTGCGGGAGTAATAGGTTTTGAAAGAGATGCACACGGTTCGGCTGCCGGCCTGAGGACACACATTCTGGTATGCTTTGGCGCCATGATAGCCATGTGCACCGGCGTTTTTACTGCCAGCCATTTCAGCGGAGATGCTTCCCGTATCGGCGCCCAGGTGGTCTCCGGCATAGGTTTTCTCGGAGCCGGTACTATCATGGTCAACAGAGGCCATATTAAAGGACTCACAACTGCTGCCGGTCTCTGGGCATCAGCCTGCATTGGTCTTGCACTGGGAACCGGTTTTTATGAGGCAGCCATAGTTGGTACCCTTGCTGTATTCTTTGTTGAAAGAGGCCTCAAGGGACTTACGAAAAAAGTCATGCTGAAACGCGGAGTTTTAGATGAAGATAAAGATAACGAACTGAAACCTGATATTATTGATAATCACTTGAAATAATTCCAATATAAGAATATATTGGAACTTGTAATTACAATTCTAATGAATTCAAAGGAGTAATAATCGTGGCTACAACAACACTTAAGGTAAATCGTATCGCTTATTGTGCAGGCATGGATCCTGAAGATTACAAAGCTGCCAGCTTTATTGCACCGGAAGCTGTCCGTGTTGACTGCTCTAATTATGACAAGACATATGAAGCAGTAGTTAACGGCGACTGTGATGTCTGCGTGCTCCCGTTTGAGCGCAGCAGAAGCGGAATGGTATCTCATGTTTTCGACCTGTTATACCAGGGAGATCTGAGCATTGTTAAAGTTTTCAAGTGGGATACCGGTGAAGAAGTCGTTCGTTACGCCTGCCTCGCCAGAGATGAGAATCCAAGCGCACATGAGGATGGATCGCGCTTTATGATGATCTTTACAGTTCTCAATGTACAGGGATCTCTCGTAAAGGCTATCAACGCTATCAGCAGCAATGGATTCAACATTCGCTTCCTCCACACAAGACCGCTCAGCTATGAAGAATGGGGATACTACTTCTACACTGAGTGCGATGGCGATGATACGACACCTGAAGGACAGAAGATGCTCGCAGATCTCAAGTCTGTATGCGAAACCTTCAAGTTTGTAGGACGCTATCCAAATAAGTAATCGAATAGCACAATCAAAGAGGCTCTGAGGCGCCGTTATTTCGCCTCAGAGCCTTTTTTATGTTGTTTTCGATATTCTTTACGCCTCTGCCCGGTATTCCCTTACATTCAGGATTGTCTCGCCATCTATCTGTACCGCGCAAGGTTCTGAAAATCTGACATACACCTTTTTACCTTCTATTACTTTGACCATATTCGTCAGCTCAACATGCTTCCCTTCGAAAATCTTAGGGAAATTCATTAGTGATTTGAGCTTTGACTTGCTCATGTAAACGATAACAGTCAGCTTACCAGAATGCCTGTCCTGTCCCGGTGCTAGCATCATTCCGCCTCCGCAGTATCTCCCCTTCATCGCAGGAGCAAGCCAGCAGTTGTCGAATTCATATTCCTTACCGTCTACTTCTATCCATGCATGGCGGGGTTTGAATGCAAAAAGCAGTCCTTTAATGGCTATCGCTGTATAATTTATTTTTTTATTAGGTTTCTTCGCTTTAATTCTGTCGGCTTCTTCGCAGCAATAGCCGTCGATTCCGAAGCTCATATTGTTGATGTATTTATACTTTTTCCCGTTTACTGTTGCAGTCGGCAGGTCTATAAGATATGGGTTTAACAGTATCTCCTTCCCCGGCTTTTCGTCAATGTCGTTAAGGAAGTCGTTTCCCGAACCGTTTCCATAAAGATATACGTTATTCTTCAGATCCGATGCATCTATATGATTGATAAGGTAGTTAATAGTGCCGTCTCCGCCAATCAACACAACCTCGTCATCTTCTTTAAGGCCTGCAAAAAAATCCGGATAATCCGTCTTAGATGCATCGATAAGCTGCGTCCCTTCCGGTATATGCGATTTTATCCCGTTATTAGCTAGTGGGTTATAAAGATAGTATTTCATTTTAACGGCCTCCTATTATTCATATAAATTAGGATATTCTATCTTGTCCATTCGTCCGGTTGCGACAGAAAGGATTATAAACATCGCTCCAACCGCCAGTACAACGATCCAGGCTGCTGCTGATCCAAGATCACCATAGGCTGTTCCGACTGCGATCTGAAACGCACTTGAAAGCAATGTTTTTATGACTGTGAAAATACCGTTTATCTGACCTCTGTGGCTGGACGGTATCCGTCTGGAAAGACACGGGCCTTCTGTAGTAAGTGCAAATATTTCGCCCCATGTAAGTACCGTCATAGAAATATAATACATCGGTATTATACCTTTGCAAATGGCAAATAATGCAAAGCCTGCCACCATCAGAGCCACACCTGCAGTAATCCTGTCCGGCTCATGTCTGTTAGCGGATATTCTGGTAATAAGCGGCGTGAATAAAACTACAACGAGACAATTTACACTGGTGACCGAGCCGTAAATAACAGCACCTGCATCTCCGTGTATTACCGCCAGGTCGAGAGGCATCAGGTATACATACATCTGATAGACCGCATAGTACCCGCTCATGACCAGGATAAAAAGAACTACTACTTTGTTCTCTCTGAGTATCGTTCTCAGACTCTCACCCGCCCTGTCCTTCTGATAAGCAGCTATCCTTGTTGTCTCTACAACAGGTGTGGTGTCCTTTACCATGAAGAATATCAGTATCGTAGCGGATAGTATCGACAGCGCATTTATAAGAAACGCCAGCCACAAATAGTTCTTAAACAGGAATCCCGATATCGTCGGTGCCAGTACAAGCCCCAGATTAGCGCACATGTATTGCAGCGAATATGCCCTGTCCCTTTCATCCGTGGTGGTGACATCAGCGAGTAATGCTGTGTAATCAGGATGTTCCATATTCTGACAAACCGAGGCTATGAATATTACGGAAATGGCAAACCATGACATCGGTATGAAGGCACACATGCCATAGCAGATGACCGAGATAATGTTAAGGATAACTATCGTCGTCTTCTTATCCCTTATATCTGCGATCTTTCCGCCAAGATAAACTGCCGGCGCCATAACGATCATGGCAGCTGAAAGAAGCCAGGCTACCTCCTTGGCTCCGATGTGCATCTTCTGACTTAATATCAGTGTCATCATCGGCCAGATCATTGAGCCGAGGCCGGAGACCAGGCGCCCGAAAGACAGAACATATACTTCCTGTTTGAGCCCTTTGTATTGATCCAACATTATGTTAATTTATCTATTGGCGGTACAAGCAGCATACCATTTCCACATGTCAAGACCGTATAAAATGCATTCCTTTTTTCAAATCCGTGGATTCTTATATTGTACTAAACAATCCTTCATAGACTGTATTCCCGTCAAGGTCTACAAGTGACAGAAAATCGCCGTCCTTTTTTCTGACAAGTAACAATCCGTTGCCCGCTTCACCGATCACATCAGACAGATTGCATGGACATATCTCCCTGCCATTTTCATCCACGATACCGTATTTATCATCACCTGACTTCACTATCATGCAGCTCTTAGTATATCCCGCTGAACCGGATCTGGCAGTCACCCCTGCAGAGTCATATTTGAAATCCGTGATCAGATCTCCCCTGCTGTTCATGAGAGCTATTCTGCTGTTCTTTTCATCCATGACCGGAACCATGCATTCAGGTATGTCCGCGTTTTCACGGAAGTAAGAAAAACCGGATTCATAGTTATATGCTGTATATTTGCATAGAGACAGCTCTTTGCCCTCCATGTCTATGCTTCCCACCTTGCCGTCATTCATTACCATTGCGCATCCGTTGCGGAACGAGCTGATGTCATCGTATTTAGGCGGCATCACTTCTTCGCCCTTTTCATTCACAAGCCCGCATTTTCTATTGCTGTCTATAGTCATCCATAAACCCTTACCACTTTTTTCATTGAAATATTCGTTCTCAAGCCCTTCATATTCACATGGAATGACCTCGTTTCCGTATTCATCCAGAAGTCCGGTCTTTTGGGTGTTTCTGTCTCGGACGACAAGAAATCCCGTATACGGCTCGGTCACTGATATATCGCAATCCTCATCAATAATATACTTATCGTTAAGTATTTTTTCGCCCTTTTCATTAAAAATCTGTGGGTGTTCTCCCACCAGAAACAGATGCCCCTCATTACGGATCGGCTCATCCCCGGGCGGAATCACATATCTGCCGTCTTTATCCATTACACTATACTGTCCTTCTGCATATACGATTGACAGATCTTCGGATGATGTGGGCTCTATACTCCAGTCCGAATCTTCAGAAATAATCCCCGGCGCAATGATTATTTTTCCGTCCGTATTGATAAGTTCCCTTTTCCAGTTCTCATCTCTTATAAGCACAATACTGGTGCCCCGCCATTCTATTGGCGTGTCTTCTTCGAACCTGAAAATGGCAGGAACGATCATTTTGCCGCTTCTGTCTATGATTCCCCATGCTCCGTCAGTTTTGACCATAGCCCGGTCTCCGCTCCAGAAAGATTCAGCAGCCTCAAACTGAGGTTTTATAACTTCAGATCCGTCTTCTATGGAGTAATACCCGAAATTGCCATTACTGTCCTGGGCTATTATCAAGTCATCCATATATTTCTCATCCCAGTCGTTATATTCGGGCATTTCGATGCTTAGAAACCCGCATTGCAGCATCGCATTGCCTTCACCATCAGTCAGGCCGTACATTCCATCCTTTTCGAGAATATAGAGATTGCCGTTCTGATATTCAACAGCTGAATACTCACACGGAACAACAAACTCTCCTTTGCCGTCAATAGCTCCCGTCAGGCCGGTATCATTATCCCTTACAATAATAAGTCCGCCCTCATCAAATGGCTGCAAAATGTTGTATTTGCTGTTCTGTCCATTTGTGTTTTCTGTTCCGGACTTATGTGAAGTCCCTGAAGATGAGCAAGCTGAAAGAATCATGACAAATATGATCATGATTACAAACAAAGTTGTTTTATTGGTACATGATCTCTTCATGTTTTTCATTCTCCATTCTTTATCAAAAATGACCCCTTCCGTCTTTTACTTCCTGACTGTGCTGACGGTAGTCTTCTCTCATATATTAGTCAAGATCAGTAATATCCCATGAGTTGAAGACCTTGTTAATAAACGCAGTTACGGTTTCCTTATTTGTCATTTTTTCTTGTCTTTTCTGTATGACATTTTTTTCATGACCTTGGCCGGATCATTATTCCCCGTTCCGATTCTGATCAGATGTCCTTCATGTATCGCAGCGAATGTCGCTGCTGCGCTGACAAACACTCCGCTATATTTCAAATCAAAAAACGTTAATGTCAGCGGAAGCACAATAAGCAATATACCCGTCACCTTATTCATTACAGTGTGTAAGGCAACCATTTCCTTTCGCATAACATATCCGGAAAGCAAGTTGATCGCCTTGATCACGGCAATCACGATGATCCAGATTATAAGCCAGATCGGTACGTGAATGACCGGAATCAGTTTGATCAGACACACAACGACCAAAACAAAATCAGCCGCTGTATCGAACTTCGATCCAAACTCGCTGACAGTACCCGTTTTCCTCGCAACTGCCCCATCAATCATGTCGCTGACCCCGGCAATGATATACAAGACATAAAACACCGGTGAAAACACAGGGCAGAACAGCAAAGCTATACTGCAAACGATCCGGATGCCGGTTATACTATTGGCCATGTTAAACCGGTGTCCCCACTTCTATAAGATTACCATCAGGATCGTAGAAGCGTATGACCTTCTGTCCCCAGCTGTGCATCATCAGTCGATTGACGTATTTTCACATCCGGATAATACTTTTCAAGCCTTTCGATAAATCCTTCAATGTCAGATTCCTCAAAATAGAGTTCGCAGGAATTATTCTCCGGAATGATATCTCTCCCAAGAAACTCTTTCCAGTATTTTTCTTCCTGCAGCACCAATCCTTCCGTCAGGATCATATTTCCATCATTGTCAAGAATCATCTCAAGGCCGAACAAATCGTGGTAGAACATTCTGGATCTTTCGATATCTTTAACAACGATCAATACATTTTTCAGCTTCATTTTTTAGATTATCCTTCCTGACAATAGTTCCATTCCGTGTCGTCCTCGTTTGCCTCCAGTAATAAAAACATCGCCTTCCTTCATCACAGGACATACATCCCCCTTGATTTCAAGGGGTTCAGCGGTCATTCTGTAGTTTTCCTTGACATCAAAGTTATCAACTCGACTGTGTTTTGTTTGAGCAACCGAATTGTATCGCCCTCAGAACCTTCATAAAACACCGGAAATCCTAAATGCAGCTGCTTTAAGATGCGTCCGTCTTCCTGTCTTTCAGGGTACAATTCAATCTCGTCGATGAAATCTCTCATGAACCTCTTCTTTTCGAGATCGGTCATCTTAAAGTACATTCTATCAAAACTCAGGAGAACTTTATAGAGCTCATCTGCAGTAATTTTCTCTCCATAGGCTCCGCTGATCTTCTCTTCGATTTCAGCTATCGTGTCCTCCAGCTCTGATATCCGGTCGTACAGGATATCCAGTCTGTCGTGCATATCCTGATACTTCCTGTCATAGTGCTTGTCGTTTACATCCAGCCTGTCCAGCATCTCCGCCAGCTTCTTCTTCGCTCCCACGACCTGACGAAGCTGCTCCCTGACCTGATCCCTCTCAGATTCCAGTGATGAAACATCTACCTTTTCGTCCATCTTCATCACCATGTAATCCTTGAACTGCGGATCCGCCACCATGTCCAGGATGATCTGCTCTACCTGGCTGTTAAGCTCCACCTGACTCAGCACCAGTCGGAAATCACAGAAATGCGTTTCGTCTATCTTTGTACGGTGCAGGCACTTATAATACCAGTCATCTTTGTATTCGCCGGACTTCTTGTTCTTACGCCGTCTGACAGTTCCCACAAGACTCCGGCCGCAGATCGGACATTTAATGATACCAGTCAGAATATGCTCATGATCCATGCTGTGCGTCTTATTCCATTTGACGCCGGTGTCTTTTCGCCTGAGCCTTGTCGCCTCCCAGAGATCCCGGTCTATGATCGCCTCGTGCATCCCGTCCACGACCATATAGTCATCAGCCATGACCCGCTTATATTCATCTCTGCTGCCTTTTACCTTTTCGGTCTTATGCCTGCCGTAAACGATCTTTCCGGTATAAACGGGATTATCAAGGATCTTCATTATAAAGCTTCTAGCGAAATAATTCAGTTCCTTTTTCTTTACCTTCTTTTTCGTATATCCGTGCTGATTCAGATAATCACAGATCCTATCAGCTCCAAGCCCTTCATGCGCAAACTTTGTAAAGATGATCTTTACGATCTCCGCCTCTTCCGGATTGACGATCAGCGTGCTGTTCTTGGAATCCAGCGTGTACCCGAATGGAGCCTGTCCACCGTTCCATTTGCCCTCTCTGGCTTTCTGGCGACGTCCTTCCATCGTCTGTACCAGAATGTTTTCTCTTTCTATTTCGGCAACTGCGGACAGAACCGTAATAGTCAGCTTGCCGGAATCTTTGGAAGAATCAATCCCATCCTCTACGCAGATCAGGTTTACACCGAAATCCTGTATGTACTGAAGGGAATTGAGAACATCCGCCGCATTTCGTCCAAACCTTGAAAGCTTGAATACCAGGATGAAATCCACTCCGTCACGATCCTCAGCCACATCATTCAGCATCTGTGAGAACTCTGGTCTTCCGGTGATGTTCTTCCCGGACTTTCCCGCATCGCAGTATTCCCTGACAATCTCTATGTCCTGAAAATCCGCGAACTTCGTAAGTCTCTCCCTTTGGGCTTCAAGGCTGTAGCCCTCCACCTGCATTGAGGTGGATACCCTTATGTAGATATAACACTTCAGTTTTTTCTTCTTCATACTGCCGCCTCCATATACTCTGTGTCTTCTGTCAGCATCCTGAACGCCTTCAGCGCGTCCATGATGGCCAGTTCCTTTTCGACCGGACAAACAGGAACGTGATTCTTGTTCTGTTCCGGCTTGTTGTATGCAATCCCGACATCAATGCCGTATTTTCGTTTTATCTGAGCAATATATAATGATGAAACCTTCATCCCCGTGTGCTCCAGTACATAAGCTCTGATTTCCGCATAAGTCGCTTTTGCTTCCGCCACCGTCACCTGTACCTTGGTGCAATCCAACACAAAGGCGATTTCATCATCAGGATCACCCTCAGCTCCTATCCAGGACTCGATGGTATCCGTCTCCCCGTACCGAACAGGAAATCTGAAATGAATGCTCTTCAACACCCTCCCATCTTCCTGCTCTTCCGGATAAACCTCTATGCGTTCGATGAACTGGCGATATAGTTCCCTTTGTTCCTCGGAAGTCAGTTTTTCGTAGAACTTCCCGAAATTCTTCAGGATTTTCTTTATCCTTTCAATAGAGCTGACACCCTGCTTGGCTTCGTTGCACTTCTTCTTTATCTTCTTAAGAGAAAGCTCCAGGGATTCTATCCTGTCATAGATATCATCCATCTCCGCCTGAATCCGTTCATATTCCGTATCGTAGTCATCAGACAGAACATCCAGATTATCAAGTTCCGCTCCAACGCGGTTCTTCTCATGTTCCTGATGATACAGATCCTTGCGGATTTCCTTCATCCGCTTCTCATAAGCCTCTACCGATTCATCACCGCCTGCAGCCATCGCCATTGCCTTTTCAAATGCCGGATGAGCTGCCAGATTGCTGACAATCTCAAATACTGCGGAATCAATCTTCGCCTGGTTATATGTATGCTTAAACTCGCAGGTTCTTCCGGCTGATTTCCTGTAGTATCGGCAGGAATAATAATGAATGGTCTTGTAATGACCTCCTCGGTTCTTATTTACATGCTTGTTCTTAGATGCAATCAGGCCATTCCCGCAGGCCGGGCATTTGATCAGACCGGACAGCAGGCTCACGCGATCAGGTTCATCTACTTTTTCCTGTCTCCCAGATGAAGCCTCTCTCTTTTCCCGCGCCTGCCGCCACAGATCTTCATTGATGATCGCCTCATGGATTCCGTCAACCTCAACCGCATCCTTAGGATTCTTCCTTATGCCCTTGATATTTGTCCTGCGAAAGTAGTTCAGCTTTCCATGATAGATCGGATTATCCAGAACATTCACAATGAAATCATAAGTGAATGGCTTAACTTCGCCCTTGCTGATCCTGCTGTATCCATTGTTATTCAGCCAAATCGCCACTCCATTCAGTGTTCCGTCATCCTGTATATACCTGTCAAAGATCAGCCTCACGATCTCCGCCTCTTCCTGCTCTACCACCAGTTCCTTATTTACACTGCGGTACCCATAAGGAGCAGGTCCACCCGGCCAGCCACCATTAAGAATCTTCTGCATCTTTCCAGCCATGAACTGGACGTTGATGTTCTCGCGCTCAATCTCCGCCACGGCAGACAGAATTGTCAGCGTCAGCTTTCCGCCCGGTGTAGAACTGTCAATGGCATCTTCCACGCAGATCAGATCCACCTCATAATCTTCCAGAAGCTGAAGGGACTTCAGTATGTCCGCCGCATTCCGTCCGAACCTGGACAACTTGAACACCAGAACAAAAGAGATATTGTCCTTCTCGCT
>JAFQZQ010000022.1 GCA_017405845.1 Mogibacterium sp. | reverse complement strand
GTAATTGGATAAATGCACACCTTTTAAGTTTTTACAGAACACAGTCGCACTAATATGATCAGGAATAATATGGTTTCATTTGAATTTGATAACAATTCTTCAAAAAGTCTTTACGTACAGCTCTACGAACATCTCAGGGATGAAATAAGTGACGGACGCATCGAGACCGGCGAAAGGCTTCCGTCGCTCAGAAGCCTGGCGGATTCGCTCGGAATAAGCGTAACAACCGTAAAAGTAGCTTATGAACAGCTCATGGCTGAGGGCTACCTTATCAGCAGGCCCCAGTCGGGCTTTTATGCGGCTTCCGGTGCAGGAGAATCCTCCGGCAGATGCAGTGAGGCAGAAGCCGGAAACGCTCCGGCGGAGAACGCGGAAGCAGACGCAGCAGCCACACGCAGGCCGGCAGATTGTGATCCGGAAACCTTTGATTTTGTCAAATGGAAAAAGTGCATGACCAGCGTCCTTAATGAAATGCCCGAGCAGCTGCTGACGGAGGGCGACCGTCAGGGAGAGCCTGAACTCAGAGCAGAGATCGCAAAATATCTGTACCAGGCCAGAGGTGTGGTCTGCACCCAGCGCCAGGTAGTGATAAGCGCCGGAACGCAGCAGTTGGTTTCACACATCGCGAGGATCCTGCGCATGATGGACATCAGCCATGTTTCGGTAGAGGATCCGGGTTATATGCCTGCAAGGAGCATTTTCAAGGACTGGGGTTTCAGCATGAGCTGTATACCTGTCAGGGAAGATGGCGTTGAAATAGAAAAGCTGCCGGCCAATATACGCACGGCGGTCTATGTCTGCCCTCAGAATCAGTTCCCTACCGGTGCAGTGATGCCGATCGGCCGCAGGCGCCGCCTACTCGAGTGGGCAGAAGAAAACGACAGCATCGTCATAGAAGATGACTATAACAGCGAGCTCAGATATAATTGCAGACCGATCCCGGCACTGCAGGGTCTGGATCAGGGCAGACGAGTCGTATACATCGGTTCATTCACATCCACCTTATTCCCTGCCGTCAGGATCAGTTACATGGTGCTTCCGCGCAGCATGGTGGAACTGTATGACAGAATCAGGATGAATTATGACCAGACCTGTTCAAAGACAGAGCAGCTGACGCTTGCCCAGTTTATGAAAAAGGGCTTTTACAGTACGAACCTTAAGCGCGTCAAGAAGCTCTACTCCAAGAAGCTGCACGAGGCACTTTCAGCAGTCAGGGAATACGGAAGCAAGGATGGTTTCGTCACAGCGGAAAACACCCAGTCCGGCATCAACATAACGCTGCGGCTCGATACCCATTTCAGAGTGATCTCAGAGGGACCTTCAGGGCAAAGCAGAAACGAAGAGATCCACCGCGAGCTGACGTCAAGGCTGATGGAAACAGCAGCCGGGCTCGGTATCAAAGTCCGTGACATAGACCAGCTGGATCGAGAGGGAATGATATATCTGATTTTCTATTATTATCAAATCCCGCTTGAGAGGATCCGGAGCATGGTCAGAGATATGATAAGCGGGTTCAGGAATGCGGTTTCGCTGGGCAGCCTGACTATGCCGTCAGTATATGAAGTCGTCCGGATCACAGACGGCGAGCCGGTGTTCCTTCCGGAGCACTACCAGCGTCTCGAAAAATCACTGGCGAGCATGGGAAAGCTCCCTCTGTTCACCTATGAGGAACTGCGCGGATGCATAGACGATCTGGTTGAGGAGAGTGGTATCAGGAATCACAACATCAAAATCGAAGCCGACGTCAGCGGTTATTCCAGACTCTACCTTACTCCGACGCACTATCCTGCTCCTGAAATGTATAAGCATGGCGTTAGGACAGATCTGTTCCGTGGCGAGCGCAGGAATCCTAATGTCAAAATGATGGACCGCGCTTTGCGCGAGGCGACAAATGCCGCAATCAGGGATAACGACCTGTACGAGGTATTGCTGGTTGACAGAAATGGATTTATCACAGAAGGCAGCCGGTCCAACGTTTTCTTTATTAAAGACGGCGAAGTCTATACAGCTCCGTCAGACAAAGTCCTGCTCGGAGTTACCCGCAGCAAGGTCATAGAGATAATCAACGAGCTGGGGATCAGGCTGCATGACGAGGCGCCTGCAGCCGGGGATATCGCGAAATATCAGGCAGCATTCATCAGCGGCACCTCACCTAAAGTCCTGCCGATCACAAGCATAGGAGAGGTATCGTTCGACGTCAATGATCCGGCCCTGCGAAAAATAATGGAAAAGTACAACTGACCTGCACATACACCATGCTTTCCGGCGTTTTCCTTCAATACCATTGAAATGTCAACACTTTATGTGATACTTTGAATAGTGTGGCTATTCAGGTTTCAAAGAGGTGAGCACCATCCACGACCAGCAGGAAAACACAAATCCTAAGCACTATAAAAACGAAAGCTCAAAGCCGAGGCACTACAGGAAGGTAAGTAAAAAGCCTAAAATACTGAAGACTATCATCCTGGCTGAGCTGTTATCAGTGATACTGGCATGTTGTTATGTGTATGTGATCTGGTGTCACAATCTTGAAATGCGCTATTTCGGGGAGGTCTGCCCTGTAGTTCTGACAAGTGCAAACGATTGCATGGACAAGCAGGCCGAGAGAATCACAACGACATACCTTGAAGGCATAGGCGAGGAA
The DNA here is from genome assembly GCA_017405845.1 of Mogibacterium sp. Lineage (GTDB taxonomy): Bacteria > Bacillota > Clostridia > Peptostreptococcales > Anaerovoracaceae > Crickella. The sequence continues at coordinate 36,499 of JAFQZQ010000022.1, read as the reverse complement.
GTTTATGAGTATGTCTGGGCTCCTAAAGATGTTAAGTACAGAACCGGACCAAACAAGTCATATAAAGCTGCCGGAACGCTTGAGAAAGAAACTTATGTCAGGCGTACAGGTATAACGCACAACGGCTGGAGCCGCATCACAATAGAGGACAAAGAATACTATGTTCCTAGAGGGAAGCTGTCTGACGAAGCTCCGGACTGGCTGCCGATAGCATCCGGTGCCAAGGGAGAATACCAGAAGTATGCCCTCTCGCTGCTGCCGGATTTCGGATGGCCTCCTTCCGAGCTTGAACCGCTTATCTATCTGTGGAATAAAGAATCCGGCTGGAATCCGCATTCACACAACAAAAGAAGCGGAGCGCACGGAATACCTCAGGCATTGCCGGGCTCTAAGATGGCATCTGAAGGAAGCGACTATTATACAAATGCCGAGCCGCAGATAAGATGGGGACTCAAATACATAGCCAACAGATACGGATCTCCATCCAATGCATGGGCACATTGGTGCTCAAGAGGCTGGTACTAGAAGAAGAAAAAAGCCTTGAAGTCTGATGACCTCAAGGCTCTTTCATTTATTCCTTTTATTTTGTCAGTCCTTCTGCGATCTCGATTCCCTTTGTGAAAAGGTCCCAGAAGTCATACGGTAATTTGACCGGAATGTTCATGGTCAGGTTTCCAGGAATTGGCAGACCGTTCTTGTTCATGTATGCAACTGTTCCGGCAATGCCGCCGACGATAGCTGTGAAAACTGCTAATTTCTTCATTTCTTAAGCTCCCTCCAATTAAGAATTATAAAAATGTTGCTAGATTTTTTATACCACTCATCACTGCTTAATGCAATTCAGCTTTTATTATCTCCGGCGTCATTATCATCATTCCTGTGCTTATAGACCTGATATTCGCGCAAGGCAATTACTCCAACAAGCAAAAGCAGGAGCTTCCACCAGTTATGCACTATCCACGCCACGATCAGCGATCCTAATATAAGCATTATTTGCCACCTTATTCAACAGTGACCGACTTAGCCAGGTTTCTAGGCTTGTCTACATCAAGACCCTTGGCTACGCTGATGTAATATCCGAGCAGCTGCAGCGGTATAACCGCCAGACTGCCTACAAAGTGCTCATCAGCCCTCGGCACATAGATGGTGAAGTTTACAGAGTCTTCGACGTTGTATTTACCTTCTGTGGTAACACCCAGGAGATAAGCGCCGCGGGCCTTGCATTCCGCCATGTTGCTGACGGTCTTTTCCATCAGCTCCTCCTGAGTCAGCACTCCTATAACAAGTATGCCGTCTTCGATGAGGCTTATGGTTCCATGTTTGAGCTCACCTGCAGCATATGCCTCGCTGTGCACATAGCTTATCTCTTTCAGCTTTAAGCTTCCTTCAAGGCTGACTGCATAGTCGAGTCCTCTTCCAAGGTAGAATACGTCACGCGCATTCGCATATTTAGCCGAGAACCACTGTATTCTTTCCTTGCTCTCAAGAGCTTTTTCAATTTTTTCAGGCAGAGCGAGAAGCTCCTCTACATAGTATTTACAGTCGCTGTCGGTGATCTTGCCCTTAGCTTCTGCCAGCGCTACTGCGATCGTGTACAGCGCAGCAAGCTGTGCGCTGTATGCTTTTGTTGTAGCTACAGCTATCTCCGGACCGGCAAGCGTGTACATCACGTTTTCAGCCTCGCGTGCTATGGTGGATCCTACAACATTGACGATTCCGAGAGTACGTACGCCCTTCTCCTTTGCCGCTCTGAGAGCTGCGAGAGTATCTGCGGTTTCTCCGGACTGTGAGATGATGATCACGAGCGCATCCTTGTCGATCAGCATCTTCTTATACCTGAATTCGGACGCGACCTCTGTAGCAACCGGCACTTCAGCCAGATCTTCTATCACATACTGTCCGACTATTCCGGCATGCCATGCCGAACCGCAGGCAACTATGCGCACCTCGCTGATTCCCTCAAGGACCTCTTTAGTAAGGCCTGCAGCAGAGAGATCGATCTTTCCGTCGCGGATCACGCTGTTCAGAGTATCACGAACCGCTTTCGGCTGCTCGTGAATCTCCTTCATCATGAAATGCTCATATCCGCCCTTTTCGGCAGCCTCGGCATCCCATGTTATATGAGTCTTCTCCATCTGCACTTCATCTCCGTTAAGATCGAAGAAGTGAAGCTCGCCCGGAAGTATCCTTACGGACTGCAGGTTTTCGATATAATAGATGTCGCGGGTGTATTTCAGCAGCGCCGGTACATCGGATGCGAGGAATGATTCCCCGTCAGCAGTACCGATGACCATCGGGCTGTCCTTGCGGGCAGCGTAGATCTCACCCGGATAGTCCTTGAACATAAGCGCAAGAGCGTATGATCCTCTTACACGAACCATCATCCTGTTGATCGCATCGATAGGTCCGATCTGGTACTTCTTGTAATAGTAATCGACCAGCTTGATGGCAACTTCCGTATCGGTTGAGCTATAGAAGGTGTAGCCGTTTCCTATGAGCTTGGCCTTCAGCTCTTCATAGTTTTCGATGATTCCGTTATGAACTCCGACAACATCAGACTCGACCGGTCCTGATGCGGATCCCAAAGCATTGCCGCTTACATGAGGATGAGCATTGTTCTGCGATGGCTCCCCGTGTGTCGCCCATCTTGTATGGCCGATGCCGCATGTGCCCGGAAGGGCTTTCCCATCGTCGATTTTCTGCGCCAGGTTTCTGAGCTTGCCCGTTGCCTTTACCACCTCGGCAAGCGACTCGCCGTCGCGCACTGCAAGACCAGCAGAATCATATCCTCTGTATTCCAGTTTTGACAAACCGTTGAGCAGTACAGGCGCAGCCTGCTGTCTTCCGGTAAATCCTACTATTCCACACATGTTCCAGTCACTCCTTTACTGTGCTTTTGCCGTGGCTATGAACTCTCTGAACAGCGGATGCGGTCTGTCAGGGCGACTCTTGAATTCAGGATGGAACTGCACCCCGATAAAAAACGGTTTATTACTTATCTCTACTGTCTCGACAAGCTTTCCGTCAGGTGATATTCCGCTCAATGTCAGCCCAGCTTCCGTGAACCTTTCCCTGTAATCATTGTTGAATTCATAACGATGGCGGTGACGCTCACTTATAGTCATTATACCATAGCATCCGGCAATTTTTGTTCCTTCTCCCAGAATACATGGATAAGCTCCTAATCTGAGTGTACCTCCCTTGTCTATGTGTTCGCTCTGACCCGGGATAAAATGGATCACTTTATTTGCGCACTGCTCATCAAACTCACCTGAGTTTGCGTCAGTCAGACCCAATACATTTCTCGCATATTCTATTACTGCTATCTGCATGCCGAGGCAAAGACCAAGATACGGAACGTCGTGAATCCTGGCATATCCCGCCGCTGCTATCATGCCTTCGATACCGCGGTTTCCGAAACCTCCCGGTACGAGTATGCCATCCACATCACCGAGCTTACTGCCGGGATCTCCTTCTTCAAGGCTCTCAGCGTCGATCCACTTAACGTCCACGTGGACACCGTTGCTGCTTCCGGCATGGTTCAGTGCCTCAAGTACCGAAAGATACGCATCGTGAAGGCCGGTATACTTACCTACAAGACCTATTCTGACATTTTCTTTGCAGCTCTTTATTCTCTCCACCATAGCTGTCCATTCAGCCATATCAGGTTCAGGTGTATCAATACCCAGCTCCCTGCAGACTATGCCTGAGAAATTGGATCTTTCAAGCATGAGCGGAGCTTCATAAAGGACCGGAAGAGTCATGTTCTCTATTACGCAGTCTTCCTTTACATTGCAGAACAGCGCGATCTTTCTGAATACATCCTCTTCCAGCGGCTCATCGCATCTTAAGACGATGATGTCCGGCTTCACTCCGGCGCCCTGAAGCTCCTTTACCGAGTGCTGTGTCGGCTTTGTTTTGTGCTCATCCGAGCCCCTGAGAAACGGTACAAGTGTCACATGTATGAAAAGGCTGTTTTCGCTGCCGACTTCAAGAGATATCTGCCTGGCCGCCTCTATGAACGGCTGCGATTCTATATCTCCTATAGTGCCGCCTATCTCTGTGATGACCACATCAGCATCAGTTCTTTTGCCTACGCTGTAGACAAACTCCTTGATCTCATTGGTTATATGCGGGATCACCTGCACTGTCGAGCCCAGATATTCACCCCTGCGCTCCTTGTTGAGCACGTTCCAGTATACCTTGCCGGTTGTCAGGTTAGAAAATTTGTTGAGGTCCTCATCGATAAACCTCTCATAATGCCCCAGGTCCAGGTCCGTCTCAGCGCCATCTTCTGTCACATAGACCTCACCGTGCTGAAAAGGACTCATCGTTCCCGGATCCACGTTGATATACGGATCCATTTTCTGAGCTGCAACTTTAAGGCCGCGGGCTTTGAGCAGCCTACCGAGCGAGGCTGCCGTTATGCCCTTTCCGAGCCCTGAGACTACACCTCCCGTAACAAAGATATACTTCTTGTCCATAGCATCCCCCTTTTTTACTTTCCGCTGTCGCCGTAGTTGGACAAAACTCTTGCGGATGGGTCGTTCACATCGCAGCCATCCCACTCCTTGTTAGGCATCCAGAAATCAACCACCATCTCAGCCTGGCCGGGATAGTATTTCTCGAATATATCGCGGTAAAGAAGCGATTCCTTAGTGAACGGAACTGCGTATTCGTATTTTTTGCAGCCTTCCTCGAATTCCGCATCAGTATATAAAGTCTCTGCGTATGCCTTAAGATCATCTACCATGGAATGGCCTACCGCATCCGAGAAGGCTGCTTTTTCTCTCCACAGTATTTCGTCAGGCAGATAGTCTCCCTCAAACGCTTTTCTGAGAAGGTATTTGCCTTTTCCGTACCTGTTCATTTTCATTTCAGGGTCTATCGACATCACATATTTGACGAAGTCCAGGTCTCCGAACGGCACTCTTCCTTCAAGGCTGTTTCCTGAAATGCACCTGTCGGCTCTGAGCACGTCGTACATGTGGAGCTCCCTCATGCGCTTGCACGCCTCCTCCTGAAAAGCCTCCGCAGACGGAGCGAAGTCAGTGTATTTGTAACCGAAAAGTTCATCAGATATCTCACCTGTCAGTATCACGCGCAAATCCGTAGTTTCATGGATTGCCTTGCACATGAGATACATTCCCATGGACGCTCTGATCGTAGTGATGTCATATGTGCCGAGCAGGTATATCACTTCCTCCAAAGCATCAATAACGTCCTGACGGCTCATGATCACTTCGGTATGATCGCTTCCTATGTAGTCTGCAACTGTTCTGGCATACTTAAGGTCTATAGGATCTATATCCATACCGACAGAAAAAGTTTTTATAGGCTCGTCACTCTCTCTTGCGGCTATAGCGCACACAAGAGAAGAGTCAAGGCCTCCGGAAAGCAGGAATCCCACCCGGGCATCAGCTACCAGTCTTTTTCTCACACCCTCTATGAGTTTTTCCCTGATATTCCTGAAAACTGTGTCAGCATCGTCAGAAAGATACCCATTCACTTCTGTTACATCGCGATAGCTGACAAAGTCCCCCTTTTCCCAGTAATGTCCGGGCGGGAATGGCATTATCCTGCCTGTAATCCCCAGCAGACTCTTGGCCTCGCTGGCAAACACTATATCCCCTGCAGAATCATAGCCGTAGTAAAGCGGTCTGATTCCGATAGGATCTCTTGCTGCTATGTATTCGCCGGTTGCGTCGTTATAGAGTACGCACGCGAACTCGGCGTCAAGCATGCCGAACATATCCGTACCGTATTCGAAAAACAACGGCAGGATTATTTCACAGTCTGAGCCCGACCTGAACACATAGCCTTTTTCCATCAACTCACGCTTCTGCGTCTCAAACCCGTATAGCTCACCGTTACAGACGACCTTCCATCCGTTCATCTCGAAAGGCTGCATGCCTTCCGGTGTAAGCCCCATTATAGAAAGTCTGTGGAATCCCATGATCCCTTTCGCATTTGTTACTATACGCGTGTCGTCAGGACCCCTGTATTTAGTCCTCGCAAAAGCTGTTTCAAATTCTTCCCGGGAAATGCTGCCTCCCGTTGAAGCCATTATCGTGCACATATCTTCCTCCCTTCAGATGAGCTTCTAAGCCTTTACTTCTCTCCAAACATCAGAAGGCCGTAATTTGGAAGCGGCCAGTATTTCTTTGAAGTGAGCATCTCTGCAGCATCGCCGTCCTCCCTCAGTTTTCTCATTGCAGGAAGGAGTTCATCCCGTATGACCTCAGAATCCCTGAAGTAATCTTCTCCGCTGAGAGTGTTGAGCACAGAAATCAGACTCTGCACATCACCGTATATCCGGTCGGTTCTATCGGACAGTTCTGTGATTATCTCCTTCTCAAACCTGCACTCCAGACCAGGCAGAGCACGCTTCTTTTCATTCATATTTGCTGAAAGTTCCGCGGTATAAGCTTCGACTGCAGGTGCTATCCTCTTTATCGCCATTGACCTCATCGTCCTGGCCTCAATACAAATGGTCTTGCAGTAATTCTCAAGAATTATCTCACATCGGGATTCCAGTTCGGATCTGCTGAAAACCTTCTGGTCCGTCAGCATTCTTACATTCTTCTCATCCAGGAGATGAGGCACGCAATCCGGAGTGGTCCTGTAATTTGAAAGCCCTCTTTTCTCTGCTTCAATGAGCCACTCCTGCTCATAACCGTTACCGTTGAAAATTATGCGCTTATGGTTACATATGGTTTCTCTTATGAGAGTGTATACTGTCTCGCTGAGGTCATCAGCAGCTTCAAGCCTGTCTGCGTAGCAGCTCAGAGCCTCCGCTACCGCGCTGTTCAGAATTACATTCGGAAACGCCAGGCTGCTCATTGCTCCGGGCATCCTGAATTCGAATTTGTTTCCGGTGAACGCGAAAGGCGATGTGCGGTTCCTGTCAGTGTTATCCCTTCTGAATCCCGGCAGTACTTCCGTCCCCAGTTTCATAAGCACTTCCCCGCTGTTTTCGTATGGGATGTCTTTTTCGATCGACTCAAGGACAGCCGTTAATTCATCACCGAGGAAGATCGATACCACTGCAGGAGGAGCCTCGCTAGCGCCAAGTCTGTGGTCATTGCCGGCAGATGCGACAGATATCCTCAAAAGATCCTGATAATCATCCACCGCTTTTATCACCGCGCAAAGGAACAGCAGGAACTGCGCGTTGTCGTGCGGAGTATCTCCCGGCGCAAGCAGGTTGTCTCCCCTGTCCGTTGACAGCGACCAGTTGTTGTGCTTTCCGCTTCCGTTCACACCGTCGTAAGGTTTCTCGTGCAGCAGCGCTACGAAGCCGTGTCTTTCCGCGACCTTTTTGATCATTTCCATGACCAGCTGGTTCTGGTCGACAGTGACATTGACTTTTGTATATATGCACGCAAGCTCATGCTGAGACGGAGCGACCTCATTGTGTTCCGTCTTCGCGAACACCCCGAGCTTCCAGAGTTCGTCATTAAGTTCTTCCATGAATCTGGCTATCTCAGGTTTTATGGCTCCGAAATAATGGTCATCGAGTTCCTGACCCTTCGGCGGCATTACGCCAAACAAAGTCCTTCCCGTAAATCTCAGATCAGGCCTTTTATCATAAAGATCCCGCGGCACCAGGAAGTACTCCTGCTCAGCGCCTGCAACAGCATGGACTCTTTTGACCGAACTGTTCCCCAGGGCATGGAGAGCTCTCAGGGCCTGAGCGTTGAGCGCGTCCATTGATCTCAGAAGAGACGTCTTTTCATCCATCGCCTCTCCGCTGTATGAGCAGAAAGCTGTCGGGATGCACAGTGTGCGGTCTCTTATGAACGCATAAGATGTAGGATCCCAGGCCGTATAGCCTCTTGCTTCGAATGTGGCTCTCAGGCCTCCCGAAGGGAATGATGACGCGTCAGGTTCACCTTTTATAAGCTCCTTTCCGGAGAATTCCATTATCACTCTTCCATCAGGTGATGACTGTATGAAACTGTCGTGCTTTTCCGCAGTGATGCCGGTGAGGGGCTGGAACCAGTGCGTAAAGTGAGTAGCTCCGTTTGAGACTGCCCAGTCTTTCATCGCCTGGGCAACGGCATTTGCTATCTCCTGATTCAGAGGATCTCCCCTGTTGATAGTATTTCGCATTGAGCGGTATGCGTCCTCAGACAGCATTGCTCTCATTACTTTGTCATCGAATACCATAGATCCGAAACGGTCCAGTACTCTGCTCATCTCACCGATCCTCCTTTCGCTTACTTCACGCTTATCCACAGCTGTGGATTTTTTAAAATATGCTTCAAAAATATACCCTGCGGTTTTAATAATGAAATACATATATTTTTAGCATTATCATATTTTTTGCATATAAAAAGAGAGCTTGCTGTCTGAAGCTCTCTGCTGCTGTTTCATGATACCGGTAACGGTTTTTACTATGAGACCATCTCCTTGACGAAGTCAATAAATGTCTTCTCTATAGTAGGCAGCGGATGACCCTTGCGCCATACGAACAGGTACTCCATCTTCTTGTCACCACCCGATATTTCCTTGAAGATAAGAGAATCGTTAGGTACGTACGCCGTTCTCGGATATATGCTTATGCCAACCATTCTGCCTGCAAGTGCCGCAGCGTCAAGATAGCTGTCCATCTCACAGACTATCTTCGGCTCAGCGCCGTCTTTCTCAAACCATTTGTAGATAGTGTCAATAAGAGCCTTTCTGCTTGGAACGATAAGGTTCTCCCCTACAAGATCCGCTATCTCAATCTCGTCGCTGTCTTTCATTGCCAGCGGGTGAGTTTTATTGATAAGCGCTGCGATCCTTTCTTCTCCGACATGAAAGCTGTGGAGAAGAGAATGATCACAAGGCGATGTTATAACCGCCAGGCTTATGAGTCCCGTACGCATCTTTTCAAGGAGGTCATCGGTGCTTCCGTCAAGTATCCGGAATCGTATGTTAGGGTACTTTCCGATGAAACCGGCAAACCACTCCGCGGCAATGTCAGGAGCCATTCCTTCGACAAGACCTATCGATATGGTTCCTCTCATTCCCTCTCCCATGGAATGCACTTCTGACCGCGTCTTTTCGGAAAGGCTGAGTATTTCCTTTGCCCGCCTGTAAAGAAGCTGGCCTGATTCCGTAAGTTTAAGACGTCTCTTTCCCCTTATGAAAAGCGTGGTATCAAGTTCTTCTTCAAGGCTTTTGATCTGTGCACTCAAAGGCGGCTGACTCATATGCAGCTTTTCGGCAGCTCTTGTTACGTTCAGTTCTTCTGCTACTGTAACGAAATAGCGTAAACTTCTCAGATCCATCTCTCAGTCCCCCATTTGCTGTCACTCCTGCCACAGGAACGGCATGAAGATGCCCAGCTGTTTCTCCCAGTCTGCTTCACAATGCCTGCCGCCAACCTGACAGTACATCTTTGCCGCACCTCCTGCAGCAATCACCTTGTTTGCTGTGCCGCGGCATGTTTTATATATCCAGCTCGATTTATCTTCAACATTCGGGTCCTTGATTTTGCCATAGCCCTCCTGGGTTCCCCATGAAAGGTAGATGCGTGTGTCCGGGCTCATGTACGTGTTGTTCATATCGTGCCAGAGCTTGCCGCTCACGCTTCCAATCGACGGTGAGAGGCATGCTGCCTTAGAGATGTAGTTGTTGTATCTGACCAGCGCATAAGCTGCCATCAGGCCTCCCATGCTCGCCCCTCCAATCGCCGTGCATTCCCTGAACGGTATTGTCGGGAAAGTTGCGTCGATGTACGGCTTGAGCTCGTAAATGATGCCCTGCATCGTCGCTTCGCCGAGCGGTTCAAAGCCTTTGAGCCAACCGAAGTTAACGCCGTACGGCAGGTATTCCGACATGCGTTCGTCCCGCTCGTGTCCGCATTCGACACCAACAATGATCAGCTGCTTGTCCCAGTCCCTGCAATACTCTTCAAGGCCCAAGGACTTGCCGAAGGTGGCATCCTCATCCCTGAAAAGATTGTGTCCGTCAAAAAAGTACATCACCGGAAACGGTGGCTCGCCTTGATCAGGTACCCTTATATGCAGCGGCCTGTTCGCTCCCAGTGAATTAAAATAGAAGTCCTGTTTTAAAAGCATTATCTCCGTCCCCTATCTGTTTTACTGTTTTATTCCTTTTGTGCTCCGACAAGCTCAAGCACCTGTTTCCTGTTTTTAAGAGCAGTTCCTGCTCCGACGGCCGTAGTGCATATCGCGCCGCATGCACTTGCAAAAGTCAGCGCTTCTCTGATGCCGCTTCCGCGGATCGTTTCAGACACCAGCCCGGCCATGAAGTTGTCGCCGGCACCGGTTGCATCGATCACATCGGCTTTGAATGCAGGAAGGTAGAATGCCTCCTCGCTATTTTTGAAGAAGCAGCCTTTGCCGCCGAGCTTTATTATAACGTTGCGCACTCCCCTTTTCAGGAATGCATCGGCCATCTTTTCAGGTTCTTCTTCACCCGTGAAATATCTGGCCTCGTCTTCGTTTGGAGTTATGTAATCGACCATAGCGAGCGAATCTGCTAAGTCGTCAATCGTCAGTTTTCTGAAGTTCGGAAGCTTTGTATCCGCAAATATTAATATGCCCTTTGAACGAGCCTCCGTGACTACGGCTTTCACAACGTCTGGATCGTTGAACGGAGCCCTGAAAAGCGATCCTATAACGATGGCTTTGGAATCCGTGAATATGTCCGGATATTGCTCCGGATGGAAGTTGTAGCGGTGCGCACTGTTGGTTATCGACTTGCGGTTTCCGTCCTCTGCCACGAAAATCGTGGTCACCGGAGTAGGATTCTCACCGGTCCGCACGATACAGCCGGTGTCCACATTATTCTTCTCAAGCTCGTACTTTATAAGGTCACCCGCCTGGTCGTCTCCGAGGAAGCAGAGAAGAGCGCTCCTCATGCCGAGCTTTGCCGAGGCGATCGATCCATTCACGCCCTCTCCTCCGGCACTGATCGATCCGCTCTCCGCTCTGAATCCGGCCGAAGAGACAGGCTCCGGATCGAAGCCCATTATTGTCGAATCCAGTATTGCCGTTCCTATGAAAACAATATCGTACTTGCTCATGTTGTTTTCCTATACAAAGAAGAATGCCGCGCCGATCATTACGTATACGGTCACCAGCTGAAGGCCCTCAAGCCAGTTTGACTCACCGTCGGACGCTACACGGTTTGCGATCAGCACCGCTCCGGTAACGGATACCAGCTCGAACGGTGTGAAGACGATGCTCATCGGCTCGAAGAACAGGCTCAGCAGCGTAAGCACCGGGATAACGAAGAGTATTATTTGTAGGCTGGAGCCGAGTGCTATCTCGATCGCAGCATTCATCTTGTCTTTCATCGCCATGATTATCGCGGATGAGTGCTCTGCCGCATTGCCGATTATAGGCACGAGAATGATTCCGACAAATGCCGTATGGAGTCCGGCACTTTCCGCCATAGGCTCTACCGTGCCCACGAAGATCTCTGAGATAACAGCGATAGCGACAGTTGAGATGATCAGCATTATTATGGCGCGTGACAGGCTCACTTTGCCGTGCTCCTCTTCATCAGGCACGCTCTCTTCATAAAGAGTGCGGTGTGTCACAAACGTGAATACGAACTGCATCACATACACCAGCAGCATCAGCAGAGCAACGACTACGCTGAAGCCCTCATACTCTGTTGTGAGGCTGGACTCAGGCAGCGCGTGCGTGAAGATCGCAGGGATCGACAGGCCAAGCACTGAGAACAGCAGCATGCTCGATGTGATATTGATCGAATGTATATTGAATTTCTGGATTTTGTGCTTGACTCCGCCAGCCAGCATCGACATGCCGAGCACCAGAAGGATGTTTCCTATCACGGAGCCTGCCAGTGATGCCTTGACGACATCGAACATACCTTCCTTCATCGCTACAAAAGCGATTATGAGCTCAGTCGCGTTTCCGAAGGTGGCATTCAGCAGTCCGCCTATCTTCTGTCCGCAGAAGCAGGCGATGTCATCTGTGCTCTTGCCCATCACGCCCGCCAGAGGGATTATCGCCAGCGAACTGCATATGAAAAGCATAGGATCTGAAAATCCCATTATTTTACCCGCTATGGTAACCGGTATGAACATCAGCAGTAAGTACAGATATTTCATTCAGATTCCTCCCCTTGCTCTGCGTTGCTTTTGCCAATCAGCAATATCGCCGCAATTACCATTATTATACCGATTATCTTCATCAGATTCGACTCTTCGTGGAATATGAAGATTCCTACAAGCGACCCGACAATCGGTTCAGTCGCTCCGTAGATAGCGGCCTTGCCGCTCTCAATCAGGTTGAGTCCGACCGAGAAGAAGTACTGCGCCATTACGCAGGTCACAATGCACAGCAGAAATGCTACCAGGAGCGTCTTCGGATTCGCCCGGCAGACAGGTATCAGCGTGCTCATGCCACTGAACGGTATCAGAAAGATGAAGCTGAAGATCAGCGTATAAAGCGTGACTGTCTGCGGATCATTTTTCTTTACTGCGGCACTGGTCAATATGTTGTTGAGCGCGTATGAGAGGCCTGTCAGAACTCCCGTCAGTATAGCGACCGGCGGCGGCATGTATCCCTCTCCAAGCACTCCGGTGACGAATACGCATCCAAGCACCGTCAGCACCAGCGCAATAAACTTGTACCTCGTTATCTTTTCTTTAAAAAATATCCTCGCGAGGATAATCACGAAAACCGGTGAAGTATAAAGCAGAACTACTGCGATAGACGCCCGGCTGTTGATTATCGTGTAGAAATAAAGGAAATTGAACACCACGCCGTTGATAAGTCCGACAAGCATGATGAGCCAGAGGTCGCGCCCGCTTATCCTGAACTTCGAGCGGTCGCGAATGAAGACTATAAAGCAAAACACAAGGGCAGCGAAAAACTGACGCAAAAAAGATATCTGCATCTCGCCGAGGCCGGCGGCAGAAAGGTAATTTATAAAAATGCTGATCACGCCCCAGCATGTGCCTGCCAGGATTATCAGCAGTGCGCCTTTTCTGTTGTCGTCCATCCCTGTGTTTTCCGGCTATTCGGCTTCTTTGCCGAGCAGGCCGAGCTCCTCCGCATGTTCTTCCATTCCTCTGATGCAGATTTCAGCTACATCGCGGAGCTCCATTCCGAGCATTTCACAGCCGTTTTTTATAAGCTCACGATCGCATTTGGCAGCGAATCTCTTGTCTTTGAATCTCTTCATGAAGCCCTTCGGCTGCATGCCGATGATGCCCTCTCCTCTGAGAATGGCGTACGCCTGAATGATTCCCGTAAGTTCATCAACTGTATAGAGCGATTTCTCCATGTTTGTGAGAGGCTCTATGTCGTTTATCAGGCCGTAGCCATGTGCGAGTATAGCACGAACATCCTCCGGATCCACACCGGCGTCGAGCAGTGGCTGCTCAGTGTGCAGGAGGTGCTCCTCAGGATACTGCTCGTAGTCATAGTCGTGCAGATATCCGACCGCCATCCAGTGCTCTTTGTCTTCTCCGAAGTGTTCTGCCATCGCGCCCATTGCTGCCATCACGTTCAGCGCATGGAGCCTGAGGTGCTCCTCGGTTACAACTGCATCGTTAAGTTCTTTTGCTCTTTCAAGAGTTAGCATTATTCCCGTCCCCTTTCAGTTAAACGTATCTTCCTAAAACATCAAACTGCAGATCTTCTCCGTCGCGGTATGGCCCCACATAAGACTGCAGTACTGCAACGATTACATCGGCCAGATACCAGAATCCGAAGCCGCCGAACGTCATAAGTTTGAGCAGGCCGAGTCCGATCTGACCGCGCGCAAACCTGTCGACACCGTACATTCCCAATACAAATGAGAATATCCAGGTGAAGATGTGCTTGTTGCAGCTTCTGGCAGCTTTTCTTCTGCGGTTATAGCCGCGGTTGTAACCATAGCCGCGATTGTATCCCTGGCCGTAGCCATATCCACGATTATAGTTCTGACCGTAGCCCGGGTCATATGTATACTCCTCGGTGACCTCTTCGGTAACGGTCTCCTCATAAGGCTGTGGCTGCGGCGCAGGTTCAGTTTCGACTTCGAACTCGATGTTGTTCTCGAGATCGACATCGTACTTGATTTCATTCTCCTGCTCCGGCACCTTGGCTTCTGCCGTTCCTCCGTCTTCTGACAGTTCATCTGTTATCTCATCAGTATAACCGTCTACGAATTCCAATGATTTTGCCTGTTCTTCTGTTGTCATATGTATACCCTCTTCTTTATTCAGCATTCACAGCAACAACAGTCCGATCATGACCGCCAGCTGCGAAGCAGAATTGACCGCCTCTTCTATCCAATTTGACCTTGCACTCGTATCCATGTGGCTTCCGAGATATCCCATCACACACATACCTGCGATACCGGTGATAAACAACAGCATCGATGGCATGGATGTAAAACCGCGGACGAGGTCTCCCAGAACACCCTGGTTGATTCTGAGAATGACCGACAGTATCATCACCCCAAAACCCCCGAACATAAGCACTCGGAATGCTTTTGTAAGAATACTGACATCTTTTTTATCCTTCACAACGATGAGCTTCCAAAGCACCTTGTTTGCGCCGCCCAGAAACATCGCTATGACCGATGCCAGAAATATACCGCTGCTGAAGTGCGAATATATCAGCAGTCCGCTTATAAGAAACAATACGACCGGGACGCTGTCAAACAGCACCAGTCCCAAAGTGTAGTCCTTGTAATTTTCATCCATTATTTATAGGCCTTCTCTGAAACCTTCTTGATTATAAAATATGAGAAGGTCATGTCAAAGGCGTACAGCGCAAGATACAGCGCCGTGCAGAATCTGGTGTGCTTTTTATAGTCCCAGTCCTTGAAATAATCTGCATTAAACTTCTTCATATCTGTCACCTCGTTTCATATAATACTACTTTTATTCGAGCCCGGGAAAGTCCAGCTGGCGAAGTGCCTCAAACAGCACTATATTCGCGGCATTCGAAAGGTTGAACGATCTGAGCCTCGTATCCCTGCTCATAGGGATACGGATGGCCCACTCCTTGTTTGCCTCGATAAAATCTCTCGGCAGGCCGGCAGTTTCACGTCCGAAAAGGATCATGTCCTCATCCCGGAAGTCTGCCTCGGTATACAGCTTGTCGCCCTTCGTAGTCGAGAGCCACATGCGGCGACCTTTGTACTTTTCAAGGAATTCATCAAAGCTTTCATGTACCTCAAGTGACACGTACGGCCAGTAGTCGAGGCCGGCGCGTCTGAGACTTTTTTCGTCCAGACTGAAGCCCAGAGGCTTCACCAGATGCAGCACGCTGTCTGTCGCAGCTGCCGTTCTGGCTATGTTGCCCGTGTTAGGCGGTATTTCAGGTTCTACCAGTACAATGTGTATTGCCATTTTTATTTAAAGTATTTGCCTATTTCATCTTTATATACGAAGTCGGTCGTGCCTCCGCAGGTTCTGCACTTAAAAGACCTGTATCCGAATCCTTCTCCAAAGCCTCCGAATCCCGACTGCATATCCTCCGATCCGCAGAAAGCACACCTTGTGTCAGCCTTGCCATCGCGGTCGTCTACTGCCTTGTGCATGCCATAGTTAGGCAGCTTGTGCATGTTCTGCAAACCGGAGCCACTGTGTGTAAGGTCGACCCTCTTTGAATCTTCTTCTGTCATCACCCACTTGCCGTCTGCCACTATACGATCTCCTTCAATTCAAAACGCCCAGCTTAAACAGAGCGAAAATGTCAATTACCACCAGCGCAATTGCCAGAATCGCCAAAGTTATGCTTTTGTGCCTGACGCACCAGCCGAAGAGAAAGATGGCGAGCGCCAATACCAGTTCAACAAGAATTTCAGCTAAAAATTCCATACATAAGCCCCTTACCATACGGCGAAGCCATTAATGCGGTCGAAAACATTATAACACATCCGCCTCTTCATGATAGAATATCGATACAGCTTGAAAGGATGGTGGCGTCTATGGATTTCAGTAAAGCTCGAATTGGATTTATCGGGTTCGGCAGCATGGCGAGCGCGATATGCGACGGTCTTCTCCTGAAGAAGGTAGTTGATCCTTCGTCGATCTACGCCTGTGCAAGAAACATGGACAGGCTTCGCGAGAGGTGCGAGCAGCGCGGTATAAATGCATGCTCAAATGCGGAGGAAGTCGCAAAGGCGAGCGATATCGTGGTAATCGGAGTGCTTCCACAGCAGGTTGAAGCCGTTGTGAAGGCTGCAGCCGACGCTCTCAAGGGCAAGCCTATCTTTTCCATCGCTGCAAGCATCGATTACACTCGCTACGTCAGCTACCTTGGCGAGGGTTACCACCACATAAGTACCATTCCGAACACGCCGATCGCAATCGGTGAGGGAATCATTGTGGCGGAGTCCACGCACTCGCTCACACCAGAGCAGCTGGAGCTTTTTGAAGGTGTTTTCGGGCAGATTGCGCGAATCGAATACTTCAGCCCCGAGCTCCTTTCCCTTGGAGGAACCGGCGCGGGATGCGCTCCGGCGTTTGTCGACGTGTTCATCGAAGCTATGGCGGACGGCCTTGTGAAGAACGGCATGACCAGAGCTCAGGCATATAAAATAGTGCCGCAGATGATGATCGGCACCGCAAAGTACATGATGGAAAGCGGAAAGCACCCGGGCGAACTTAAGGATGCGATCTGTACTCCGGGTGGAACAACTATAGTAGGCATCAGCGCGCTTGAAGAGACCGGCTTCAGGAATTCGCTGATCCACGCGATCGATAAGATAATAGAAAAAAAGCACTCCATGTAGAGTGCCAACAGATTAGAAACAAAGTCCGGACTTGTTCCAGCCCGGACTTTTCAATTGCCTGAAATTCCCTGAAAGCCGGGCAGAGCAGATGTATACGAGTGGATAAGATCAGTTCGTATGCGAACTGGCAATTCCTGCTTTTGAGCACGAAGAAATTCGTCATCATAAAGCTTAAACCGGATCGCAGTGACGAACTTTTTCTCTTCCGACCCACTCCGAAACGACAGCTTTTTTATATGTTGTGGTTCGAACCTGAACGCCTGCCATGTTCAATAGATTATTTATGCGCGAGCCCCTTGTAGTCGCGAATAATTATGCAACGCTATCTTTTCCGCAAAGCCACATTGTAGGACGGTTCGTTATTGTGATGCCGATATTGAATGATAGGCACGAAGATTTTAGTGCTTCGTGCCTGATTTCCTGATGTGCGTAACAAATTCAGTTATTAGAATTCAGTTATAAAAAAAGCCTCGACCTTTTGATCGAGGCTTTGTCTGTATTTTGGAGGGCACTCCATGTAGAGTGCCTGTAAATCATTTTGGAAGGTACAGTTTGCGGAGTATGAACTCCTTGCCCCTGTCTGGAATCAAGCGCAGCAGCACCATCAGAGCCTTATAATCGAGCCCTACAGGCACTCTTGCCGGAGGGTTTTTTCTTGCAGCAAGAGCAAGCGCCACCCTCGCGACACTATCAGGAGATTTGCCGTTCTGTTCGTCTGCCGCCATCTTCGCGACGCTTTTTTCAAGAACGCTGCCATAACCGGAGTCATCCTGAGTCTCCCTCGCAGCAGTGAACCCTGTTTTGGTGTCTCCGGGCTCAATGATGCAGGCTTTAACACCGTACTGCTTCATCTCCATGCGGACCGCGTCGGTGAATGCTTCAAGGGCATACTTGCTTGCAGAGTACTGGCTCTGCATAGGTATCGACACTCTGCCTGCGATGGATCCGATAATCATCAGGAGGCCATTGCCTTTTTCACGCATCTTCGTAAGGCACGGCTGCGCTGCGTTAAGCGTGCCGAAGTAGTTGACCTCCATCTGCTTTCTGGTCAGATCGGAAGGAGCCGTTTCGGCAGGACCGGCAACTCCCATTCCCGCACAAAGTATAGCTATGTCCACGCAAGAGAGGCCCTCGATGAATTCTCTGGTCGCCCGCTCATCGGTTACATCCAGTTTCCTCAGCGTGAGGCTTCCTCCCCCGGCAAAGTGCTCCGTCTTTTCTTCAGTATTTCTCGAAACGCCCGTGACATCACAGCCATTCTGCGCAAACATCCTGGCACACGCACGGCCTATGCCGGACGAAGCTCCGGTCACAAACACATTTTTTCCGTACAGATTTTTCATATTCTTTTTCTCACTTCAATCAATAGTCCATTTCTATTTATGAGTGGAGTATAGCACACGTTTTTTCTTTTTAACAAATGCCTTATGATGTATTATACGGTTAACAATCATTATTCCCCAACCTGTTATCACGGAGGTGAAGGACACATGGATCACAACGTTGAAAAATTTGTTTCGATTTTCGATAAATCCGAAGTAAGCAAATGTATGATCTGCCTTGATCCGCCTTGTACAAAGACCTGTCCGCAGCATGCTGATGTAGGCAATATCCTCAGATCATTGTACTTCAGGAATTATATCGGTGCAGTCAGTCAGCTGAGCTGCGACTGCACGTACTGCAATGCTCCATGCCAAAAGGCCTGTGTGCTTGAAGAGAGGAATACTCCGGTTGAGATCCGGGAAGTCCTGATGCAGGTGAAGGAGAATGCCGGCTATCTTCCAAAAAGCAAGATAGCGAAGGTTGATCTGTCGACTGATATCTGCGGAATAAAGCTGGAGAACCCTTTCCTGCTGTCGTCGTCGGTAGTCGCAAGCTCTTATGACATGTGCAGACGCGCCTTTGAGGCAGGATGGGCAGGAGCTTCTTTTAAGACTATCTGCAGCTTTCCTCAGCATGAGACTTCCCCGAGGTTCTCGGCTATAAGGCATCACTCCAACGCTTTCTGCGGGTTCAAGAACATCGAGCAGCTCTCCGACCACAGCGTCGAAGAGAACATGCACATCTTCGAAAAGCTGAGAGAAGAATTCCCTACAAAGGTTATAGTTGCCTCTATAATGGGGCAGAATGAGCAGGAGTGGACGGACCTTGCGACAAAATGTGAAAAGGCCGGTGCATCGGTGATCGAATGCAACTTTTCATGTCCGAACATGGAGGATGATGACCTTGGCGTTACGATAGGCCAGTCACCTGATCTGGTGGAAAAGTTCACAAGAGCAACCAAGAAGGGAACGACGCTGCCTGTACTTGCAAAGCTCACGCCGAATATAACAGACATGGTGCCGATCGCACTCGCCGCAAAGCGCGGAGGAGCTGACGGTATCGCGGCCATCAACACTATCAACTCCATCACAGGCGTAGATATTGATACACTCGTGGCAGAGCCTGCCGTAAGGGGCAAATCCATCATCGGCGGCTACTCCGGTAATGCGGTAAAACCGATAGCGCTGAGATTCATCTCGGATCTGTCCAGATGCGAAGAACTTGACGGCATGCACATAAGCGGAATGGGCGGAATAGAGACCTGGCACGATGCGCTCGAGTTCATACTTCTCGGCTCCGGAAGCCTGCAGGTAACAACTGCCGTAATGCAGTACGGTTACAGGATCATCGATGATCTGATCGAAGGTCTTGAGATCTATATGAAATGCAAGGGCATAGCATCGCTGCAGGATCTCATAGGCGGTGCAGCAGGCACGGTAGTCGATCATCACAGCATCGAAAGAGATACAATACTGTTCCCGGTATTTGATTATGAACTCTGCAGCGGATGCGGCAGATGCTACATATCATGCATGGACGGAGGTCATCAGGCCATAAAATTCGACCCCGAGACACGCAAGCCTATTCTTATAGGCAGCAAATGCGTGGGATGTCACCTGTGCAGACTGGTCTGCGCAGGAAAGGCCATCAGAACCGCAAGAAAAGTAGTAAAAAAATAGTTGTCAGATGGTAACGTTGACCCAGCAGACCGGGTCTGACAGTTTTTCGAGTTCATCAGGTGTGAGCTCAACGACGGAGTCCTCACCGCCTATGCCCGGGAACACCGTCTCGCCCACATGTTTTCTTATCGAAAGATCCAGGTAGAGCTTAGCTGTGTCCTTAAGACAGAAGGGATTTATGGTGCCGGCAATATGACCGATCAGTTCTTCGGTCTGCTCAGCCGGCAGCATGGTCGGTCTGAATCCGAAGACGTTCCTGAACATACCGTTATTGACGCGCGACTTACCCGAAGCGATGACAACGATCGCAGTGCCGCCCTTGCCTTTAAAAGCAAGCCCCTTGCAGATGCGGTCCACATCTACGTTAAGTGCGAGAGCGGTGCTCTCTGCGGTTATATCTGTATTCTTAAAATCTATGATGCGGTCGCTCATTCCCTTGCTTTCAAGGTATGCGCGGCCTCTTTTTTCAGCTTCGTTCATTTAATCCCCTTCCCGTATTTCCGGGTATGCTAATTCAGATGCGTTACCGATCCGTCACCGTCGATAGGTATCTCGTCCCCGAGGAATGTCGGCTCCGGCTTGATCATCCCCTTGAAGAGATCCTTAACGCGCGCCAGCACTTCACGTGCCTCCCGGTAGTATCTGCCCGCGTATTTTTGCTGATTCGACGCTACGCCTTTTGCCTCAATGCCAAGCGCGTCGCACGCCTTGAGCGCTCTGAACAGGTGATACTTCTGCGTTACAACGATCATCCTGTCCGCTTTGAAAACCGCATGTGATCTGTACACGGATTCGTAGGTGGAGAAGCCTGCGAAGTCGAGGAATATGTCCTCCTCCGGAACGCCCTGCGCGAGCGTATACTTATACATGCAGTCCGGCTCGCTATATTCAACAATGCTGTTGTCGCCGCTCAGAAGGAGCTTAGGCGCTACGCCGGCCTTGTACAGGGCGATGGCGGTATCGAGTCTGTCTCTCAGCATTGGTGACGGCTCGTTGTCGAGCCACACCGCACAGCCCAGAACCAGTATGCACTGCGGATCGATGCTCCTGCAGTCTTCGGCTTCTGCCTCGCTTATGCCGCTGCCGGTATCGACTCCGGCTATCTCATCCTTTACAGAATGTGTCACATAGGCGCTGAGCCCGAATACGAGTACAGCGGCAATAATTATCAGCATCAGTATTTTTTGTATCAGCTTTATCATTTAAGTTCCCGTTTTGCGGCCAGGGCACGCGGCACATATGCCTTTATGTGTATGCCTTCCTCCTCGTACTCTTCGGAGAGGAGCTGGCCGGCCTTTCTTATCTCCGCCACCACAGCGGTGTTTTTGTAAGGGATCATCGTGTCTATATAGACTCTGCTGTCCCTGAGTATTCTTGCAAGTTCGCTGTAGAACTCATCGAGTCCTTCGCCTGTCTTTGCAGACACCTTAACCGATGCGTCTGCGCCGAAATCCCTGAAAAGCGCGTCTTCCGGAACGAGATCCGCTTTGTTCCAGACCGTGATGACAGGCTTGTCAGTGATCCCGAGGTCTATGAGTGTATCATAAACCACCCTTCTGTGCATCTCCGCCTGAGGATCTGACGCGTCTATCACATGCAGTATGATGTCAGAATAGCCGGCTTCTTCAAGCGTGCTTCGGAACGCATCGACGAGATTGTGCGGCAGCTTATTTATGAATCCTACCGTATCGGTGAAGAGCACCTGCTGGCCGTCAGGCAGCATGGCTGCCCTAGTCGTAGGGTCGAGCGTCGCAAAAAGCTTATCCTCCGACAGCACGTCCGCGCCTGTAAGCCTGTTCAGCAACGTGGATTTGCCGGCATTGGTGTAGCCGACGATGGCGACAGTCGGGACTGCATTGGACGAGCGCTTCTTGCGTGCTGTGTCGCGTGCACGTTTCATCGCTTCGATGTCATCTGATAGTATTTTTATGCGCTTCTGGATCACACGCCTGTCCGTCTCGAGTTTCGTTTCGCCCGGGCCTCTCGTGCCGATACCGGCGCCGAGCCTCGACAGCGCCTCACCCATTCCGCGAAGCCTCGCATATCTGTATTTCTGCTGGGCGATCTCTACCTGCAGCTTGCCCTCTCTTGTACGGGCATGAGCTGCAAAGATATCCAGTATGAGCGTCGTGCGGTCTATCACCTTAGCGCCGGTCAGCTCCGACAGATTGCGCATCTGCGAAGCCGTAAGCTCATCGTCACAGATGATGCCGTCCGCCTCGTGGATCTCAATCGACTCGCGCAGCTCCATCGCCTTGCCCTTGCCGATGTAAGTCGACTTGTCGGGATGCGCCAGATTCTGCACCACCTGCATCACGGTTATGCCTCCCGCTGTATCGAGCAGATCGGCCAGCTCGTCAAGCGAGTCCCATGCGGCCTCTTCATCGCCAATAGCCACTGCAACCAGTATGTACTTTTCTATATGATCTGTATTTTCTGTCAGAAGATCGTTCACTATTATTTCCTTTTCAAAATACCGACTGCACCAGGAACATGTACAGCGCCGTGCCGATTACTACGCTCATTATGGTATTGCGCTTCCACAGGTAAGTCACGGTGACTGCTGCGAGCGAGATCAGTTCGGGCAGTCCGTGCGGTGCTTCAAGTACCGGCATGTCTCTCAGGCAATATACAATGAGAAGTCCCATTGCTGTGTACGGCACCACGCGTCCGAGATAGAGTATGAATTCCGGCACCTTTTCTCCCCGTCCGAAGATGAGTACCGGCACTATTCTCGTAGCCAGCACGGCGAGTCCCATCACGGCTATTACGATCATTGCGTGTCTGTAATCAGTCATGGTTCTCACCTCCTGCAGGCTCTATGCGACTGCGAGCGGCGGTAAGCACCGCGATTATTATGATCATCGCCGGAATGAGGAATATGTCACGTCCGAAGATAAGCCGGCATGCGAGCGTCGCCACGACTCCCAAAACAGCAGGCAGATGGCACTTGTTATCGATCCATTGCTGTATGAATACAGTCGTGAACAGCGCCGTCATCGCGAAGTCGATGCCGGTCGAATCAAACGTGAGAAGTGTTCCGATCCAGCCGCCAAGGAATGAGCCGGTCAGCCAGGCGCTCTGGTCGAAGAGGGTCACAAGCAGTCTGTAATTGCTGACATTCACCCCTTCAGGACCGTCATCCTTGCTGAGCATGGCGTATGTTTCGTCGCAGAGCGCGTAGTAGAGGTATGGCTTACGCCTGCCTTCACTGCTGTAGCGGCCTATCATCGAAATGCTGAAGAACACATGCCTTGCGGATATCATCAGCGCTGTGAGCCCGGCCATAATAACAGAACCGCTGCTCAGCATAGTGATACTCACGAACTGCGCGGTCCCGCTGAAAATTATAATTCCTGAAAGCAGCGACCACAGCGGCCCATACCCGTGCCTCTGCATCAGTATGCCATAGCCGATTCCCAACACCAGGAAAGTCACTATTATAGGCGACGATGTGTGGAGCGCTGCCAGTACATCCTTCCTTGTAATATTTTTCAACTCAGTCCTCTGTTTTCTGTCCCTTTTCTATTTACTGCTGCTATGTGCGATCAGCAGTTACCAGTATAAACGTATTTCAGTCTCTCACGTGCAATATCCGCGAGCTTATAGACGAGCTTCACCTTTGTGGCATCCCTGTCGGTCATGCGGAACCTCGGGAAAAACCTCGAGATATGGAGCGGGACCTCAGTGCCTATAATGTTGCCATTACTGTCCTTGAGACCGGCGATCCAGTCAGTCATCTGCCGTATCTCGTCCTCGCTGTCGTTCTCTCCCGGTACGATCAGCGTGGTCAGCTCCACATGACAGTGCTTCACCGCTTCTTTGATGAAAGCCATCGTCATCGCCCGGTCGCCGCCGAGCACTTCGTTATAGTAGTGATCTGTGAAGCCTTTGAGGTCTATGTTCATTGCGTCAATGTATGGCGCGAGCTCTGCAAGCACCGGCAGGTCTGCTGTGCCGTTGGTGACAATCACGTTGAACATGCCCTGCTCATGCACCAGCTTTGCCGTGTCGCGTATGTACTCGTATCCGATCAGCGGCTCGTTGTATGTGAAGGCAACACCGATGTTGCCGCGGCTGCGTGTCTGCGCCGCAATGGCAGCGAGCTCTTCAGGTGATATGTATTCCGCCCTGTCCGCGAAGCGGAAGGCTTCTTTCGACCATGAAATCTCATAGTTTTGACAGAACGGGCACCTCAGGTTGCAGCCATAGCTGCCGGCGGAGACTATCATCGAACCGGGATGAAACCTCGCAAGAGGTTTTTTCTCGATCGGGTCGAGTGCAAGCGAAGTGATCCTGCCGTAGTTCGCGGCAGTCACCTCTCCGCCGGTGCAGCTGCGGGCTCCGCAGAATCCCAGTCCGCCTTCCGGAATATTGCAATGTCTGAAGCACACTTTGCATATCGCCATGTCAGTAATGCCTTATTACCTCAAATCTCTGCAGTTTATATTTCTCAAACTTGTGGATGCCGCCCTTTTTCATCGCTATCTCAACCTGCTGGCGCGGTGTGTCTACACCATCGAGATCAGGCAGCAGCAATCCTCTTTTGCGTCCGCAGCTGACAATGACTCCGTATCTCTTTACATCGAGTTCGTCCTCCGAATCGATATCCTCCGGCTCGCCCAGCACATCAACGTTTATATCCAGCCACGGAAGCTCGTCCGCCTTTATAGCTGGGAACCTCGGGTCCCTCGTGGAAGCGCTGATGGCATTGCCGATTATCTCCTCGGCTACACAGCTCCTTGTTGGGCTGATGGTGCCTATGCAGCCGCGAAGCTCCCCATGCTCGTGTATCGAAACGAAGGCTCCGGCCTGCGTCGTCAGCATCTCATCAGGCAGACCCGCAGGGATACTGAGCACTTCACGTCTGAGCACATATGCCTCAACGGCCTCGCGCGCCAGCCTTACATAAGCATCGGACTGCTCACGCTTAGCATTCAGCTCTTCTTCTATTTCAGCCATCTTTCTGTCGAGAAAGTGTCTGCTTTCATCTGTGCCTTCCGGGCAGAAGGTGCATATGCCATAACCGACGCCCGTCACATCCTGATGAACCAGCTTTTCTGCCCTGACTGCCACGCCATCAAAGGCTCCGCCCATTATAACGAACGACCTGTGCCCGCACTCGGCTGCCTTGTCACAGAAAGTGCTGTCAAAGTCCAGAAGCTCGCCGAAGGCGGCGCGGCCCATCACGTCCATTATGCGCTCATCATATACCGGTCCTTCAGCAGCAAATCCGTACGGACCATAATCCTGAAGCTTGTGCGAGAGGTCTCCGCTCGCTACAAACACGACACGGCGGTCCAGATTCTCGGCTGCTTCCTTTATCATCATACCGAGCCTGTAGTGATCGATCAGAGGCAGTCCCGAAAGACCTATCCTTACGATCTTTCCGCCCTTGTACTTGTTCCTTATGAACCAGAGCGGCACCATAGTGCCGTGGTCGAGCTCCTTATCGCGCTCTCCCAGTGTTCCCGCCGGAAAATCCTCTTCATCCGCCAGCCTGCAAAGCTCCTTAACCAGCTCCGTATCGTATTCCTCGTCAAATCTGACAGCCGGAGCTCTGAATCCCGCAAAGCTTCCACTCGCACCTCTGCCGGGTGAAACATGGAAATAGTCTCCGTACATTATCGAGTGCGGGCTTGTGATTATTATGGTCTCCGGAGCGAGCGCAGCAATCTCGTCCGCGACTCTTTCATAGGCTGCGGTGGTGTCTGCCACCTGAGCCTCGCTCCCACGGCCTACAGCAGGCACTATCATAGGCGGGTGCGGAACCATGAATCCGGCAATTATACTCATTTTGTCTTTGCCTCCCTGATCTATTCTGACAGATACTCTTCGAGAGTAAGACCCTTGTCAGTTATTTCTTTCGCGATCTCAGGATCGTCCAGATAGCGGATATGCCATGGCTCATACGCGTACCCCGTGACCGCCTCGCCGTCCTTAGGGAAGCGCAGTATGAATCCGAATTCCGGAAGTCTGGCATGGACAGCATCCCAGATATCCGGATACTGAACCAGATCCTCGTTCTCGTATACATCCTTGCCGTCGATCGTGAAGTAAAGGTCGAGCGCAAGGCCTGTATGATGTTCTGAATAACCCGGAACCGCTACATATTTTTTAACGTAATCTTCCCCGTATTTTTCGGTGAAATCATCGACTATCTTCTGCTGTGCCGCAACGCTTCTGTATGCGGAGTCAAGCTCGAGTCTTACCTCGCCTTTTTCATAGCCTTCGAGGTCCTTCTCGACGGCCTCCTTGAGCGCAAGATATGCTTCATACGCCTTACTCTCCGTTTGCACTTCGTCGCCTACGGAATTTGTGATCGTCGTGAGGTCAAGTGCCTCCTCCCATCCATCAGGCAGCGGGCTCTGCTGGTTTACCAGTACCATATAATCGATCACCGTCTCTTCTTTTGTTTCAGTTTCAGCTTCCGCCTCTGTTTCTGTGTCAGCAGGTTCAGTGCTTTCTTCCTGTTTGCTGCATCCGGAAAACGCCAAAGCGCATAGCATTGCCAGCACCAGAATCAGAGTAATCATTCTTGTCTTACTCATAAGTTCTCCTTTATTATTCAGTATTCAAAGAACTCCATGGCCCGGCCATGGAGTCCATCGTATTACTTATTTTCGCGATACAGTGTATCACAGTATACGCAGCGGTAGTCTCTCGACTCTTTGTCAACGAGTCTGAATTTCTGCGGTATGCCTCTCTCAACCGATGTGATGCATCTCGGATTGCGGCATTCAAGCACGTTTGTCAGTATCGTCGGCGGATTCGGTTTGAACTTCTTCACGAGCTCGCGGTCCTTTACGATGTTGACTGTGATTTTCGGGCTGATGTATCCGATCAGGTCGTAGTCGATCGGAATGTCGGCGTCGATCTTGATGATGTCCTTCTGTCCGTATTTTCCGCTGGATGCCCTCTGAATGATAGCTACCGTGCAGTCCGCCTTATCGAGTCCGAGGAGGTGATAAAGCTCAAAGCCTTTGCCGGCCTTTATATGATCGAGTACATATCCTGTGTTGATTCCGTCTATGTTCATATTAAACCTCCTCTACTTGATTCCCAGCAGGTACAGTATAAGCGCCATGCGGATGTACTTGCCCATAAGAGCCTGATAGAAATAGCATGCTCTCGGGTCTTCATCAACATCCACGTCTATCTCGGTGACACGAGGCAGCGGGTGCATCACTATCATGTCTTCCTTTGCCGCCTTCAGCATCGATCTTTTGAGGATGAAGCTGTCCTTGAGTTTTTCGTATTCTTCCCAGCTCGGAAATCTTTCCTGCTGAATCCTTGTCATGTACAGTATATCGAGCTCAGGTATCGCGTCGTCGAGATTGGTTACCTCCCTCCAATCTACGCCTGCTCCGTTGAGCCTGTCCCTGATATATCCCGGGAGCTGCAGCTCATCAGGAGCAATCATAACAAACCTGACACCCTCATATCTAAGAAGTGCATCGATGAGCGAGTGCACCGTTCTTCCGTATTTGAGGTCTCCGCAGAGGCCTACAGTGAAGTTGCCGATCTCGCCCTTTTTACGATGAATCGTCATAAGGTCGGTAAGTGTCTGTGTAGGATGAAAATGTCCGCCGTCTCCCGCGTTGATGATAGGAACCGAGGATTTGGTAGCGCCAACTACCGGCGCACCTTCCTTAGGGTGTCTCATCGCGATTATGTCAGCATAGCAGCCGGCCATGACTATCGTATCAGCCACAGTCTCACCCTTAGCTGAAGAGCTCGACTGAGCCTGGTCGAATCCCAGCACATTGCCGCCCAGCTCCATCATCGCTGCCGTGAACGACAGTCTTGTTCTGGTGCTCGGCTCAAAGAACAGCGTGGCGAGCTTCTTGTGAGCACAGGCATCCCAATAGTTTTCCGGATGAGCTATTATGTCATCAGCAGTCTCCATCAGGTGTTCGATTTCTTCCACGCTCAGATCTGTGATATTGATCAGATGCTTAATTTCTCCCATGGGGTCCCCTTTCTGTATTGATTACGAATATCTCTTCCATTCAAGACCGAGTCCATTGGCTACGATCGTGATGAAATCCTGTACGTTTGTAACGATGGTTGTAGCAGCGAGGCTTCCCCGGTCGAGAAGTTTGTTTACTACGAACTCATCAGCATCGACCGTGTAGAGGAATACCGGTCTGATCGTGCCGTCATCAAGCACTCTGAACGACGGTGTCATGTTGCCCGTTGCGATCGTGTGGAGCATCGTTGCGAGGCAGACGACTGTAGTTGCCTTCTTTACAGTCTGTCTCATGACATTCTGGCCTTCGTATACATCACCTATGACTTCAGGGATAGGACCGTCGTCTCTGATCGAACCTGTAAGCACGATTGGCACGTTGTTCTTTACGCAGCTGTAGATGATGCCGTTATCGATGTTGTAGTCCTCGATGAACTGCGGAATCGATCCGCTTCTGCGCACCTTATTGTCTACATCGAGGTGGTTATAGTGTCCGTTCGGCATGGATTTCTGAGTATAGATGTCCTGTCCGAGAGCTGTGTTGAGCAGAGCTCCTTCAAGATCGTGTGTGGCCAGGGCGTTTCCTGCCATAAGAGCGTCTACATAGCCGTTCTCAACAAGAGCCTGCATGCATGCTCTTGCGTCATGGTCGAATGCGAATGCAGGTCCCATGACCCATACGATGTTACCATGCTCCCTCTCATAATTAAGCAGTTCGAAGAGCCTGTCATAATCGCGGGCGTATGCAGTCTCCCTGCTTCTGCCCTGGCGGAATACGAACTGATCCTCAAGCTTTGACTCTTCGTCCTCAAACCCCTTTGTATGGACATATATTCCCTCGTGTCCGTCCTCACTTCTGCCAAGCACAACCATGTCGCCTTTGCAGATATTGCGGTTCTCGACAACATCGAGTCTGCCGTCCGGTCTAAGCACTACGCTTGAGTCCATGCGGCTCTCCTCGGCCAGCTTCCACTCTCCGTTGATTTTGAAGTATTCAGGGAACATCGATGTGCTATGAAAGTACTCCGGTGCAACTCCGTCCATCTCAGCCGCCTGAAGTTTGCAGTCAGGGGCATTTACCAGCTCAGGCTTAGTGAAGTCAGGTGCCTTATACTCAGGTATTTTGAATTCCATTATCCTCTTGATCTCCTTTAACTTGTTTATATCTATGCGATGGTCGCAACGACTACTGCTTTGATGGTGTGAAGTCTGTTCTCAGCCTCATCAAACACGACTGAATTCTTGCCCGAGAAGACCTCGTCGGTGACCTCTCTGATGTCGTAACCGAGCTTCAGCTGCTCAGCTGCCATAGTTGTATTGAAGTCATGGAACGAAGGCAGGCAGTGCATGAAGATGCATTCCGGATTCTCGGTCTTTGCCATGAGCTCTTCCGTTACCTTGAAAGGTGTCAGCATCCTGACTCTTTCAGGGATCTGGTCTTCCTCGCCCATCGATGCCCAGATGTCGGTATAAATCACATCTGCACCCTTAAGAGCTTCTTCTTTGCTTGTGACAGTTATCTTTGCTCCCGTATCAGCAGCAACGGCATTGGCGCGTGCTACTACGTCCTTGTCGACTGCATCACAGAGCTCATCAGGACCGTAAGCCACGAAATCCATGCCCATCTTTGCGCAGCCGTACATCCATGCGTAAGACATGTTGTTTCTGACGTCGCCTACAAAGACAACCTTGCACTTGTTCAGAGGCTTAGCCACGTGTTCCTCTATAGTCATGAGGTCGGCGAGAATCTGTGTCGGGTGATCGATGTCAGTGAGACCGTTCCACACAGGAACACCGGCCTCGCGGGCGAGCTCCTCAACTACAGCCTGCTCATAACCTCTGTACTCTATGCCGTCGAACATGCGGCCAAGGACCTTCGCGGTATCTGCGATGGATTCCTTCTTGCCCATCTGCGAGCTCTTGCTGTCAAGGAATGTGACTCCGGCTCCCTCATCCATTGCGGCTACTTCGAATGAACACCTGGTTCTTGTTGATGTCTTCTCGAACAGCAGAACGATGTTTTTGCCCTCAAGCGATCTGCCCTTGATTCCAAGTCTCTTCTTGGACTTCAGATCGTGAGCAAGATCGAGAAGGTATCTGATTTCTGCCGGTGTGAAGTCCATCAGCGTAAGAAAGCTTCTTCCTTTAAGATTAACTGCCATTTTGTATCCTCCATTGGTTGTTTCAGTTCGCCGGCTGTTTACAGGTCGTCTCTGTTGACCGGACACGACATGCAGCGCGGACCGCCTCTGCCTCTCGACAGCTCCGAGCTAGGCATCGTCAGAACCTCTATGCCGTTTCTGTCGAGCAAATCGTTTGTAACATAGTTTCTTTCGTAAGTGATGACCTTGCCCGGCGCTATGCAAAGGGTGTTGGAACCATCGTTCCACTGCTCCCTCTGAGCTGCCATCACATCGTCGCCTCCGCAGCGTATGAGCTTTACAGCCGGAAGGCCAAGCTCGTCCGCCAGTATGGTGGCGAGATCTTCAGTCATCGAGTCGAGACGGATCTCTCCGCCTGCGCCCAGACTCAACTCGTAGAGCTGCAGCGGGCCTTCTATCTCAGGGTGGATCGAGAACTTGTCGTAATCCACCATAGTGAACACTGTATCAAGATGCATGAATGCTCTCTTCTTAGGGATGTTGAACACCAGCACCTTCTTGAAATCCGAACCCATAAGGAGGTTCCTGGCGAACGTCTCAATGCCCAGGGCTGTCGTCCTCTCAGAGAGGCCAATCGCTACGATGTCCTTGCTGAGCACCAGTATGTCACCACCCTCAAGGCTTTGCGGGTCGTCGTAATCGTACCACTTCTCTGTGCCGGCAGGTGCGAAGTCGCTGTTATACTCATACATGTATCTGAGCAGCAGGCTTTCTCTTCTTCTGGTTGCCGTGCTCATGTGATGGATGGTTATACCGTTACCGACGCAGGCGCCCTGGTCACGCGTAAAATACATGTTAGGCATCGGATCCATATAGAACGGATATGCCTCGTCGATCTTCTCGGCAAGAGTTTTCGGTCTGTAGTCGGTGAGATCGGTCTTTCTTACTCCGGCGATCACCTTTTCGACCAGTTCATGAGGCTTCATAACGATCAGGTATGCGTAAATCGCTTCCTTGACTCCCCTGGACGAAAAGTGGCTTTGATCGAGCATTTCCCTGATGAAGCGGTCTTTTATATCCTGCCTGTGCAGAGCCTTTGCCACCTCATCGACATAATATACGACCTCAACACCGTTACTCTTGAGAATTCTGGCGAAGTGGTCGTGTTCCTGCTGTGCGACCTTGAGATATGGTATGTCGTCAAACAGCAGCCTTGCAAAATTGTCAGGTACAAGTCCGTCAACCTCGGTGCCTATGCGGTGAAGCAGCACCTTGTTGAGTTTACCTATCTCAGAGTAGTTGTTTACTCCATTTATCATTTAGTATTGAGCTCCCTCTCGTGTTCTTCTTCGGCCTGCCTGAGTCTGTCAAACAAGCCGCTCAGCGAGTCAAACGGAGCAAACTGCTTTGCCCGCTGCTGACGGGGCATCTTCGGCCTCGAAGACGCCGGCCGTTCCCAAAACTCGCTATTTTTTATTATACATTTTTTATCGGTCTCTTTCATCATCTTCACACAGTTCTCATTATTCTTTATGGCCGCCAACCTGATGGTTTCTTTCCCTTGTAGTCGCTGCCTCCTCGAGGTCCATTCCCCTGAACATTGCGTCCTTGCCGTACTTCTTTCTGATGGAGTTGACAGCCTCCTGCAGGGCCGCATCGCGCTTCAGTTTTGCCTGAGTTTCAGTTATAGGATCAGCCATCCCCTCTTTGCGCATCTGCCCTTTCGTCTTGCCTTCTTCTTCATCCTCCGCATCAACCAGATCGAACAGCGTCATCTGCTTGTCAGCCTCGCGCGGCTTTATATCGTTGAAGTTTACAAACATCCTTCTGACAGGATATTCGTGGTTGGTTATGTTGTTGTAAAGATCCGCGACTGCCGGCATGATGACCGATGCCGCATCTGTCATGTAGCCGAAAGATACCGATCCTTGTGCCATCGGAACGTGCAGTGTGTTGCTGTATCCGACCGCTATCGATACGTTTGGCGTCACGTGACCGATGTCTGTCATCTCGTGGCAGAGCTGCTCAGTCATTTCCTTGATTACGAGAAGTCCTTCAGCGTTGGTGTAATCACGCATCAGCACCTGCCCGTGAGAGAGCGAGTGGCTCTTATTCTTGTAGCCCTTGATGTCTGACATCTCGGTAGTCTCAATGCCATAAGCGTGATCTATGAGGAGCTCCGCATCTATGCCGAACA
Organism: Mogibacterium sp.; assembly: GCA_017405845.1. GTDB lineage: Bacteria > Bacillota > Clostridia > Peptostreptococcales > Anaerovoracaceae > Crickella. The sequence goes on along the minus strand of JAFQZQ010000022.1, from coordinate 4,501 downwards.
TCTTGTAGAGCAGGTTTTCATCGCGGGCCGCGAGCTCCGCGATGCCGCCCATTGTTGTGATCCCTATGCGCTCAAACTTTTTTGCTGTCTGTCTGCCTATCCTCCAAAAGTCGGTGAGCGGTTTGTGATTCCAGAGCTGCAGCTTGTAGGCATCCTCATCGAGCACACCCACGAAGTCCGGTGCATGCTTTGCGATTATATCCATGGCTATCTTAGCCAGATACATGTTTGGGCCTACTCCAGCTGTCGCCCTGACGCCTATCCTCTCATAAACCTCCGTCATCAGGAATTCCGCCATCTGCTTCGGGTCCATATTGTATCTCTTCAGATATTTGGTCACATCGAAAAAGACCTCGTCGATCGAATAGACGTGCATGTCTTCAGCCGCGATGTAATCGAGATAAATCTTGTATATCTCCGCAGCATACTCAATATAGAGACTCATCCGCGGAACAGCCATGATGTATTCGAAATTCTTCGGTATCTCAAAGACTCTGGGCCTTCCCGGAACGCCTTTTGCCTTGAGCGACGGAGAAACAGCAAGGCAAATAGTGCCGCCCCCGCGCGTAGGATCGGCCACGACAAGATCAGTCGTCATGGGATCTAGCCCGCGCTCAACGCACTCTACCGAAGCATAAAAAGACTTCAGGTCGATGCAGACGAAAGCCCTGTCCCAGTTGCAGTATTCGAATGTAACTGTATTATTGTCCATAGTCATTTAGCAGCTCTATCCGAATTGTCTTCGGTATTCTACGGGTGTTATCCCCTCTGCTTCTGTGAAGTTTTTCGTGAAGTAGCTTTGGGAGCAGAAGGCGAGTTTGTCTGCGATTGCGGCGACTGTCAGATCTGTGTCTCTCAGCATGCGTTTTGCTTCGAGCAGGCGCTCATTGAGTATAAACTCGCTGATGGTGATGCCGAGCTCCTCCTTGAACACTGCCGAAGCATAGGTGCGGCTGATGCCGACGTGTTCGGCGATATCGGCGAGCTCTATCTTGTCAGTCAGGTGTTCCTCGATATATGTCATCATGCGCGCGAGCCTCGGCGAACGCCTCTTCTCCCTGAGCACATACTTCATCTTCATGGCATAGTTGTGCGCCATGCCATGCACGAGGTCGTAAATATCCGGCAGCGAGACTGCATTGTCGAATTCCTTGATGAACTCGTCGCGTATATCATATGCCACCATATCGAGCAGGCCGGACTGTATGGCGATCAGGCACATTTCATTAGCCGCTCCGACTGCTTCGTAATACATCTTGTCCATAGCCTCGCTGTACGAACCGCATCTGTTGTAAAGTGCGGTCGGATACTGATAGTTCTCCTGCGAGAGTGCAGCGATGCGTTCTTCATCACCCGATGCTATCGCATCGAAGTAAGGTTTCTTGCGCGCGTACGGGAGATAGATCTGGTTTCTCCTCGTACGGCTGAGTATTAAATTAGCTGTTTTCTTTTCTGCCATTATACTTTTCCGCTTGTACCGAATTTTGGTCTCATTTTCGTAATTTATTTATACTATTCGTAACGATATTATAACATTTAGCATTAACATTCAATAAAATGGAACTACAATAAATTGTTGTTTTGCAGGCTGTCAGTTCAACTCACAAGAGTATGTTTGCGGACAACATAAAAAAGACTCTCAGGTCTACGGGGAGAGTCCTTTTTAAAAACTCGATATGAGATAGTGCTTTGAAGAAACGGCTATGCACATGTTGATGGGGTTCAGCTTGTACAGAGTCGTTTTTTCATTGTACTGAAAAGGGAGACCTCCCGGTCTCCCTGTCATCCGCTTTATCCTGTCGCTATTTTACGTAGATCTCGTCGTTCTCTTTACAGCAGATCCAGCCGCCGGATATCTTCATCCAGTTTCCGCTCACCTTCAGGCATTTTACCTTAACGCCCGGCTTGAGCACTGCGTACTTGTTTCCGTCTGCCGTCTTGGCTTTCATCGTATCGCTGAGATCATTTCTGAGAACTCTGTCATACTTTGTGCCGGCACCCTTTCTGATGTTCAGATAATCCTGAACCACATATGTGTTGCCTACCTTATAAGAGATAGGTGCTACGGATATGTACTGGGATCTCTCCGTGGATGACTTTGTCAGGTAGTTTGCGCAGCTGATCACATCGCTCGTCTTTCCTTCCGTAGTCTTAGTGATCTTGAGCGGCACGAGAGCATATCCGCTGTAGCTGCCGATGCCCTTGATATATGCATATCCGTTTCCGGTCTTGTTGTTACGGATTCCGCCTACAGTATAGTCCGTGCCCTGCTTCAGCAGCTTGCTCCCGGCATACAGCTTGAATTTAGGAGCTTTTGCATCTTTTACGCTGAGTGTAGTCTTGCCGCAGACCTTGGTCACAACGTCACTCTTAGCTTTTTTCTTGTTCAGATACCAGAAGTCCGCGTCGATTTTGCCCTGTACTCCTGTGTACGAGAGCATTCCGTCTATCCTGGCGCTGCTGGAGTACTGCCACTTAGAATAGTTGACAGCTGACTGGTTGCGGCTGTTGTACTGTGCGCACCAGATGTCTACATCAGATGCAAGTTGCTTCGTTGTTATGTATGAGCTGAAGAATGAAGTATTTGCATAAATGCCGGGCTGATATCCTGCAGCCTTGATAGCGTTACAGAATCCGACCGCCGCGTTGGTAGCCTGCGTTCTCTTGATGCCGTGCATCCTTCCGAGTACTCCTCCCGCGAACTCATAGTCCATGTATACAGGAAGGTTAAGGTCTTCAGGTCCGATGCCCAGCGCCTTGAGCCTCTTTACCGCGTAATTCGCTTCCTTTATACCTTCATTTGCGTTTTTAGCCTGCGAAAAAACATAAACGCCGGTCATCACGCCGTTTGCCTTTGCCTTTTCGTATTGGGTGGCGAATTTTTCATCGATGTGCAGCGACAGATCCTTCTTGCTGTAAGATGAATAAGTTACTCTCATTATGCAGAAGTCCACGCCGTCCTTCTTGGCATCTCCAAAGCGACAGTTCTTTGACTGCCAGTCCGAGATATCTACGCCATTCACGATGAGGTTGCCCGAGTACTTTGCCTTATGGTAGTACGTCGAATAACCCGTTTTACTGAACGGGCTCGCATATTTGAATTCCGATGCAGCATATGCCGGATCGATCACAGGCAGAACTCCGGCTACAAGGCTCAGTGTCATCACCAATACCAGCGCCGCGCTCAGGAATCTCCCTGCCTTCTTTGCTCTGTTTCGATTCTTCATACCTCTTTCCCTTCAATTATCAGAATGTGGCGACCTCCGGATTACATGGCTCACATCTTTCAAGCTTCTTGATGTAGAGCACAGGACCCTTTTCTTTATACGCTTCGGTGTATTCACAGCGCACCTTGGCTGTTATTTCGATCCAATCTCCCACGCTGAGTTTCTCAGCGCCGGAGTAATATGCCAGCAGTCCTGCAAACTGTATGTCTGCCTCGCAGCAGGTCATAACGTGTCTTCCGAACGCGAACTGTCCATCAGGCAGCTCCTCCGACAGAGCGACTCTTCCTTTTATTACGAAAGTCTTTCCGTCGTAGTCGTCCTCGTTCTCGTTTATGTCCCTGTACCACTCCGCGTACCACTCATCTTCGATCTTGATCTTCGAAGCATTCATGTCGTATGGCAGTGGGTCTACGATATCGTCAACTTCAAGATCGTCGATGCCGTATTCGTAGACGATCATGGAGCTGCGGTTAGCGATGCGCACCTCCTTATGATATGGCATCTTGTCGAAACCCTTCTCACAGCGGTTGAACACCACCATGTCCGCCGTCTGCATCTTGTTGAAGCAAAGCTGGCGCATGTTCTTGTTGTACATCATGAAGGTGCGGGTATCGAATAGCGCCATCTCCTGCGCGATCAGCCAGCCCGGCGGCATAGCCGCAAAGAGCTTCTGATTCTCCCACATGCCGTTCATCTCAACTACGACACGGTCGAATCCGCCCTGCCTGTTTATGCGGCCGAGATTCACATCATTGAGCTCAGCCTCTGACTTTATGCGCTCCACCCTGACTCCCGGGCCAACGAATTTCTCCGGCTCGTACTGCACCTCGCCGTTCTCACAGATGAGCAGCAGTGTGCGTCCGTCATCTCCGAATTCGTGGTGCTCGAGTGTCTCTTTTATGAATGATGTCTTGCCGGCTCCGAGGAATCCGGTGAATAGATATACAGGTATTTCTCTCATTTTTTCTGTTCTATGCAAGCTTGAAGAGCTCGTTCAGTTTTTCCTTGTTGAGTCTTGTTCCGATGACCGCTACCATTCCGGTCGCCTCTGCCTCTGTTTCTCTTACTTCGCCTTCACCCGGCACGTAATCGAACTCGAGCCAGCCGCCATCCGCGTTTTCTACGATGCCCTTAGCTCTGAGCACCTCACCGCACTCGTCGAGACTGTCGATGATCTCCTCGAGCTCGGCCTTTGTATACTTGTTGCTGGTCTGGGCTCCGACCTCATCGAAGACCTCGTCAGCATCGTGTCCGTGATGGTGGTGATGGTGATG
>JAFQZQ010000021.1 GCA_017405845.1 Mogibacterium sp. | reverse complement strand
CGGAAACACCAATACTTTTTTTATTGAAGGCAATGACGGAGACTTGCTTGTAGATACCGATTATGCCGGGACTTTACCTGCGTTCTATAAGGCGCTGAAACAAAACGGTATCAAGGTTAACAACATAAAAATTGTACTGGCGACGCATTATCATCCGGATCATATGGGGCTTATCAGTGATCTGATGAAACAGGGTGCCATGCTAATTCTGATAGATGTTCAAAGAGATTATGTGCATTTCTCAGACAGTATTTTTGCAAGAGACAGGCTTACGTATACACCAATCGATGAGAGCCTGGGAACTGTCATCTCATGTTCTGAAAGCAGGGAGTTCCTGTTACGGGCGGGCATTTCCGGTGAGATAATCCACACGCATAGTCATAGTGAAGACAGCGTTTCACTGATCATGGATGACGGTGATTGTTTTGTCGGAGATCTTGAGCCTTTCGAGTATATAGAAGTATATGAAGAGAATGAAAAGCTGAAAAGCGACTGGGAGCATATATTGTCCTTCCAACCTAAACGGGTCTTCTATTCACATAGACCTGAAAGGGTATTGGATTGACAAATCTTGCTAATACTGTGTCAAGTGCTATTTTGAAAAGCATATAGCAAATCAACGCATACAAACACATCGCCGCAGTTGCGGATTCTTCAGAAAAGTATAATAATGAGTCAGGATCTATTTATACAGTTCCATAGCACGGGCATAGTAGATCCTGAGAAACTTGTTTACAGCCGCCATTTTGGCAACGTTGTACGGTTTCCCTTCCTGTTCTTTTTTCATCATGAAAAGATATACAGGATCGTCTTGAGGTTTTGTCAGTTTAAGGGCCTGCATAACCTCAAAACAAGCCTTTCTGAGAGCCGGATTGCCACGTTTGGAGATGTGACGATTCCGGCTTTCAAACTGTCCGGACTGGTAGGGAGGAGCGTCATTTCCAGCGTATGCATTGAGAGCCTTACCACTATGGAAACGGCGAATGTCACCGATCTCAGCCAGGATGACAGGCCCGAGCCTTTCGCCTACGCCATTCATTGAGATAAGTACCCTGTACTCAGGGATTGTTTCGGCAATGCTCTGCATCTGCAACATGATCTCATCCGCTGCACGCTGAGAGTCAGACAGGATATCTACACACTGATCCAAAGCGATATCCATGTACTCACTATTACTACGCGTCGTGATGCTGGTCTTTGAAAGTTCATAAATAGCGAGACCCTTCGCTGGAGCATTTCGCTCACCGACTTTACGGGCCAGGGTAGTATAGCTGTTCATGAAACGAGTCTTACCGATCGAGTTGATGTAGTCGAACGAGTGAAAACGCTTTATGAACTGCAAAAGCATGCATTTTTCAGGGTTCCTGCTCTTAAGTGCAAGTATGCGAGTGATCCCGGGCATCGATTCATCAAGCAAATTGATCAACTGGTTTTTGCTCTTTACAACCATAGAGATCCTTTGCCTATACTGGGATGAGAGGAAGCGCAGATCTTCATATTTCTGATCCATTGGTGAATAAGGAACCAGAGAATACCATTTCTCGAGTGCATAACGAGCGATCCGCATAGCATCTTTCTTGTCGGTTTTAGCCTTACGCAGTTCAGCATCACCATACTTCTTTAAAAGATATGGATTTACTAGTGAAGGTGAAAGACCTGCATCAAGGAATGCTCTTAGCACAGGATAATGGTAATGGCTGGTAGGCTCCATAAGAATAATTGGGTGGTCATCGACAGCTTTAATGTATTTGATCAAAGCATCGAGTTCCGCTTTTGAATGATTCATCTCATAGGGATGAGCACGGATAGAACCATCACCATCGAGGATGGCAACAGTGCTCTTGCCTTTGGAGACATCGATTCCAACAGCAATCATAGTAAACCTCCTTTTGAAATAGATTTGACTGGATACAGCACTTCATAGTTCAGACATATTCTATAGTTAAACGGGAGAACGCTAAGGCTGCCCAACTTGCTTAATCGAATGCAGAACAATGAAGGCTGGCTAACAAATTTGTCGCCGGGCGTGGTGTCCCAATCGAAGATTACGTTAGCCAATCACCTTCATCATAAAGAAAAGCGAAGGCTGTGCAAAACCCTCGCTTATATATTAAGAATCGGAGTTTGTCGAAGTATTTATGGAATTGGCATGTTGCTAAAACAATGTGTTATACCAAATCGTCTGGATTTTGAAAAAGGGAGCATAAAAGTGCTCCCAAAGCAGAAAGATTAGGAAAATATATAAATCTGCAGTTTATAGAGGCGGGTAATGTATAGTTGCCTGCTTTTATTATGTCTTTCGAAAAAGAAAAACCTCCGATTTTTCGGAGGCTTCTGGTGGATGATCAGGGGCTCGAAGTCTGGTGCAGAGCCTGAAACCCGGTAAAGAGAGGAGGTTCAGCGACATCATCCCATCCATTCCTCAAGCTTTCCTCAAAACACCTTGCTTTTATTCTTTTTATTACGACTCATAACCAGGCATAGAAAAAGGCGATAAGAGTATGAAATGTCTCTTTTTTGCTGTAATCAATCCGTCTTTCTGCATCTTTCCCAGTTCCTTGGATAAGGCAGTGCGCTCTACATTCAGATAATCTGCCAGCTGCTGCCGGTCGAATGGAATATCGATTTCATCTGAACCCTCCTGCAGCGATACGCTGTTCAGATATGCCATTACTCTGCCACGGATACTCTTCGGCGAAGTGTGAAAGCTTCTGCCCGCCAGCATAAGGTTTTTGCGCATGAACACATCCAGTATGTTGGTGGCCAGCTTGAGTCTCCAAAGGGATGGATCCTGACTGTACATACCTAAAGATTCTATTCGGAGCATCAATACTCTGCATTTTTCGTTCGCAACTGCATCAACCAGCATGGGCTCATCTTTGGCCATAGCATATGTCTCTGCAAATACCTGCCCTTTTCCTACATGACTCAGAAGGGTCCTGTTCCCCCACATGTCATTACTTTCTATGCGAACACTGCCTTCAAGCACCAGGCCCATCATATCTGTTGTGCTCCCGGCATACAAAATGACTTCGTCTTTTAAGAATTCCTTCTCAGTTGACTTAAGTGCAGATAAAGCCGTATTCAGCTCATTATCATTCATACCGCGGAATATAACAGTTTTTTTAAGTAAATCCTTATCCATAAAAACTCCGTGAATCTTTCAAAATGTGGTTATAACCACATACTTACAATACACACTTTACTATACTGATATTGGATAAACAAGAGACAAGTAATACGGAGGATACCACGATGATCAGGAAGATAATCCATATAGATGAAGAGAAATGCAACGGCTGCGGACTGTGCGCAGAGGCCTGCCACGAAGGCGCCATAGATATAGTTGACGGCAAGGCGAAGCTTATGAGAGAACACTTCTGCGATGGCTTCGGCGACTGCCTTCCGAACTGCCCGACAGGAGCAATCACTTTCGAGGAGAGAGAAGCACCAGCATATGACGAGGCGGCAGTCAAGGCAGCACAGGCGAAGAAAGAGGAGAAGAAGATGATGGAGCATGTGCATGAGGGTGGATGCCCGGGATCAAAGATGATGCAGTTCAAAGCGACGCAGGAAGAAAGCACACTTGAGCAGAGCCAGACCTATATGAAGCCTGTTTCCAGACTCGGTCAGTGGCCTTGCCAGATCAAGCTCCTGCCTACAGAGGCACCGTTTTATAACGGAGCCAAACTCCTGATTGCGGCCGACTGCACAGCCTATGCTTACGCAAACATGCATGAGGACTTCATGAAGGGAAAGATCACTGTCATAGGCTGCCCTAAACTTGATGCGATAGATTACAGCGAGAAACTTACAGACATTATCAGGAATAACGACATAAAGAGTGTGACTATTGTACGCATGGAGGTGCCTTGCTGTGGCGGTCTTCAGAGAGCGGCAGAAAACGCACTCAGAAACAGCGGCAAATTCATACCGTGGCAGGTAGTCACCATTTCAAGAGACGGAAGGATACTCGATTAGCCTTATGAATACACTTATAAGTGCCGACAACACATGGATGCTGTTCGCCATAATGGCTGCGATCGCAGCTGCTGCAATATGGCTTGAACAAACGTATAAATGGGCAGCTAAACTGTCTTCGTGTGTCATATGCCTCCTGATGGCCATGCTGCTGTCTAATTGCAGAGTCATTCCTACGGAAGCCGGGGCATATGACTTTGTGTGGAGTTACGTAGTCCCTCTGTCAATACCGCTCCTTCTTTACAAGGCAAATATTAGGAAAATATGGAGAGAAAGCGGCCGTATGCTGGGGATCTTCCTTATAGGAGGCCTGGGTACATTGTCAGGCGGCATAATCGCCTTTTATTTACTGCGTCATCAACTTGGCATCGCAGCTGCCAGATCAGCTGCTTCGATGTTCACAGGTACGTATGTAGGGGGATCGGTAAACCTGGTGGCCATGTCTGAGGCTACCAGCGCGGGAGCTGACCTGGTTTCAGCTTCGATCGTTGCAGACAATCTGCTGATGGCACTATACTTTTTCATTCTTATAGCTCTGCCGGGAATCAGATGGATAAGCGAACACTTTTCTCATCCAATAATCGACAGACAGCGTGAAGAACAGAGCAACGAAAACCACACATCGAAATACTGGGCGAAGAAGGAAATATCGCTTGTTGACATAGCGAAAGGATTCTCGATAGCGTGTGTTATAGTTGCGGTGTCGGTGCAGCTTGCCGGGTTCTTTAGTGATGTGATCCCGACAGGCAATATCGCAGGTGACCTGCTGAACGGGCTGCTTGGGAATAAATACCTGCTGATCACTACTATTACAACTCTGCTTGCGACATATTTCCCGGATATATTTGGCAATATCGGAGGAGCACAGGAAGCAGGCACCTATATGATAAACATATTCTTCGCGGTTATCGGCGCGCCTGCATCGATAGTACTGATAGTTCGCGAAGCGCCTCTTCTGCTGGTATTTGCAGCAATAATAATTGGAATGAATATGCTGTTTTCTCTTGTTCTGGGAAGACTATTCGGATACTCAATAGAGGAGATAACCGTGGCTTCCAACGCGAATATTGGCGGGCCGACTACATCAGCAGCGTTTGCGGTATCAAAGGGGTGGAAGTCGCTTGTTGTTCCAGCCATACTTGTTGGAACACTCGGATATGTTATAGGAAATTACTATGGTGTGATTCTGTTTACGATGCTGAAATAGATGGATATTATGGTTTTTTTATATACAAGCCCTGCGTGTAACCATGGTTACGGAAAACAAAAAATAATGCATATATAATCGAATTGGGTACGGACATTGCTCGTAAAATGACGTGCCCAAATTTTATATATGTGGATGTAATAATGTGTAGATTACTGAAGAAACGGAGGGAAACGATGGGTTTTGTTTATAAGACTGAAGAGTTCAACAAAGTCCTCGAAGTTCTTGAAGGTAATTACAGGATATTCGCGCCGGTGTTAAAAGTCGGAGAGGGCCGCTTCAGAGACACCGATGTGATCCGCTACGACTACATCAGCCGCATCGAAGATGCCGAGCTGGAGGAACGTTCGGATTTCTCCTTTAAGGAGATCCTGATACCTCTTTCGGAGACTATGTTCTACTTTACAGAGAACGAGATAAAGGAAGCGGATTATGATGCCCGTCCTGTAATCGTGCTGATGAGAAGCTGCGATATCCACGCGGTGAAGAGACTCGATCAGATGTATACAGGTAACGGGCCAAACAACGACTGGTTCTATGAGAGGCTCAGAAACAGAGTGAAATTCGCTCTGATCGGATGCGGAAAGGCGTGTCCGAACAGCTTTTGCGTAGACATGGGAAGCAACAAGACAGATGAGTATGCTTTCTCGATCGATGTTGTCGATGGCAAAGTGTACTGCGATGTCAAAGATGATGAACTGTTTGCTGCATTCGAAGGCGCAGGCGGTGCAAAAGATAATGTTGAGCCTCGTTTTGTGACAGAGGCAGAGTTCAGGGTCGAAAGGCCGGAGGAAGTACCTATAGAGTTGTTCAAGGATCCGATGTGGGATGAGTACACCAAGCGTTGTGTCAACTGCGGCCGCTGTAACTTCGTATGCCCGACCTGCACATGCTTTACGATCCAGGACGTTTTCTATACGGATAACGGCAGAGTAGGCGAACGCCGCCGCGTCAACGCTTCATGCATGGTAGACGGATATACCGATGTAGCAGGCGGTCTGGTAATGAGAAAAACCAACGGCGAGAGAATGAGATTCAAGGTCCTACACAAGGTGTATGACTTCAGAAAACGCTTCGGCTACGATATGTGCGTAGGCTGTGGACGCTGCGATACTGTATGCCCTGAGTACATCTCGTTTGCGAACTGCATCAACAAACTTAACGCGAGAGTGAAGGAGGTGACAGAGAATGTGTAACTGCGGAAAGAATGAATATACACCTGTTCCTTCAAAGCTTCAGGATATTATAAAACACACGGCTCAGGAATGGACTTTCAGATTTACTCACGTTGGGGATGTAAAACCGGGACAGTTTTTCCAGATCTCGATCCCTAAAGTCGGAGAATGCCCTATTTCGGTCAGCGGAATCGGACCTGATTACGTAGACCTGACGCTGCGAGCTGTAGGAAAAGTTACGGATTATCTATTTGAAAACTTCAAGGCAGGCGACAGCCTCTTCCTCCGCGGACCTTACGGCAATGGCTTTGATGTTCATGAGTATGAAGGCGGAGAGCTGATTATCGTTGTCGGCGGTACGGCTGTTTCGCCAGTAAGAGGCGTAGTTCAGTATCTGTGTGAGACTGAAAGTGCGAAAGACGTACATATGATCGCCGGATTCAAGGACCCGGGAGAGATCATGTTCAAGGCAGACCTTAAGGATTGGGCTGAGAAGATCGACCTGACGCTTACTGTCGACGGCGCGCCTGAAGGATATGAGGGCAAGGTCGGCCTGGTCACCAAATACATTCCGGACATCCCGATCAGAGATATCAGTAAGTGCAAGGCCATCGTAGTAGGCCCGCCTCCGATGATCAAGTTCTCTATGATCGAACTCGTCAAGAGAGGTCTAAGTGAGGATAACGTCTGGATCTCGGATTCGAGAAGGATGAGCTGCGGGATCGGAAAGTGCGGTCACTGCCGCATCAACGACAAGTATGTCTGCATCGATGGTCCTGTATTCAAGTTCTCTGAGCACAAGACACTGATCGATTAGCGGGAGGTGGAACCATGAATAAAACGACTACAGATACTAATTTAAAGAAACTGAAGAAGAACGCCTACCGTGTATCCAAGGTCAGAGGAGAAACCGCTTCCCGTGTTCGCTGCCCGGGCGGAGAGATCGATGTTGATTCGCTGCAGCGTGTCGTCGATATAGCCAGAAAATACGGCAAGGGCATGGTAAACATCACGAACCGCCAGGGATTTGAGATCCCGGGGATCGATCTGAAGGATGTTGAAGAAGTCAACAAGGCTCTTCAGCTGATAATCGAGAACAGAAACATCAATCAGGAAGAGTATAACGGCGGATATCCTGCTTCCGGAACACGTAATGTCGTGGCTTGTCCGGGCAAACAGCTCTGCCCGTTCGCCAACTATGATACAAAGAAATTCGCGCAGGAGATAGATAAGGCTATATTCCCGAACGATCATCACGTTAAGATCGCCTTCACAGGCTGCTCGAATGACTGCGCACACACACGTCTTAATGACTTTGGTATCATCGGCATGAGTGAGCCTCAATACAACAAGGATCGCTGCATCAGCTGCGAGCAGTGCGTCAAGTACTGCAAAAAGAGATCAGTCGGAGCTCTAAAGGTTGTAAATGGCAAAATAGAGCGTGATGTCAACAAATGCGTAGGATGCGCACTCTGTGTCAATTACTGCCCAACGAGAGCATGGACAAGAAGCAAAGAAGAGTATTACCGCGTCGTGCTGCTTGGACGTACTGGCAAGAAGAATCCTCGCATGGCAGAAGACTTCATGAGGTGGGCAGACCATGATACCGTGAAGAAAGTCATCTGTAACGTATATGCATATCTGGATGAATATCTGGACAGAGAGGCAGTTGAGAGCAAGGAACATATCGGCTATATCGTTGACCGTACCGGTTTTGAGGAATTCCTGAAATACATCATGAAGGATGTCACTCCGAATCCGAAGTGCGAGATCCAGGGAAGAATCTACTGGGGCGGCAAGCGCTACGATCAGAACAACGAGCTTAGAAACTCAATGTGGCGTTTTTCCGAGAGAGAAGATGCGGTAGTTCTGAAGCAAGGAGAATAATATGTTCAATGAAGAATTCACAGCTGCTTCCAAAGGAGCAGCCGCAAAATCCGCTCTTCTGAAGAAGAATCCGGGTGGCTACTTTCTGCTGTCCATGCTGGCAGGAGCATACATCGGCTTTGGTATCCTTCTGGTATTTACATTAAGCGGAGCACTTGCCGGAGCACCATACACCAAACTTGTGATGGGTTGCTGCTTCGGCGTTGCACTGAGTCTTGTGGTGATAGCTGGCGCGGAATTATTTACCGGTAATAATCTGGTAATGACCGCCGGTCTCCTTCGCAAGACCGTAACACTTGGCGACGCACTGAAGCTGTGGGGAGTATGCTGGGTCGGAAATCTTGCAGGCTCGGCGCTGCTGGCATTGGTATTCAGCCTGACGGGACTCTACAGTGACGCGACTCTGAGCGCTATGACAGGCGCTGCGGCGGCAAAGATGACGGCAGGCTTCATACCGCTTCTGACAAGAGGCATGCTGTGTAATACACTGGTATGCCTGGCTGTATGGTGCGGCTTCAGAGCTAAATCGGACGCAGGCAAGCTGCTTATGATCTTCTGGTGTCTGCTGGCATTCTTTGCAACAGGATTTGAGCATAGTATCGCCAACATGACATTGCTGACGCTGGCTCTTATCAACAACGGAGGCAACGAGGCAATCAGCATGGGAGGTTACTGGTACAACCTGATTGTAGTAACTTTAGGCAACATGATCGGAGCGATACTGTTTGTTGCGCTGCCGTATCATTTCGCATCAAAAGAAAAATAAAAATACAGGAGGACGGATGTGGCATACTTTCCGTTCATGACAGAAGTCAGTGACAAGGATATTCTGGTCGTTGGCGGCGGCAGGAGCGCATTCCATAAAGTCCGCGCATTTTGCGGATTCGGCGCGCATCTTACCGTTATTGCTGAGAACATCTCTCCGGACATCATCAAAGTGTCCGGAGAGTTTGCTATGGTAAGGAAACCATTCGAGATCACCGATCTTGAGGGAAGGGATATTGTAATAGCCTCGACCGATGACAGGGAACTCAACAGACGCATAGTTGATCTTGCCAGAGAAAGAGGCATTCCGGCAAATGCGGTCGATGACAAAGAGCACAGCGATTTTATTTTCCCCGCAGTACTGAAGAAAGAGAATTATTCTGTTTCGGTCTGTACCGATGGCAGAAGTCCTTTGCTTGCCGGCAGGATCCGCAGCAGGATCGCGGAACTGATTCCTGAAGAATTCGACGAGGCGGTCGGTGAGCTTGGCCGGATGAGAGAAGATGTCCTCAAAACGACAGACTCTCAGGATGAAAGAGCCAGATTGTTCCGAGAAGAAGCAGATAAACGGATTGGGATAAGAAAGATCCGTATCGGTACAAGAAGCAGTGCTCTTGCGATGGCTCAGACGGAGATCGTGATCAGGACACTTAAGGAGCAGGGAATCAACTGTGAGGCAGTGATCATTCGTACTGAAGGGGACAAACAGACAGACAGACCACTATGGGAATTTGGCGGCAAAGCAGTCTTCGTTTCTGAATTTGAAGAAGCGATATTGTCAGGACGCATCGATATTGCTATCCATAGCGCAAAAGACATGCCCGGTGAGCTTCCTCAAGGGATCGATATACTTGCGTGCCTCGAGAGAGAAGAACCGGGTGATGTGCTGGTTTCGTTATCAGGGAGAAGGCCTGAAGATATCAGGATAGTCGGAACCAGCAGCCGCAGAAGGCAGGCTCTTATTGAAGAGCTGTCTTCAAATTATATTACGAGACCGCTAAGGGGGAATGTACCAACGAGGCTGACCAAGCTGAGACGGGGAGAGTTCGATGCACTGGTGCTTGCGAAAGCAGGCCTTAAGAGGCTTGGACTTGATGATGAACCGGATCTCAGATATGTCGACCTTGATCCTGAGAGGTTTATTCCTGCAGCAGGTCAGGGGATCATAGCGATAGAAGGACTTGCTGTAAGTGACATCAGTGATGCCGTGCGCAGCCTGGATGACAGAGAAGCAAGTGCAGCTCTGAGGGCAGAACGGGGCTTTATGAAGGCGATCGGTGCCGATTGTCATGCTTCGGTAGGAGCCTGGGCGACTGTTCAGAAGGACGGAAGAATGCTTCTGCGGGTCATGAAACATGACGGCGGAAATACTGCGCGTGTATGTGCAGAGGGCAAGGCCGATAATATCGAGAGCATAGTGGCTGAGGCTGTTTCAAAGATGCCGGAGGTGCCAGGTGAGTAAAGTGTACATCGTCGGAGCAGGCCCCGGACACAAGGATCTGATCACAGTGCGGGGCCGCGAACTCATAGGAATGGCAGATGCCATCCTTTACGACAGTCTTATTGACAACAGTTTGCTGGATAATGCAAGGGATGATTGCCTGCTGATAAATGTCGGCAAGAGAATGGGCGGTCACAGCATGAAGCAGGAAGAGATAAATGGGCTTCTGATCAGAACAGCAAAAAGTTACAGGACGGTCGTAAGACTCAAGGGCGGAGATCCTTTTGTCTTCGGGCGCGGAGGCGAAGAGGCAATGGCTCTGATTGGTGAGGGAATAGATTTTGAGCTGATCCCGGGAGTGTCGTCTGCGATAGCTGTACCTGAACATGCAGGGATACCGGTCACACACAGAGGCATTGCACGCAGCTTCCATGTAATAACCGGGCATACCATGGATGATGAAACAGACTTCGGCAGATATGCCGGCCTTGATGGCACATTGGTGTTTCTGATGGGCCTTTCCAATCTGTACAGGATCACAGGAGATCTCCTTAAGGCAGGGATGGATCCCGAGACTCCGGCTGCAGTTATATCCTGCGGATACTCCGAAGATGAATATACAGTACAGGGCACACTTTCGGATATTACAAGAGCTTCTGACATCGCAGAGATAAAAACGCCTTCTGTCATAGTAATAGGAGAAACGGCGGGATACAGATTAAAGAGCCGGACGTTTGAATTTTTCAGAAAGCGGAGATTTCTTACAGTTGGAACGGACAGGTTCTATGAACATTTCAGTTCGGAAATGGCCAGACTGGGATTACGCACTTCGTACTGGCTGAGAATACAGACCGAGATAATTCCTGAGGGCCGCATAAATCTGGAGCGTGCGCTGAACAGTATAGAAGAATTCGAGTGGCTGATATTTGCGAGCGGAAATGCTGTCAGATTGTTTTTTGAGATCGCTGACGAGATCAGATTTGACAGACGGCGGCTTGGCAGAATAAGGTTTGCGGTCATAGGAGAAGCGACTCAAGCTGCGCTGAACGAATATGGATACTATGCAGACATAGTGCCGGGTGTCTATACCGGGAAAGCTCTTGCGGAGAGACTCGTTAAGGAAAAGCAAGCCGGACCTGCGCTGATCATACGCGCAGAATCCGGGAGTGACGAGATGTTCGACGTACTGGACGGATCGCATTGGGATTACGAGAAGGTGATCCTTTATCGTGCAGTCATAAATAAAGAGAAGATCAGAGAGGCTCCGCATAGGGATGATCATATAGTTCTTGCTAGTGCCTCAGGCGTGAGAGCATTTCTTGAAACACGCGATATAGATGAAGATTCAGCTCCTCGCTTTGCCTGTATTGGCAGCAGTACGGCTGAGGAGTTGAGAAAATACGGTTATGAGGCTGATATCATAGCCGAAACACATACTGCCCGCGGGCTGGCTGAGAAACTTTCGGAAGCAGTCGGCTGTCATCCATAGAGAGGAAATAATGAATGATGGAAAGACTAAGGAGATTAAGAAGAAGTGAAGGCATCAGAAATCTGGTACGCGAGACCAGGCTCAGCGTGGATGACTTTATCCTGCCGGTTTTCGTTACAGAAGGGACAGATATTAAAAACCCTGTGGAATCGATGCCGGGAGTGTATCAATGGTCTATAGACAAGCTCGAAGAATTCCTGGAGCCTGTTATTAAATATGGAATCCCTGCGGTAATGGTTTTCGGCATCCCGGAGCACAAAGATGAGGTGGGCAGTGAGGCATATAAGTGTGACGGTATAGCTCAGAGAGCAGTGAAGCGCATCAAGGAAGTGGCGCCTGATCTGATAGTGATAGCAGATGTCTGCCTTTGTGAATACACATCTCACGGACATTGCGGACTGGTACATGAGGGGAAGATACTCAATGACGAAACACTCCCGCTGCTTGCACAGGCAGCGCTCACCCTTGCTGAAGCCGGAGCGGATATGGTTGCTCCCTCAGATATGATGGACGGCCGTGTAGGCTTTATACGCAGTTACCTAGATGAAAATGGCTACACGGATTTACCACTGATGGCTTACAGCGCCAAATACGCATCGGCATACTATTCGCCTTTCAGAGATGCTGCT
Organism: Mogibacterium sp.; assembly: GCA_017405845.1. Classification (GTDB taxonomy): domain Bacteria; phylum Bacillota; class Clostridia; order Peptostreptococcales; family Anaerovoracaceae; genus Crickella. The sequence continues at coordinate 12,890 of JAFQZQ010000021.1, read as the reverse complement.
CACTCTGCGCCGGCATTCGGAGACAGAAAGACTTATCAGATGGATCCGGCAAACTGCAGGGAGGCGGTAAGAGAGTGCCTTGCAGATGCTTCAGAAGGTGCTGACATAATCATTGTAAAACCGGCACTTGCATACCTGGATGTCGTAAAGGCAGCCGCAGCAGAAGTCAGACAGCCTATAGCTGTTTACAATGTCAGCGGAGAATATTCGATGGTCAAAGCTGCTGCAGAAAACGGCTGGATAGACGAGAAGAAAATAGTGATGGAAAATCTCACCGCTATGAAAAGAGCCGGCGCAAATATGATCATAACTTATCACGCGGTGCAAGCGGCAAAATGGATATATGAAGAGAGGGCTGGGAAATGTCAGTAAAGATACTTGCAAAAAATGATGAGAGCCTGAAATCAGTACTGCATGATACTGCTTTGTTCAAGAATTTGAGCGAGGAAGAAATACAGAGCTGTCTCGCGTGCAGTAAGGCTGAAAGCATCTATTATGAGAAAGGCGAGATGGTGTTCTCAGAAGAAGATCATCCTGCTTGTCTGCCGATGCTTATCAGCGGTTCCGTTACCCTTGGAATGGATTATTCCGACGGGAAAAGAAATATCATCGCTATGTTTGAGAACAAGGGTGACATTTTCGGTCAAGAGCTTATCCTAATTGGAGAAAGTAAATACGGAATGTATGCGCAGGCGCAGACAAAGTCACTTATACTAATGATACCGAAAGATTTCCTTGTAGGGACCTGTGAGCGGAACTGCGGTTTTCATTCTACCTTGATTTCGAACATGCTGCTGATGATGGCTCAGAAATCACTGACTCTCAACGAGCGGCTTGAGATAATGTCATGCAGTACTCTGAGACAGAAAATAGCCAAGATGATATTGTTCAGCATTGGTGACAAATCATCCATGTCAGTTTCCATGAGCAGGCAAGAGATAGCAGATTTTATCAATGCAGCTAGACCATCTCTTTCAAGAGAACTTATGAGAATGCAAAATGACGGTTTGATAACGGTTGAAGGCAGAAAAATCACGATAAAGGATAGGAACGCGCTTGAAGAGATACTTAATTGATATTTACTGAAACAGAAGCGGGTGATCCGGAAATCACTTACAAATATGAAAGGAGGTATAGCGACATCATCCAACTTTCTATCCGGTGAACCCGCTTTTATAATGCCCTTTAACAAATACTCATTTTTCCTCAAGTTTCCTCAACGAAAAAGCCCTTGAAATCGTCGAATTTCAAGGGCTTTGTTGGTGGATGATCAGGGGCTCGAAATAGAAGGGAGTCCTGAAACGCAGTGATTGCAACGGGTTGAGGGCTTTTTACTCAAAAAGTACGCAAAAAGTACGCACGTTTGCTCCCAAAGCCCGAAGACATGTAACCTCGGAATTCCGCAAAAATGATCAGGGGCAGACCCTGTACATCAATGATGTATGAGCAAAATAATCTGTGCAGAACGGACGCTATCTGAAACCTATTACCAGAAAGGAGGCATAGCGGCATCTTCCACATCCGTTTCTCAAAGTTTTCTCAAGATAAGTCTGAATGATTAAATAAAAGGACAGCGAATATATCTTAAAAATATACCATGTATACCATTTAAAGCAGCTGTTTGTGTTAATATAAAATGGTCAAAATCCATAAAATAGAGGAAGAATAATGGGAAAGAAACCAGACGAAACACTTAGGCAGAGAATAATAGATACAGCCTGGGAATTGTTCTACAGCCAAGGGTATGGTAATACAACGATAAATGATATTATCCGGAAGGCAGGTACATCAAAAGGAGGTTTCTACTATTATTTCAAGAAAAAAGATGACCTGCTGAACTCTCTGTACGTCGTGTTTGACCGAGAATATGAGAAGCTGTATTCGGACATGGATAAAAAACAAAATGCCATAGACCAGATCCGGCAGGTCAGTAAGTATGTATGTGAATTTATAGATTCAAATGTTTCTTACGAACTTCTGAGCGAATTGTACATTTCTCAGCTTGCACGACGCAAACAGGATGCATTCCTTAGTCATGATAGGTTCTATTTTAAGATGATTCTTGAAATAATAGAAGGTGGCCAGAGGCGAGGGGAAGTGCGGGGCGATATTGTAGCGTATGACCTGGCAGAACACATTCTCATGCTTGAAAGAGGCATTCTTATCAATTGGTGCGTTTTGGCAGGCCAGTATAAACTGGCTGATAAGGGGCACACAGACTTTATGCTATACACAACATTTCTTCTTCCGTGAATATTTAACCTAAATACACTTAGTACAGCCTTTTCGTAAGGCTGTTTTTATTATATGGAGACTGCGGTCTGTTATGCTCGTTGACATGTATGTGGGCATGATATATACTGCAAATAACAGACCGCGGTCTGTTATTCTTAAGCAAAACATTTGCTTAGCAACATCATTCAGAAAAGAGAAGCTTTGTATCGATATCAGGAGGCAATAAGATGAGCATACCAATGTATTTCACTAAACGTGCACTTAAAAAGCCGGGAACAAAAATAACACACGAAACATTCAACGTAGAAGCAATCAGAGAAAACGCTAAACAAAGTGAACAGATGAAGCCCGTAAAAGGTGTTAGATTCGAAGAACGTGTATATGGTGGAGTTACTGTAGATGTTGCTATACCGGAAGATAGGAAAACCGACAATGCTATACTTTATATACATGGTGGTTGTATGGTAAGCGGAGATCCACGTTATTCTAGGTCATTTACATCATATCTTGCTAAAGAATATGGGGGAAATGTATACGGAGTAGCTTATGCCCTGGCCCCGGAAAACAAATACCCTTCGCAGATAGAACAATGTGCGGATGCATTCAGCGCTATAGCGAAAGAAAATCCTTCATCAAAGATAACAATGCTTGGCGAAAGCGGTGGAGCATATCTCATTCTTGCGACTACAGTCATGCTCCGCAAGAGAGGACAGCGTCAGCCTGACGCATTGGTCCCGTATTCACCGCTTATTGATTGGAGTGATTCACTTGACAGATCAGGCTATCCGGATGACATGCTGGTAGATTACCTTTCAATACAGGATATGAGAGATAATTTCTGCCCTGAAGGTCAGGACTACACGGATCCGGACCTGTCTCCACTATATGCCGATTTTACCGGTTTTCCGCCTATCAGAGTCGTATGGGACAAGAGTGAATGTCTGACTCCTGATTGCGAAAAGCTGATAGAAAAAGCAAAAAAGGCCGGAGTATATGTAGAACATAAAATCTGGAAGGGAACATTCCATGCTTTCGAAATTGTTGTAAGTTTTCTTCCTGAAGCAAAGAAGGAAGTTAAAGATACGATTGCTTTCATCAGAAATATGACCAAATAACAAATGTCCCGGGGAGAATAGGCTATGGCAGATTTGAAATACATAATATGTGGCAAATTATTTAACGGCAAAGACGATGAGTTCTATGAAGGCTGGAAGATTCTTGTAGATGGGAATAAGATAGCAGCTGTGGGTCCGGAGCTGGAAAGGCCCGAGTCAGCAATGGTCATTGATTTGTCTGACTCAACGGTTACACCGGGTATGATAGATGCTCATATGCATATGGATTTCTGGGATTGGCATACTATAAGACAGGAGGTCTATGAAACTTCTGAAGAAGCAAAGACTCTGTCTTGTTTACACACCGCACAAAAGACTTTGGCAAGGGGCTTTACGACTGTACGTCATATGGGCGGCATCACATCCAATGGATTTGGCATACTTGATGTAAAGAGGGCAATCGATGCAGGACATTTCAGCGGTTCACGAATAATTGCTGCCTCAAGATTCATATGCGGTGCAGGAAGCCATGGAGATCTTTCGCAAGCATTCTCCAGAAATCCTGAGATGGGGATGATTGCTCAAAAGCTTCGAAAGTCATTGGGAGCCGGCCCGGATTTCATGGTGAATGCTGTCAGAGAGGAAATCAAGTACGGTTCAGATTTTATCAAGATAATGGCTACAGGTGGTTTCTTTACACCTAATGATAATCCTATGCAGACGCAGCTCAATGATGAAGAGCTAGAGGCTGTAATACGTACCGCCCACGAATGGGGAAAGACTGTAACCGCCCATGTATATAGTGTTCCACACATACGAAAACTTTTGCAGTATAGAATAGATGGTATGGAACATTGTGCTCTGATGGACAATGAAACCGCAGATATGATTGCTGACTCAGGAACTTATGTAGTACCGACCTTCTCCCCTTATGAAGAGGCGATTCACTATGACCCGGAAGGCCTTAAAGACAAGCAGCCTGAATTCCGGGCAAAACTTGAACTCTATAAAGATAGCCTACAGCAGGGTAGAAAGGTTATAAAAAATGCAAGAAATATACGTTTGGGCTTCGGTACTGATTTCGTAGCTAACCATATGAACTATGAGAGCGGCTATGAGTATAAAGCCTGGTTTGAGTCGGATATGGGCGTGTTTAGAACACTAAAGGCGGCTACCAGTGTAAATGCGGGAATTGTACAGATGGAAGATAGGATCGGAACGATTGAGCCGGGTAAACTTGCGGATATCGCTGCCTGGCGGAGAGACTTTTTTACAGATCCATATGCAATGCTCGATTGCGCTTTCGTAATGAAGGACGGAGTTGTATATAACACTGAATCAGATATAGCAAAAGAATAAGATGCAGGATATTAAGACGGCAAAACAATGAATATCCAAAATAGCCAATAACTCCTTCCAGAGTGCAAAGTGTAATACCCTGTTCACCCATGAATCAGCAGCTTCGAAAAACCCGTGAAATTCCAATAGCTGCAGGGATTTTGGAGAGCATCCGGTAAAACCGGCGACACTCAAAAAATACTCAAAAAGTACTCAAAAAATAAATAATCTTACCGGCATGATTTGTACCAAGTCATGCCTTTTTCTTATGCCTCAATTCACAAAGTTAACTGCGTGATCCGCACAATTGAGTGATCTGCAGTCCCAGGATACAACCGTCAGGGCTGCAACAACATCATATTCACCAGCAACAAGAATCCTGTCTTATGGAGAGAAAACTTCAATGATGATGATGATCTCTTGTGCGCATTGGACCGTATATTCGATGATGCAACCGTGTTTAACATTAAAGGTGACAGTTTCAGAGGAAAGAAGCTGGAGACAGTATCTCTGAAAACCAGCAGAGTGAAGACTCCAAACTCCACAGAGTCACCTAATATCTAATTGTTATTACAACATCTGGGTGGTTGGTTATTTTAGCGTGCAAAAAACGGGTTGCATTAGATAGTGGCGAATTTAACTGATCGCTAACAACAGCCGCTCGACTATGCTGTAGAGCAGGGAATTATAGATGTAAACCTTATGCGAAGAGTCAAGATCGAACCGAGAATGTTCAAACCGGTCAGGAAGAAGAGTAGCGAAACCCAGGTGTTCACAAAAGAGGAGCTCAGAAAGCTTAAGCAGGTAGCGTGGGAAGATCTCGAAAAACCTCACCATTTTGAGCTCAGGCTTACGCCTTTGGCGTTTCTGTTCATGTTCCAGACCGGTCTCAGGATCGGGGAAGTATGTGCAGTAAGATTTGGAGACATCGAAGGTGATGAGCTTCATCTTCAGCGAACTGTAGAGCGGGACACCAAGAATATCAAGGATGGCCTTAAGGGTAATAATATCGAGAGATGGGTCATGCTCAGCAGTGAAGCCAAACGCATAATCGATGAAGCTAAAGCACGTCAGATTGCTGCAGGTGTCTATGACGAGGGGTATATCTTCTCAATGAACAGTGATTGCCTGTCTTACAGATCGGTGTCGGAGTCTTTCAGGAAGTACTGTGAAGCGGCAGGCATCAACTACAGGAGCTCACACAAAGCACGTAAAACTTTTATCTCGACAATGTTGGACGGAGGAATGAACATCAATACTGTCAGAGAGATGGTTGGTCATGCTGATGAGCGCACTACGATGAATTCCTATTGCTACGACAGACATACTAAAGATGAGCGCAAGGATATTCTTGAGAAGGCTCTTCAGGCTTGATCATGAAGATAATGGTAATTTCCGGCACCTAAAATACTCAAGTGTACCCAAAGGAAAAACCGCTGAAAACGTTGAAATTCAGGGGAAAAATCAGCAAGGTTCCCAGGGTCAGACCCCCTGGAAGCCGTTGAAAATAAAGGGATACAGCGGTTGTGTACTCAAAAACCGGTTGCCAGTACTCAAAAGTACGCACAACGAAAAACCCTTGAAACGTTGAAATTTCAAGGGTTTGGCTGGTGGATGATCAGGGGCTCGAACCCTGGACACCCTGGTTCAATATACTGTACGAAATGCACAGCATATTGAACACATATCTTAAAGGTTTAGTTGGAATTTCAGCATCATAGATGCCATATCTTTTCAGATCATTTCACTTCTTGCGATAACTTTTCTTCTCTTCTCAAATCTTGACTGGTATAAAACTGGTACAGGAATCACTCTCTGCGTCCATCTCCAAGCAACGGCAGTCCACCGACATCAATTTCTGAAAGAGTCTCAAGCTGGCTGACTGCCATGTTCCTCAACAGGACGAGGCGCTCGGATTGGCTCTTACCTTGCTCAATCAGAATGGCGTTATAACTCTCCATGTTTGCAAGCACGAGTAGCTGCATGATTGTAGCATGATCTCGAATATTGCCCTTCTTGCCGGGATTCTCTTTTCTCCACGTTTTCGCAGTCTTACCAAATAAAGCCATATTGAGTACGTCTGCTTCATCTGCATAAGTGAAAGATATCTGTTCTGGCGTAAGACCGGACGGTATCAGATTAGCCTTGATCGCATCTGTATGTATGCGGTAATTTAGTTTGCTGATCTCGCGGTTCAGATTCCATGACAGAGACATCCTGCTGCTTTCATCAACTTTCAGTCTCCTGTAATCTTTCATGATGTAGAGCTGGAATTCTGGTGAGATCCATGTTGCGAAAGACATTGCGATATCTGAATGGGCGTATGTTCCGCCATATCGTCCTGGTTTTGATACAATGCCGATTGCGTTCATCTCAGTGATCCATTTAGCAGGAGTCATGACAAACCGATTTAGTCCGGCATCAATTTTAACCGCGTCGAATTGCACACGGTTAAAATTTGGATTATGGAGTTCTTCCCATACTGCAAGCAGCTCTATGGTGTTTCTGTTACGCATCCAGTTCTGGATCACATACCGAGGATCATCAGAGTTTCTGTACTTGGCGATGTCAGTTAATGATATAAATTCATTTTCGAAATCGGTCGTATAGATGCCAATATCGATCCCTTTTGCGTGGATGGTTTCTTTGACTGTTTTCTTAGGCATAGTTTGCTCCTTTCAGCATCCCGGCCTGCGCGCTATTAACAGACATAAGTTTATCACAATCATCAGATAATGAACAGCCGTTCGCGTTGATTTCATGCCCACATGGCTCAGGTGCTTCGACTTCCAAACACTTCGAATTCGATGTGTTTAGACTATGCCGGCTGCTCTAGACTATATCCTACGATTTTATCTACTGCTGCGCGTCTGCGCTCTGCATCTACATAGACATAGTACTTTGCGGTCATGGATATGTCCGAATGTCCCATGAGCTTGGACGTTTCTTCGATCGGAACTCCTGCTCTTGAAAGGTTCGTGCCGAAAGTGTGTCGGAATGCGTGAAATGAGTGGGGCTCTACATGGATCCTGTTATATAGTCTTTCCAGCGATCTTGCAACATTCCTCTTGTAGTAGAAGGTTCCGTTCGATGTTGTGAAAAGATAATTGGTCTCATATCCATGCTTTTTCATCTCTTCAGCCTGAAGCTTCCTGTGCTTCTCGATTTCTGCCATAACCGGTGCAGAGAGGGGAATGACTCTGTTGCTGCTTTCGGTCTTGGTCTCTTCAATGTGAAGATCGGATTTCTTTCCACCCTTAGCATTCACATCTGCAATATCTGCGAGCTGTTTGGTTATATATAGCATGCCATCGCGGATATCATCATATGTTAGTGCAAGCAATTCGGAGAATCTTGCTCCGGTATTGACTGCTAGTACTACCAGAAGCCTCAAGGTGTTTCCATCAAGTTCTGAGATAACTCTCTTAAGTGGTTCATCTTCCCAAACTTCGATTTCTTCAATATCTGATCTCTTAGCGGGTTTCTTAGGAACCTGCAAGCTTGTCGTAAGATTACGACAGATACCATTAAGATCTGCATATTTGAAGAAGTGTACCAACAGATTGTGGGCAGAACGTATTGAACTGTAGCAGCGATCGCAATTGTTATAAATCTCCTGTATCTGCAATGGTGCTATGCTTTCGATAGGGCGACCGATCAACTGCTTGCCGGCCTTGCTCTCTTTAAAAATCACACTATAGTCGCGAATATACTTAGATTTGGTAGAGTTCTTGAGATCACTGTTTTTGAACACCTTGTCGATCCATTCATCTATCACTTCGCCCAGGCAGGCTTTAGGTGATATTGAATTGTTCTTCAAGGACTTCATGTAGTCGTTATATTTCCGCTCCGCATCGCTTTTGCATGAACCGTAGAAACATCTATAATCGTCTACCCAGATGCCGTCCTTAAGCTTCATACCTACTTTTCTGTTTATTCTGTAGTATTCGTTTCCTCCTTCTTTAGATTTCCAATTTGTCTTCTTTGCCATAAGTTGTTCTCCCTTCGTACAGTCTTGTGTCAGGTAAATGTATGTAGGGAAATGTTCAAAAGCTGTACGATAGAGCGTTTTATCTCAGACCACCCCTGCACTTGACAGTATCCTCGTTGAGAATGACAAGTGAAGGGTCAATTTTATTGTCTGCAGCGTAATCATTGATAAACATCTCATCAATCTTGTCAAATATAGTCTTGTTCAAATCCTGAAGCTGCCTGGTAGTCATTTCATTTTTCATTCTACCAAACTCACGTAATGCATCAAGATCCCGTGCAGTAGCATCTTCTGAGTCTTCGTTGTAGAACGGAACCAATATTATTGATACATCATCGAAAGGCACTCCGCCGTGGATATCGCCTGCTATCCCATTGACGGGGAACGACCATGATAAATTGTCTCTTTTGATAACTATGTTGAAAGTGTATTCAAAGGCATATCTTTCATGCTTCTTGTAGATTGTGTCCTCAAACTCGGTTTCCCCAAGACACTCGATTTCATAATCATACTGCGAATAGCTGAAGAATTCACTCGGTGAGATGCCCAGATATTGGCAGAGTGTATTCAGCGTATCAAATTTGATGCCGCCGCTGTGATCGTAGCACAGTGCTGTAAGCGTCGTTCTGGATATCCCGGTATCGCGGGATACTTTTGTTATCTTCAGATTTCTTTCGGCGAGTAGTACCGCCAGGTTGCTGTCAATCATTGTATTAGCCCTCCTTCTGAACATATTATAGCACAATAAAACAAAATGTCCAGTACATTGAACAAAATGCTTGACTTAATTTTTGCAATATGTATACTAATCATAGGAAATGTTCAATAAGCTGTACGATATGTATAGAAATAGCGCAATGCGGGAAGGAGGTGAGTGCATGACAAAGCTGAGAACGATCAACAAAGCATATGACGAGATCAAAGCTAGGGATCCCGATACTGCGGTCAGCAGACGAATGTTCCGGGACGTCGTGAGATCGGGGCTGATCCCGTCCATTGCAAGGGGCAACAGAAGCCTGGTGGATGTGGATGTCGCAGAAAGCTGCCTGCTAAATATGGCAAGCAGAAAGCCCGGTTCCATAGAAACCGTCAAACAGGAACTCAACTAAAGGATATCGTGACAGATGAAAATGAGAAGGGAGGTGAGACATGCAGGTAAGCAAGACAGGAGTCAAATCGGTAGATGACCTCTATGGGGTGAGTTTTACAGGCAATATAATACCGCATACGTGGTACAGCACCATTCGAACCGAATCGGGCAAGCCGGATCTGGCAGCAATAACTATACTATCAGAGATCCTGTACTGGCACAGACCCAGGGAAGAATGTGATGAGAGCGATGCCGGAGACATAAAGCTCAGTAAGCGGTTCAAAGCTGATCTGCTGCAGCTGAGCTACGGGAAGATTGGAAAGAAGTTCAAGCTGACCAAGGATCAAAGCAGAAGAGCTATGGATCGTCTGGAAGATATAGGCATTATCAAGCGGCACTTCAGGACTGTGATTACTGAAAGTGACGATAAGCTCGGCAATGTGATGTTCATAGAGCTGTTCGCAGACAGATTGCTGGAGATAACTTATGCCGCAGATACCGAAGACCCTTATAGGAAAAAACCGACAAGGGTATCGGATAAAACCGATGAGGGTATGGGAAATATCCAACAAGCTATTGTGAAAAAACCTATGACAAATACAGAGAATACTACAGAGATCACTAACAAAGATTACAACTCTATCTATCATGCGGAGGTCGAACGAGTCAGGGAACAGGTAGATTACGAAGCTCTTATCAGAGACATCAAAGCGGATTCAGGACTGATAGATGAAATGATCAACATCATTGTAGATATCAATCTGTATGCAAAGGATCCTCAATGGATAGATGGGAGCCTAATACCGGCCCAGGTCGTAAGAGAGAGGCTGAAGAGTACAAACAGCTATGTGATGAGAGACGTATTGGAGAGTATGAGATCCGCTCCGAGAGATATCGTGAACACCAGAGGATATATTCTGACAGCGCTGTTCAACGCAGCATCGACGTATCAGCTCGGACTGGATATGAAAGTTACAAGAGACATGTATAGAAAGGAGGCAGGCGCATGGGGAGCATGACACCTATGAAGGCCATCAGAGCCAAGTGCATTGACTGCAGCTGCGGCGAGAAGAAAGAAGTCAGACTGTGCCCGATAGAATGGTGCCCGCTGTGGCCGTATCGGATGGGAAAGCGGCCGGCAAAGGATACAGACATCGACAAACAGAAATGAGATCAGAAAAGTCGAGATAGCTAAGACTTTTTTCAGAAAAAGCTACGCTGAGAGAACAGTTTTTTAAAGGGGTATACCCGGGATTGGAAACAATGATGATGTCTTGAGCGAGTAGACATCATCAGAATGAAACATAAATCAGACACAACGTCATGACAGCCAGGATCATGTAAGAGAAAGTGAGGATCAACAGAACTGTCATGACTGATCATAGAAAGGAAAACTGAAATAAGCACCAAAATGTATAGCCATAGAGGCGTAAGAACGTATAGCCATAAGAGGCCTCGCCGACTGAGAGCGAAATACACCCATCGCACAAACCTGACGGTTCGTACTCTGTGTATTTCGCCTCGCGGGGCGACAGCGCAAGAACAGGGAGGCGCTGGGAAAACAGAGGTAAGAATTGAAAAATGTAAGCTTTATACAGCACGAGAAGCTGACCGATGTTGCGGGCAGAATCAATTATATCGGCAGCGATGATGAGCAGGAATATCTGTATGCGACCTATGAAACAGCACCGATCGAATACTGGAAAGAGCTGGCGAAGCAGAATCAGGCAGACTTCAAAAGAAGTGGCACTGACGGCAGCTGCATAGAAGCAAGGGAGTTTATCATAGCGTTGCCGAAGGAACTGATGCAGTATGATCCGGATGAACTGCTAAGATACTTTGTGGAATCATTCCGAAAAGAATATAACACCGAGTGCATAGCCGCTCTGCACCATAATCATGACAGGACGAATTATCACATCCATATGATCTATTCCGAGCGCCAGCAACTTGATGAACCGGTCAGAAAAATCGCGACACGAAATATGTATTTTGATCCAAACGGCAAGCACGTAAGGACGAAAAAGGAGGCAACTGCTGACGGCAAACTCCTGCCGGGATACACGATGATACCCAAGGGTGAAGTGTATGAGGAGCGATTCTTCGATAAAAAGAACCCGGTATTCAAGCAGAAGGACTTCACTCAAAATGCGAAGCTCTTCTTCACGGATCTAATGAACAAGCAGCTCTCTGAGAGAAATCAGATGATGGTGTTTCCGAAGAACAGCCCGTTCCTTCCGACAAAGAAGATTGGTAAGAACAACCCGAAGGAAGCGTTTATCAAAGAGACCAACCGGCTCAGGGATGAATGGAATAATGAGATATGGCATGCATACCAGAGGGGTGCGCCGAGGGAAGGGCTTATGACTGTAAAACAGGAACTGATAACAAAGCCGGTTGCAGAGTCGATTGCATCCAACGGCGGCAAAAGTGACCCGGATAAATTCAACAGCATACTTGCCAGAGCTATCTCTGTGGTAAAGGAGATGTACAGGATCCTCAGCAGAGAGGGCAGAGATACCTGGGCTGAGGCATGGGGAAAAGCGATCACAAAGCTGATGGATATGGCGACGGAAAGGCTTGCTGGGAGAGTGGTGGATATCAAAAAAGATACAAGGCCGATAACAATGGAACGCTGATATCTACTGTGTTATAATTTTAGAAAGCTACCATACACGGTAGGCGGTTAGCCCTCTGCGGAGGGACTGTGACCCTCCGTATATATAGAAATCCCTTGTGGAAATCTGATAGAAAGGAGGGCAAAAGCTATGGACGTGTTCCAGTTCATGCAGATCGTGGGTTTCGCGCTCGCTTTCTTCGTAGCCGGGTACAGTCTTGGCAAAAGAAAATAACCGCCCAAGCCTTTGGCTCGTTAGACGTGTCGTTGCCGTTGTCTGGACGCTTGAGCGCGCGTTACAGGCGCGAAGGCGGGAATACGGTGTCAATTCCTTTTGCCGGGTGGAATGGCGTTGATGCGTCGGCGGGTGTGACGGCCTCTGCATCCGCGCAGGACGTGACAGTGCGCATTACGGCTGCAAAGGACGGTGGATTCGACATTTCCGTTGAGGATCCTGATTATGGTGAGATGGCGGTGACGGCGCAGCGCAGCGCACCGTGGGGCTATGACGACAGTGCTGCGGCCTGGGCTGGAACATATACGGTATCGTGTCCCCTTGAAGCG
>JAFQZQ010000020.1 GCA_017405845.1 Mogibacterium sp. | reverse complement strand
CTTAACACCTGCATAGTAGTCGGTCTTCTCTACGCCATAGCGTTTGCAGAGAGCCTGAAGCTCGCAGTCTGTGGATCTTACGCAGCCGAGGCAGTCCTGATCGTGATCGGACAGGATCAGCTGAAGAGTTTTACGTCTGTAGTCTTTGATTTTCTCGGTATTGGTATATGCTACCATACCGTCTGTGCATGGGTATACGCAGGCAGCGACAAGAGCTCTTGCTCCAACAACCTCACATACGCACATTCTGCAGGCACCGATCTCATTGATACCTCTCAGATAGCATAATGTAGGAACGTCGATGCCGGCCTTATGAGCTGCATCCAGCAGGGTGGAACCTTCCGGAACAGTTACAGTAATATTATCAACTGTTACTTTGATATCTGCCATTGTGTTCACCTCCCCTTACTTTCTGCTTATTGCACCGAATGCGCAGTTCTCCATGCAGGCACCGCACTTGATGCACTTAGCCGGATCAATAACGTGTGGCTGCTTGACAGCGCCAGAGATAGCGCCGACCGGGCAGTTGCGGGCACACTTTGTGCAGCCCTTGCACTTCTCAGGATCGATTACGTAGTTGAGCAGTGCCTTGCAGACGCCTGCAGGACATCTCTTGTCGATGATGTGTGCTTCATACTCATCTCTGAAGTGCTCGATTGTTGAGAGAATCGGGTTAGGTGCTGTCTGACCGAGTCCGCAGAGAGCGTTGGCCTGAATGTAGTGAGCCAGCTCATCGAGTTTGTCGAGATCTTCGATCTCACCTCTGCCTGCTGAGATCTTCTCGAGAATCTCGAGCATGCGCTTTGTACCGATTCTGCAAGGTGTGCACTTTCCGCAGGATTCGCTTACTGTGAATCCGAGGTAGAACTTAGCGATATCTACCATGCAGTTGTCCTCGTCGAGTACGATCATTCCGCCGGATCCCATCATGGAACCGATAGCCTTGAGTGATTCATAGTCGATAGGAACATCATATGACTTAGCAGGGATGCATCCGCCGGAAGGTCCGCCTGTCTGGGCAGCCTTGAACTTCTTTCCGTTAGGAACTCCGCCGCCGATCTCTTCAACTACCTGTCTCAGAGTTGCTCCCATCGGAACCTCTACGAGACCTGTGTTGTTGACCTTGCCGCCGAGAGCGAATACTTTTGTTCCCTTTGACGTCTCAGTGCCGTACTGGTTGAACCAGCTTGCTCCGTTGAGGATGATCTGAGGGATGTTTGCGTAAGTCTCAACGTTGTTGAGTACTGTTGGCTGTGCGAAAAGACCCTTTACTGCCGGGAACGGTGGACGAGGACGAGGCTCACCTCTGTTACCCTCGATGGAGGTCATCAGAGCTGTCTCTTCGCCGCAGACGAATGCGCCTGCACCGAGTCTGAGGTCTACATCGAAGTCAAATCCCGATCCGAAGATGTTCTTTCCGAGCACGCCGTAATCTCTGGCCTGATTGAGAGCGATCTTCAGTCTTTCAACAGCGATCGGATACTCAGCTCTTACGTAAATGTATCCCTGGTTAGCGCCGATAGCATAGCCGGCGATAGCCATAGCTTCGAGGATTGAATGTGGGTCACCCTCGAGGATGGATCTGTCCATGAATGCGCCCGGGTCACCTTCGTCAGCGTTGCAGGCTACGAACTTCTGAACTTCTCCTCTGTTAGCAGATGCGAACATCCACTTCTTTCCTGTTGGGAAACCGCCGCCGCCACGGCCTCTGAGTCCCGAATCAACGACTTCCTTGATGACATCATCAGGTGTCATTTCAAGCAGAGCCTTTGCGAGAGCCTGATAGCCGTCTCTTGCGACATACTCATCGATATCTTCAGGGTCGATCTTACCGCAGTTGCGGAGAGCCATTCTGAGCTGATCCTTATAGAATGGAGAATCAACATAGTGGATCTTCTCGCCGCTTGGGAGCTCCTCTACCATGAGATACTCATCAACAGGTGTTCCGCCGAGAATATGCTCATTGAAGATGCGCTCTACCATGTCTGGCTTTACTTCCTGATAGAAAACGTTTCCAGGGTGGACTACCATGATAGGGCCCTTTGCGCAGAGTCCCTGGCATCCTGTCTGGATGATCTGGATCTCGTCCTTCTTGCCTGCTTCGTCGATCAGCTTATTGAGCTCATCCATGACCTCAACGCTGTGGTTCGACTGGCATCCGGTACCTCCGCAAACGAGGACGTAGGTCTTGACGGCTTCTTCAGCATCGTCAGGATTGAATCTGATTTCAATCTGACCGCCCTTTGCCGCCTTAATGTCTTTTAAATCTTGCAGTGTTTTCATGACTTGCCCTCCATTATGCGTTATTCGTATTTAGCAAGCACGCCCGCAACTCTGTCCGGGGTCATCTTGCCATATACATCTCCAGCAACGATCATAACAGGTGCCAGTCCGCATGCGCCTACGCAGCGGCAAACTTCGAGAGAGAACTTGCCGTCAGGGGTGCATTCGCCGTCGCCGATTCCGAGCTTAGCCTCGACTTCCTCGAGGATCTTGCCCGCGCCCTTTACATAGCAAGCTGTACCGAGACATACCGATACGACATACTTGCCCTTAGGCGACATCGAGAACTGCGCATAGAAAGTAGCTACACCGTAAATCTTTTCGATAGGAATTCCTGTCTCATCAGAAATGATCTTCTGTACCTGATATGGAAGGTATCCGTAAATCTCCTGTGCCTCCTGCATGATTGGCATCAGGGCGCCTTTCATTCCTTTGTACTTGGCGATCACTTCAAGCAGTTTGGCTTCCTGATCTTTAGTTCCCTTGAAAGGAACGCTCGATACTTTCATCTGCTAGTGCCTCCTTTATACTTATCTAATTCCTACAAACTTAATGGGGATTAAGGCCTTATTTTTCAATGTGTTCAAGGCTTCCGCCATTCGTTAATATTTTACCTTATTGTTAGAATTCTGGCAACGATTTACTTTGTTTATTAATCGCTGATCATTCAGCCAATTTCAACGTTTTATATTGTGTTTTAAGTTATTCTTAACGACTCGTTGACATTTGTGTATTTTGACAAGTTTTTAACGAGTATGTTTATTGTGTTTATATAAGAACAAATCATAAACGCCTTATACGTCTGATGATATAGCTATGTTTTTTCTTTCGTACACGGTAAATATGCACCAGGTTATTCGTGCTATAATGGTCTCCGTTGATTGCATTGCGTTGTTGCAATAGTACACGCTAAATAAGAACAGAAACGGAGTATGTATTAATGATCTACCCTGAATTTCCCGGTGAAGGATCTTATGTAGGAATATGTGCGCCAAGCGCAGGAGTCGGCTACAAGGTCGATTCTTTTGATATGTCTCTTGAAATACTTGAGCAGGTCGGTTTTCAGTGCGTTGAGACCGGAAGTGTAAGAAACGACTGCTGCCCTTCTGCTCCGGCTGAAGTGCGCGGTTATGAATTCAATGATCTGTTCGCAGATGAAGATATCGATGCGGTTCTCTGCGCATCGGGCGGTGATTACTGTATTGAAATGCTGCCATATATAGACTGGGAAACCGTTAAGAGCAACCCGAAGTGGTTTTCGGGCTACTCTGATCCGACTGCCATAGAGATGCTTTTTACTACCGTATTCGACATAGCCACAATCTACGGTGTCAACGCAGGTGCCTGGGACTGGAGGCCTCTGCACGAATTCCACTTCAACGCCCTTTCGGTGCTGCTTGGTGATATGCCTGTACAGCACTCATACGATATGTATAACTCTACCGGGTTCAACGAAGAGACAGAGGAGTACGAGATGGACGCGCCTGTCGAATGGCTGCTGTTCCGTGGCGACCCTGATGAAGATGAACTTTTTGAAGAGTCAGAACTGAGTGTAAGCGGGAGGCTTATCGGAGGATGTATCGATGTAATTGATGATTGCATAGGTACCCCTTATATAGACCTTCAGGGATTTGCAGAAAGATATAAAAAAGATGGACTGATCTGGTTCTTCGACAACTTCGAGCTCACTCCAATGCAGCTCATGTATTCGATGAACAGGCTGAAGCAGATGGGACTGTTCGATCATGCAAAAGCAGTAATGATCGGCCGCACCTGCTTTACCGGCGATGCGACGGATGATGACTATCTTGAGCAGCTTGAAAGGGTCTTTGGAGACATGGATCTTCCTCTTATCTGGAATGCGGATATCGGTCACACTAAACCATCATTCACATTAGTCAATGGTTCGATTGGACATCTCGAATTTGAAGATGGCTACGCAGAACTCACAATGGAATTGCGATAAAAAACACGCTTCCGCAGTATCGCGGAAGCGTAATTTTTTTAATTTACAGATCTTACAGTTCTGCTGTCTCGGCTGCAAGCCAGGCTGCAGTTTCTTCATCGAGCATCGGTGTGAGCGTTTCTCTCACCCATTTATGGTAATTATTGACATAAGCAAGCTGATCTTCCGTGAGAAGCTCTTTCCTGATAGCTTCCCTCTCATATGGCACGCATGTCAGAGGTTCGTTTACGATAAGTCCTTCTTTGTCATCTTTAAACACTACCATGTTTTCGATTCTTACGCCGAAGCTGCCTTCGATATATACACCCGGCTCATTAGACATGATCATGCCTGCTTTCACCGGATATGATGTGGAGTCCTTCTTTATGCCGTTAGGACCCTCATGAACACTGAGCACATGACCGACACCATGCGACAAACCGTGATTGAATCCAAGGCCGGCAGGTTCCATCTCTGCTCTTACAGCCTTGTCGATCTCTGAGCTGTTTACCTCAGGATCAAGCCTGAACATAGCCATTGTCAGATGCGCCTTAAGTACATATGTGTAATCCACAATCATCTCTTCGGTAAGAGGTCCTACCGCTATAGTCCTTGTAATATCTGTAGTTCCGCCTGTATACTGCCCTCCGGAATCTATTAACAGGAATCCTTCAGGCCTTACCTCCGCGTCGGACTCAGCTGTCGGTGAGTAATGAATTATGGCACCGTTTGGGCCGTATCCTGTAATGGTTTCAAATGAGAGGTCGAAGCACTCGTCGCTGCTGAGTCTGAGCTCTTTAAGCTTTGCTGACACGCTTAATTCTGTCTTAGGGACTGTATTTGCGGTTTCCTTGAGCCACTTGATCAGCTTAGTCACGGCAACTCCATCGAGCACGTGAGCGCGCTTCATACCCTCTATCTCGGCCTTATTCTTTATGATTTTCATTAGAGCAACAGGAGTATAAGCTTCGTGTTTGCTTACCCCCTCAGGAATCGAGTTGTACAGTGCGCAGTTGCAGGTAGCTGTATCGAGCCAGAGAGTGCTGCCTTCATCAAGCGCAGCAACATCCTTATAAATGTCACCATATTCCATGACATCAACAAAAGAGAGCCTCTCCGGCAGTCCGTCTGCCAGTGTTCCATCCATGACATAAAGCCTTATACTGTCGTGTGAAAGCAATATGAAGGAGAAGAATACAGGTGTATAGAGGATATCATCCGCACGCAGGTTGAGCAGCCACGCGGACTCCATCAGGTCTGTTATCAGAAGTGTATCTGCTCCGGCTGCCTTCATTTCGGCTCTGACCGCTTCTATCTTTTCGGCAGTATCGATGCCTGCAGAGCTTACCGGAAGATCCCACACCTTGCTCGGTCTGATCTCAGGTCTGTCCTTCCAGATCTCACCGCCAAGGTCCTTTCCGATGCTGAAAGAGACTTTTTTATCTGATTCGCTTAACTTCTCAGCAAGTGTCTTTCCGAACCCGGACGAAACCACCCTGCCATCAAATCCGATGACGAATTCCTTATCCGCTTTATCAACAAGTTGCTGAAGGAACTCAACGATAGCAGGAACGCCCTCTTCTCCCATTTTCATGAGCTCTATACCGCTGCCATCAAGCTGCCTAGCTGCCTGCAGGAAATACCTTCCGTCAGTCCACAGCCATGCTCCGTCTGCGGTAACAAGCAGTGTGCCGGCCGATCCGGTAAAACCACTAAGGTACTCACGTGTCCTGAAGTATGCGTTTACATATTCAGATCCGTGGAAGTCTCCTGAAGGCACGAGGTACGCGTCTATGCCCTCTTCAGCCATTAATTTTCTTAATTCGACGATCTCTTTCTTCATTTTCAAACTCTTCCTTCTATCCGTATTTCAGGCATGCGGCACATGCTCCATACACTCCTTCGCATTGCTGCCGCGCTCCGACAACAATTCTACAACTGCATGCTGTTCTTCTCAACAATCACATTAAACTTAATTAACTATACTTTGCCTTTTTGCGTTACAAATCCTCTGTTTTAATGTAAACTTATAGTGAGAAAGAATTGGATCAAGCATTAGATCGCTCTAGAGGAGGATATAACAATGGCAGAATGGAAAAACCTTGATACACTTAATGCATATAAAGCTCTCATGGAATCTGATCACCGTGTGGACATCAAAGAAGCACTTGCCGGTGAAGCAGGTGCAGAGCGCGTAAGAAATTATTCCGTGCCTGTCGGATGCGGACTGACATATAACTTTGCCGCAAAGCAGGTAGATGAAGCAGTTCTCGGAATGCTCGCTGATTTAGCAAAAGAGTCTGATCTTGAGGGCAAGTTCAAAGAGCTTTACAACGGAGCCATGATCAACACCGGTGAAAAGAGACTGGTACTCCACCACCTCACCCGTGGCCAGCTTGGCGACGATGTCATAGCAGACGGTATCGACAAGAGAGCTTTCTATACCGGCGAGCAGGCTAAGATAGCAGAGTTTGCTGCCAAGGTCCATGCTGGTGAGATCTGCAATGCTGATGGTGAAAAGTTCAATACCGTTGTTCAGATAGGAATCGGCGGAAGCGATCTTGGCCCTCGTGCAATGTACATAGCACTCGAAAACTGGGCACGGGCTAACGGAAAGCTGCTTATGGATGCGAAGTTCATCAGCAATGTTGATCCTGATGATGCTGTAAGCGTTCTTGAAACTATAGACGTTGCACACTCGCTGTTCATTCTGGTCTCCAAGTCAGGTACAACCCTCGAAACTCTTACCAACGAGGCATTTGTAAAGAACGCACTTGAAGCCAAAGGACTCGATCCTTCAAAGCACATGATAGCTGTCACGAGCGAAACATCGCCGCTCGCCAAGAGCAGCGATTATCTTGCTGCCTTCTTCATGGACGACTATATCGGTGGCAGATACTCATCCACTTCAGCTGTAGGCGGAGCTGTGCTCTCGCTTGCTTTAGGTTCAGATGTGTTTGATGCCTTCCTTAATGGTGCAGCTGAAGCTGATAAGCTTGCTGTTCAGGCTGATCCTATGAAAAATGCGGCAATGCTGGATGCACTCATCGGCGTATATGAGAGAAACGTTCTTGGTTATGAATGCACCGCAGTGCTTCCGTATGCACAGGCTCTTGCAAGATTCCCTGCTCATCTTCAGCAGGCTGACATGGAGTCGAACGGAAAGTCTGTCAACCGTTTCGGTGAACCTGTAGATTATAAGACAGGTCCGGTACTCTTCGGTGAGCCTGGTACAAACGGACAGCATTCGTTCTATCAGCTGCTCCATCAGGGCAAGACTATCGTTCCGCTGCAGTTTATCGTATTCAGAGAGAACCAGACAGGTACGGACGTAGATATCCAGGGCAGCACCAGCCAGAAGAAGCTCGAAGCTAACGTAGCTGCACAGATAGTCGCCTTCGCCTGCGGCAAGGATGATGAGAACCTGAATAAGAACTTTGAAGGCGGCAGACCGTCAAGCATCATCGTCGGTGACACTCTTACACCAGAGACGCTCGGCGCTCTCCTCGCCCACTTCGAAAACAAGATCATGTTCCAGGGCTTCCTCTGGAATCTGAACAGCTTCGATCAGGAAGGCGTTCAGCTTGGAAAGGTGCTGGCTAAGAAGGTTCTGGCTCACGATACAGACGGTGCTCTTGCTGAGTACTCAAAGCTTCTTGAGATTTAAGCGCAACAATCAACATACGTAAAAGGGCTCCGGGAATCCCGGAGCCCTTTTTATATCTGATTGCAAATGCTAGATGTTGCTGAATCTGTATATCGTTGTGGAGGAGAATTCCTCGCCTGCCTTCAGGATACAAGCTTCACGGATATACGGATCGCAGCTGTTTATGGCGTTTGGCCTGAACTGTGTCTCAAGACAAACTGCGCTGCGCCTTCCGTAGACTGCGCCATCTTTTCCCGGCTCGTCTTTAAGGCCATTGGCTGTATACATCTGCATGTCCGGCATATCTGTCATAACCGTCATGCAGATGCCGCTTTCATCCGAGTATAACTGACCGGCTTCTTTTATGCTTCTCTCCACTGTCTCGCCGGCTGAATCGCCTATAACGAAGTTATGGTCATAACCGCCTCCGAAAGCCAGCTGCTGATCAACCGAATTGATCTCCATTCCGAGCATCTTTGCCTCACGGAAGTCGAAAGGCGTGCCGGCAACCGATGCTGCCTCTGCCAAAGGAATAAGCCTGGCATCTACCGGAGTGTAATACTCCGCATTTATCTTTGCCATATGACCCATGACAGTACCGCTGCTGTGGCCGTTAAGGTTGAAATAACTGTGATTAGTGAAGCTTACAGGCGTGTCAGCGTCCGAAACTGCATTGTATTCAATTCTGAGCCTGCCGTTGCCCGGCAGTGAGTAAGTGACCTCGATATGCATGTTTCCGGGGAATCCCTGATCTCCGTCCGGGCTGTCGAGGCAGAACGTTATAGTGTTGTCGTGGAGACCTCTGATGCCCCGTCCCGGATCCTTATCTGCTATGCTCTCCGAAGCGTATGCCGCCATAATATCTCCCGACCTCACACTTGTGAAATCAATTTTGACTCCCCAAAGCCTGTTCTTGAAGAAGTCCCTTCCGCCGTGGAGACAGTTTGTACCGTTGTTTGCTGTCAGATTGTACGTGTGACCATTCAGCTCAAAGCCGGCTCCTGCTATGCGGTTTGCAAAACGCCCTACGGAAGCTCCGATATGACCGCTTCCGCTCTCATAACCGGCAGCATCATCGTGGCCAAGCACTACGTCTACCATATTGCCCTTTCTGTCAGGCACAGCAAGGCTTACCAGGGCAGCACCATAATCCGTAACTGCAGCCCTCATACCGTCAGGCGACTCAAGAATATAGAGTCCTGCGGTTTTGCCGTCTTCGAGTTTTCCGAATTTAAGGGATTTCATTTTAATTGATCCTTTCCAGTCTCTCTTCAGTTCCTCTTCTAGGCAGGAATAGCGGCACATACTCTATCATCACACGCGATGTCTCAAGTCCGAACCATCTTACAGGACTACCGGCAAGTCTCCTGATGAAGTATTTGTTGTGAATCAGGAAATTATCCAGAGGTGAAAGATCCCCTTCACCCGGCATCATTTTGCGGATCATGCAGAACTTGAAGGATCCAACTTCTGACGGTCCGTAAATGGAATGCTCACGCACCTGCTTAGGCAGCTCTCCGGTCTTCAGAAGGTCCTGTACTATCTGTCTAAGATAAACGTTGACGCTCTGCTTTACTTTATATCCGAGAATCAGATTCACGCGGAATATGTAATCGGTACCGTATGTTTCTACCTCGTATTGTTTGTCAAAAGGTTCGTGTGTTGTGCTGATGCTGATAAACCAATATGCATCGGCCTTCTTAGGGTCTCTGTCAAGTATCGAATAAAGGATATCGCGGTCGATGGTCTCAAAGTTATCTCCCTTTGCTATGTATACAAGGTTGTTGCTTGTATACGGGATATCCGGGTCATTCTGCAGGCTCTTAATATTCGAAAGGTAATCGCGTATCTGGAGCTTTACCTTCTGCATGCGCTCTATTTGTGTTCCGCGGTACCAGCTGATCATGATGAGCAGAATCACGAGCGAGATGATGATGGCAACATAACCGCCGATGGTGAACTTGCCCAGACTGGATACGAAGAACACTCCTTCAAGTGAGAAGAAAGTTATCGCAAACAGTATGGCTCCGATCACGCGCTTGTGCATGACCCCAATGTACACCGTGAAGAGTATCGTCATCATGAGCATGCTGATCGTGATGGCCAGACCGTATGCGTTCTCCATGCGCGAACCGCTTCTGAAGTACAGAATGACCATAGCGCAGAGCACCCAAAGGATGTTATTGACTATAGGAATGTATATCTGTCCGTGGGTATCCGAAGGATATCTCACGTTGAGATGCGGCATAAGGTCGAGAGCAGCAGCCTCATGAACGAGCGTGTAGCTTCCGCTGATAAGTGCCTGGCTGGCTATGATGGCAGCCATGGCGCTGAGTACGATGGCTACAGGACGCATGCCCTGAGGCAGCATCATGTAGAACGGGTTGAGATCATGTATGGCAGCTATCTCAGGATTTGTGCGGTTTTCCAGAACCCAGACGCACTGTCCCATGTAATTGAGTATCAGGCAGGTCTTAACGAACGGCCAGCTGCGCATGATGTTCTCTTTGCCGACATGTCCCATGTCTGTATAAAGAGCCTCGGCACCTGTCGTACAGAGGAATACACTTCCGAGAATCATAAGACCGGCTTTATTGCCCGGGCTGAAAAGCACCTTCACGGCGTAGATAGGGTTGAGCGCCTTGATAATTGAAAGATCACCGAGCGACAGCCAGATGCCTGTAGCCCCAAGGTAAAGGAACCATATCATCATTACAGGTCCGAACATCCTGCCAATTGAGCTGGTGCCGCTTCGCTGTATCATAAAGAGAACGCTGACGATAGTAAGTGTGATCACTATGACTACAAACTGC
Source organism: Mogibacterium sp. (assembly GCA_017405845.1). Classification (GTDB taxonomy): domain Bacteria; phylum Bacillota; class Clostridia; order Peptostreptococcales; family Anaerovoracaceae; genus Crickella. The sequence continues at coordinate 3,937 of JAFQZQ010000020.1, read as the reverse complement.
CCTTCTCCGAGAAGTCTGTTCATGAACGGTATGCTTCGCAGACCTTCAACCGCAGTAGTTACCGTAACGGCCGGAGTAAGAACTCCGTCTGCAAGCATGGTGCATCCTCCTACCATCGTAGGTATGATCAGCCACTTGCCATAGTCCCTTACAAGTGTATACAGAGCGAATATACCGCCCTCGCCGTGGTTGTCAGCCTTAAGAGCTATCAGAACATGTTTTACTGTGGTCAACAGCGTGATAGTCCAAATAACGAGTGAGAGCGATCCGACTATGAAGTCCGGATCTACATGCTGTATGCCCCCGTTGCCCTCTACGATCGATTTCATTACGTACATCGGGGATGTTCCGATGTCGCCGTAAACGATACCGATCGCTACGAGGATCATACCCATACTGAATTTACTTTTACGTTGTTCTGTTTGATTCTCCAGAGGTTTTCCCATCGTTCTTTCCTTTTTATGCCTCCCGGTCAGACCGCTAAACCGGCTGAATTCTCACGGAGTCATTTATTTTGATAGAGACCATTATAGCACAAGCCTCACACAATGGCTGGTCTATTTTTAAGACCGAAAATCTTCATAAAGCTTCTGATATTTGATCGCATGGAAGTGCTCACCTGTTATAGCCAGATGTCTCTTTTTATAAGTGAATACAAGAGTTTTACCGAAGTACAGCATGTCCATTCCGCCCATGTCTTCAAAGCACAGTTCTTCGTCACCTATAACGAGCTTATCCTTATAACCATGTACTTCGCCTGCAGTCAGGTCTTTTCTGCTGTGATCCGGGAGCACCTCGTACATCACCACATCAGTATCCGTAAATACCGGTCCTTCGCCGCTAAAAGCTTTTATATACTTGCAAGTCTCATTCTCAGACCAGATGCCCCAGTCATAAACGCTGTCGAACCTGAGCCCCTCTCCCTCGAGGAATCCCTTAGGTGTATACCTCCCGGACTGTCCGCATTTTGTGCAGCAGAATCTGTCATCGTTTGTCTCCATTGAGTCAAATGATCCACAGCAGGAGCATTTGACCAGGTAATTTTCGAGTCCTTCCGCCAGTCTCTCACCCTTGTATGTATACATGTTGCGACGCTGAGTCTCGTAGGCGTTTTCGTGGATATCCCTGTTGATGCAGTCTGTAAGTTCATCCCTGCTCATATTTTTGATATCTTCCGACGAATAAATATTGACAATATTTCCTTTCATCGGACCTGTTCTGGTAGTATATGCCCACCGCGGGGCTATGAAATATCCGCCTTCAATATGATACGTTGCAAGTGCACAGCCGGCCATTTTAACAAGCTTGGCTATGCCGCTGTTGATTTTCAGCGTTTCCCCGTTGAATGATCTGCTTCCCTCAGGGAAGATCATCACATTATTGCCGGCCTTGATCTTTCTTATCACCTCGCGCATTGTATCGATTGAAGGAGCCCCTTTGTATGTAAAGATCGGATCCTGTGCCCACTTCATTTTGGAGCCGTTCTTGGTACGAAGCAGATGCTCTCCCGCAACAAAATACATGTGCTCCGAAAAAGCTCCGGCTGCCATGATCATGTCGACTTCAGTCAGATGATTCGCTACTACAATGTAGGGCTCGTCTTTCTTGCTTACCCTGTCGGTTCTGAACCCGTACTTGCGCAGAATCAGAGGAGCAAATCTGCTGACGGTCTTATATATTAAACTATATCTTAACTTCTTACGGGACTTATCCACGGCCATAGTCCTCCGCGTATTTTTTTATCAGTTCTCCGATACTCACTTTTGGCTCGTACCCCAATTCTTTTCTTGCCTTTTCTATACTGAATATCTGGCTCCTGCCAAGCGTGCATACATCCATGCGGGTGATCGGCGGTGCCTTGTCGTATATCCTAAGCAGCTTCCATACAGCCTCGAGCAGTCCGGCCGCAGCATACACAGGCATGAAAGGCAGCCTGATATACTTTGCTTCAGTACCAAGAGCTGTGAACATTTCCTCCGCGAGCTCTGTAACAAGCCTCGGTTCTCCGTTTGTTATGTTGTATGCCTGTCCGACAGCCGCGTCTTTCTCAAGGCAGAGTCTGAGTGCAAGCGCTGCATTCTCGGCACATACCAAATCGACCATTACCTTACCCTTCTGGAATAGCGGGATCCCGATCTGTTTATTCACCTTTATCAGCACAGGCAGCATGTTTTTATCACCTATTCCGGTTATGCCGCGCGGTCTTATCATCGCCCAGGGTACTTTACTCTGTTCCCTGACAAGCTTCTCTGCGAGCAGCTTGCTCTCTATATAGTAGTTGAGCCTGTTTTTCCAGTTCTGGTCTGCCTCCGTTATGTTAGTATTGTTTCGCAGAGCATGCGCACTTGGCGATGATGTATATGCCAGACGTTTTATTTTGTTTTTTTCACACGCGTCAAGCACGTTTTTTGTGCCGCCTACATTTGTTTTGATGAAGTCGCTTCGCCTGCCCCATCCTTTTAATAAGGCTCCGCAGTGAACAACATAATCCATTCCGGCACATGCCTTATCTATATCTGACGCATTGCAGAAATCTCCGCAATAAACCTCTATCTGCCCGCTGTCATACTCCGAAGCAAGCTCGGATAGCTTTTCCGGATCACGCCCGAATGCTCTTACATGATAGCCGTTTTCAATTAACTCCCTCACTGTGTGACTTCCAAGGAGGCCATATGCTCCGGTCACAAGGACTTTTTTTCTCATGCCAGTCCCTTCTTCTTAGAATTCCAGATTTCAGCATCGTTTTTCTTTACCTCTTCAAACATGCCGAATCTTTTGCAGAATAACATGACAATAAAGAATACGCCGAGTATAGCTGCTTCGAATATAAGATCCTGCTGAGTGGTATGAGAACTGACTTCTCCGAATCCGAAGCCTGTACAGAAAAAGATGGTCATGTTGTATGCAACATGCAGCGCGGCACCCGCTTCTATTCCATGCGACATCCAGGCTATGATGCCGAATACCATGGCGGTGACGAATACTTCGATCATTCCATATGTATTGTAAGGATGCAGGGCTGTAAAGGCTGCGGAAGACAGCAGAATCGCAATCGGCGGAAATCTGAACCAGGATCCGAGCGTCTGCAGCAACAGTCCTCTGAATACGTATTCTTCTGCTATACACTGCATAGGTCCGAGTATTGCAGCAATTATCAGCCCTTCCTTGGTAAAGCTGAATGTTCCGGTTCTTCCCGTCATGAATATTAGCTTTATGGCAATTGGGATAACAACAAAGAATGCAGCCAGTATGAGGCTTTTGATAAAGACCCCAAAGCTCCATCCCCCTCTCGAAGATGCATAGGATCTGAAAGTCCTTCCTCCTGCAATCGCATTAGCAATTGCCAGAGACGGAATCATCATGGCAATGCTGCCTAAAGTAACAGCCGCACCTATCGGCGTATACACATCGAAGCTGTCATATCCTCCTTTAAGCATCTCAAGTGCACTGTTGATATTTCCGCCTTCATACATTACTGCGCCTATGATAACTGCTCCGGCGAATACAATAAAGAAAACACCAAACAGCAGTCCGGTAAAGATCGGTCTGTACCATCTGTAGGTTATGAACATCCTTGGGTATGTTACAAAGCTCGGAATGCGTTTCTGCTCTTCAGCTTCTTCACTTTCCTCTTTTGCTTCAGTATACTTCTCGTCATATTTCTCATCGATATGAGCTTCTTCGTGTTCGTTTTTGAAGTGATCTTTTCCTGCTCTCATCTTTTACCCCTAAAATTACTCATTTATGCATTTTCGCATACATGATGATTATAGCACATATTAATGGCTTCTAACTCAATCGGCGCCACCCGTAAAACGGGTGGTTCGAGCCGGGGCTATAAGCCCCTTTTACTGACCCGCGCCTCAAGACGCGGGCTTTTACTTTGTTCAAGCCTCAGTGTCATTGTCACTTTGGCCGCCCCTAAAGGGACTTATCT
>JAFQZQ010000019.1 GCA_017405845.1 Mogibacterium sp. | reverse complement strand
TTGAGCTTTATACATGTACAAAAAGCTATATCAATATCAACCTGTACGAGAAGCTAGGCTATAAGATATATAAGGTGGAGCAAGGTCCCAGCGATCTTTCATTTGCATATATGAGAAAAACGCTTGATTAGGCTGACAAATGAAGGCTGGCTGATATATTTGTCTTCGGGTGCAGGACCCACTTCCAGTTTCCGTCAGCCAATCACCTTCATAATAAAGAAAAGCGAAGGGTGTTCAAAACCCTCGCTTATATATTAAGAATTCCAGTTTGTCGATGAGCGGTTGGTGGTTGGATGAGTGGTTGGATGGAAAGAGATGGCGTGCTGTCCTCCTTTCATTTCAACGTGTTCAGCAATAGCTTGAGAATTCGATCCCCCTACGCTCCACCATGACCGGTGCATGAGCCGTTCACAAACCGTTGGGAAACCAACGGTTTTTTAAGTTGTCAGATGCCCATGGACTTTTAGCTTTTGCGATATCTGGGAACCGATTGAATGTTTTAATCTGCATTCGTGCTCCTTTGTCCATAAATGCACGCGAGGCACGAAGAAATTCGTATCCCACTGCCTATATCCCTAGATACGTGACGAATTGTGGTAATCAGCATCTGACATATGACAGCATTTCTGGAAATTTATTCATAATTCCGAATAATACATCTGTGCGGTTTTAGCGGAGCTGTGGCTTGCTTTGGGTTACAGATGAACTGGTTTGCTAAATGCGTTAGAAAACGTAGAATCTGAAGTCATCATTTATATATGCGTCCGGACTGGCAAAATCGAGTTCGTTATTGTAACGCATATATTAGGGTGAAGATACGAAAAAAGTCGTACCTCATGTATAGTATCCCGAGATGGAACACGAACTCATTTTATGTGAGCTTATACATTGGCCTAAATGATGCCGAAAGGCAGGTGTGCAGTTCTTGTCTTTTTCATTATCTGAATGATACGATTATGTTGGTATTAGTCAAAAGATAAAAGGAACAATAATCATGATCAGGTTTGAAGAAATTACAAATAAAAATATCTGGAAGGTATGTGCTCTGGAGCCTTTTGAAAAGCAAAAGGATTTCGTTGCTGAAAATATCCAGAGTCTGGCAGAAGCATATGCTACGAGGAACGAAGGCAATAATGCATTACCTCTGGCTGTTTACAACGATGACGATCTCGTTGGATTTATTATGATTGGAAAGGGAACTGTGGGTAATCCGGACGAGAGCGATTTGATTAAAGAAAACTACTGTTTCTGGAGATTCATGATCGATAAGAAGTTTCAGGGGCAAGGTCTTGGAAAGCAGACAATAGATGCTGCAATAGCCTTGATTCGCACATTCCCTTTTGGCGAAGCAAAAAAAGTATGGTTGTCTTATGAACCTGAAAATAATCGCGCAAGAGATTTATCAAAAGTACGGTTTCGAGGAGAACGGCGAGATGTGCGGAAATGAGATTGTTGCAGTGTATGAGCTGTAAAAACCATATCGCGAAAGAGAAAACTGTGCTGATGAGACATATTTGAATCATATAGCCGGAAATGAATTATTGTTTTTAGTTGGAGATATGCGTATAATGCAATCAAATCAAGAATATAGCTGGTCACCGGAGGATAGTGTGCCGTAGCACAGGGGATAGTAGACATAAGTCTGCAGGCCGCCTATCAGATAAGGTGTCGGGTGAGCCCGGTAAGATGTACGTGTAACATCGCCGGGATTTTTTGTTCCGGCGTCTGACAGGAGGTATAATAGTGAAGAATGCACAAGTGAAACTGATCCCATTACATGAAGACGACAGAGAGCAGTTCATCAAGGACAATCAATGGTCTTTTAAATATGGATCTATAGAAGAGTTTGGCCTGAGAAATGATCAGTTTGAGGAGGACAATGAAATCGTTTCCCGCAGAACGATAGAAGAATGCATAGATAAGGGTGAAGCATATCGGATCATATACAATGGCGAAACGGTTGGCGGCACAGTCATTCATACAAAAGGTACGAGAGGCGAACTGGACCTTCTTTTCACACTGCCAGAAGCTCACAGTAAAGGAATAGGATACGCTGCCTGGTGCGAGATAGAAAGGCTGCATCCGGAGGTCGAAGTCTGGGAAACACTTACACCATATTTTGAGACCAGAAATATCCATTTCTATGTCAACAAGTGCGGATTTCATATCGTTGAATTCTATAATCCTTTCCATACGGAGCCAAGTCGTCGTGATTATACCGACTGTGAGGAAGACTGGCCGGAAGATGACGAACCAGGCGGAACAAGCATGGATTTCCGTTTTGAAAAACGAATGAGGTAGTATAAATAGATATCAAAGAGAGGTATGCTTGACATATCGGTAGTTTTTTGATGGAGTATACTCATGGATAAAAATAGCTATATATTCAGAACTGTACTCATTTTTATAGTGTTCTCTTTGGCTGTAGTATTGACTGCCTGCAAGACTGAAGATGTCACTAAGCGAGCCGAAAATGAAGAAAAGGTTCTCAAGGCGATGATCGAATATCCGGGCGATGGTCTTTATAATCCGGTCATTACAGTCATAGGTCTTGGTGCAGATGAACCTTCAGAAGAGGAACTTGCTGCGGCAGAGCAAAGAGCTGCCGAGGAAAAGCAGCTCTGGAAAGATAAAGTCGGGAATTGCTTTGCAGATGGTATGTTCGACACGTTTTATGATAAGTGGTACAGAACCGAATTTTTGGGGATCGCAATGAACTCCGGCCTTACTACAACAATCAGCCAGTTCGGCATCCAGGACGATGCGGATCAGTCGGCCGACAACATAGAGCACGCTTTAGTTACAGTTCAAGCTACTGATGAAAAAGGGGACACCAAGTCTTTTGAAATGGATTGGATGGTCATATTTGATAAGGATGATCCAAATCTTATCCAGAAGATAGAGCTTAAAGATGATGGAGGGCTTAACAAAGCATATACTGATAACTTTGAGAACGGATCATTCCCTGACAGCGACTGAAGTCGCACTTTATAATTATTCATATGTCCTGGAGATGATAGCCGGCAAGTATCAGCTTGCATAGAAAGCGTCAATACAAACCTGCTGTGATGTGTGCAAATTCTAAGTTGCGGAGGTAATCAAAGTGAACGAATTTAACGAATATGTACGTGAATGTTTTTCTCCAGTCGGTGATATTGTAATAAAATCAATGATGGGAGGATATCTTGTGTACCTTAATGGTAAACTGATAGGCGATATTGGAGATAAGGAACTGTTTTTAAAAAGAACGCCGACATCGGACAGACTTCTTGCAGATTCAGAACTTCGTTATCCTTATGAGGGCTCAAAGACGCTCATGCACGTATTCGACAGATTTGAGGATGCAGATCTGATTTCAGAATTACTTGAGGGAATGTATGCGGAACTGCCCGAAAAGAAATCTAAGAAAGCTAAGTGAGAATGATAAACTCCTGTTTGTCTAAAAACACAGGTGGTTGAGTGAATGGTTGGAAGGAGCAATATGGCTATTACATTTTTTAACAGGTCACTCTTATACAGTGATACAAGTGCAGAAGAGACTGCAAAAGTATGGTCAGCTTTGCGGAAGGCCGGTATTGAGTACGAAGTATGCACCAAACATAATGCCGGTGCAACGAGCATAAACAGCGGCAGACTTGGCCATAGTAAGGATCTCATTAATTCTATGTGGGGCGGTCAATATTATGGAGATACTTATAGCTATGAAGTATGGGTCAGAAAAACTGACCTAGCGAAGGCAAAAGAAGCTATAAAAGAGATTTAGCAATCACATTTTCTGTTGAAGAATCAATGCCGTGTGACAGCGTACGCATTTTTCTGAAAGCCATCATCGCTTTGACAATAGAGTCAAAGTAGATGTTTTTTCAAAAACTCCTTGACCTTCCACTTTGTGGAAGGTCTAATTTCAAGACAGATAGACGGAAGAGCGGAGACAAGTGATGAAAATCAATCAGGCTGCCGAACTGGCGGGAATCACCAGCAAGAATATAAGATTCTATGAAGATCAGGGCCTTATTACTCCTGCACGCGATTCCATAAACGGATACAGAGACTATTCGATGGAAGATGTTGAACAACTCTGTAGGATCAGGCTTCTCCGCATGCTTGGGATATCCTGTGAGAATATTGGCCGTGATTTCATGGCAGGAATGAAGACTCTTGTGGGAGGAGAAATCAAGGGCTACACAGAGATGCTGATTGAAGCAAGACAGCTAGCGACCAAGCGCATGGTTGATGAAGCTGAAGAGCTTGGAGCAGATGCCGTGGTCGGGCTGAGATACGGATCCTCGCAGGTTATGGACGGAGCAGCAGAGGTCCTTGCATACGGAACTGCAGTCAAGATCATAGAAAAGAAGTAGTAGGTAGCCTTTTGAAGAGAAAAAAGGATTATTACCAAAAAGGGAAGAGGGTAAAGGGTATGAAGGAACATATACTGCAAACGGATAAAGGGAAAGTCGTCTATTGGCGATCTGATAATTGGGATGTAAGCAGGGATACTCTTTTCTTTCTGCACGGGCTCACTGCAGATCACAGTATGTTTGACGGGCAGATCCCGGCGTTTGAGAAAAAGTACAATCTCCTGACATGGGACACTCCCGCTCATGGAAAATCCAGACCTTTTGCTGAATTCGATTTTGCAGATACTTCTGACTACATAAAGAGCATTCTTGATAAGAATGCTGTGGAGAAAGTTGTTCTGATAGGGCAGTCTTTGGGAGGTTTCCTATCGCAGTCATTTATAAAGCGTTATCCGGATCACGTAAAGGGATTTGTTTCAATAGACAGTACTCCATACGGATCCGGCTATTATTCAGGGCTTGATATTTGGATCCTGAAACAAGTCGAGTGGATGGCCCATTTGTATCCGCTCCGGTGGATGAAAAAAGCAATGGCAAAACAGGTGTCTGTGACACGTAAGGCTTATGAGAATATGATGCGGATGCTTGCTCCTTATGGCAAAAATGAACTGTGTCACTTAATGGGACTTGGTTATGCCGGCTTTCTCGATGATAATTGTGAATTGAAGATACCATGTCCGGTTTTATTGATTCTGGGAGAGAAGGACACAACAGGAAAAGTAGCACAGTACAATAAAGCATGGACAAAACAGACCGGATACCCGCTCAAGATCATCAGTGATGCTGCTCATAATGTGAACGTGGATAAACCGGATGAAGTCAATGCCTGTATCTATGAGTTCCTGTCGGAAATAAGAGGAGTTTGCATGAGCTCTATACTTATCAAAGATACGACCAGGGAAGAGCGTGAACGGATAGTAGCGGATTCCATAGGGAATATCGATGGTGCATGTGATGGCTGCGCAGCTGGACTTGCGGAAATGTATCAGGATTACATTGACGGCAAGAAAGAGATCCGCGATATCAATATGGAGTTTTGCGTGCGGCGCAAATCATAGAAGAAAGAGAGCACGGAATTGCTTAGAGAGCTGCCGGAAACGATGTGTGAGGAGCTGAAGACGGTTATCAGACATCCAATTAAGGCAAAAAAATGAGTCAGAAGATGCCTTCTGACTCATAATCTTGCTTTCCTGTACGTATTATAGCTTATCAACAGGTACGCAGCACTTATCGTTGATATCGCACACCTTCTGTACTCTTCTTCTGTACTTCTCTTCTGTCAGTGCTTCAGTGTTGAGCCATGTCTTTACGATCTCCATTGAGATAAGTGTGCCGATGATCTTGGCTCCCAGGCAGAGAATATTTGAATCTGTGTGCTGGCGAGCCAGAGTAGCGCACAGCGGGTCCTGACAAACTGCTGCATAACAGCCATTTACCTTGTTTGCGATAAGGGCGCTTCCGTATCCGACTCCGTCGCAGAATATACCTCTGTCACATTCGCCTTTTGCTACTGCGAGGGCTGCAGGGTATACAAAATCTGACAGATCGCAGCTTTTATCATCATAAGTACCGAAATCTTCTACCTCATATCCGTTTGCAAGAAGATATGCTTTGATCTCGTTTTTCATTGCGGTTCCGGCATGATCATTTGCCATAGCTATTTTCATACTCTACATCCTCCTTTTGTTTAGCGTTTGATTGTCTATGGCAATTATAACAGATTTTACTAAACCAAAGTAGCCACTCCACGATGCGTAGGTAGATGAATCGCGGCTGCTGTGATAAAGTGCCACCAAAAGGAGGCGAGAGTAATGGACAAATACGTAACCGGAGCTGTTATACGCAGGCTCCGTGAAAAGAAAAAAATAACTCAGGAAGAGCTTGCTGAAATGATACACGTCAGCAGCAAGGCTGTAAGCAAATGGGAGACGGGGCATGGATTACCGGACATAAGCCTGCTTGAACCACTTGCTCAGGCTCTGGATATATCCGTCATAGAGCTGCTTTCCGGAGAGGACATCAGCAACATGAACCGGGCCTCAAATATGGCGAAGTCAAGATTCTATGTTTGCCCTGTTTGTGGAAATGTGATAGTAGCCTCGGGAGAAGCAGTGGTGAGCTGCTGCGGTATAAAGCTGCCGCCGCTTGAACCCGAGGAAGCAGATGAAGAGCATGTAATCCACAGGAAGATCATTGAAGACGAATACTTCGTTTCGACAGACCATCCTATGACAAAGGATCACTACATTTCTTTCCTGGCAGCAGTTTCAGACTTTGGAGTTCAGCTGGTAAAGCTGTATCCTGAGGGAAGCGCAGAGGCGAGATTCAAAATCGATCGAGTAAAGAGAATATATGCGTACTGCAATCGACACGGCCTATACCTGATTCCATAAAACCGCTGACAAATCAGCGGTTTTTTATTGCTTGCGTGTAGTGATATAATGGTAGCCGTAATATTGATGACAGGAGGTTAATGTACTATGAGCAAAATGCCAATAAAGGTCAGCAAGCCTGTTTCGGCCAGCCCATCGGCTTCATCGCAGTCAATCGGTGCATTGTTATTGTGCCTTATTGCTTTAGGAGGTATAGTTATGTCTTTTATAAACGGATTTTGGTATATTGGGATAGCAATATTAGTTTTGTGGATCATCCTTGCAAACATCAGGATCGTTCCGCAGGAGCATGCATACATCATAGAGAGACTCGGAAAGTTCAAGGCGGTATGGTATGCAGGCCTTCATGTGAAGATCCCGTTCATCGACAACATCGTCAATAAGATCTCTCTTAAGGAGCAGGTCTTCGACTTCCCGCCGCAGCCGGTTATCACAAAGGATAACGTATCGGTCAAAGTCGACTCCGTAGTATTTTCGAAGGTCTTCGATCCTCAGAAATATACATACGGCGTAGAGAATCCGATCGCAGGTCTGCAGAATCTGTCAGCTACTACTCTGAGAAGTATCATCGGCGGAATGGAACTCGATACCACTCTCTCATCAAGAGAGTCGATCAACAGCCAGATGGAGGCTATACTCGATGAGGCAACGGACCCATGGGGCATCAAGGTCAACAGAGTAGAGCTCAAAAACATCGATCCGCCACCGGCAATCGAGGAAGTAATGACCAAGCAGATGAGGGCTGAGCGTGAAAGACGTCAGACAGTTCTTGAAGCTCAGGCACATCAGGAATCCGTAGTATCAAGAGCGGAAGGCGATAAGAGGGCAAAGGTGCTCGCTGCTGAGGCTGAAAAGGAAGCAAAGATCGCTCTTGCCCAGGGTGAAGCGGAATCCATCAGACTGGTATACGAAGCTCAGGCTCAGGGTCTCGAAAAGCTGAGAGAAGCTCATATCGATGAAAGCGTTCTGAGACTTAAAGGTCTTGAGGCTCTCAGAGATGTTGCGGACGGCAGAGCAACAAAAATCTACATGCCTACAGATATCGGCAAGGTGGTTTCGACTCTCGGAGTTGTATCGGAGGCTCTCGGCATAGGCGATTCCACACCTGTTGACAAAACAGCAAAGCCGGTAAAAAAGGTCGAAGCCGATCCATGCCTGAGCGAGGAAACAAGCAAGGAAGGCCGCAAGGCTGCTGATACCGGCGATGCAATAAGAGTCGATGTCGAAACCCGCAAAGGCGTGATTTGATGCCCGTAACGGAGCATGTTGGGCACGGAGAATAATGGAGGAAGACTATGAACGAAATGATCACTAAGAGAAATGACCTGCTCGCTCAGAAGATAATAAAGGGGCTTGAATCCAGAAACATGCAGGGCTTCTATGCTAAAAGCAAGGCAGAAGCGCTTAGCATTGCTCTCGGACTCATTCCTGCCGGAAGCTCAGTAACGATGGGCGGAAGCGTCAGCGCAAGGGAAATTGGTCTTGTTGATGCGCTGAAAGTCGGAGATTACAAATTCATTGACAGAGACCTGTCAGACGACAAGCGAGCTGCGGCGCTGGCTGCATATGATGTGGACTTCTTCCTTTCGAGCTGCAATGCCATGACTGAAGACGGAGTTCTTGTAAACATTGATGGCAACGCCAACAGGGTATCAGCCATAGCTTTCGGACCGCGCAAGGTACTCTTCATCGTAGGCATGAACAAAGTCTGCAAGGACGTAGACAGCGCCATGAAGAGAGCGCGCAATATTGCGGCACCGGTAAATGCTCAGAGATTTGGTCTGAGCACGCCATGCTCAAAAACAGGCTCATGCATGGATTGCAAGTCGCCTGATACCATCTGCTGCCAGTTCCTGGTCACCAGATATTCAAGGCACGACGACAGGATCTATGTTATATTGGTGAATGACAATCTGGGGTTTTAATAAATATTGGAGGATTATTAATGAAAATAGCTGTTACTTATGATAATGGAAATGTATTTCAGCATTTCGGAAGAACCGAAAATTTCAAGGTATATGAAGTAGAAGACGGACTGGTGGTCTCGTCTGAGGTTATGAACTCAAACGGTGTAGGCCACGAGGCGCTGGCATGGCTGCTCAAGGACTGCGCAATCGACGTACTGATTTGCGGCGGCATGGGCCAGGGAGCGCAGGATGCGCTTGCTGAAGCGGGCATCGAGGTCTGCGCAGGAGCAGAAGGCAATACAGATGAAGCAGTTGCTGCATATCTTGCAGGCGAGCTCGTGAATACGGGAGTCAACTGCGATCATCATGATCACGAGCATGGCCATGACCATGATCATGATCACGGCTGCAGCCCACAGGACTGCGCCGGATGCGCAGGCTGCGGAGGACAGAGCTTTGAGCCATTCTATTTCTTTGAGGGCACTAATGTAGGCAAGAGAGTAAAAGTCCACTACAGAGGTACTTTCGACGACGGAACACAGTTTGATGCTTCATATGACCGCAATATGCCGCTCGAATTCGTCTGCGGCGTAGGCGATATGATTAGAGGCTTCGACCGTGCCGTGGCAGAGATGGCAGTAGGCGATATAATCAATGTTCATCTGGAGCCTGAAGAGGCGTACGGAATGCCGAATCCAAACATGGTCATAACCGTTCCTAAGGCTGCAATACATGGCCTCGACGATGTTGAGGCAGGTGACAAGGTGATGCTGCAGGATGAGCTCGGAAGACCTTTCGATGCGCTCGTTACGGCCATGGATGATGAAAACATCACTTTCGACTGTAATCACGAGATGGCAGGCAAGGCTCTCAACTTCACCATCGAAATGCTCGAGATCAACTAGAGAGAAAGAGAAAATGTAATGAGTAAGTATCTGGGAATAGACATTGGAGGCACTTTCATAAAGCTTGGCATTGTTGATGATGCCGGCAGTGTAAGCATGCGCCGTGAGGTACCAATCGACAGAAGCGGAAGCGAGACCGTAATGGAGACTCTTGTTCGCGGCATAGATGCTCTCATTGAGGATTCCGGCCTCAAGGCAGATGACTTTGCGGGAATAGGCGTCTCAGCTGCAGGCTGCATTAATACCAAGACCGGCTGTGTGGCGGAAAACGGCGGCAATATACCTGACTGGTCATTTACATCAGTTGCGGGACCGCTCTCGGAGAGATACGGGCTGCCTGCCACCATTGCAAACGATGGCAACTGCGTGGCTCTTGCGGAAGCGTGGATAGGTGCTGCCAAGGGTATAAGGGACGTGATATGCGTGGTGCTGGGCACCGGTGTCGGCGGAGGAATTATCTCGGGCGGCAGGCTGATAGAAGGATCGCACGGATATGGCGGAGAAATCGGCCACTTCCCTACACATGCAGATCTTCTGATGACCGGAAACGGCAAGTGGGCTTCGCATTACGAGACTTTCGCATCGACCTCAGGGCTGGTCAGAATGGCGGAAGCTAACGGGCTTGACTGGCACGACGGGCGTACAATTTTTGAAGCTGCAGCAGCAGGAAATGGGGATGCACTGAGAATGCTCGACGGATGGACGGACGAGATCGCAGCCGGTATCACCGGACTTGTGCACATTTTCGATCCTGAAGTAGTGCTCATAGGTGGCGGAGTTTCAGCTCAGGAAGAGCTTCTCGTCAAGCCTGTGCGTGACAAGGTGCTTAAAACTGCCACTCCGGATATGGCAAACGACCTGACAGTAAAAGCTGCTGCTTTGGGGAACACCGCGGGAATGGTAGGCGCGGTCAGATACCTTATGGACCACACCGTATAAAGGGGGTGGTGAGTTTTGAGTAAAATCAAGTGCAATCGCAGATTTGAGAGAATGGCAATGCCGAGCATGTGCGATGAGAATTCGCTCATGAGCATACCTGCTATTCTTGACATGTTTCAGGATTCTGCCGGCATCCATGCAGAGTCAGTCGGCATAGGAGCCTTCGACCTTGAAGAGAGGGGACTTTTCTGGATAGTTTCAAAGTTAAGGCTGAGAATAGTCAGAAGACCGCAGGTGCAGGAGCAGTTTGAGGCTGAGACATGGATACAGCCTGCGGAAAGGGTAAGCTGTGAGAGAGACTGGGCGCTTAACAAGGATGGCGAACAGCTTGCATATGTGAGAAGCATATGGGCGGCGCTGAAAAGGGACAACTTCAGACCCGGCCACATGGCGGACTTCTACCCGGATGCGGACTTTAACATCGCGCCGCCTGATGACATACCTTTTACAAGAATGGGCAAAAACTTTGATGGCGCCGAAGCTCTCGGAGAATACAGGATACGCTCGGTAGACATCGACAGGGGCGGCCATATGAACAACGTCAACTATGTAAGGGCGTTGCTGGGCTGCTTCACCTGCGCTCAGCTCGAGGAGATGGACATAAAAGAGCTCGACATGCAGTTCATTCTGCAGTGCTATGAGGGTGAGACAATAAGATTCGTGAAGCGACCGTCGGAGGATGGCATCATGGAAGTAGGCGCTCTGAATGAAGAGGGCAAGGTCTGCTTCATGGCAGCAATCAAATAAAGACATTAAAAATGAGTGGATATTCAGCACAGATGCCGTCCACTCATTTTATATTGCTAGAATTCCTTGCGAAGAATGTAACGCCTTTTTCCTCCATACAGCTCTCTCTCATCGACTATATCGAAGTTGAGCACCAGGAAATTGCGGTAGCTGTAAGGGTTATCAGGTGAGATTGTAGTAAGTGCTTCATGAGCTCCCATCTCTGCGGCCATGCCCAGACGCAGCTTGTTGAAGATGCGCTGTATGCCCCGGCCTCTGTATTTAGGAGCTACCATTGTGAGATCCATTGAGACGGTTCTGGCAAGCTGCTCTCTGTCGTAGTTGAAGTACTTGCCGTAATTCTCCGGGTTATCCGGGTCGTTCGGTATCATTACTGAATACCCTGCAACCTCGCCGTTGCACTCGGCCATCATGCAGATATCGTGCTCAAGCTGTCCAAGAGATTCCTCCCTGGTGAAAGGTGCATACAGGTCTTTATCCGGAAGAGCTTCCATGATTTCGTTCTGGAGCGCCAGCACCTTATCAAGATCGCTTGGATCTGCCTTCCTGAAATCTATGAACATCGGCTCACCTTTGCCGTCCATAACCTCATATCTGAAAGGTAAAGTCTTCATTTTATTCCTCCGTTCGATATCCGTTTACGTGTTGTTTTGCCATCAGAAATTGATATGTTACTTTAACATGCTAAAGCGACATTCGTCAACAAAAAACAGGTCTCCAATTGCCCGCGCAAAGCCGCTGTGTTAGAATAATCACGACATTAAAACCTATTGATTTTTAGGAGGTGGGTTATGGAAATGAAATTCTATCAGTGCGCTCACTGCGGACAAATCGTGGCTATCGTGAAGGAGACCGGAGTTCCTGTCATCTGCTGCGGAGAGCCTATGAAAGAGATCGTTGCCGGAACTACAGACGCTGCTGTTGAGAAGCATGTGCCTGTATTCGAAGTTGAGGGCGACGTAGTTAAGGTAAAGGTCGGAGCTGCAGAGCATCCGATGGTAGACGTACATTACATCGAGTGGATCGCTCTGAAGACAAAACAGGGCAACCAGAGAAAAGCCCTCAAGCCGGGTGATGCACCTGAGGCATGCTTCAAGATCTGTGATGGCGATGAGGTAGAAGCTGTATACGCATACTGTAATCTGCACTCCCTGTGGAAAGCAGAGTAAGGAGAAGAGAATAAACATGGAAATTACAAAAGACATCCTTTATGTCGGTGTCAACGATCATGACGTCGACCTTTTTGAAGGCCACTATATCGTACCTGAAGGCATGGCATACAATTCATATGTCATCAAAGGCGAAAAGACTGCAGTAATGGATACTGTCGATGCTCATTTTTCAGATGAGTGGATCGGTAAGGTAAAGGAGGCTGCAGGCGTTCCTGATTATCTCGTTGTACAGCACATGGAGCCTGACCACTCCGGTTCCATCAAGAAGTTCATGGACGAGTTCCCTGAGACACAGATCGTTTCGTCGCAGAAGGCTTTCACGATGATGGCTAACTTCTTCGAAGGAGAGGATTTTGCTGACAGAAGAGTCGTAGTTAAAGAAGGCGACGCTCTTGATCTCGGCGGCCACGTACTTAACTTCGTAACTGCTCCAATGGTTCACTGGCCGGAAGTAATCATGACCTATGAGTCAACAGACAAGGTTCTGTTCTCGGCAGACGGATTCGGAAGATTCGGAGCTCTCGATACTATCGGCGAGACAAACGAAGAGGACGATGACTGGGCATGCGAGGCAAGACGTTACTACTTCGGAATCGTCGGAAAGTACGGCATGCAGGTTCAGGCAGTTCTCAAGAAGGCAGCAAAGCTCGATATTGAGAAGATCTGCGCACTTCACGGTCCTGTACTCGTATCAAACCTCGGATACTTCCTCGGACTTTATGACACATGGTCAAAGTATGAGTCTGAATCGCAGGGAGTTGTGATCGCATACACTTCAGTTTACGGCCACACAAAGAAGGCTGTTGAGCTTCTTGCAGAGAAGCTCGAGGCTCTGGGCGTTCCTAAAGTTGAAGTTACTGACCTCGCCAGAAGTGACATTGCCGAGGCGGTTGAAGACGCATTCAGATACGACACCGTAGTATTCGCAACCACTACTTTCAACAACGGCATCTTCCCGTACATGAGAGAGTTCATTGACTCACTGGTTGAGCGCAACTATCAGAACAAGAGACTTGCGTTCATCGAGAACGGATCCTGGGCACCACAGGCTGCAAAGGTCATGAAGGGCATGCTCGAGGGATGCAAAAACATGACTTACTGCGATAACGACGTAAGGATCGTTTCGGCACTCAACGAGGCCAGCAGGGCACAGATCGACGCACTGGCAGAGGAGCTCGCAGCAGCTTATAAGTAGTCTGTAAAACACGAACAAGACAAAACCAAAAGAGAGCATCTGCGCGATGCTCTCTTTGCTTTATATGCTTTGCAAAAACTGCATTATCTGATGAATTTATCGATAGCTTTGTTGAGCTCTTCGATGGCGTCGAGATCGTCTTTCTTGACAGCATCGATGATGCAGGTGGACATGTGCTCCTTAAGAATCACGCGGCTCACCGACTTTATGGCCGACTCGATAGCTGAGAGCTGAATCAGCACCTCGGAACAGTCACGGCCGTCCTCCACCATGCGCTTGGTGGACTCCATGTGACCGATTATGCGGCTCATCCTGTTGAGCACTGATTTTGTGTGCTCAGGTGAATGAACATGGCCGTGATCGTGCTGATGTGAACCGTCTCCGTGCATGTGTGTATGTGTGTATTCGTGACCGGTCTCGTCAACATGAGTATGCTCGTGGAAGTGCTCATGCGCATGAGTGTGTCCGTGTTCGTGCTTATCTGACATTTCAGCCTCCCCTGGGTCCGTTTTCTGATATCTTGCATTGTAACAAAACAGCCGTTAAAAGTTAACCCCGACAGGGGGATTAATACCTGCCTGTCTTTCAAAAAAGCACATTTTGATGTACAATAAATTATCTATAATCATATGACAGATAGCCTTTCCGGCCGCCCGTAACAAACCGCAGCCGGAGAAACATGGAGGTCGATATGGCTGATAATTCAAAAGAACAACTACTAGATAAAAACACATCGGAACCTGTCATCGATAAGCACTATCAGATGATAGAAACGAAAAGGGCGACTGAGATCATAGAAAAAGCGATGAACCTCGCTAGGGAGCAGATTCCTAACGGCAAAGTCGCAACATATATACCGGAGCTCGGAAAGATGGATCCTCATCAGCTGGGCATATGCCTTTATCCGCTCAAAGGCGATAAGATATGTCTCGGCGATTACGATACAAGATTCACGATGCAGTCTGTTTCGAAGGTAGTAATGCTGATCGTTGCGCTGGAGGTCTGCGGGCTTAAGGCAGTGTTTAAAAAGGTTGGAATGGAGCCTTCGGGAGAAGCTTTTGACTCCCTTGTTGAGCTCGATGTCAGCAATTCAAAACCATACAATCCGCTAATCAACTCAGGTGCTCTGGCAGTCTGCGGACTCCTGCTCCCTGAAGTGTCCTTCCAGGATATGATCAGATATACGAGAAACGTGTGCTCAGATATGGGAATTGAGCTGAACGAGGACGTATTTGACTCTGAAATGAAGACATGCTCGCGTAACCGCTCCATCGCATATCTGCTCGAGAGCAAGGGCATCATCACTACCGATGTTGAAGACACCCTGAGATTCTACACTAAGATGTGCTCCATGAATGTTACGGCTGAGTCGCTTGCTAATCTCGGCAAAAAGCTTGCTAACGACGGAGTGTGCAGTATTGACGGAAAGAGATACATGTCGTCACGTACGGCCCGTATCGCCAAGACTCTCATGCTCACATGCGGAATGTACGACGGATCCGGCACATTTGCTATCAAGGTAGGTATTCCTACAAAATCCGGAGTAGGCGGCGGACTGCTGTCAGTCTCCGACAAGCGTGCGGGTATCGGAGTATTCGGACCTGCACTTGATGCACAGGGTAACAGTATTGCAGGATGCAAACTGCTCAGAGAGATTTCCAACGAGCTCAGACTTAACCTGTTCTACGATCCTGAGTGGGACAAAGAGAATGAAGATGATACTGTCCTGAAGGAAATGCAGGCCAGATCGGTGATGTAAGAATGAATATAACTGTTTATTGCGGAGCAGCTGAAGGACAGGACCCTGAATTCATCGCGCGTGCCAGAGAACTCGGTGCGTGGATGGCATCCAAGGGCCACACGCTTATCTACGGGGCAGGCAATTCCGGTATGATGGGCGCTGTTTCGGATGCATTAATAGAAGGCGGCGGTGAGGCAATAGGAGTCACACCGCGCTTCTTTATTCTGGCCGAGGAGACGCGTGACGATCTCACAGAGGTAGTGATCTCTGACGATATGTCCACGAGGCGCAACTGGATGATAGATAACGGAGATGCCTATATCGCTCTTCCGGGCGGGATGGGTACACTGGATGAGATCACCGAGGTGATGACATACAAGCGTCTCGGACTTCTGGGAAAGGTCAACAAGCCCGTTATGATTTATAACGTGAACGGATATTACGACCGGTTTTTCAGCTTCCTCGACGACATGAGAGACCAGAGCTTCTGCAGACAGCTCGACCGTGACAACGTGATCGAGGCGAAATGTCTTGAAGATATAATCCGTGCCCTCGAAATTGCCGGCAGTATAGACGAAACAAGGACTTCAAAGTACGACGAATAAATGAAGAATCTCTTCAGAACGCTATTACCTCATAAATGGACCGCACTGCTTGTTCTGCTTCTTATGGCAGGACAGGCTTTTTGTGAGATGAATTTGCCTCAGTACACGCAGGCACTGATCGACACGGGTATCCAGAACAGAGGTATAGAGCATATCGTGCCTGAAGCGATCACATCTGATGAGTTTAGTGCGGCAAATGCTCTGATGACAGCCGATGAGAGCGCTCTATGGAGCGATGCGTTCGGCGCTGATGCAGCGGATTCCGGTGGGATCTACTACAGAAGAGAAATGTCGGAAGATGAGCTGGACGCATTGGATGAAGCCCTGCTCAAACCGCTGGTCACCCGGTATGCGGAGAAAAACGGTGAGACTCTCGCAGATGCAGAGGCCATGGCCGGGTCAGACACCGGCAATATCAAGGAAAGCAGCGGAAAGAGCCGTGAGATAAACAGCAATATGCTCGCAATGGGCATAGCTTACGCCGGCGACTGTGACAGGGAAGCGGGCCTCGATCTGCTGTCTATACAGAACTCATTCATGTTCCGCTGCGGCGGACTGATGCTTCTGATGTCGGTAAGCGTTATGTTGTTTACCACACTGATATCATTGCTTGCCGCAAGGGTCGGAGCCAGCATCGGACGCGATCTCAGATCGAGGCTCTTCAACAACGTAATGTCGTTCTCAAATGCGGAGATGAACGAATTCAGGACATCATCGCTCATAACCCGTGCCACCAACGACATACAGCAAGTGCAGATGACATCCACAATGATGCTGCGGATGATGCTGTTTGCGCCATGCATATGTACATGGAGCATCATTAAGGTCTATCAGACTCATGCACACATGAATTTCGTCATAGTGACAGGCGTAATAGCCATACTGCTGATGGTAGGAACCATGTTTGTGATCGCTATGCCGAAGTTCAAAATCATGCAGTCCCTCATCGATGCTCTCAACGCGGTTTCCCGCGAGATACTTACCGGCATACAGGTTATCCGCGCGTTCGGAAGGGAGGACACCGAAGAGGAGCGCTTCGACAAGGCCAATAATGACCTTTACAGGAACCAGCTGTTTGTGAACAGAGCGATGATATCCATCACGCCTATCCTGATGATCATAATGTACGGGCTGTCCATATGGATCACATGGGTCTCGGCCGGCCGTATCGATGCAGGAGGCCTTCAGGTAGGAACGATGACCGCGTTCATCGCGTACTCAATGGAGATAGTATTCTCCTTCCTGATGATTGCCAGCATGGCAATATTCATCCCCAGAGCAGGTATTGCAGCAGACAGAGTATATGAAGTGCTGAATACCGAGACGTCCATAAAAGATAAAGACGATGCAGCAGTGCTGACAGCAGAAGAAGAGGACGGCCATAAGAAAGGCGCTGAGATAAGGTTTGAGCACGTCACATTCAGATATCCGGATGCTGAAGAGGATGTGCTTACAGACATCGACTTCACAGCAAGGCCGGGAGAGACTACCGCGATCATCGGAGCGACCGGCTGCGGAAAGACGACTCTTATCAATCTCATACCTAGATTCTTTGATGTCACCGAAGGCCGGGTCACGGTAGGAGGCGTCGATGTAAGAGACATCAGACTCGAATCCCTGAGAGATGCCATCGGATATGTGCCGCAGAAGGGCATACTGTTCTCGGGCACGGTGGCGGAGAACATACGCTGGGGAGATGAGTCAGCAAGTGATGAAGAGGTGAGAATGGCTGCCGCCATAGCTCAGGCGACCGAATTCATAGATGAAAGGCCTGAGGGCTTCGGCAGAGAAGTATCGCAGGGCGGAGCCAATGTGTCAGGCGGTCAGAAACAGAGGCTGGCTATCGCAAGGGCTGTTGTCAAAAAACCGGCGATCATGCTTTTCGATGACTCGTTCTCAGCCCTCGACATGAAGACTGATGTCACATTGAGAAAGGCTCTGGCCGAACACATTTCGGACAGCACGCGCATAATAGTTGCACAGAGAGTCGGCACGATACTCCATGCGGAGCAAATCATAGTGCTCGACGAAGGCAGAATAGTAGGCAAAGGTACCCATAAAGAACTTATGGAGACCTGTGATATATACAGGGATACTGCTATATCCCAGCTGTCGGAGGCGGCGCTCGCATAGCAAGGTAATTAATGAGCGAAGGAAAGAAGCCGAAAACAGAATACGAAGACAAGGTCTCGTCAGAAGAACCACAGACCGGGCAGGGAGACGGCAAGCGCCAGAGAAGGCGTGGAGGCGGACCGAGCAGCATACTTGCACCCGGTGAGAAGCCTAAGAATTTTCGCAAGGCGGTAGGAGACACGCTCAAATACATGGGCGCGTACAAGTTTGCCGTTGCGGCAGTTATTGTCGTGTCTGCGATCGCTACCATCTTTGAAACGATCGGCCCAAAGGTCATGGGGCGCGCCACCACTCTGCTCGCAGAGGGCGTTATGAACAAGATACACGGCACCGGCGGAATTGACTTTGAAGCTGTAGCTCATGTGCTCCTTCTGACCATGGCACTTTACTTTATAGGCGCTATCGCTCAGTACATACAGGCTCTCATCATGACGAACGTTACCCAGAAGATCGTCTACAGGATGAGGCGCGATATCTCTGAAAAGATAAACCGCATGCCGATAGGATATTTCGAGCGTGTTCAGACAGGAGAGATCCTGTCGAGAATCACAAATGATGTTGATACTCTCGGACAGTCGCTCAGCCAGAGCATTTCAAACTTCATTTGGGCTATAATAAGTATGCTGGGAATCATCATTGTGATGCTTACCATAAATGTCACAATGACGCTGATAGCGCTGATGGTGCTGCCGCTTTCGGCTCTGGTGATGAGCCTGCTCATCAAAGTATCTCAAAAGCATTTTGCAGCTCAGCAGAAATATCTGGGAATAATAGACGGACAGGTAGAGGAGACCTTCTCGGGACATCTGGTTGTGAAGGCCTTCAACAGAGAAGCTGCAGTTACTGAGGAATTCAATGAAACCAACGAAAAGCTCTTTGAGTCTGCCTGGAAGTCGCAGTTCCTCTCGGGACTCATGCGTCCGCTGATGAGGATAGTGAGCAATCTCGGATATGCCGCGGTCGTTGTATCCGGCGGCATCTTCTGCGTCAAAGGAGCCATTGGAGTCGGCGATATTCAGGCGTTCGTACAGTATGTCAAAAACATAGGTCAGCCTATACAGGACATCGCTCAGATAATGAATCAGGTGCAGTCAATGGCAGCGGCTACAGAGAGAGTCTTCGAATTCCTTAACGAGGAAGAGGAGACGGATGCTCCGGGAGCCGACGAGGAGATGGGCGAAGTTAAGGGCGCTGTAGAATTCAGGCACGTAAGATTCGGATATAAGAAGGATCATCCTGTAATAAAGGACTTCAGCGCAAAGGTCGAGCCGGGACAGAAAATAGCAATTGTAGGTCCTACGGGCGCAGGCAAGACAACTATGGTAAAATTACTTATGAGGTTCTATGATGTTGACAGAGGCGCTATACTGATAGACGGTCGCAACATCAGGGAATTCACCCGTAAGGAGCTTCGCGACAACTTTGCCATGGTGCTGCAGGATACTTGGCTGTTCAGCGGCACAATCAAGGAGAACATCGCATATGGCAGGGAAGGCGCCACAAACGAAGAAATCATAAGGGCGGCAAAAACTGCCAAGGCACATCACTTCATAAAGGCTCTGCCGGGAGGCTACCGCATGGTGCTCAATGAGGATGCTACCAACATCTCTGAAGGACAGAGGCAGCTCCTTACCATAGCCCGTGCCGTACTGGCAGACAAAAGACTATTGATACTCGACGAAGCGACTTCGTCAGTAGATACACGCACAGAAGAAGAAATCCAAAAGGCGATGGATGCTCTGACAGAAGACAGAACGAGCTTCATCATCGCGCATCGGCTCTCTACCATTCGAAATGCCGATCTGATCCTGGTAATGGATCATGGAGACATTGTGGAGCAGGGCACTCACGAGGATCTGCTCGCAAAGGGCGGATTCTATGCAGAATTATATAACTCACAGTTTGAAGAAGTAGGTTAAAGGAAAGGCGGACAGAAATGAGAACTTACAGAGAAGAGTACGAATATTGGCTTGCGTCAGATGTAGTTGACGAGAAGACAAAGGAAGAGCTCAAAGCTATCGAAGGTAACGAGACAGAGATAGAGGGCAGATTCAAGGCCATGCTCACATTCGGAACAGCAGGCCTGAGAGGCATTATGGGAGCCGGAATCGGCATGATGAATGTCTATACCGTAAGATATGCAACACAGGGTCTGGCAAATCTCATAATCGCAAAAGGCGGGCAGATTGGCGGAGATTCCCCTGAAGGAAATGGAGTAGCTATCGCTCACGATTCAAGAAACAACTCGAGACTGTTCGCAGAAGAAGCTGCAGCAGTGCTCGCAGCAAACGGCATTAAGTCATATATCTTTGACGACATGCGTCCTACACCGGAGCTTTCATTCGCGGTCAGAGAGACCGGTTCAATTGCAGGTATCAATATCACAGCAAGCCACAATCCTAAGGAATACAACGGATACAAGGCATACTGGGCGGACGGTGCACAGCTCGGACCTGAGCATGCTGACGTAGTATCGGCAGAGATCGCAAAGGTAGACATCTTCAAGGATGTAAAGACGATGGATTACGATAAGGCTCTGGCTGAAGGCCTCATCGAGATTCTCGGAGACGAGATGGATGAGGTATACATCGGCAAGGTCATGGAGACATCGATCACCCGCAAGTACATCGATCAGGTTGCAAAAGAAATGAAGATAGTCTTCACACCTTTCCACGGTGCAGGCTATAAGCTGGTACCTGAGATCCTCAAAAGACAGGGCTACGGAGCAATAATCCCTGTTGAAGAGCAGATGATCCCTGACGGCAATTTCCCGACAGTAAAATCACCGAACCCTGAAAACACAGAAGGATTCGCCCTTGCTATCGAGTATGCAAAGAAGAATGACGCTGAGCTGGTCATCGGTGTAGACCCTGACAGCGACAGATGCGGCGCGGTCGTAAAGGCAAAAGACGGATACAAGATCCTTTCCGGAAATCAGGAAGCCTGCCTCATGCTCGACTACATTTTCACAGTCAGAAAAGAGCTCGGCACTATGCCTGAGAAGCCATTCGTATGCAAGTCAATCGTTTCGACAGTAATGGCTGACAAGATCGCTGCAGACAACGGCGTAAAGATGTACGACGTACTGACCGGATTTAAGTTCATCGGCGAGAAGATCAAAGACCTCGACGAGAACGGCGATGAGCACTTCCTCTTCGGATTCGAGGAGAGCATCGGATTCCTCGGCGGCTCATATGCAAGAGATAAGGATGCCGTATACGCTGCAATGATGATGGCTGAGATGGCATGCTACTACAAGGCACAGGGAATGTCAGTCTATGACGGACTCATGGCACTTTACGAGAAGTACGGATACTTTGTTGAGAATACCGAATCCACAGTATTTGAGGGATTTGACTCAGCTGAGAGAAGAGAAGCTGTTATGGCACGTATCAGAGAGAATGCTCCTGAAGAGATCGGCCTGAAGGTTGAAAGCGTAACTGACTATCTCGGAGACGTTCCTGGATTCACCAAGAGCAACGTGCTCTTCTACAACCTTGCTGACGGATGCGCAGTAGCAGTCAGACCATCGGGTACTGAGCCGAAGGTTAAGACTTATGTTATGGCTCAGGGTGCTACAGCAGAAGAGGCAGAGAATAACCGCAAGGCTATCAGAGAAGCCGTTGACGCTCTGCTTTCATAAGAGGAAAGTTTCATATGAAGGGAGATAAAGCGATAACCGCTGTCGGAGTGCTTGTCATCATATTAGGCTTGCTTATGATGTCAGTAGGCAGATTTATCATGGGCGGCATCACTCTGCTGCTCGCTTTCGGGATATTCTGGAATCGTGGCGGCGGAACGCGTAATGACCGCAGTATCTATGAAAAGATCGTAAAGACCGATTTGAGTATAACCGAGATCTACGAAAAGATCCGGGATCTCGATACTCCTCTCGGCAGACCATGGATCGGTGAGCATAAAGGCTTCGCCGGCGACAGCATCATATTCGGACCGTGCGTCTTCAAGGACTGCGTGGTGATTTCGCGCGGCAAAGACTGCATCGATGTAAAGCATGTGACCAAGCTTGAGAACATCGGCAGAGCTGAAGAGGATGAGTTCAGATTTGAAAACCTTGTCGATACTCAGGAGGCAGAGGTTACACCTGAAAGATACGCTGTGTTTGCCGGCTTTAAGCTGGCCTCTGTGATGCTCGTAAAGCATCTGACAGAGCTGATCTCAGAACTGCGTGCTGACAGAAATGCCAAGGTGCCGGAATCGTTGGACTTTTACAAGTTCTACTATCACAATTCGGTAGATGGATACTTCAAGGACTCGGACGGGAATGATGTGCTCAGAGTAGAGACATCGCTGCACCCGTTCACAGCCAAAGTATTCGACACCGACGGCAATGAGATGGCCTCGGTAGTGCCTCACGCTTTTGATGCAAAAGGTTATCCATCGGAATCCGCGGGCTTTGAGCTGTTTTCTGACGGTGAACACTTCGGTGAGATCAGAAAATTCAGAGATTCGCACGGAGAGGGCTTCGAAGCGGATACGGATGCGGGTGTGTTCAGGATGATACTCTTCCCATCGTGCATGAAGGCCAAGATATCATGCAACTACATGATAGAGCACGAAGGCAAACTCAAGGCGGTCATAGGAGGCTCGCCAAACCTCCTGTTCGATCAGTATGGCAGATGCAGAAGTGACATCATCAACTCATATGATGATGACTATCTGGTGCTCTATGCTATTGCTGAGGTTTTCATACTGACGAGCAACAGCAGGTTCCTTAAATAGGATTAATGGAATTGATATAAACAATAGTAGCGTGATACAATTAACCAGTTAAAATATTGGGAATTTAGAAGAGGATAAACTGATGAAAAAGATACTTATCCCAATCGAAGAAACACAGCGCAGTCTCAAGGCGGTTGCATATGTAAAGAAGCAATACACTCCTGAAGAGGCGGAAATCGTGCTCATGATGATAGACGAAAGACTCGGTTATTCCATAAGGTCTGAAGTCGAAGCCGCTGCTGTCAGAGACCTCGAAGAGAAACTTAATCTGATTGCAGAATCGTTCGAAGGCTACAAGGTGACTAAACTGGCAGCTGTAGGCAAGGCAGGCGTAAGGATCACCAGAGCAGTACGTGAGATCGGAGCAGACCTCATCATAATGACAAAGTCTTCCAAGGATGACATGCTGAACTCGATAGGATCGACTGCTGAATACGTGATCAACAACGCTCCTTGCGATGTGATTATCGTGAGCGAGCAGGTTAACTCCCGCAATCAGTACAGAGGCCTTGTTTACAGGACAGCAAAGGGCACTGTAAATCTGAGGGGACAGCTTGGCGACAAGCAGAGTGAGTGCCTGCTTCCTAGCGTAAATCAGGACTGCATTTATCACATAAAAGTTACTGTTGGTAAAATCAGATTCTTCCACACCGCTTACAATCCGGATACCAGAAACTGGGATCTTCCGCCGATTCCTGGTCAGGATGTCACTCTCGATATCGCTGCAGGAGAGGTCAGGGATATCCTGGTAAAGGCTGACAGCACAGAAGGAAAGGCCGACAGAATCAGAATAGTCAACAGAGACATGAGAAAGGAAGCAGTGTTCGATTTCAAGATCACAGCTGCTCCTGAGAATCATGAGCCTGCACCTGCACCTGAAGCGGAGAAGACGGCTTTCGAAAGACGTGCTACTCTCGAAGTCCCAAGGACAGCTATCCCTAAAGACTTTGAAGCACCTGAGGTACCTACATTCGTTGCAGAAGCCAAAGCGGAATTCGACGCACTTGAGAAGGAAGTCGCGGAGGCGACATCAGCTGCAGTTGAGACCGCAGCATACAATGAGGAAGCTGCGATTCTCGACAAAGCAACTCAGGTATATGAGCCATCGAGCTTTGCGGACTATCTTGTAGAAGAGATAAAGAGCGAAGAGCCTGAAAGCAAGTCTTTTAAGGACTCAAAGACACTTTTCTCGGTAGAGATAAATGACTGACATACCGTTACGGCGCAGCCTGTCAGATTGACAGATGCCCGGTGTAATGGTATCCTACATATGGATCAAAACAGACGGAGGGATTCAAAATGAAGAGAATTAAGACTATCACAACAAGAGATATGGCTGAGTCCAAGGTCACAGGCGGATGCGGTGAGTGCCAGACTTCATGCCAGTCTGCAAGCAAGACTTCCTGCAGCGTTGCAAATCAGCACTGCGAGCAGCGCAAGGAAAAGTAAGATGCTTACGGCGGCGCTGCTGGACGCAGCGCCGCTTTTTCTTTTTGTCTCACTTAAGGAATAAATATGATACATCAATATATTTTAAACGGATTTTATATGGTAATAGACGCTGCCAGCGGCGCTGTGCATTCTGTTGACGAAGTCGCTTACGATGCAATCAAAAGGGTGGATGCAGAGATTATCAAGCGAGGAGCTGCTGAGGTGTTTGGGGACAGCGGGCTGATGAAATCGATCAGCTCGGAACTTGCAGAAGCGCACGGCATAACTGAAGATGATGCGCGTGAGACTCTCGAAGACATCTCTGAACTTCATGATAACAGGCTTCTCTGGTCGGAGGACCCGTTCGAGCAGGCAGCAGACGAGATCAAGATCAAGCAGTCTGTACTCAAGGCCATCTGCCTCCATGTGGCACATGGCTGCAACATGGACTGCGAGTATTGCTTTGCAGGCAAGGGCGATTACAGCGGCAAAAGCGGTATTATGAGCGCGGAGGTCGGAAAGCGAGCTCTAGACTATCTGGTAGAGCATTCAGGTACGCGCAGACACCTTGAAGTTGACTTCTTCGGAGGTGAGCCATTAATAAATTGGGATGTCTGCAAAGAGATAGTGGCATACGGAAGAGAACTTGAGAAGAAGCACAACAAGATCTTCAACTTCACGCTCACTACGAACGGAGTGCTCATCGATGATGACGTGATCGATTTTACCATTCGAGAGATGGGCAATGTTGTGCTGAGCATGGACGGCAGAAGGGACACCCATGACCGCATGAGGCACAGCAAGTCCGGCGGCGGTACATATGACATGATAATGGATAACTTCAAGGCTCTCGTAGACTCAAGGCTGAAAAATGCGGAGCGCTCTCCGGAGTACTACATGCGCGGCACTTACACCGCGTACAACAAGGATTTCGCCGCAGATGTGTTGGCGATGGCCGACCTCGGATTCAGGGAGACTTCGATAGAGCCGGTCGTCTCAGACCCGGATGTTCCGTACGCACTCCACGAGGAGGATTTGCCGCAGCTTTATGAGGAATATGAGAAGCTTGCCCTCGAAATGCTCGCAAGAGAAGAGCGCGGAGAAGGCTTCAGCTTCTATCACTACACTGTAGACCTGACAGGCGGTCCATGCATATACAAGAGAGTCGCGGGATGCGGCGTAGCGACTGAATACCTCGCGGTAACACCTACCGGCGATCTGTATCCGTGCCATCAGTTCGTGGGCGATGATGACATGATAGTCGGCAACATATATGACGGAATCACTCATCCGGAAACCGTAGACATATTCAGAAGAGGCAACAATATCTATACGCGCGACGATTGCAAGGACTGCTGGGCAAGGCTCTACTGTGCAGGCGGATGCGCTGCTAACAATTACCATTCAAACGGAGACATCAACAAGGTATACCGCTTCGGCTGCAAACTTCACAGAAAGCGCATTGAATGTGCCCTTATGATGGCGGCCGCACGTGAAAAATGATACAATTAACTATCTATGAGAACAGCTATACTTGCATCACAAAATAAGAATAAGATCAAAGAAATAAGAGCCATACTCGAGAAGTTCGGCCTCGATGTCATCACGCGTGATGATGCGGGGATACCTACCGACGATATCGAAGAGACCGGCACAACCTTTGAGGAAAATTCGCATCTTAAGGCCAGCGTCATAATGGATATGATCACTGCCGATCCTTCGCTTGCAAAATATCTCGACAGCCCTGTCATCGCAGATGACTCCGGGCTTATGGTAGATGCGCTCGGCGGAGCGCCGGGAGTCTACAGCGCAAGATATGCCGGTGAAGGGTGTACTTATGATGACAACAATACAAAGCTTCTTGCTGCTTTGGAAGGCGTGCCGGAAAGCGAAAGAACTGCCGGATTCGTAACGGTCATCACACTGATTTACCCTAATGAGAAGAATGTTCCTGCTGCAGCTGTGCCTGAAGGGGACAGGTACGTGCTTGTCGCCAGAGGTGAGTGCAGAGGTCACATTGCTGCTGAAAAGAGGGGCGAGGGCGGATTCGGATACGATCCGGTATTTATACCTGAAGGATACAGCAATTCGTTTGCCGAACTCGGAACAGATTTCAAGAATACTATCAGCCACAGGGCGAAAGCTCTGGCTGAACTGGAGGAACTGCTGGGCTGATGCCGGCATAAACTGACAGTATGCGCGAATTCTGGGATAGCACATCAGATAATCCGGAACAGAAGAAACTCCATCTTACATGGAAAAGGGCTCTGAAAATCGGCTTCCACTTGTGGAGGCAGTTTGACGACCAGTATTACGCGGGATTTGCGGCGCAGATCGCGTATTTCTTCTTTATGGCGTCTGTTCCGATGCTTATTGTACTTACACAGGTGCTTGGTATCTTCGATGTGTCGATGGATTTCATCAGAGACTGGCTCGAGCAGCATCTCTCTACTGAGATGGGAAGTTTCATGCAAAGCCTCTTCTCCGCATCATCCACCGCGGTCAGCAGCTTCTTCATGGTGATTCTCGCTCTCTGGGCGAGCTCATCACTGGCGTTCTCGCTGTCGAGGCTGACCACTTATACCATAAGTTACGGCAGATACAGATTCAGCTTCTTCACTGAGAGGCTGAAAGCTTTCCCTATAGCAGCTCTTTCCATACTGGCGGTCGCGGTAACCGTCATAGGCTATGTGTACGGCGACATTATCGCCAGGAGGATACTTCAGAACACTTATCTCAGAGGAATTATCGCAGATCTCAGAACTCCTCTGCTCGGCATACTGTTTTTTATAGTGATCCTTGCGAATTATTATCTGCTGCCGCGCATACGTGTTCCGGTCGCCGCAGTGCTTCCGGGAGCGGTTTTCGCCACAATAGGCATAATGATAGTTACGTGGTTCTACTCGTTATATATTTCAAAAGCTACAAACTACAACCTTCTGTACGGAGCATTCTCGAACAT
This sequence comes from Mogibacterium sp., assembly GCA_017405845.1. Classification (GTDB taxonomy): domain Bacteria; phylum Bacillota; class Clostridia; order Peptostreptococcales; family Anaerovoracaceae; genus Crickella. The sequence continues at coordinate 79,993 of JAFQZQ010000019.1, read as the reverse complement.
CGTAGCCATGATGCTGTGGTTCTATCTCATAAGCTGGGTGCTTTGCATAGGCATGATGTTCAACAAGTCGTGGGACATACATATGAGGCGGGGCAGGCTGACTCCTGCAAAGATCAAGGAATACCTCATAAAACAGTACGGCGACAACGGCGAGGAGATGTGGAACAAGCTCATTATCGGCGAGTACGACATGGCAGACAGGTCGCTTGACAGCCTTGCCGTAAAGGTTTCGAGAAAGTTTGACCCGGGCTACGACGAAAAGCGTGAAAGAGAGATCGCAGAGCTGGTTGAGATGAAGAACGTGAGAGAGCGCATCGAACGTGAGATAGAGACCCGCAGGGCTGAGCTCGAGACGGACGTCGACGACGAAGAATACTAGATTGAATAAAAATCCGGAGGATACTCTGAAATGCATAACAGAAAAAAGCTGCTGTTCATAATGAATCCAAAAGCAGGGCTCATGCAGGCACCGAAGTATATGGCTGATATAATAGGCCGCTTCTCAGAGGCCGGTTACCTGACTCAGGTGCTCATGACTACAGGATCCGGCGACGCCCGGAGTTTCGCGGCTGAATACGGCGGCGAAGTCGATACAGTGGTGGTATCAGGCGGAGACGGCACTCTGAACGGAGTCATAGACGGACTCATCAAAGCGGGACACAAGACTCCGATTGGATACATACCTGCAGGTTCAACAAACGACTTTGCCAGTTCGATAGGCCTTCCGAAGTCGATCCCTGCATGTGTCGACAGGATAATTAACGGTACTCCTCATGACATAGACATAGGCAGCTTCAACGGCCGCTATTTCAGCTATGTTGCAAGCTTTGGTGCATTTACATCAACTACGTACTCAGTGCCCCAGAACATAAAGAACATTTTGGGTCATTCGGCATATGTGATGGCGGGAGTAAAGGAACTCGCAAACATAAAGTCGATACACGCAAAAATCACGCTTGAGAAAGGGACTCCTGAAGAACAGGTGCACGAAGGCGACTACGTCCTGGGAGGTGTGTGCAATTCGAAATCGATCGGCGGCATAGTAAACCTTCAGAAGTTGGATGTAGACCTGAACGACGGTATGATGGAAGTGCTGATGATCAAGATGCCTAAGGATCTTATCGAACTCAGCGAAACCACGGCCAGCATCCTCAGCGGAACCTTCAAGTCGCATCAGATCGAAAAATACTCAGCTCACAGTGTGACATTTGAGCTTGATGAGAACATACACTGGACACTCGACGGAGAATATGAAAAGGGGGCAGGGATCTGCGAGATCAAGACGCTTGAGTCCGCGATCCGGCTTATAAAATAAAAGGGAGGACTGCAATGGTCATTAAATACATAGGTCACTCGTGTTTCAAGGTGCTTGATGAAGAGACCGGTTACTCGATAGTATTCGATCCGTATGAGCCGGGCACGGTAAACGGATTCGGAGACATAAGAGATGCGGCAAGCGAAGTACTGTGCTCGCACGACCATTTTGATCACAACCATAAAGAATGCATATTGATAGAGCCTAAGGAGGAGAGTCCGTTCGAGGTGCAGTGGATAGACACATTCCACGACCCAAAGAAGGGCTCCCTGAGAGGCGTAAACAGGATACATGTAATAACTCACAAGGCAACGGGAGAAAAGCTGGTGCATTACGGTGATATCGGAGAGGTGCTAGATGATCTTCTTACCGAAGAGAATATGGAGCTTCTTAGGAACGCGGACGTTGCCATGGTGCCGATAGGCGGTGTATATACTTATGACCGCCACGAAGCTCTCGACCTCATTGAAAGGACAACGCCGAAGATAGTGCTCCCTATGCACTACAGAGCGGAAGCAGCAGGCTTTGGATTCCCTAACCTCGACACAATTGAGAACTTTCTTATAGATGCAGAGCGCAGGGGACACGGTATAGGCATCGGAGAGATGTGGTTTGTCAATACAGCCAACTATAAGATCGATGCGGACATTCTTGTGATCCGCCCACAGAATATGAAATACACAGGGTAAAGGAGGATACATATGTTTAAGCTTTTAGTAGTACTCGCAATAGCATATATTGTGCTCAAAGTTCTTAACACAAGAGCAAAATTTGCTGAGGCTGACGCTAGACGTGAGGCAGAGGAACAGCGCCTTAGAGAAGAGGAAGAGGCTGCTGCTGAAGACGAGCAGACACGCGTAGAAGCGGTCGATGTAGAGCCTGAAGTAATCGAGAACGCGGCTGAAGATGCGGTAGATGCAATAGAGGTTATAGAGCTTGAATCTGAGGCAATCGAGCCTGAAGTGGAAGATTAATTAACGGAGTTTATATAACATGATAAGAAGCATGACGGGATTCGGCATAGGCGAGTTCTCTGACGAAATCAGCAAGGTAACTGTTGAAATAAGATCGGTAAATCACAGATATCTGGACATTTATGTAAAGATGCCGAGGCGCTATTCGTTCGCCGAGGAGACAATAAAGTCGGCTATCAAGGAGAGGATCCACCGCGGAAAGGTGGAGGTCAGCGTGAGTGTCGACAACATCGGAAAGAGCGACAGCGACGTAAGGCTCGATAAGGAACTCGCAGCCCGCTATTACAGCGTGCTCTCAGAGCTCAGAGACAGCTTCGATTTCGGCGAGGATTCGCGCGTTTCGCTGAGCCTCCTTTCGAAAATGCCTGACGTAATAGTTACCACACCGGCTGCCGAAGACGAAGAAGCCATGGCAAGAAGACTGCTCGGCGCTACAGAAAAAGCTCTTGACGATTTCTGCAACATGAGAGAGGCAGAGGGAGAGAAGCTGGCGGCCGATCTTTCGGCAAGAGCGGATACAATACAGGAGATCAGGGACCAGATTGAAAAGAGGGCTCCTGAGATCGAAAAGGAGTACGCCGCAAAGTTTAAGGCGAGAGTCGAGGAGATACTCGGCGGTGTATATGAGGTCCCGGAAGAAAGGATCGCTCTCGAGGCAGCGATATTCGCAGACAAGGCCAACATCACCGAGGAGCTCGTAAGACTCGGCAGTCACATCAGTCAGCTGAGAGGATTTCTTCAGTCTGACGGAACGGCTGCCATTGGTAAAAAAATCGATTTCCTGATTCAGGAGATGAACCGCGAGGCAAACACGATCGGTTCAAAGTCAAATGACAGGGAGATTACTTCTCACATGCTCGAGCTTAAGGCCGAGATCGAGAAGGTCAGAGAACAGGTACAGAACATAGAGTGAAAACTATCATTAAAAAAGAGAATCTGTTCATTAGGATAGCTATTGGCTTCGGAGCCGGGATCCTGCTGGGAACCTTGGCTCCGCAGTTTTCGATTGACGCAAAAGCAGCAGGCGATATCTATCTCAGTCTCATCAAGGCAATGGTAATACCGGTGCTCGTGTGCGCGGTAATGACCGGAATAATCAATGCCACAGATATTTCTTCGCTTAGAAGAGTGGCGGTCAAAACAATACTCCTGTATATCGTGATGTTTTTGGCGTCATTCGTCGTTGCATCAGGAGTGGCATTGATGATAAGACCAGGTCTGGGTATCGTTTTCGAGAATCAGCCGGTTTATGAAGGCGAAATAGGAGGACCTATCCGTGTTTCTGAGGTATTTTTGGGTTTGCTTCCGCACAGCTTTTCCGATGTCCTCACGGCTAAATGCATACTGCCTGCCCTCATCCTGTCGATGATACTGGCAGTGATCATAGTGGCGGTGGGAGACAAGGCGGCTGCTGTAAAAGGCGTGATAAACCGCATCTCGGACATCGTTTTCAAACTGCTCTCGATAGTGATGGAGACGTCACCCATAGGAGTCATGTTCCTGATGGCATTTTCAATTGCCCAGTATGGCACTGGGCTGTTCATGGCGATAGGCAAATACATACTCTGCTGCTGGCTGGCCTGCATCGCAGTGTACATCATTGTATTCTTCGTCCCTGTAATGCTGTATACAAAAAAGGACGCTAAAACATTTCTTTCAGCATGCGGCAAGGTCGCGCTGATGACGCTCTCAACCACGAGTTCGGCGGCGACTCTGCCGACCACCATCAGGGTGAGTACAGAAGATCTGGGAGCTCCTGCGGCAATAAGCAATTTTACGCTGCCGCTGGGATGCACCATAAATATGTGCGGGGGAGCGTGCTCATTCTGCTGTCTTGCGCTCTTTGTATCAGACTTTTATTCGCTCGATATACCACTCACGCAGTTTGCAGCCATGGCCATAGTTGCGACACTCATCAACATGGCGGCACCGGGCATTCCGGGTGGAGGCATAGTGCTGATGACATCATTCCTGACTATTTTCAATCTGCCGATCGACCTGATCGGACCGATAGCTGCATTCTACAGACTGCTCGATATGGCATTTACAACTATCAACGTTGAAGGCGACGTTGCAGCCAATCTGATAATTGCGAAATCAGAGGAGAGTGTGCTACAATGATAAGTCAGCGGGGAGGTTTATATGAGCCGTAATAGAGGGAGACTATTTGTAATATCCGGCCCGTCCGGAACCGGCAAGGGCACTATATGTGCCGAGCTTCTGAAAGAAATTGGTAATGAGTTTTCGGTATCGATGACCACGCGCGATCCGCGCGAGGGCGAGGTCCACGGCAAGGATTATTACTTTGTTACGAGAGAGACCTTTATTGAGAACATCGAGGCCGGCAATTTCCTCGAGCACGCCAACGTGTTCGACAACCTCTACGGTACACCGAAAGACATGGTAATAAACCGTCTTGAAAGAGGTCGCAACGTGATACTCGATATCGATGTGCAGGGCGGCCTTCAGGTGAAACGTGCCATGCCTGAAGCGGTGCTCATATTCATACTTCCGCCGAGCCTCACAGAGCTCCGCAGACGCCTCGAAGGCAGAGGCACTGAGACTGCGGAAAAAATCGAGCGCAGACTCGGCCAGGCTCTGAACGAGATCAAGCTGATCGGAGAGTACGATTATTACATAGTAAACAATGAAATTGATGAGGCTGTGGCGCTGGCAAAATGCATCATGGCAGCTGAAGGGGCGAGGGTGCCTGAAGCTGTAAAGCCTATCATCAGGGAATACGAGAACGAGTCAAAACAGAAGTAAATCCAAAGAAAGGGGAATCGAAATGCTTCTTTATCCATCAATAAACACACTCAGAGATAAGACGGACAGCAGATATTCGCTCGTCATTCTTACAGCTAAGAGAGCAAGGGACATCGTTGACGGAAAACCTGCTCTTACTGAAGAAGAAAGTGAAAGACCTGTTAGCCAGGCAGCAAAGGAGATCGCTGCAGACCTGATCACTTACACAAGAAACGAAGAGGAGTAAACCATGAAACACAGACCTACGATGCTGATGATCCTTGACGGATTCGGCTACAGAGAAGACTTTTACGGAAATGCCATAATGAAGGCAAAAACACCTGTGCTCGATGAGATTTTTGATAATTCTCCGTTCATCACGATCTATGCAAGCGGTGAACCTGTTGGACTCCCTGCGGGTCAGATGGGTAACTCCGAGGTAGGTCACCTCAACATCGGTGCAGGAAGCGTAATTTATCAGAACCTCCTCAAGATCTCGAGATCCATCGATTCAGGAGAGTTCTTTGAGAATGAAGCTCTGATGGCTGCAATGAAAAACGCAGCTGATGGACACACACTCCACATCATGGGACTCGTGTCGGACGGCGGCGTACACAGCCATATGAAACACCTCATGGCCACAATAAACATGGCTAAGAAGAACGGTGTAAAGAACGTAGCAGTTCACTGCTTCCTCGACGGAAGAGACGTTCCGCCTAAGAGCGCAATGACATGGCTCGGACCTCTCGAGGAATACCTGGAAGAGAACGAAGCCGGCTGCATCGGTGTGATTTCGGGCAGATTCTATGCTATGGACAGAGACAAGAGATGGGAGCGTCTCGTAAGAGCATACGACGCACTCACGCTCAGCGAAGGCCTCACAGCATCAAGCGCTAAGGAGTGCATGGACAACTCCTACGCAAAGGACGAAGTAGATGAATTCGTTCAGCCAACAGTTATCAATCCTGTTCCGATCAAGGACGGAGATTCGGTCGTATTCATCAACTTCAGACCAGACAGAGCAAGAGAAATCACCCGTGCTCTGGTAGATCCTGACTTTGACGGATTCGAAAGAAAGTCCGCTCCTAAGGATCTCACATACGTATGCATGGCAGAGTACGATGCAACAATGCCTAACGTACTGGTAGCATTCCCGCCTCAGGATGTAGATCCGACTCTCGGAAAGACAATTGCAGACCTCGGACTGAAGCAACTCCGTATTGCTGAGACCGAGAAATATGCTCACGTCACATTCTTCTTCAACGGCGGCGTTGAGGAGCCGAATGTAAACGAAGACAGGATCCTCATCCCTTCACCAAAGGTTGCTACTTATGACATGCAGCCTGAGATGAGCGCACCTGAAGTTGCAGCTACAGTCATCGACAGGATCAACAAGGACATCTACGACCTTATTATTCTGAACTTCGCAAACCCTGACATGGTAGGACACACCGGAGTATTCGATGCAGCAGTCAAGGCGATTGAAACACTCGATGGCCTGATCGGACAGATCCGCGATGCTATATTCGAGAAGGACGGACAGATCCTCCTCACAGCAGACCACGGTAATGCCGACTACATGCTCGACGAGAAGGGTGAGCCTGTAACAAAGCACTCAACATCAAAAGTGCCTCTCGTACACATCTGCAAGGAGCCTGTACCGTTCAAGAAGAACTCCGGCAAACTGGCAGACATAGCACCGACACTCCTGACACTTATGGGACTGCCGGTACCGGAAGGCATGGAGGGCGATGTACTGGTATAAAGGCCGGTTTTTCACCCATTTAAAATGTTATCGTTGGCACAAGGGGAAAATCCCTTGTGCCTCTTTTTGTTTACATAATCATTGCTGACGGATAAAATTAAATCATGGCAAACGGATTCACAAATGAACAACTGAAAGCTATAGAGACGTTAGATAAGTCGGTGCTCGTATCCGCGGCTGCGGGTTCGGGTAAGACTTCGGTGCTTATCGAGCGCATAATCAGGATCATCCTCGAGGGCAGAGCTAACGTGGATGAGATGCTTGTCGTGACCTTCACCAATGCTGCTGCATCGGAGATGAAGCTGAGGCTGGGAAGCGCCATAAGAAAGAGGATGGCAGATCATCCCGAAGATGTGCCGCGGATGAAGGACCAGCTGGCGCGTCTCTATAAAGCATATATTTCTACTATAGACAGCTTTGCGCTCAGGGTAATCAAGGAGTTCTTCCACATGACAGACATGGAGCCGTCATTCGGTGTGGCCGATGACGTGCAGTGCGAACTGCTGAGGCGCGAAGCTATCAGCGAGCTCTTTGAGGAGGGTTTCGAAAACGACGACCTTATAGAAGGCGGCAGCTTCAGGGCTTTCCTGAGACTTTACAGCGAAGAGCGCAGTGACGATACTTTCATGGACGGCATGCTCGAAGCTTACTCGCGCCTCAGAACGATGCCTGACTACTTTGAGTGGGCATATGAAAAGGCGGAGCAGCTTAAGGTTTCCCCTGAGACCTTTGAAGGATCGGGCTTTCAGAAGATGATGTTTGCCGATGCGGAAGGAGTCTTCAGTAAGGTGTGCAGCGCTTTTGAAGAGCTGCAGATGATGTTTGCCGATGCGGGCATTCCGGAGATGTACGAAGCCAAGCTTTCCGCTCAGGAGAACGCTGCTGCAGACATATACGACGCCCTGCGAAGCGGAAGACCGGCCGCAGAGGTGATAGCTGCAATAGGGTCATTCCCTTCAACGAGGCTGGTCGCGACCAAGGCGCAGAAGGAAGCCTATGAGGGCATTAAAGAGCAGGTGGATGCTCTGCGCAAACCACTGAAGAAGGAGATAGACGACTTCATCAAGCGTTACATGATACCTGATCTCGACACGCGCCTTGCAGAGATGAATGCCACCTATGGCTACACACTGTATTATCTCCGCATGCTAGAAGAATTCGAGAGAAGATATGACGCAAAGAAGCGTGAGAAGCGGGTCATTGACTTTGCTGACATGGAGCATATCGCTGTCCGTATCCTCAAGAATGACGAAGCAGCAGACACGTTGCGCAAAAGATTCAAATACATATTTGTAGACGAGTATCAGGATACAAATAACATACAGGAGAACCTTATAAGCCGTGTCGCCCGTCCTGACAACGTGTTCAGGGTCGGCGACGTGAAGCAGAGCATATACAAATTCAGACAGGCGGAGCCGGAGATATTCGAGAGACTGTACTCGCGTTATATTGCCGGCACTGATGCGGATGGCATCGCAATAGATCTGGGGCGTAACTTCCGTACAAACGATGCTACCATCAGATACATCAATCACGTATTTTCCGATATCATGGAAGGCTACGATGAGCGCGCCATGCTGTATACCGGCATTACGGACTGCCCGGCCAAATATGACTTCATGCCCGAGGTGCATGTCCTTATCGGTGATACCGGTGAGGAGGAATACAGTGAAGACGACGATGAAAGTGCGGCAGATGACGAGATTGAAGAACTCAGCAAGGAGGAAGCTGAAGCGGAATATATCGCAGGTATCGTTCAGTCGATAATAGGCACGGAGTTCTATGATACAAAGGAGCGCGTCGTAAGAAAAGCCACGGCAAAGGACATTGCGATTCTCTTCAGGGCGGTCAAGATGAGAGGCGAGGTAATGAGCCGCGCACTCAGAGAGCGTGCCATTGAAGCTCATGTGGAGGAGACAGAGGACTTCTTCGACACCATAGAAATAGAAGTGTCGCTCGCTCTTCTGACATGCATCGATAACATGAAGCGGGATGTGCAGCTCATCTCCGTACTGCATTCCGAGGTATTCGGCTTCAGCCCGGACGAGCTTGCACGCATAAGGATAGAACATAAAAAAGCAGGCAAGGACCGCTGCCCTTACTGGGAGGCATTCAGATGGTTCACCGAAGAAGGGCCGGAGGGCGGTCTGAAGAGAAAAGCTGCCACCGCGAAGGACGCGCTGCTGGAGTGGCGCAGGCTGTCACGCATACTGCCGCTTGAGGACTTCGTGTGGAAGGTGCTTGTGGACTCGGGATATTACAGGATGGTCGGGGCCATGCCGGGCGGTGCAGCCAGGCAGGCCAACCTCAGGACCCTCACAGACAGAGCGGGAAGATTCAGCAAGGACAGCATTGCCACACTGAGCTCGTTCATCACTTTCCTTGACCTGCTGAAGAGCAAAAAACTCAGAAACGGGCAGGCGTCGATGGTGGGAAGAGATGACGATGTGGTACGCATATCCACCATCCACAAGAGCAAGGGCCTCGAGTATCCGTTTGTGATAGTGGGCGGCCTTGGTCACAGATTCAGATACGACAACAACAGCAAGGGATTCAGCTTTGATCCTGAGGGCGGCATAGGCCTTCCGTATGTGGATCCGGCGCGCAGATACTGGCGCTCAACGGTGCTGCAGCGTGCCATCAACTCGAAGTCAAAAAGCGACTCGTACAGGGAAGAGATGAGGCTTCTGTATGTAGCAATGACAAGAGCCCGCAATAAGCTCTATATGGTGGGTACATGCAAGAGTTCAGAAGAGTTTGAGAAGTACCAGCTGCGTCCGGCGAGCTTCCTGAAGGCGATGCAGAACGTTCTGAAGAGCGTTTACAACAAAACATATATTAAACCGCTGGTGCTCATAAAAGACAGTACAGATACTGACGCTGAGAGCCGCATAAGCGCATATTTCGACAGGCCGCTCAACGCAGAGGAGCAGGCGATATACGACGAGATCGACAGGCGATTCAGCTACAGATATCCTGACGAGGACCTGCTCACCGAGAAGGCTAAGTGGTCCGTGAGCGCTATCCGCAAGGAGGAGCTTGAGAAGAGCCGTCCACAGAAGAAAGAAGCTGTGGTAACCTCAGATGACGAGGTGACACATCTCCGCATAGGAGTAGAGAAGAACAAGCGGGCATCCGCAGCGGATATAGGCATTGCGTATCACCGCATAATGGAGTTCCTCGATTTCTCAAAAGTCATGGACCCAACCGGTAAGGTAGACACGGATTACATCGCGGAGCGTGCAGCCTTCCTCAAAGAGCACGATGCTATCAGCGAGGATGTTTATGCAGATCTCAATCTGACCCGTATAGAAGCGTTCTTCGGCAGTGAGCTCGGCAAAAGAGCGGTAGCGGCAGATGCGAGGGGAAGCCTGATGCGCGAAAAGCCGTTCACTCTGCGCACGGTTCGCGGCGGACGCGAGATGCTCGTTCAGGGTGTTATCGACTGCTGCTTTGAAGAGGCAGGCAGGATGATACTCATAGACTACAAGTCGAGCTATGTTAAGGACGGAGCGGCCCGCGAAGCCGATATTGAGCGAATAAAGGACGAATACAAAGTGCAGGTGGAGCTTTACAGCGAAGCGGTAGAGAAGGGTACCGGCAAGGAAGTAAGCGAAGCTTACCTGTATCTCTTTAACGGGGGGACAGTCCCCGTTAAGGGAGACTAACGGGGACTGTCCCCTATCTAACAAAAAGGAGATTTTCAGAATAATGTTCAGACACACGATAGTAAGAACGCCATGCTCCAAGGTGTGCGACGGCATAACATCCGCGCCGGAGCTTGGCAAACCGGTTTATGAGCTGGCACTCGAACAGCATGCAAAGTATATTGAGGCATTGAAGTCTACAGGAGTCGACGTTATGGTGCTTCCGGCGCTCGATGAGTATCCGGATTCATGTTTTGTGGAGGATGTCGCTGTTCTGGCCGAAAGATGCGCGATCATCACAAACCCGGGTGCGGGTACAAGAACCGGCGAAACAGAATTCATCATACCTGCGATAAAGGAGTTTTATTCCGACGAGTGCATAGGATATATCAAAGCACCGGGTACTCTCGAAGGCGGGGATGTAATGAAAGTAGGAGACACTTTCTATGTCGGTGTATCGGCAAGGACGAATGAAGAGGGCATAAGGCAGTTCGCGGAGTTCTTCGGCTCATACGGATATGAAGTGAAAGCTGTACCGCTCGAGAAGGTGCTTCACCTCAAGACGGGAGTCAACTACATCGAGAACAACAAGATGCTTGTATCGGGCGAATTCATAGACAAGCCTGAATTCGCAGACTACGAGAAGATCATAGTGCCTGAAGAGGAAGCGTATGGTGCAAACTGCATCTGGATGAACGGAACGGTTATAGTGCCGCTTGGTTATGATGCGGTAAAGGCCGCTGTCGAAAAGGCGGGCTATCCGGTCATCACAGTGGATACTTCGGAGTTCAGAAAGATAGACGGCGGACTCAGCTGTCTGTCGCTGAGATTCCAAAGGCTACAAAAATTGCAAAGTAAAAGAGACCGCCTAAGCGGTCTCTTTCTTTGTGTTTTTTGAGGTTTTACACCTTAAAGAGTCATCAATTATACAAGACCCTGAGCCATCATAGCCTCAGCAACTCTCTCGAATCCAGCGATGTTAGCACCGGCAACCAGAGCGTTCTTGTCGCCATAGTACTTCTCACCAGCCTTAGCGCAAGCGCTGTAGATGTTCTTCATGATGGTGTGGAGCTGATCATAAACAGCCTGGTGCTGGAATGCAGTGTGACCTGCGTTCTGGCCCATCTCGATGCAGGAGCAAGCAACGCCGCCAGCGTTAGCTGCCTTAGCAGGACCTACTGCGATGCAGTTGTCCATGAGATACTTAAGAGCATCATTTGTTGTAGGCATGTTAGCGCCTTCGCAATAGAACTTGCAGCCGCCTTCAACGATCTGCTTAGCATGCTCCATATGTACGTCGTTCTGCATTGCGCATGGGATGAACATATCGATCTTGCAGCCTGTATCCTGGAATACGCCCCAAGGCTTCTTTCCTGGGAAGAACTGAGCGTTAGGGAACTTCTCTGCGTAAGGAGCGCAGATGTTCTTTCCGGATCCTCTGAGCTCGAGGAGGTAGTCAACCTTCTCCTGAGTTGTGATTCCGTCTGGATCATAGATGTATCCGTCTGGTCCGGAGATTGTTACGCACTTAGCGCCGAGCTCCCAGAGCTTCCAAGCTGTACCCCAAGCAACGTTACCGAAGCCGGAGATAGCAACCTTCTTGTCCTTGAAGTCTTCGCCGTTAGCCTTAAGCATTTCCTCAGCATACCATACGATACCAAATCCGGTAGCCTCTGCTCTTCCGAGAAGTCCGCCGTAAGGGATTCCCTTACCTGTGAGAACGCCTTCATATCTGTCAACGATTCTCTTGTACTGTCCGAAGAGATATCCGATCTCTCTAGCGCCTACGCCGAGGTCGCCAGCAGGAACGTCTGTGTTAGCACCGATGTGTCTGTAGAGCTCTGTCATGAAAGCCTGGCAGAATCTCATAACTTCAGCATCGCTCTTTCCGTTAGGATCGAAGTCAGAACCACCCTTGCCGCCGCCGATCGGAAGTCCTGTCAGGGAGTTCTTGAAGATCTGCTCGAATCCGAGGAACTTGATGATTCCAGGATATACGTTTGGAGCAAATCTGAGGCCGCCCTTGTAAGGTCCGATAGCGCTGTTGAACTGGTATCTGTAGCCCTTGTTAACCTGAACTTTGCCGTTGTCGTCAACCCATACTACTCTGAAAGTAACTCCTCTTTCAGGCTCAACGAGTCTTTCAAGAAGTGCAGCTTCTTCATACTTTGGGTTAGCATCCATTACAGGAGCCAGGGAAGTCAGTACTTCTTCTACAGTCTGGTGGAACTCTACCTCACCAGGATTGTTCTTCTTGCACTGCTCGATGACTCTTTCTACATAATTTGCCATGGGTATCACTCTCCTTATAAAACACTTAAAAAGTTGGCATGGGCATTATGAGCCCTATGTCTAAATTTTAACACCACGCCTAAAAAAGTCAACATCAAACGGCGGAGTAATATGGTCTAAAAAATGGTATAATAACGATGCTATGCACAAGAGTTTAAACAGTGAACAGAATAAGGCCGTGAGGCAGTTGAATGGCCCCGTTCTGATACTCGCAGGCGCGGGTTCGGGCAAGACGGCGACCATGACTCACCGCATGGCTTACATGATAGAACAGGGTATTGACCCGCGAAGCATATTGGCCGTCACATTTACAAACAAGGCGGCAGGCGAGATGAAAAGCAGGGTCGAAGATCTGGTCGGAGAAGTATACGGCATGTGGATCATGACATTCCATGCCATGTGTCTTCGCATGCTCAGATATTCGCCAGAAAGGCTCGGATACAAGGCCGGATTCACCGTATATGATGAGACGGACAAGAAGACACTCGTGAAGAGGATCTGCAAGGAGCTCAACATAGATGATAAGGTATCTTCTCCGTCCATGATCATCTCGGTAATAAGCAAGTGCAAGGAGCGTGAAGAGGGTCCTGAAGAATTCCGCGCGTCTGCAAAAGGTCTGCTCTACGAAAAGCACATATATGACGTGTACAAGCGTTATCAGGAAGAGCTTATGAGCGCCAACGCGATGGATTTCGACGATCTTCTGTGGAACGGCGTTAAGCTGCTGGAGCAGAATCCCGACATACTCGCTTATTACTCGAACCGCTTCAGATACATAATGGTAGACGAGTATCAGGACACCAACTACCTGCAGTACAAGCTGATAAGGATGCTGGCCCAGACGCACGGCAACCTCTGCGTGGTGGGAGATGACGACCAGTGCATTTACCAGTGGCGCGGAGCCGACATCCGCAACATTCTGGATTTTGAGAACGACTTCAAAAACGTGCTCACCATAAGACTTGAGCAGAACTACAGGTCGGACGGCAACATCCTTAAGCTTGCCAACTCCGTCATACAGAACAACAGGGAGAGAAAGGCAAAGGCTCTTTGGACAGACAGGGAGGACGGAGCGAAAATCACATACAAAAGGCTCGAGGACGAGAAGCAGGAGGCATGGTGGATAGGCTCCGAAATCGAGAGGCTCAGGGCTGATGAAGGTTACGATTACAAGGATTTCGCCATACTTTACCGAAAGAATGCGCAGTCGAGAAGCTTCGAGGAGAAGTTCAGCTTCCGCGGTATTCCTTACAGGGTGCTGGCCGGTCTCAGATACTATGACCGCAAGGAGATCAAGGACGTAATGGCATATCTGCGTCTTATCGAAAACCCGGGCGACAACGTATCGATGCTGAGGGTGATAAACGAGCCAAAGAGGGGCATTGGCGGAAAGACCCTCTCGGGCATTGAGGAATACGCGAATGCCTACAAGCTGTCAATATTTGAAGCTCTCTGTGATCCTCAGCTGCTCTCGACATTCGGACCAAAAGTGAGAGGAGCTGTCACTGAATTTACGGAGATGATTTCAGGCATCAGGGCAGAGCGGGAGAACCTCACCCTTACTGATATTTACGATAATGTGCTTAACCGCTCCGGTTATCTGAAAGCGCTCGAAGATGCGGGCACGGTAGAGGCTGAGAGCCGCATAGAGAATATAATGGAATTTAAGACCGTTATTGCCGAGTTCGAGAAAGGACTGGCTGACGGTTCGGCTCAGGCCATTCGTGAGGAGATGAAAGCCGAGAGACTTGAGCTCATGGGAGCAGAAATCAATGCCGATAAGCAGACAGAGCTTTCGGCGTTTCTGGAGCAGATCACGCTCATGGCAGACATAGACAATCATGATGAAGACGAGGATGCTGTAGTGCTGATGACGCTGCATTCCGCAAAGGGACTTGAATTCCCTGTGGTATTTATACCGGGCATGGAGAACGGTATGTTCCCGGGCCTCGGTGCGTTTGACGAAGAGCACGGCATGGAGGAGGAGAGACGCCTCTGCTATGTGGGTATAACCCGCGCCATGAAAAAACTCTATCTCACCGGAGCGCAGGTGCGCACCGTTTACGGACGTACGGACTTTCAGGTCGAATCCAAGTTCCTCGACGAGATGGACAGGGAGTGCATGGACGGAGATACCCTTGTAAACGACAAGGTGAAGACCGGAACAGGTCTGAGAGGTGAGGGTTCGTATTTCGGAGACTACTTCTTCGGAGGACGTCCTTACGGAAATGCAGACGGCTATGTAGGTGAGCCGGCGTCGAAGCCGTTCGACGGTCTGGCAGCTGCAAGAAAGCAAACAGCTAACAAGGCAAAGATACATCAGGAATTTGCCAATGGAGATATTGTAAGGCATCCGAAGTTCGGCGAAGGAATGATTATTGAGCAGGATGATAAGACTATGACGGTAATCTTTGATGATTTCGGTCAGAAAAAACTCGGTAAAGGCTACGTCAAAATGGAAAAAGTCAATTGACGAGTAAGATCTTATGGGTAAGAACTTAAAAGAAATAGTAATTCTGCATTCCAATGACATCCACGGAACATTTGCAGGAGAAGAGGATAATAAAGGAAAGCTTTATCACAGTCTGGCGCAGGTAGCAGGGTATGTGAAAAAGAAGAAAGCCGAAAATCCTGACACATTATTCTGCATCGCAGGAGATGTGTTCCAGGGGTCTCTTATCGACAGCGATTTTCAGGGCATGTCCACAATTGACATGCTCAACCTCTGTGGCATCGATATTATGTCTATCGGTAACCACGAGCTGGATTACGGAATTGCGCACCTGATGTTCGCTTCACGCTATGCCGACTTTCCTATCATCAATGCAAATTTCCGGATGAGGAAAAACAACAGAACGATGTTTAAGCCGTACACGAAGCTCGAAATGGGCGGCCTTCGTGTGCTGGCCATAGGCCTGATCACTAAAGATATAGTAGACCAGACAAAGGCAGAAGGTCTTGTAGGCACGTATGTAACGGTGAATGATCCTGTTGATGAAGTCAGAGAAGTCATAGAGCAGGTAAGAGCTGAGGGCTGGGTTCCGGACATAACGGTATTGATGACCCATATCGGACATGACAGTGATGTCGAACTGGCTAAAGCACTTGATCCTTCATTGGGAGTCAGGTTGATAATCGGAGCTCATTCACATACATATCTTGAACAGCCGGATACAGTTAATGACATACTTATCCTTCAGGCCGGTACAGGGAACACCCACATCGGAGAGCTTCATCTCAACATTGACCCGGACTGCAAGGATATAGACAGCTGGAATTATATGCTTGTTCCTGTCGATGAGGAACATTGCCCTCTGGACAAATTCGTAAAGGCCATGGTCAATACGTACCGGATGGACATTGATGAAAAGTATGGCACCATCATAACAAGACTGAAAAGAGATCTCGACAATTACGGAAGGGGCAATACCACTGAAGTAGGACAGCTGTTCGTCGACGCATTTACCGATTCACTCGATGTGGATGTAATGATGATGGCGAGCTCCAGCACCAGATGCTACAAAATGGACATGACCGTAAAGCTGCAGGATCTCAGAGAGGCATACCCGTATGATGGTAAGATTTACAGGGTAAAGGTAAGTGGAAAGCAGCTGAAGCACATGATCAGCTATATGCTCAGAGATGAGGTCCTCGATGACTGGAAGGACGCTTTCTTCCACACATCTCAGGCGCTTCATATTGTATATACAAAGAGCACCGGCGAACTCGAGCTTACATTCAAGGGGCAGCCTGTCACAAATGAGCAGGTGTTCAGAATCGGGATCCAGGAATTTTACTTCATTAATTCCGAAACTGTTCTTGACCAGACCAGGGATGAGCTGACCAAGGCCGGCGAGTTCACCATAATCAGCGATGATGCTTTCGGAGTTCTGAAAAAGTACTTCACAGAGCACAAAGGACTTGGCGGGCGTGTAGACAAGAGGATTGTTATCATATAGGTAAAGAAAATGGATCAGAGGAAAAGGATAGACGAACTTGTCGAAAAACTGAATGAAGCTTCGCATGCTTACTATACGCAGGGGGTTGAGATCATCACCAACTACGAGTATGACGAGATGTATGATGAGCTTCTCGCGCTCGAAGATGAGACCGGCTACATCAGGGATGACAGCCCGTCGGTCAATGTAGGCTTCGAGACAGCGGCGGGACTTCCAAAGATAGTGCATGAGATAAAAATGCTTTCGCTCAATAAGACCAAAGACAGGGATGAGCTGAAAGCCTGGCTGGGTGACAAGAAAGGCCTGCTTTCGTGGAAACTCGATGGTCTTACCGTGGGAATCACCTACGAGAACGGGAGACTTGTGCAGGGCGTCACCAGAGGCAATGGTATTGAAGGCGAGCTGATCACTGCGAACGTGTTGGCCTGCCGCAATGTGCCGAAGTCTATCCCATACAAAGGGAAGACTGTGCTGAGAGGTGAAGCTGTCATCAAGTATTCGGACTTCGAAAAGATAAATGAAGCCATAGAGGATGCAGATGCCAAATACAAAAACCCGCGCAACCTCTGCAGCGGGAGCATCCGTCAGCTCGATCCGAAGGTTACGGCAGAGAGAAGTGTCAACTTCTATGCTTTCTCGCTCACACAGAGTGAAGGTATCGAATTCACGACCAGACACGAGAAGATGGAGTGGGTAAAGGCTCAGGGCTTTGACACTGTCGATTATGTGATGGTCGACAGGGATAACCTCAGCGATGCGATCGACAGGTACGAAGCAGCCATTCCTGAGTTTGACATACCGTCTGACGGACTTGTACTGACACTCGATGACGTAGCTTATGCATCCACCCTTGGCGAGACCGCTAAGTTCCCTAAGGACTCCATCGCCTTTAAGTGGCGCGATCAGCAGGCTGAGACAGTTCTCCGTGAGATAGAATGGAGCCCTTCGCGCACCGGTCTGCTTAACCCGGTTGCGATATTCGATCCTGTCGAACTCGAAGGCACCACAGTGTCGCGCGCGTCTGTGCACAACATTAATATAATGGAGGATCTCGAGCTCGGAATAGGCGACACCATACAGGTCTACAAGGCCAATATGATAATCCCTCAGCTTGCGGGCAACCTCACAAGAAGCGGCAATCTTGAGATTCCGGCCGTATGCCCGGTATGCGGAGGGCCGACCCTGATAAAGGATGAAGACGGCACAAAAACGCTCAACTGCGTGAATCCTGAGTGCCTGGCAAAACACGTCAAGAAGTTCTCACACTTTGTATCCAGAGATGCCCTTAATATTGAGGGACTGTCCGAATCGGGTCTTCTGAAGCTGATCGGCATTGGTGCCCTGAGGACCTTCGCGGATCTGTTCAGACTCGAGGCGCATGAAGAGGACATAATAGCGATCGAAGGCTTTGGCCAAAAATCGTTCGATAATCTTGCAGCAGCTGCAGAGAGAGCCTCGCATACGACTCCGGCAAGGCTTCTGTACGGACTCGGTGTGCCGGGCATAGGAGTGGCTAACTCCAATGTTATAGCCAGGGCATGCCGCAATAAGTGGGATGCCATGCAGCAGCTTGATGAAGAGGCTCTCACCGATATAGACGGAGTCGGAAGTGTAATGGCTCATGACTATGTCAGCTACTTCGCCGACAAAGCTAACAAGGCAGCAATTGCTGACCTGATGAACATGCTGACTCTCGACGAGAGTTACGAGGCGGCAGGCACCAGACTTGACGGAAAGACTTTCGTGATCACAGGAAGTCTGAACCATTTTGCAAACAGAAAGGATCTTAAGGCAGCTATTGAAGCCGAGGGTGGCAAGGTCGCCGGCTCGGTATCAGCAAAGACGGATTACCTTATAACCAACGATCCGGGCTCAGGCTCATCAAAAAATCGGGCCGCTCGCGAACTTGGTGTAGAAATTATCACCGAAGAGGATATAATTGATATGATAGGGTAGTTTTGGAATTCGGGAAAGGAGGATCGGACCAATGGAGAATCTGAACATGGTTCCTGACATGGAACAGGCATACGATGAGTCATTTATCAAAATAATTGAACTTCTCGATACCAAAAAGTACTTCCAGGCCAGAGACGAACTCCTTACGCACAACGAAGTTGAGATAGCTGAGATGCTCGTTGACATCAGGAGAGAATTCGACCTCAAGACAATGGTCGTTCTCTTTAGGGCGCTTCCGAAAGATATAAGCGTTGATGTTTTTGCCGAGCTCAGCCTCGAAGATCAGGTAGATATCATCAATATCATAACCGATCCCGAGATCAGATTCATACTCGACGAGCTCGACTTCGATGATATGATCGACGTCCTTGAAGAGCTTCCTTCGAACATCGTAGATAAGATCCTTGACAAGACGCCTAAAAGCGAGCGACGCCTTATAAACACCTTCCTGAAGTACAAGGAAGACAGCGCAGGCGCCCTGATGACGCCGGAGTACATCAACCTGAAGAAGGATGCCACGGTAAGAGAAGCGCTCGATCACATAAAGGATGTAGGACTTGACTCTGAGACGATATATACATGCTATGTGGTCGACAGCGGTCGAAAACTCCTCGGTGTAGTATCTCTTAAGTCTCTGGTTATTTCACCGGATACCATGAAGGTGGCCGATCTCATGCATGACGACCCGGTAGTCGCTCATGTGGATGACGACCAGGAGGAAGTATCAGACCTGTTCACCAGATACGGTTATCTGGCCATTCCGGTAGTAGATAATGAATTCAGATTAGTCGGTATCGTTACCGTAGACGACATCCTCGAAGTCATCGAAGAAGAGACGACTGAGGATATCGAGCGTATGGGCGGTGTCATCGACACTTCGGACAGGGAGTATCTCGACCGGTCCGTCTGGCAGCACGTCAAAGCGAGGCTGCCGTGGCTGTTTCTGCTCATGTGCTCATATTTCGTAACCGGCGGCATACTTGCAAAATTCGAAGACGCCATGTCTGCTGTAATAGCGCTGGTTATTTACATGCCTATGCTGATGGGTACCGGCGGTAACTCCGGCTCTCAGTCATCTACTCTGGTCATACGTGGTATGGCTACAGGCGAACTCGAACTGGGAGATTTCATTAAGGTAATGTGGAAGGAGATCAGAGTCGGCGTCATAGTCGGTATCTGCCTGAGCATTCTGAACTACTTCAGAATCGTGTATCTTGATCACAATGAACCAATGGTAGCCATAACGGTCTGCGTATCGATGATACTCATCGTCATCATCGCAAAGCTCATAGGCTCGATGCTTCCTATGCTGGCAAAGAAGATAGGCATCGACCCTGCACTTATGGCAGGTCCTATGATGGCATCCATAACGGATATGATCTCTCTGTGCACATACTTCATTATGGCGGGATTATTCCTGCACATTTAACATGATGTGACAAAATAGCTGTTGCCGGAGTTACGGCGATAGCTTTTTTTATATAAAAAGATGATATTAACGACAGGAAAGAAACCGGAAATAGATGAACTGCTGTCTCTGGCGAATGAGGCCGGAAGGTGCATTTAGAAAGGAACTTGATATGGGTCTGTATTTCCCAATGTATGTAGATCTGAGCAGCAAACGCGTGCTGTTCATTGGCGGCGGTAAGATAGCAGCGAGAAGGATAGCTTCGATACTGGATTTTGCCGGTTCCGTCACTGTTGTTGCGCCGGAAGTGGAGCCTGTTATTAAGCTGCTGGCAGACAATGAGATGCTGACCCTGCATCAGAGACGTTTCAGCGAGGACGACCTTGACGATGCTGATATAGTCTGCGCAGCCATGGGACACCCGGGCACAGAGGTGCGTATAGGCGGAATGTGCAGAAGGCGCGGCATACTTTTTAACGCTGCGAGCGATGAGTCGCTGTGCGATTTCTGCTTCCCGGGCATCGTGAGAAGAGACCCTCTGGTGATTGGAGTAAGCGCATCGGGAGAAGACCACGAGCTGGAGGCAAAGGCGACTAAATATCTTAAGGGCATATTTGAGAAGAAATAGTTTCACATGTAGGTTGATAAGAACGATGCGACAATAATTGCTGAGGAGCTGAAACTGGATGAATGATCAAAGCAAAGGGTATTTAATGGTGTTGGCCGCCGGGTCATTGTGGGGAACGATAGGACTGTTCGCCACGCTTCTCTCAAACATGGGAATGAGCGCAGGTCCGGTAGCTTTTTTCCGCGTTCTTTCAGCAAGCATAATGCTGGCACTGATCTTGCTGGTGAAGGGAAGGGGTGTGAGTCTCTTCCGCGTTAGCCGCAGAGGACTCATCTCGTGCATGCTCGTGGGTTTTATTTCACAGGCACTCTACAACGTCTGTTATATGAACACCATAGAGCAGGGCGGCATGGCAACTGCATCGGTCTTTTTATACACATCACCGGTATATGTAGCACTTATATCCAGGGTGTTCTTTCATGAGCCGCTGACACGCAATAAGATAATTGCCATAATAATCAACATTGCAGGCTGCATACTTACAGTGACCGGAGGAGACTTCTCTGACATGAAGATCTCCGGCTTCGGTATAATCATGGGCATCATGGCAGGGTTCACATACGCTCTGCTGCCTATTCTGTCGAGGACCGGAGCGGACGATGAGGATCCGTTCTCAGCTGCGTTTTACGGCCAGGCGTTCGGAGCGCTGCTCCTGTTCTTCCTGATACGCCCGTACAACGGCATAGGCACGGCTTTCACGCTGCCGATGCTGCTCGTATTCATCGGATTCGGCATAGTACCTTCGGCCATGGGCTATATCGTATACTACGCCGGGCTCAGCAGGATCACCGAAACCTCGATAGTCCCTGTGCTGGCATCGGTCGAAACAGTGGTGGCAGCCCTGATAGGACTGATCGTTTTCGGTCAGGCCCTCAGTATCACAAAAATCGTAGGAATAGCGCTTGTCCTGATTTCAATAGCAATCATGAACAGAAAGAAAAACTGAATACTGAATTGATAGTTTACACGGCACCGATAGGTTGATCCTATAAGCAGGTGCCTTTTAATTTGTTGTATCACTGATGTGTATTGGTTGAACACTATGATTCGGGGGAAGTATTGATATGACTTACGAAGATTCTTTCGGGCATGAAGGCTGACAGACCTGCCTGCATTTTACTGAAAAATTGTTTTTCTTGACAATTGTTTATCAGATATGTAAAAAATACACAGCCTTATAAACAAATCCTATTGTGATTTTAGCTGCTATAGCGTTACAATAGGCGGGTCGCAAGAGAAAGAAAAACAATTAACAGAGCAACCTAAAAGAAAAAGGAGTAAATATCATGGAAAATCAGAAGAAGAGCAGCGGACTGGCGCTCGTACCATTTCTGGTATTCATCATAATCTACCTCGGCGCAGGAATCATTCTGGAGTCCAAGGGCGTTGAAATGGCATTCTATCAGTTCCCTGCAGCAGTTGCTATGTTCATCGCAGTACTCGTTGCATTTGCGATGAACTACAAGGCAGGAATCAATGAGAATTTTAAAATTTTTGCAAGAGGAGCAGGCAGTGAAGACGTAATGTGCATGCTTATGATCTTCCTTCTTGCCGGAGCTTTTTCTGCAGTAGCGAAGGCTATGGGCGGAGTTGACGCTACAGTAAATCTGGGCATTTCCATCATCCCTGCATCTCTGCTTACAGCAGGTCTCTTTGTGATCGCAGCTTTCCTTGCAACAGCAACGGGAACTTCGATGGGTACTATCGGAGCCATCGTTCCGATCGCGCTCGGAGTAGTTGACAAGACAGGACTCAGCCTTCCTCTCGTTATGGCGGCTGTAGTATCCGGCGCAATGTTCGGAGACAATCTATCAATGATCTCGGATACAACTATCGCAGCTACAAGAACGCAGAGTGTTGAGCTTAAGGACAAATTCCGCACCAACTTCTGGATTGCACTTCCTGCAGCTGTGGTTACCATCATTCTGCTCGTTATCTTCGGCAGACCGGAAACCGCACAGGCGCTCACAGTCGATTCATTCTCGTTCGTTAAGGTAATTCCTTACCTTCTCGTAATCATACTCGCACTGGTAGGAATGAACGTATTTGCGGTACTGACGATCGGTATCTTCTCTGCCGGAATCATCGGAATCGCATATGGAGATATCACGTTCATGGATTTCGCGGGAAACATCTGGGCAGGATTCCAGGGAATGATCGAAGTATTCCTGCTGTCAATGCTGGTAGGCGGAGTTGCAGAAATGGCTAAGCACTACGGCGGGCTGAACTGGCTGATTGAAAATCTGTCGAAGACATTCAAGGGCAAGAAGTCAGCTCAGGTCGGACTAAGCGTGCTTGCTGCTCTGACAGATGTTGCAACAGCAAACAATACTGTTGCTATCATCGTTGACGGTCCTATGGCAAGAGAGATCAGCGAGAAGTATGATATCGACCCTAGAAAGACGTCTTCGATCCTAGACATGTTCACATGTATCATGCAGGGACTTATCCCTTACGGAGCACAGTTCCTCTTAGTTGCAAGTATGTGTGAAGGAAGGGTGAGCCCGATGGATATTATTCCGAATAACTGGTACCTCTTCCTGCTCGCTGCATTTGCTGTTCTTTCCTACTTCGTTCCTTGGTATGAAAAAATCACACTTAAGGGCAAGTGGGACTGGAAAGAGAACAAAGCCGTTAACGAATAGTATTTCATACGGATATGGACTGGAAATACTATGATCAAAAGGTGTATATTGCCTGCCCGGCAATATACGCTTTTTTTGATCATCAGATCCAGTCTGTATAGATTTATTCAATATCACTGCTATTGTCTTGCCTTCAAAAAAGTAGGAATATTAAAAAGGAACGACTAAACAGCCGGTCATATTTATTGTAAAGAAAGAGGACGTATTTATGGAAATTATCAAAGAACTGCCAGCTGTATTTGAAGAATTTGCAGAAGCAAGAAGAAATGCGTTTGTAAACGTTAAGAAGGTTAAGGATCAGGGAATTCCTGTAATAGGTGCGTACTGCACATATTTCCCCAGGGAGATCGCTCTGGCAGCCGGTGCTGCATCGGTAAGCCTTTGCTCCACATCAGGAGAGACCATCGCGTCCGCAGAGAAGGACCTTCCTGCTAACCTCTGTCCGCTTATCAAGTCCAGCTACGGATTCGCAAAGGATGATAAGTGCCCGTTCTTCTACTTCAGCGATATTGTAATCGGTGAAAATACCTGCGACGGAAAAAAGAAGATGTACGAGCTCATGAGCGAGTTCAAGGATGTATTCGTAATGGATCTTCCTAACTCCCAGAGTGAAAAGGGACTTGAGCTTTACAAGGCTGAGTGCCTCAGACTCAAGGCATATGTAGAAGAGAAGTTTGGCATTGAGATCACAGATGAGAAGATTCGCGAAGCTGTGAAGCTCGAGAACAAGATCAGAAGAGCAAAGAAAGAGCTGATCGACGTAATGAAGAACGATCCATGCCCGGTATCCGGAATGGATATGTTCAAGCTTCTCTACGGAAGCGATTTCAAGTTCGACCGCACAGCTATCGTTGATGAGATCGAAGCCATCAAAGAAAAGATCACAAAGGAATATGCTGAGGACAAGATGCTCGAGAAAAAGCCGCGCATCGTTATCACAGGATGCCCGATCGGCGGAGTTACAGAGAAAGTCATCAAGGCAGTTGAGAATAACGGAGCTGTCGTAGTTGCAATGGAAAACTGTGTAGGAGCAAAGCAGTATGACAGGCTCGTTGACGAGGACGCTGAGGACATCTGGGGAGCTATCGCTGAGAGATACCTCAACATTGGATGCTCCGTAATGACACCAAACCCTAACAGATATGATCTGCTCGGAAGAACCATCGATGAGTATAAGGCTGACGGAGTTCTCGAGATGACCCTCCAGGCATGTCATACATATAATGTAGAGCACAAGTCAATCGAGAGGTTCTGCACAGAGAAGGGAACACCTTACTTCATGGTCGAGACTGATTACTCCACAGCAGACGAAGGCCAGATCAATACAAGAGTAGCTGCATTCATCGAGATGCTGTAAATCGTGTATTCCGGCACATAAAAAGACTATTCAGCAGAAGCGGGCGAGGAGCCCGCTTTTGTTTTTTAATGTTTGCATAAAAATGCAAAAAATACGAATAATATTCAGAATATAGGTTGCATAAATATACAATGGATAGTATAGTCATACGCGTAGACAACAATTATTTGTATAAAGGAGAACAAATCATGAAAAAGAAATCATTAGTAATCTTACTTGCACTTGCAATGATATTCACTTTTGCACTCAGCGCTTGCGGAGGCGGCGGAAGCTCGGAGGAAAGCAGTGATGCAGGTGAAGAGACAGCTGTACTGAAGGTAGTAACGGAAGCTACATTTGCTCCGTTTGAATCAACAGAAGATGGCGATGACACTATCATCGGTTTTGACCCGGATATGATGGCAGCTATCGCAGAGGATCAGGGACTTGAGCTTGAATGGGTCAATATGGAATTCGATTCACTCATTCCGGCACTGCAGTCCGATCAGGGCGACATCATCTGCGCAGGCATGAACAAGCTGGCAGGTGACCGTGCAGAGAAAGTAGACTTCGGTGATACATACTTTGAAAGCGATCTCATGCTGCTCGTTACAGCTGACAGCGATCTTACAGGAATCGACGCAGTTACATCTGACATGAAGCTCGCCAGCCAGATCGGAACAACAGGCGGAGACATGGTTCAGGCAATGCAGGACGAAGGCAAGATTGCAGCAGGCGTTGTTCTCAACCAGTGGACGGATTGCTATCTGCAGCTCCAGAACGGTGAGGTTCAGGGTGTTATCGTAGATAAGCCGGTAGGAGAGGCTTACCTCAACAACCACGGAGATATCGCTAAGTTCGTTGGCGAATCGTTCGGAGATCACGAAGAGTTCGCATTCGCTGTTCAGAAGGGCAACACAGAGCTCCTCGACAAGCTGAATGCAGGTCTTGCAAACATCAAGGCAAACGGAACATATGATGAACTCGTAGCAAAGTGGTTCAGCTAAAATAGTTAATTAAACGAATCGAAAGCATAGCGATAATAAACAAACCTGGCGAAGGGAATTGAAAAAATGGGTGTATATCTAAAAGGTTTTCTCATCGCCTGCAAGGGCATACCCGCTACAGTAGCGGTCAGTCTGATAGCAATAGTAATTGGAGCAGCCTTCGGACTGCTCCTTGCACTGTGTTCACAGACTAAAAGCAAGATCCTGCAGGTATTGGCAAAAGTATATATTGATGTAGTAAGGGGCACACCGATGCTGGTGCAGGCTCTCATCATGGCATATGGTATTCCGTGGCTGCTGCAGTCCTGGGGCGTAGGCTTCAAGTGGGACAACTTCGGAGGAATGGTAGTGCCGGCAGTAATAGTCTGTGGATTCAACTCGGCAGCATACATGTCCGAGGTAATCAGATCCGGTATCCAGGCTATAGATAAAGGACAGATGGAGGCAGCAAGATCTCTGGGAATGAGCCACGGCATGGCTATGAGACTGGTCATAATACCTCAGGCAATACGTATCATCCTCCCTGCATTTGCCAACGAGTTTGTTACCCTCATCAAGGAGACTTCGGTACTCGGCTATGTAGGAGTTGTCGAGATACTGCGCCGCGGACAGCTGTGGAATTCATCGTCATTTGAGACATTCCCTGCATACATAGGAGTAGCGCTTGCGTACATGATACTCACTATTCCGCTCTCAAAGATTATTAACGGCTATGAGCGCAAGATGGCCAGGAAGGAGTCTGCAGCATGAGCATGATAGAAATAAAAGGCCTCTGCAAGAGCTTCGGCGATCATGAAGTGCTCAGAGGCATCGATCAGAACGTAGAAGAAGGTGAAGTGCTGTGCATCGTCGGACCGTCAGGTTCGGGAAAGTCAACTATGCTTCGCTGCATCAACAGGCTGGAGGAGCCGACAGCAGGCGAAATTTATGTAGACGGTGAGCTCGTCAATGAGGGGAATATTGACTCAATGAGAACGAAGATGGGCATGGTATTCCAGTCATTCAACCTGTTCCCGCACAAATCGGTTCTGGATAACCTGACAATAGGACCGATCAACGTAAAGAAAGCTGACAAGAAAGAGTCAGAAGAAAAAGCAATGAAGCTGCTTGAGAGGGTAGGCCTCGCAGAAAAGGCAGGAGAGTATCCGAGAAACCTCTCCGGCGGACAGCAGCAGCGTGTGGCTATCGCCAGAGCACTTGCGATGGATCCTGAGGTAATGCTCTTTGACGAGCCGACATCGGCTCTCGACCCTGAGATGGTCGGCGAAGTACTCGATGTAATGAAGAGCCTCGCTAAAGATGGAATGACGATGATAGTCGTCACACACGAGATGGGATTTGCCAAGGAAGTCGCAGACAAGGTGATCTTCATGGATGGCGGATACATCGTGGAGCAGGGCACACCTGACGATGTGCTGAATCATCCACAGATGGATAGGACTAAGGACTTCCTTTCAAAGGTGCTGATTTAAACGGAGAAATAATGCATAAAGTATTTATCGACGGAGCTCACGGAACTACGGGGCTCAGAATAAACGAATATCTCGCGGGGCGCTCCGATATACAGATACTTGAGATCGATCCCGACAAGCGCAAGGACAACGAAGCCCGCATCAGCATGATAAAAGAGGCAGATGTCAGCATACTGTGTTTGCCGGATCAGGCTTCGAAGGAGATCGCTGAGCTCGCTCCGAAGGATGCGGTCCTGATAGATACGTCGACTGCTCACCGCACAGATCCCGGCTGGGTATACGGGATGCCGGAGCTCACACCGGATCAGAGAGAGAAGATACGCAACAGCACAAGGATCGCAAATCCGGGATGCCACGCCAGCGGTTTCATACTTTTGGTAAGGCCTCTGATAGACGCGGGTCTTCTGGACAGGGGAGCGCTGCTTACATGCTTCTGTATGACAGGCTACTCCGGCGGGGGCAAGAAGATGATAGCCGGATACGAAAGCGACGGAAGACCACTTGCTCTCGATTCCCCGGGTCAGTATGCGCTCGGACAGTCGCACAAGCATCTGCCTGAGATGGTACAGATGACGGGACTTGCAAGCGCTCCGTGCTTCAGCCCTGTAGTAGCAGACTTCTACAGCGGAATGGTTATGACAGTACCGCTTCACTCAGCGATGCTCAGAAGCGGAGCCGGCATCAATGATGTAAAGAACACTTTACATAAGAGATATGATGCTGAGCCTCTCATCAAAGTTTACGATGAAGCTCCTGAGGGAGGCACGGTATACTCGAATCCGATGTCGGGAAGTAACGGCATGGAGATATATGTGACCGGTAATGATGAAAGGATTCTTCTTATCGCCTCGTACGATAATCTCGGCAAGGGAGCATCGGGAGCGGCGGTACAGAATATGAATATAGTGCTCGGGACAGAGGAAACTGCAGGACTTGTATAAGGGTCAGCGGACTCTTCCCGGAGACGAAACAGGAGGGACTGATGGTAAAGATAATCAAAGGCGGCGTAACTGCAGCAACAGGATTCAAGGCAGGCGGCATATACAGCGGCATCAAGAATACTTCTGACAAGCCTGATCTGGCTCTCATAGTAAGTGAGGTGCCGGGTAACGCTGCAGCGGTTTATACGAAAAACAAAGTTAAAGCAGCTCACATAGCTGTTACAAAAAGGCATCTTGCCGATGGCACTGCACAGGCCGTGCTCTGCAACAGCGGCAACGCCAATACATGTACTCCTGACGGAGAGGAGATAGCAGAAAAAGCGACACAGATAGCTGCGGAATGCCTTGGCATAAAAGCAGATGACGTGCTGCCTGCAGCTACCGGCGTCATAGGAGTATCGCTCCCGATAGAGCCTTTCGAAAACGCCATGCCTGAACTGGCAGGCAAACTTTCAAATACAGGTTCTGCAGATGCAGCCCGCGCGATAATGACAACAGACACATACACCAAGGAGTGCGCGGTGCAGTTCGAGGTAGGAGACACGGTCTGCACGCTGGGGGGAATAGCCAAGGGCAGCGGCATGATACACATCAACATGGGTACAATGCTCAGCTTCATAACTACGGACTGCGCGATCAGCAAGGAACTGGTAAGCAAAGCTCTTCATGAGGAGATAGCCGACAGCTACAACCAGGTAAGCGTTGACGGAGATACGTCGACAAACGATACGGTAGTAGTTATAGCCAACGGTCTAGCCGGAAACCCTGAGATCTGCGAAACGGGAGAAGCATATGACAGCTTCTGTGAAGCGCTTCATACGGTAAGTGTTGAGCTTTCAAAGATGATAGCAGGTGACGGAGAGGGATGCACAAAGCTTCTCGAAGCTCACGTTACGGGTGCACCTGACAAGGAGACCGCAAGACTCGTAAGCAAGAGCATAGTCTGCTCCTCACTCTTCAAGGCGGCCGTATTTGCATCAGATGCCAACTGGGGACGTATCCTCTGTGCCATAGGCTATGCAGACGCGGAATTCGATGCATCGAATATTGATGTCAGCGTAAAGTCCGCAGCAGGCGAGGTGCTGGTATGCAAGGCGTCAGCTGCAATTCCTTTCGATGATGACTTCGCGACAGAGGTGCTCTCAAAGGAGCATGTCACAGTCGAAGCAAACCTGAACGACGGAGATGCAGAAGCATTTGCCTGGGGATGCGATCTTACTTATGAATACGTAAAGATAAACGGATCGTACCGTTCATAAAAAGGGGTACCAGATGGTAAAAGAGAAATATATGGAGAAAGCCAATGTGCTCATAGAGGCTCTCCCGTACATACAGCGCTTCAACCGCAAAATAATTGTTATCAAGTATGGCGGCAGCGCCATGATAGATAATGAATTAAAGAAGCATGTGATAGAGGATGCGGTTCTGCTGAAGCTTGTCGGATTCAAGCCGGTCATCGTGCACGGAGGAGGCAACGAGATAAGCAGCTGGATGAGGAAGACAGGCATTGAGCCACAGTTCATCAACGGTCTGAGAGTAACAGATGCAGATACTCTCGAGCTGGCCGAGATGGTCCTCGGAAAGGTCAACAGCGATCTTGTGACGATGGCCCAGCAGCTCGGAGTAAGGGCGTGCGGCATCAGTGGCAAGGACGGAAGGCTGCTAACTGTTAAAAGAGCAAAGCCGGGAATGAAAGACATAGGCTATGTCGGTGAAATCACAGAGGTAGACACAAAAATTATCAATGACCTTCTGAATGATGATTTCCTGCCTATCATTTATCCGATAGGCATGGATAAAAACGGTCAGTCTTACAATATTAACGGTGACCATGCTGCCGCGGAGATCGCGAAAGCTCTGAAAGCTGACAAGCTTGCATACCTCACGGATGCCCCGGGAGTATGCACCGATCCTGATGATCCTGAATCATTCATATCGGAGCTTTTCATAGAAGAAGCGGAGAAGCTGATAGATGAAGGCATAATAACCGGCGGAATGATCCCTAAAGTGCGTAACTGCTTCCGCTCAATTGAAGGCGGTGTCAACCGGGTACACATTCTTGACGGAAACATTCCTCATTGCCTGCTCCTTGAGATATTCACTGACAGAGGTGTAGGCACCGTGATAATGAAGGACGGAGTAAAGTATTACAGCAGAGAGAGGAGTGAGTGATGGATCGCAGCCAAATTAAAGAGCTGGACGCGAAGTACATAGTCCACACATATAACCGCTATGATGTTGTGGTCGATCACGCCTGCGGTGCGATCGTCACAGATGTTAATGGCAAGGAGTATGTGGACCTGTGCAGCGGCTATGCGGCAAACTCACTGGGCTATCAGAATGAAGCCTGGCTCGAGGCCGTGACGGAACAGCTGAAGAAAGTGCAGCACACGTCAAATCTGTACTACTCAGAGCCGGGACCGCTGCTCGCGGAAAAGCTTGTGACCAGAAGCGGACTGTGCAAGGTGTGGTTCGCCAATTCGGGCGGAGAGGCAAACGAAGCGGCGATAAAAACCGCCAGAAAGTACGGCAACACACTCGCAGACCATAAAAAGAATACGATAATATCTCTCAAAAAATCGTTCCACGGCAGAACGCTGGCGACTGTTACTGCAACAGGGCTGGCCGAGGCGCAGGAAGTATTTGCACCGCTCGTACCGGGCTTTGTACATGCCGAGGTAGATGACGCCGAGGCTCTTGAGAAGCTTGTCGATCAATACGACCCATGTGCTTTCCTGATGGAGCTGGTGCAGGGCGAGGGCGGAGTCCATGCCCTTGATAAAGAATTTGTAAACAAGGCGGCTGAACTCTGCGAGAGCAGGGACATCCTGTTCATAGACGATGAGGTGCAGGTAGGCATAGGCAGAAGCGGAACGCTTTTCGCTTTTGAGCAATACGGTATAAAACCTGACATAGTCTCATTCGCCAAGGGCATCGGAGCAGGATTGCCGATAGGCGGCATAATCTGCGGCCCTAAGACATGCGATGTGCTGATGCCGGGAGATCACGGCTCCACATTCGGAATGAATCCGGTCGCATGTGCAGGAGGCTGCGTGGTGCTCGACACTCTTGATAAAGCATTTCTTGATTCAGTCAACTCGAAATCGGAGTATTTCAGGACCGAACTGATGAAGATGAAAAAGGTCACAGGCCTTGACGGGCTGGGACTGATGATAGGTATTGATCTTGATGGCATGACCGGAGGTGAAGCGGTCGCAAAATTGATGGAAGAAGGTGTTTTGGCCATACCGGCCGGCAGTAGACTCAGGCTTCTGCCACCGCTCACCATCAGCGAAGAAGAGATGGACCGCGCACTTGATGCTATTCGCAAAGTGCTTGACTGAATAAAATGATAAAACCACTTTGATCCGGGAATATAGAAAAGGGGTAAAGAAATGGAAAACAAAGAAATCAAGAAAATCGTACTTGCGTACTCAGGCGGCTTGGATACATCGATAATAATTCCTTGGCTGAAGGAAAATTACAATGACCCTGAAATAATTGCTGTTTGCGGTAATGTAGGACAGAACGACGAACTCGATGGTCTCGAAGAAAAGGCTATCAAGACAGGCGCAAGCAAGCTGATAGTTGCAGATCTGGTCGATGAAATGGTTGATGACGTAATCATCCCTTCACTCAAGATGGATGCAACATACGAAGGCTACCTGCTCGGTACTGCGTTCGCCCGTCCGATCATCGGAAAGAAGCTTGCTCAGATCGCTCTTGAAGAAGGCGCTGACGCTGTCTGCCACGGGTGCACGGGCAAGGGCAACGACCAGGTAAGGTTCGAACTGGCCGTTAAAAGATGGGCACCTGGCATGAAGGTCATCGCTCCATGGAGAGAGTGGGACATCAAGTCAAGGGACGAAGAGATCGATTATGCAGAAGCTCATAATGTTCCGCTGAAGATCTCAAGAGAAACCAATTACTCAAAGGATAAAAACATCTGGCATCTGAGCCATGAAGGACTCGATCTTGAAGATCCGTCGCTTGAGCCTCAGTATGAGAAGGAAGGCTTCCTTGAACTGGGAGTTTCCCCTCTGCAGGCACCGGATGAACCGGAATATGTCACAATAGAATTTGAGGCAGGCGCTCCGGTTGCTGTCAACGGAGAGAAGATGAAAGCAAGCCTTATCATCGAGAAGCTGAATGAGATCGGAGGCAAGAACGGAATCGGCATACTCAATCTGGTTGAGAACAGACTCATCGGTATGAAGAGCCATGGCGTTTACGAGACTCCGGGCGGGTCGATTCTCTATGCCGCACACTTCCAGCTCGAGACCATAACAGTAGACAAAGATACCATGCATCTCAAGCAGAAACTGGCTGTAGACTTTGCTGACATGCTGTATAATGGAAAGTGGTTCTCACCGATGCAGGAGGCGCTCACAGCATTCGCAGACGTTGCCAACAAGAACGTTACGGGTGAAGTAAAGCTCAAACTGTACAAGGGGAACATCATTCCTGCAGGAGTCACATCTCCATACTCGCTCTACTCTGAGTCGCTCGCATCATTCGGCGAAAGCGATTACGACCAGGGCCAGGCTGCAGGTTTCATCAATGCATGGGGACTCCCGACCACAGTACTTGCAATGAGGGAGAAGACTGTGCATGATCCTTCAGATATTTCGCATCCAATAAAGAGAGACTGATAAGACTATGGAAAAACTTTGGGCAGGCAGGACTGCCGGTACAACTGCAAATCTGGTAGATGAGATCAACTCCTCCATAGGCGTTGACAAGAGACTTTATAAAAGGGACATCGCAGGCAGCATCGCTCATGCGAAGATGATGGCTAAACAGGGCATCATCACACAGCAGGAGGCGGATGCCCTGATCGAAGGGCTGACAGGCATCGAAAGAGATATCACTTCAGGTGCCCTTGAGATCGATCTGACAGCTGAAGACATCCACATGTTCGTGGAGCAGGTGCTTACCGAAAGAATAGGTGACACCGGAAAGATGCTCCACACTGCGAGGAGCCGAAACGATCAGGTGGCACTCGATACTAAACTGTACTGCATAGAAGAGGCTGACAGCGTCAGAGAGCTTTTATGCGACCTGCTGAGGGTGCTTGCCGATAAAGCTGAGAAGAATACCGGAGTCATACTGCCGGGATACACTCATATGCAGCATGCGCAGCCTGTATCCTTCGGACAGCATCTGATGGCATATGCCATGATGTGTGAAAGAGACATAAGCAGGCTTGACGACTGCAAAAAAAGGATGCTCGAAAGGTCTCCTATCGGAGCATGCGCTCTTGCCGGAACCACATTCGACATCGACAGGGAGTATGAGGCGGGCCTGCTCGGCTTCACAGGCATAGCCATGAACAGCATGGACGCGGTCTCCGACAGAGATCACTTCGTGGAGCTCATATCGGCTCTGGCGATCATAATGATGCACATCTCGCGTCTGTCGGAAGAAATCGTTATGTGGGCGACATCGGAATTCAGTTTCGTGCATCTGCCTGACGAATACACGACCGGATCCTCGATCATGCCGCAGAAAAAGAACCCTGACGTGGCAGAGCTCTGCCGCGGAAAGACAGGCAGGGTATACGGCGACCTGATGTCGATACTCACGACTCTCAAAGGCATGCCGCTTGCATATAACAAGGACATCCAGGAAGACAAGGAACCGCTTTTCGACGCTGTAGAAACAGTTAAGCTCTGTATCGAGGCCTTCGTTGAGATAGTCGATGTAATGGAAGTCAACGCGGAGAGCATGTACGAGTCTGCGAAGAAGGGATATATCAATGCGACCGATATGGCTGATTACCTGGTAGTAAAGGGAATGCCTTTCAGGGATGCATATAATATTTCCGGAAAGATTGTGTCGTACTGCCTGGGAAGAGGCTGCGCGCTTGAGGAACTTCCGCTCGATGAGTTCAGAATGTTCTCGGATCTGATAGAAGATGATATTTATCAGAGACTGGATCTTAGGACCTGCATGGAGAAACGAAATTCCGCCGGCGGTACAAGTCCGGAATCTGTAAGAAAACAGATAGAATACATCAGAAAGATCATAGAAAAGTAAAAAAACGGTATGATGCAACTGCATCATACCGTTTTTCTTTTACAGAAGAGGTCCCAATCTTCTGCTGATTTCTTCTATTTGTTCGTCTCTCCGTTTCTTGTATTCCTGCTTCTTCTCTTCAAAAAGATTTCTGCCGCTGCTGTCTATCGTGACTATGAGCGGACCCAGACCTTTGACCCGCATGCGCCAAAGAGCTTCAGCC
This sequence comes from Mogibacterium sp., assembly GCA_017405845.1. Taxonomy (GTDB): domain Bacteria; phylum Bacillota; class Clostridia; order Peptostreptococcales; family Anaerovoracaceae; genus Crickella. The sequence goes on along the minus strand of JAFQZQ010000019.1, from coordinate 45,662 downwards.
ATGCCGAGGTCAAGCCATTCTGCTCCGGTGATCTCTTCAACGCATGATGCAGTAACTACGGCATTTCCAGCCGGGAGCACGCAGTGTACCGCGCCGAATTCACGGCAGGCTTCAGCTGTACGGCTTCCCATGCCGCCTTTGCCTATGATCAGCCGGACACCTGTCTGTTTTATGAAATCATATTCGAGCTTTTCCATACGCATTGATGTTGTAGGTCCGATAGCTATCACTCTGAACCGGCCTTCATCAGTACCGGCGACTATTGGACCGGCATGCATGAGTGCCATTCCGCGTATGTCAACAGGAAGCGTCATGCCTTCCTTGATGACGCGTATATGAACGTCGTCACGGCCTGTGACTATCTCTCCGTCTATGTAGATCACATCTCCCGCATGCAGAGTGCGTATGTCTTCCTCTGTAAACGGTGCAGTGAGTATGGTCTTTCCATTGATGATCTTTTTCATCCTGCTGCCTTTCTCAGTTATTGTCCGATAGTGAAGCCGCTATGGGTATCAGTGGTAAAGTTCAGATCTCTGTCGAAAACTATCTTACCCCTGCGGTGGGTCCAGCATCCGAAGCTTACGCCGACACCGAGGGTTGCGGTGTGCCTGGCTGCGCTTTCTATATTCACACCCATCACTGAAGCCTTGCCGCCCATGCCCTGTGGGCCTATCCCCATGGCGTTTATGCCGTCTTCGAGCAGCTGCTCCATTTCAGCAGCTTTCGCGTTGGGACTGTGCGAACCCACGGGTCTGAAAAGTGCCTTCTTTGAAAGCTGAGCCGCTGTATCGACGGAATTGGCAATGCCAACTCCGACAAGAAGAGGCGGACAGGCATTCGGCCCGTACTCAGCTATCCTGTCGAGAACAAATTTTACAACGCCTTCATAGCCCTCTCCCGGCATCAGCACTGCGGCATGACCCGGAAGCGAGCATCCTCCACCTGCAAGGTAAGTGGATATCGCACAGCCATCCCAGTCGGGAATGATGCTCCACGATATGGACGGAGCGCCTGTACCGGTGTTATCACCCGTATTATATTCATCGAAGGTTTCCACTGCGTTCGGACGCAACGGTGTCTCATGGGTAGCCTTAATAACAGCATTACGAAGAAGATCTTCCAGATAATGTATCATCGGGAAGCGGCTTCCGCATTCGATTCTGAACTGCACGAATCCGGTATCCTGGCACGACGGTCTGTTAAGCTCCGCTGCGAGCCGCATATTCTCAAACATCATGTCGTAGATGCTCAGTGCGGCGGGGTCGTTTTCAGCAGCTCTGAGCTCCTCAAGCCTTGAAACTACATCATCAGGCAGATGCACAGCGATATAGTTTATGAAAGCAGCGATGGTGTCATTTATTATTTTTTGTTTCTCTTTGACGGTCATGTTTATACCCTCCGTTGCGGTCAAGTCTATTACATCGCAGAGCTGTTATCAAGCGGGTAAATGACGCATAATTGTTGAACAAAGCGCCAAACAGTGTTAGAGTCAAACATATTCAAATAGCGCAGAAGGGGAGATAAGACTATGGATTATGCAGCAGAATCGAAGAAACTTCATGAGCTGTGGAAGGGAAAGGTTGAAGTAGTTTCCAGAGTGAGCGTAGACAATAAGGATGATCTTTCGCTGGCGTATACGCCGGGCGTTGCTCAGCCTTGCCTTGAGATACAAAAGGATCCTTCGAAGAGTTATGAGCTGACAAGAAGATGGAACATGTGCGCTGTCATCACTGACGGTTCAGCCGTACTCGGCCTGGGGAATATCGGTGCTGAGGCGGGCATGCCTGTGATGGAGGGCAAATGCGTTCTGTTCAAGGAGTTTGCAGACGTAGATGCTTTTCCTTTATGTATCAGGTCCCAGGATGTGGACACCATAGTAGAGACCGTATATCAGATATCCGGATCATTTGGCGGAATTAACCTCGAAGATATCTCTGCACCGAGGTGTTTTGAGATAGAAAGAAGGCTTAAAGAGAGATGCGACATCCCGGTCTTTCATGACGACCAGCACGGCACGGCAGTGATCGTGCTCGCCGGACTGATGAATGCGCTGAAGATCGTAAACAAGAAGAAAGAAGATGTAAAGGTAGTCATTTCAGGTGCAGGTGCAGCGGGGACCGCCGTATGCAAGATACTGCTTTCACAGGGCTTTAAGAATATAGTCATGAGCGATATCTGTGGCATCATCTATAAAGGACGTACGGAGGGCATGAACGCTAATCTTGAGGAGCTGGCTGAATGCACCAACCATGAAGGCAAGAGGGGTACACTTGCAGATGCCCTGAAGGGTGCCGATGTGTTCCTGGGGTTCTCGGCTCCGGGTCTGGTAACACAGGAAATGGTAAGGTCGATGGATACCGATCCTGTAATCTTTGCCTGCGCAAATCCTGTGCCTGAGATATTTCCTGATGATGCAAGGGCAGCAGGTGCTGCTGTAGTATCTACCGGAAGGTCTGACTATTCGAATCAGATCAACAACGTGCTTGCTTTTCCGGGGATATTCCGTGGCACATTTGACTGCAGGGCAAAGACGATAAATGAAGAAATGAAGCTTGCGGCGGCAGAAGCCCTCGCGAGTCTTATATCAGAAGAAGAACTTTCGGCGGAATATATAATCCCAAAGGCTTTTGATAAAAGGGTTGGTCCTGCAGTGGCTGAGGCAGTGGCAGACGCTGCACGCAGAACCGGTGCCGCCCGAATATGAAAGTACGTTAAGAATGAAAGTTCATTAAGTTTGCCAAAATAGCAATATGCCTGAATGTATAATAGTTCCGTATTAATCTGCGTAAAAAAGCTGTATTTTCAGCGGGAGCGGAACACTTAGGCATGATAGTATTTAATAACGTAACGAAAAAGTATGGAAACAATGTTGCTCTGAAGAATGCCAGCGTGCATATCAACAGCGGCGACTTTGTTTTTCTTGTGGGGCCAAGCGGCGCCGGCAAATCGACATTCATTAAACTGATACTGAAGGAGATCCAGCCTGACAGCGGAAGCATAATTCTTGCGGGTAAGGATATAACAAAGATCAAAAGCCGTGAAGTGCCTAAGATCAGGCAGAAGATCGGCATGGTCTTCCAGGACTTCAGACTTCTTGAGAAGAAGACTGTCTATGAGAATGTGGCTTTCGCGATGGAGGTCCTTCACAAGAGCAGAAGAGAGATCAAGGAGAGAGTACCTTACGTGCTCGAACTGGTCGACATTGCTGATAAGGCCAACAGATATCCGGACGAACTGTCTGCGGGAGAGCAGCAGAGAGTCGGCATTGCAAGGGCGCTTGTGAACAAGCCGAGAGTGCTCATATGTGATGAGCCTACAGGTAACCTCGATCCTATCACAGCGATGGATATCATGAAGCTGCTCGAAAAGATCAACGTGAGAGGAACTACAGTCCTGATGGTCACACATGCCAAGGATATTGTAGACAAGATGAACAAGAGAGTTGTTGCCATCGATCACGGACAGATAGTTCGCGATGAAGAGGGCAGCTACGGCTTTGTGCAGCAGACAGAGCCTCAGGAAGACATTTATGTACCGGGCTTCACCACCTTCCTTGATCCTAACGAGCTGAGAGCAGCTCAGGCACAGATCAACAAAAAGAATGAGAGGCTGAGAGGCAGAGCTTCGGAAGTGCACAGCCCTATGGGTTATGATGACAGCCTTGTAGACACCTATCTGAACGGTGGGGAGGATGTCTATGAGTAGATTCGGATATAACATAAAACAGGCCTTCTCCCAGATGGGACGCAATAAAGGCATGTATTTCACTTCCATACTGGCTATTTCGGCAATGATGCTGATACTCGGTCTGTTCTTCGTTTCATTTGTGAATGTAAACATGTTCGCAAGATCGATCGGTAAGGATTACAACGTGATCCAGATATACATGAAGGACAGCAATACGAAGGAGGTCACGGATAAAGTAGGGGTATCGCTCAATAAGATCAAGGGCGTAGAGAAGGTGGAATATGTCACCAAGGATCAGGCCCTGGATACTCTCAAGGAGAGATGGGGTGACAACGGCTATCTTCTGGAAAACCTTCCGGAAAACCCGCTCCCGGATTCATATACCGTATATGTGAGCGATAAGGATGCGGCAAACAGGGTCGCTGAATCCGCACCGGCTATAGAGGGCGTGGATGATGTCGTTTACTACCGTAACACTATTGAAAAACTGTCACAGTTATCACACTTCATCGAGATCGGATCCCTGATCGCCATGGGATTCCTGATAATAGTCTCTATAATAATCGTTGCAAACACCATCAAGCTGACGGTGTTCAACAGAGAAAAAGAGATCGGAATAATGAAGTACCTCGGTGCTACCAACTGGTTCGTAAAAGCGCCGTTTATATGGGGCGGTGTGATAGTGGGTGTCCTGTCGTCGGTTATCGCAACAGGTCTTACCTATCTCATTTACTCGAAGCTGACCGGTATTATCGGCTCGGACGTACTGAGAATTCTTTCAGTATCGCTCGTACCTGCAGAGCAGCTTACCAATGTGCTGCTGATCATGTTCCTGAGCATCGGCATTGGAATAGGTGTGATCGGAAGCGCAATATCAATTCGAAGATTCCTTAATGTATAGACAAGGCATACGATGATGAAGACAAGAAAGACGTTTTGCTTAATACTGGCTCTGGTAATGGTAGCAGCAGTATTCTCTGTGTCCTACAAGACTTCGTTCGCCGTCAGCCAGGATGAGTACGACAAGGCTCAGGAAGAGGCTAAGGAAGCGCGTGAGGCAACCGAAGCTAAGCGCGAGGAGGCAAAGGCTGCCGCAAAGAAGGCAGCGGAGGCTGTCGCGAACTTTGAGGATGCGGAAAAACAACTCGAACAGCTCGCGAGTGAAATAGAAAACAAGAAGGTAGAAATAGCAAACTCAGAAGCTGCAATAGAGGCAAAAAAGGCTGAGATAGAGGCGAAAAAAGCCGAAATGGAAGCCAAGGAAAAAGAAATCAAAGAACAGAATGATGCTCTGAATAACAGGCTGACCGCCATTTATAAAAACGGTAATGCCGGTATGGCTGATGTAATTCTGAATTCACAGAGCGTTGAAGACCTGCTGTCAAACGTCGGCATGGTGCACAAGATCCTTGAAAGCGATGAGAAGCTCCTGAAGAAACTGCAGAAGGATTATAAGAAACTTAATAAGCTTAAGAAGGAGCTCGAAGAAGAGAGAGAAGCACTCGAATACGAGCAGGCTGTTCTTGTTGATCAGCAGATAGGACTTGAGGCCAAAGAGGTTGAAACTGAGGAGCTGAAGAAGAAGTATAAAGCAGAAGCTGACAAGATGCATGCGCTGCAGGCACAAAAGGAAGCGGAAGCTGCTGAGATGGCTGCGGATGCATTGAGGAAGCAGCTTGAGGCGGAGCAGATGATCGTTGACGCCGGCGGAAAGATCGATGTCGCTCCGGGAGAATATGTATGGCCAACAGCGTCCAACTGGGAGCTTTCCGACAAGTACGGATGGAGAAGATGTCCGTTCCATGGCAGAGAATTCCATAATGGTCTTGACATCGTGCTGACCAGTGGCACAAATGGTGCCCCTGTATATGCGATTGCTGACGGTTATGTGACCAGAGCGTCTTGGTACGGCGGATACGGAAATTGCATTCAGTATGCTGTCGGAAACGGATATAGTGTTTTATACGGCCACCTGAGCGGTTATAATTGTAAGGCAGGGCAGTACGTAACTAAGGGAAGTGTGCTGGGATACATCGGAAGCACAGGAGCTTCGACAGGTCCTCACCTGCACTTCACCGTCTTCCAGAACGGCTCACACATCAACCCGTTCTCACTGTATTGATAAACAAAAAATGACGATCCATCAAAAAATACTGGAAATAATTGAATCACGCGGTATCGGAGAGGAGATGCTCGAAGAATTCTTCTCTCCGAAACCGAGACTGGCGTATGATCCATTCCTGCTCGCTAACATGCGCGAAGGAGTGGATTATTTGCTAAAAGCGGTCGATGAGGGCAAGCGCATAGTCATCTACGGTGACTATGATGTCGACGGCATCACTTCGACTGCTCTTTTAATGAAGGTTATCGGGTCGCTTACAGATAATGTTACATATTATATCCCGTCGAGACTTGACGAAGGTTATGGACTGCACAGGGAGTCCATAGACAGGATACGTGAGGACGGCGGTGAATTCATTGTGACAGTCGACTGCGGATCATCCTCTGCCGAAGAGACTGCGTACGCTCACTCGCTCGGCATCGGAACTCTCGTAACTGACCACCACAACATGAGCGAGCATCGCGCAGAAGGTATCATAATCAATCCGAGACTCGCTGAAGACAATTATCCTTTCAAGGGACTTGCCGGCGTGGGAGTAGCGTACAAGCTGGCTCTTGCGATTGCAAGGAAACGCAATATACCGCGTCCGCTGATGGCGGAGATGCTGGAGTTTGCGACAGTCGGCACCATAGCCGATATCATGCCTATGACGGATGAGAACCGCACGATGGTCAAATGCGGTCTGCGCAGCATGCATCTCGGATGCCGCAATAGAGGTCTGAGGGAGCTGATCGACAGGTCGGCGCTCGACTACAGAACACTCAAGGCAGGAGACATATCTTTCGGCATAGCTCCGAAAATCAACGCTTCGGGTAGGCTTGGTGATGCCTCTCTGGGAGTCAGGTTGCTTTTATCCGAAGACGATCATGAGATAAGAGAGTGCTGCAACGAGTTGATAGAGGCTAACCGGGAGCGCAGAAAACTGCAGGATGAAGCCTATGAAAGAGGCAGTGCGCTGCTCAATGATGAGCTGGATAAGGGTGACTTCGTGATAGTCGAGATAAACGATTCGCACGAGGGTGTGCTTGGCATTGTTGCGGGCAAGCTGAGAGAAAAGATAAACAGACCGGTCGTAGTGATCTCAAGGAACGGTGATACTTATAAAGGCACCGGCAGATCTATACCTGGCGTGAATCTCTATGAGATGCTCGACAAATACAGAGACAAATTCATCAGTTTCGGCGGTCACAGCGCTGCGTGCGGTTTCACGATAGACGCAGCCGGTATGGATGAACTCAGAAAAGCACTCAACACGGACATACGCCGAATGGTAGAGGATACTCCGGATCTGCTCGATGAGATACACTCGAGCGATGCTGAAATAGAGGCGGATGATATCGACCTCGGACTGGCCGAAGCTCTTCAGATGCTTGAGCCATGCGGCAAGGACAATGAGGTGCCTGTGTTTGTAATCAGGAACGCAGAGGTCAAAGGCTGGAGATTTCTCAAAGACGATGATAAAATGGCTAGGTTCTCACTTGTGACAGCTGATGGACGAAGCATAGACGCCGTTATTTTCAGGAACGCGGCGGAGGCATATGAAGCCGTTACAGAGGGCAAGGTAGACATTTACTGCAATATAGAAATCAATACTTGGAGAGACGTGAGAAAGGCGCAGGTCATAGCCAAAGAGATATTACCTGCAGGGGCTGAATAATGCACGAAGATCTGATCAAAGAGATAAGTGAAGACAAGAAGATGGGACTCGATCTTTCGGATACCGCATACTATAACGTTGATGACGGAGTTACCGATGAGCCTCTTCTTGGTGATGAAACAGAAACCGCAGAAGTTGAAGCGGTAAATGATAGGAAAAAGCAAATATCACTGCTTGGCCTGTTACTGGCATTCCTGCTGGGTGTATCTGTGGCATTCGGAGCGATAACGATATGTACGCAGGTACTCAATATTGGTCGCTTTGTCCCTGAAAAAGCGTACGATTATTACATAGATCTCGATAAATCATACGGTAAATATTATGAGATCATGAAAATGATAGGTGAGGATCCTATCGCACAGAAGGATCCTGAGGAAATCAGCGACGAGGAGCTGAAGGAAATAGTCAGCAGTATAGGCGATCCTTACGCAACTTATTATACGGCTGCCGAGTACGCCGAAATCGAGAAGAGATATCTGGGCGACTACGTTGGAGTCGGAATCGGCGTTGTGCAGGAAGGTGATAATATAGTCATCAAATCTGTATTTGATGATACACCGGCTGCTGAGGCAGGTGTGGAACCTGAGGACATCATAGTAAAGGTAGATGGGAAAAAGCCGTCTAATGTAGATGATGCGGTTTCAATGATCACCGGAGAAGCCGGAACAAAAGTGACTATCACTGTCAAGAGGGGTGATAAAACTTTGGATTTCGATCTTAACAGACAGAGGATCGAGAGCGAATCCGTCGTCTATAGCGTGCTTGAGGGCCATCCTGAGATAGGATATATAAACATTGCATCATTCATAGATGGCACAGACGACGAATTCAAAAGTGCCGTAAAGGAACTCAAGGATAAGGGATGCACAAAGTTCATCCTTGACCTCAGAGACAATGGCGGCGGACTGACGGATCCAAGCATCGAGATAGCGGATTATTTACTCCCAGCCTGCAAAATCATGAGCGAGAACACAAAGGACGGGACAGAGACAGTCTATAACTCCGAGGCGAGCTCAGCAAATCTGGACATGGTCATACTCGTCAACGAGAACACAGCAAGCGCCTCAGAGATACTGACCGCTGCGCTTCAGGATAATAAGGCCGGCACTGTCATTGGAACAAAAACATACGGAAAGGGCGTTACGCAGCTGATGCACAAGTTCAGCGACGGAACGGCCGTAAAGCTTACCGTTACTGAATACTTCAGACCAAACGGCAAGACGGTCAATGAAGTAGGCATCACACCTGACATAGAAGCTGCAGACGGCGAAGTGCTCGAAGAAGCAATCAAGGAACTCGCACAGTAATCAGGGACCGAAACAGTGCGCATATACTATACGGATAAGTATGAAGGCGGTCCGGGTGAAAGCCACAGACTGCTGCAGCAAGTCCTCGCTTTACACACAGGGGACAAGGAACTGGCAAAGACGCTGATCGGAGTAATGAAGAAAGGAGAACACGGCAAGCCATATATAGAAGGCTTCAGCTGTTTCTCCATTTCTCATACCGGGAACATCTGGGCCGTTCTTATTGCGGACTCTGAATATGAAGACTGCGGACTCGACATCCAGCTCAGCAGAAAATGCAATTATATGGCGATAGCTGAGAGGTGGTTTGCACCTGAAGATGTTGCAACGATTACATCCGCCGATGAGTTCTTCCGCATATGGACCAGACGAGAGGCATTGGTAAAAGCCTTGGGCGGAACAGTATATGATGCGGGTCTGAATGCAGTAACAGGTGACTGCCTGACTGCCGGCGGTAAAGAATACATGATCAGCGATATAAGCGTAGCGAATGTGCCGGGCTTATATGCTGCAATTTGTTTTTGCAGGAACTGTAATGAAAGACAAGAGTAAAAAATCAGCAATCGAGGCGGCATACGCCTTTCTTGCGACGAGGATGCGTACGACTGAGGAGGTCAGGAGGCATCTTGAAAGCAAGGAGTATACCGATGATGAGATAACTGATGCCATCAATGATCTGATCGGAATGAGATATATTGATGACTATCTTTTTGCGTTCAGGTATTATGAGTATAACAGGGAAAAGAAGCGCGGCGTCCTGAGGGCGGAGCGCGAGCTCATTGAAAAAGGCATAGACAAGGAGACTGCGCGTAACGCTAAGGAAGACTTTCTGTATGAGCAGAATGTCAACGAGTTTGAGGATGCGCTCGAGATAGCAAGGAAGGAAGTGTATGTTCCTTCGGATATCTATGGCGAGGCTCCGCGAGCAAGGGAAGTTGATGACAAACTCACAGCGAAGATAGCCCGCAGACTCGAGAGTAAGGGGTTCTCGAGAAGCGATATTTTCAGAGTGCTGGATGCAGTCAGAAGAGAATCTGAAGAACAAAACAGGTGGTAATGGGATGGATGACAGATACTCACGCACAAGAAAGCTGATAGGAGAAGAGGGACTCGCGCGCCTTAAGGCGTCGTCTGTACTGGTAGTCGGAGTCGGCGGCGTAGGTTCGTATGCGGCAGAGGCTGTCGCCCGTGCAGGGGTAGGCAAAATCACACTGATGGATGGCGATACCGTACAGCCGAGCAACCTTAACAGGCAGCTTGTAGCTCTCACATCAACGCTTGGCAGGAACAAGGCTGAAGCGATGGCTGAAAGGATCAGAGATATTGATCCGGATACCGAAGTAACTGCGCTTGCAAGGTTTTATGCAGAGCATGATGATCTCGATCTTACTGCTTATGACTGGGTCATCGATGCTATAGACAGTATAATTGCAAAGACTTCTCTCATAAAAACGGCTACAGAGAAAGGCGTTAATATCATATCTGCTATGGGAGCAGCAGGCAAATTCGACACACAGTTTAAAGTGGCCGATATTTCTAAGACGTCTACCTGCCCGCTTGCGAAAGTGATGAGAAAAAGGTTAAGGGAAACAGGCATCGAACATCTGCCTGTAGTCTATTCGGAAGAAAAACCGGTTCCACGCGATGGCGATCTTGGCACGCTCAGTTATGTGCCGGGTTCAGCAGGCTTATGCCTGGCAGGCTATGTAATAAAGAAAATCGCCTGCGATTAAAACGCTTATCAAAACAATAAAACGAAGCATAAGGAGAAAGAGACAGTGAAGATATTTGCGGTTGCGGATCTGCATCTGTCGTTCGACGAGAATATTGACAAGCCCATGAACAAATTCGGTCCGGGGTGGGAGGATCATCCCGACAGGCTGAAGGAAAACTGGGAGAACCTGGTAACAGATGACGACATCGTGCTGGTACCGGGCGATATTTCGTGGGCTTTGCGCATTGAAGAGGCAATCGCAGACTTTGAATGGCTGCACTCGCTGCCGGGCAAAAAGCTGCTCTCAAAGGGCAATCACGATCTGTGGTGGTCGAGGATTCAGTACCTTAACTCGCTTTACGATGATATAATATTTCTGCAGAATGCGTGCTATGTTGTTGAGAGCGAAAACATAGTGATCGCAGCATCGAGAGGCTGGCCTTATCCGGGTTCGGACGAGTACACTGAGCACGATGAGAAGATATATGCCAGAGAACTCGGAAGAATGAAGCTCGGTCTCGATGCGGCAAAAAGAGAAGCACCGGATTTTCGCATAATCGTATGTCTGCATTATCCTCCGGCAGCACCAAACGGCAGGGAGACAGAGTTCACGAAGCTGCTTGAACAGTATGGCGTTTGGAAGTGCGTTTACGGGCATCTGCACGGCATGCCTGCTTACGGCACGGGCATCAAGGGTAATTTCAGAGGAATAGAGTATATTCTCGCGTCATATGATTACATCGGCGGCAGGCCGAAAGTCATTTATGACAGCGAAGCATAGATAAGGAAATATACAGTGGCAGAAGGAACAGGAAAGAGATACAGAAAAAAGAAGAAATACAGGATCAATTACTGGAAAGCAGCCCGGGCACTGGCGCTGCTTATTCTTGTGCTTACCATCGTGATGTCGTATCTTCCTGTAGCACTTGGAAGGGGAATGTCATTTGACCGCAAGCTTATCAGGCCTCATGGGGAGATCGGTTCCAGTGACGTTGGACTGAAAGCGAAGTCAGCAATCATGTATTCTCAGGATCTTGACATGCCTGTATTTGAGAAAAATGCAGACGAACGCATGGAGCCTTATAGTATTACAAAGATTCTTACGTGCTATCTTGCTCTTGAGAACCTCGACCCTGATCTGATCGTAACTGCTTCTGCAAACGCCTGCAGAGAGCTTCCTGATGGCATGGAGCTCGAGCTCGAGGTGGGTGAAGAGAGCAGGGCAATAGATCTGATCTATGCTGCGATGATGATGTCAGCCAATGACGCAGCCATAGCTCTCGGCGAGGCTGTATCGGGCAGTGAAAAAGAGTTCGTTGAGCTGATGAACAAAACCATTAAAAAATGGGGATGCAAAGACACTCATTTCGTGAACACAAACGGCTGGCAGCATAAAGAACACTACACGACCGCCAGGGACTTTGCAATCATAACAAAGCATTGCTTTGAAAACGAAAAGCTCAGAGAAATCGCTCTGACTAAGAAATACACTATGCCTGCTACTAATGTGGGTGCTCCGCTAAAGATGGAGAACGCACTTCTGAAGGCAACCGAGAATCTGGAAGGACTGACTTTCGGAAAGACAGGCAGCTGGTCAGAGAGTCAGTGCTCTTTGACGATCGGATTTGAGGAGAGCGGACTCAGCTCAATTATTGTTCTTCTTGGCGATACTGCAAGGGGCAGATCGTTTGACCCGCGAACACTCATCAAAATTGCGCATGACGTCACTCCGGGGTTCATCGTTACTGACAGCGATAAAAATGTCTGCAATACATGGGTAAGGCATGGCGTGAAGTCCAAAGTATCGCTCGATACAAAGGGGCTCAGATATGCATACCCGAAAAACCAGAGGGCAGGCGGTGTCAGGGTAAAGACCGAGATGGAAATACTCAAGGCTCCGGTCAAAAAGGGTGAGAAGGTTGGCAAATTCTATATTTACGCAAATAATAAAGAAGTTGGCGAGGGATACCTGTATGCCGGCGAGGATATAGAGACGGGATGGCTGCCGTCATACCTTTATATAACTAACCGTACAACAGTATTTGCAGGTGCTGTTATAGTATTGGTGCTGATGTTAGGATTTATATTGCACAAGATAAAGAATTAAATCTCTCTTGTGCAAGGCTTGCTATTGTGCTAAAATACACGCGTTGCGGAGAGATACCCAAGTGGCTGAAGGGTCTGGCTTCGAATACCAGTAGGTCGGTAGTACCGGCGCGAGGGTTCAAATCCCTCTCTCTCCGCCAGTAAGAGCCTTGAAACGTCTATGTTTCAAGGCTTTTTTCATTGTTCGTGCGCCATTTTGTGCGCCATTTTTGCCGTATTTTTCATCAAACGCCCCAGAGATCCTCTTCGAAGAGTGAGTTGCACCGGCAAATACATCTACATAAACATTCATTGTGGTAGTGATGTTTGAGTGCCTCATCGCTGTGGAGATCTCCGCGATATCAAATTCTCCGGAAGCGTTCAGCATCGATGCAAAGGTGTGCCTGAGCCCGTGCAACGTTACGTGAGATATATTGAGGCTGTCGATGAACTGAATGACCTTATTACTAGCATAGTCAGGTTTCATCGGTTCACCAACGTACTGGATCAGATAATCACAATCCGAATAACATGCATGTTCTTCCATGAGCTGTACGATATCGTCCATTATAAAGCGAGGACAGGAGAGGGTAGCTTTAGACTTCTCGGTCTTTGGCTCCTCTATGACCATGTGCCCATCCATCCAATATCTGACCTGTCGGATGTGAATAGTGCTCTCATCGATATTTATATCCTTTGATGTCAAACCGAGGATCTCGCCGCGCCTGAGGCCGCAGAACAGGGCAAGCTCACAGAGGACGTGGATATCAAGATTCTGCTCAGAAAGTTTCTCCATGAAAAGGTCGATCTCGTTTTCAGAGAGTATGCTGATCTCCGGGGACTTCAGCTTGGGAAGCTCAACAGCGGTGCATGGATTATTACGCAGCAGACCGCTTCTGATAGCCATATCATACGCGGATCTCAATAAGGATATCCGGTTCTTTACAGTCTTCGCGCTCAGCTTCTCCTCCTTGATCATGTGAACGATATAGCGTTCTATCTGATAAGTGGTCAGATCTCTGGCGGCCTTTTTCCCGATGCCGTGCTCAACCATTTTTGCTTTGACATTCTTATAATTGCGGATAGTATTCGCTTTAAGTCCTTTTAATTCACGACTGTCTATGTAATCCTGGATAAGCTGTCCTACAGTTGTGTCTTCCGGAAGCGCATCTTCCCACGAATCCGCAAATTCATCAAGGAGATCCTTAGCAGCCTTCTTACCTTTGCAGGTCACTACTTGAGTGTGACGCCTGCGCTTACCTTCATCGTCGTAGTAGTCTACGACTAATTGATACTTATTCTTTCCTTTTTGTCTAATAGCCATCTTTTACGCCTTTCCGGGCACAACAAAAGCGCCCTTGATAATTGAGCGCTGCGATGGTACCATCTTTGTAGTCGCTAGGATGGTAACATCACAGCACACTTCTAGATTCGCTCCTGTTGCAGCAGGGGCGTTTCTTTTTATTTTGTTAACATTTCTCTCCAGTTCTCAGGGAAGCCGATACATCTGAGATTAATGTCTGCCTCATATTTTATAATGAGTTTTTCTAGCGGTTTCACAAAGTCATTGTTCCATACTGCTGCATTTTGATGCAGTTGCTTAAGCATATATAGCTGAGAAAACAATCTTCGATCCGGAATGAACGGGTCGCGCTTGTCCATTTTTGGAATAGCAGGAAATATCCAATAGTATAGCCTTGAATAGTGCGCGCATCGATTTCTCAAGTCGTTCAAACAGCGAAACCAGCTGTCAAGAACCTGATAACTAGTATCATAAAGATTCTTTGCAATCTGCGCTTTGTCAGAGTTCAACATTCCCCTGTAAAAGTGCGAGAGCATTCCTACAGAAAAGAATTCAACTATAACCCATATGGGATAATGACCCTGATATTTAGCTCGGTGATGCTTTACTACTGGAGTGTTAGCATTTTCTTTTATACACTTGTTTAACCTGTAAAGGTAGCTTTTGTGGTTATGTTCTTCGTTGAAGTTTTCTTGCTTCCTATACCCCTCTGCTCCATACTTATGCGCACTATAATATGCGAGTTGGGTCCGAAGAAAAACTTCAATGTCTTCTATTGATTTATAGATAAGAGCTCGGAGTTCTTGATCAAAAAGGTAAATGTTTACAGCCGTTTGGAAGTCAACAGTTCTGTATGTTTCTCCATCAGGATTCCTAAAAGTAAGCAGGTAAGATGAAAAGCGGTAGTAGTTTACCCTAGACAAGAAACGAACTGCAGCATCTCTGTCCTTAACAATGACCCCACGAGACTCAAGAATTCGCACCTGTTCCTCAAAAGTGGTTGGTTCTTTTAATTTCATTATCAACTCCAAAAAATAAAATGTGCTCTCATTTGACACTTCTTCGAGAGGTGTGAGAGCTTCTGGTAAATACAATATAACACCTCTGGATCCGTGCTGTCAATTTGAATGTCAATTTATACAAAGGCATACATTGATATAGATTGACATACACTAACACATAAAAACTTACTAAAACTCTCTTATTAGCTTCGTCAATACACCTTCGATTCTGACAGGCAGTTGCTCGACCTGATCTACTGTATAAAAGTGGGGTGGGTACGCATCGATGTTGTCACCAATAAGCATGATACCGCTCTCCCTGACCTCGACACGCTTTAGAGTCGATTCTTCACCGTTTACCTTCACCAGTGCGATCTGCCTCGGGTAGTCAATGACGTTTTGAGCGGATATGACCGCAATGTCACCGTCCTGCAGAGTAGGCTCCATGGAACGACCTACGACCTTAACGGTAAATTCCTCCGGCTCAAGCTGTATCTTATATTCATCTGAAGGATATCCGTCATTCAGGCGGCCTTCACCCGCAGCAGCTTCATAAAGTGGGGTAAACTGCTTTTCTTCGACATCATCTAATAAGTCCGCAGGAAGAACATCGAATGCATCTGCTAGTTTAACCAACATGGATTTTTTTATGTTAACAACACGTCCCGTTTCATATTTATTAATTGCCGCTTTTTTTACCCCAACCAACTCTCCAAGAGCTTCCTGAGACAAGCCTTTTGCAATCCTTAATTGTCTTATTTTTTCTGATGTGTTCATAGCATCCCTCCTAGAAGTATCTAAATTATACCAAATAATATACAAAAAACAAGAAAAAATATCTTGACAGGATACGAGGGCTCGTGTAATATAAGCGTATCTAAATAAGATACAGCCAAGAAAGGAGCAAATTATGAACTCGCAGCTGTTAAAAGGGATTATAAAAATCCATGACGGTTCACAGTCAGCACTTGCTGAAGCAATGGGATTAAGCCTTTCAAGATTAAACGCAAAGATAAATGAGACTGGAGCAGAGTTTTCTCAGTCGGAAATCGTGTTTATCAGAGATAGGTATAATCTTTCGCAATCGCAGGTGACTGATATTTTTTTTAGCCTTTAAGTATCTGAAAAAGATACGAATGTGCTATCCTCCGGATATCACATTCTGATACAGACCTTGACAGTCTGTATCAATCAAACACTAAGAGCAGATGAAGAGGAGCGCACGAGATGAGTAGAGTTCGTTTTGTTGAACAATTGTCGGATAAGCTAGTGCGAGTCGACATAAACGAAGCAGGACAATTGATAGAGATATATGAAAAGACTGATGGGACCAGATATACGGTTGAGCACATAGAAATATGCTAATCCCTGATTCCCTTAAATCGAATGGTGGATACCGCACTAACATTTCGCTTAGTCGTTTCCGCCTCTAATTTGATGAAGGCGTGATCCTCATTGATAGATGGAAAAAAAGGAATAAACAAATAACCCTCGCATGCATCATAAGGCTCTATTCGCAACGGTAACTCTATTTCTCGAGAGATTTCTACTTTTGCAATAACGGAATCGGTTAGATGGATATCGAAAGAATTGTTGTATCCTTCGAACTTTCGAAAATGCAATGGATCGCCATTGATGGTCGCATGAATTGAAAACACCGTTATAGGTGTGGCGGAACGGTTTTCAAAACGTATTCTCAAGAGACCGTGATAATCGGTGCTATATGACTTATAACTCGACAGTTTTTTAAAGAAGATGTTCTCAGGCTCAAAGAAATGGACCCGGACATCAAAGCGCTCATTCCAGGATCGGATCAAGTTTAAAGTCAATGAGGCAACACCTGTTATACAACCAATAATCGCAACTAATTCTGTAACCATAGCACACCTCCCTTTAGGGGAAGTATAGCACGGAGGATAAATGGAATGGCACAGAAAAAATACAAGACTGTAGATGAAATGGCAAAACATCTGAGGGTAAGCCCGAGCACCGTTAGAGTTTACGCGGATAAAGGAATTCTCGGGAGATGGCAGCCAGGAGGCAAAGGCTGCGCGGTCAGGTATTACGAACTGGAGGAGATCCATACGGCCAGAGAGGTCAGAGCATGAAGAGGAACCCTACATTAAACGAAAAGAAACTGATGGTGAAGCTGGGGATTGTTCCAAGTGACTGGCTCGTATGCAAGCATAACGACTTTGGGATCACGCTGAAGCATAAGCACACCGGACAGCGAAAGGTAATACCTGCATCGCTGACCGGCAGGAGATAAACATCAAAATCAAGAGCACAAGGAGGAAACAAATGGGAGAACACAACACAGAATCGGAAATCATCATGATTACAACAGAAATCAAGCCAGATGGTTACTACAAGGACAGGATCAAGAACAGCGATTCCTGCACTCGGTCACACATTTGGAGAATGGGCTGAAATAACTCCTAGCACTTGTGAAAATGAAGGCCTTAGGCAGCATACGTGTGAGGTCTGTGGAACTATAGAGTCAGAAAATCTTGATCCGCACGGCCACGATTGGGAGAATGATTTCACAGTTGACCTTGAGGCTACATGTACACAAGATGGAAGCCAGTCAATACATTGCAAGAACTGTAATGCTGTGACGGATAGTCAGGTAATACCAGCTACTGGTCATTCATATGGAGACTGGTCGACAACGAAAGAAGCTAGCTGCGATACTACAGGATCAAGAGAAAAGGTCTGCTCTGCTTGCGGCGATACAATTGCTGAAGAGATCCCGGCACTTGGCCATGCATGGAACGAGAATCCTACAATTGACAAAGCTGCAACATGCACTGATTCGGGATCACAATCGATCCATTGCGCAAGATGTGATTCTACAAAAGATAATGAAACAATCCCATTGCTTGGACATGATTGGAGTAGTACACCGACTGTAGAGAAGGTAGCTACCTGTATAGAAGACGGGACTGAATCAACGCACTGCACAAGATGCGATGTAGTCAAAGAAGGTTCGGAGCAGGTCATTCCAAAGACTGGCCACAAGTATGGCGCATGGAAGACAACAAAAGCAGCTACCGAGATTGCAGCAGGACAGAAAACGCGTACATGTAGCGTATGCGGACATGCTGAAAAACAGACTATAGCTATGTTGAAGCCAACTCTTCCTGCTGTGAAGATAACTACACCAATAGCAGCGAAAAAGGCTGCAACGATTAAGTGGAAGAAAGTCAGCAAGGCTAACCAGAAGAAGATCGCAACCATTCAGATTCAATATAGTTTGGATAAGACCTTCAAGACTGGCGTAAAGACAGTAACTGCTAAGAGAACAGCTGCATCGAAGAAAATCACAAAGCTTAAATCCAAGAAAACGTATTATGTAAGGGTCAGAGCTTACAAGAAATCTGGCGGAGCAGTACATGTTTCAAAGTGGTCTGCTGTTAAGAAGGTAAAAGCTAAATAAACGTTACATTCTGGCACCTTTTCAAATCAAGGTGCCAGAATTATAGTTCGGTAGTATTGCTTGTTTTTTACCATTGCTTATAAAAGGGGTTATCATGGCAAATAAAAAATGCAAATATGTTATTAAGGCAGGAACAGTATTACAATCAAATAATCTGGTCAGATATATTTATGGGCAGACAGCTGTGGCACTAAAAGTGTCTCCAAGTGGATTCTATGTTTCATATGAAAGACCACAAACTGACAAATTGCTGAAAGAAGGAATTGTACGGGATGCCATTAGGAAGGCAGAACTTCTTTGTGTATTGAATAATAGTAAATCGTTAAAATATAAAAGAATAGATGTATTTATTGATGAAAAGACAGACTGCATATACGATGCAGATGAAGGTGATGCGCCACTCCTAAATAGAATGGTTTCAGACACTTTAACTACCAATCTACCGGAATCATGGAGTGATAAAAAGATTCAAGAAGCCATAGCAAATACAGCAAAAAGTAATTATGACAGAAGGTATGCAGCTCTATTTGCTTTAATAATGGCAAAATCCAAAGACTATGAGATAGAAAGATTTATCTACTTCTGGATGGCAATGAACGCACTTTATGGATTCATGTCTTCCGAATATAGAAAGGGTATACGAGAAGAATGGAAGCAGTTGCAAGTGATATCGTCGTATTATGGGTACAAGTATAATAGTGGGCCAAATAATATGAAGAATGTGGTACGAGGTCAACTAATGGGGATTCTTGAAAAATTGGATGACGAGGGAAGAATCACCCTATTATCAGCTATTGAAAGAAACAAATGGGATGATAAGAACTTGAAAGAAGCAAAATGCATAGTAGAAGAGAGCATAGGTAAAAATCAGCTAGATCCGGTGGGTACATTCCTTTTTTGGCTTCCTTATCAACTGCGATGCAAGTACTTTCATGGAGAGAAAGCTGTTCCAATTATGAGTTTTTATGATGAACGGCCGATTACTGTTTTGAAATTTGTCAACAAATTGATTGAGATGTTTTTTAGATGCAGAACTTCCAAAGTGGTTCGATTCAGAAGCTGTAAATAATGAAATGCTGCCAAGATTAAGAGGACTAAAGCTAAACTGGTAGTAATCAATCGTTGTTCCTTGAGTATAGGAGACACCTGAAACAGGTTATAAAGATATACCTGGCCAATAAATGACAGAAAAACAAAAGAGGAGTTACTTAAGAGTATGGGAATGCCAAAAACGTTAGTAATATACAAGTTAGTAGCTGTTTTTTATGTTGGATACACTTCTGGATACACTGAAAGAGGGACGTCACTCCTTTCTTGAAATTTCAACGTTTCCAGACTTGCTGAAATCTTCAAATCCCTCTCTCTCCGCCAATAAACCCGTTGGAATTCCAACGGGCTTTTTTATTTTTATCGGAATTTGGAAGACAGGAATAATGGAGGCAGGAATATTAAAGAAGACAAACAAATAGTGAGTTTGATACAATTAATAATAAACATCAGCCGCAGTGCTTAAAAAGAACGGATTTGATCTTGTTGTTCACGCAGTCCCCGAAGACTGGGGCTATGATGAGCCTACGATAACACACAAATGGATAAGATAGAAAAATCATTGATAATTTCATGATTGGAGGATACAGCAATGAAGAAGAGTGAGAATGCAGTGCTGACTGTTGTTGGTAAAAACGCTATAGGCATACTTGCCAAGGTAGCTACTGCGGTGGCAGATGCTAAGGCAAGCGTCGTTCAGGTTTCGCAGATAGTCATGGGAGACTTCTTTACGATGAACATGCTTATAGACGTAACTGAGATGGAATGCACTATAAAGCAGCTCGAAAAAAACATCAAGGAAGCACTTCCGCTTGTAGAGGTGCATGTGATGCACGACAACATTTTTGCCTCGATGCATACAATCTAAAAAAGGGGAAGCAGATATGTATAGAACAAGCGATATCATGGAAACAATATCCATGATCAGAGACCATAATCTGGATATCCGTACAACGACCATGGGAATCTCGCTGCTGGATTGCGCAGATTCAGATATCGGAAAATCATGCACAAAGGTATATGACAAGATCTGCAGGCTCGCGGGCAATCTCGTGCAGACCGCAGACACGATAGAAGAGAAATACGGCATTCCTATCGTGAACCAGAGAGTCAGTGTAACACCAATCGCCATGCTGGCAGGTGTTTCAGGCGGAGATCCGGTGCTGTATGCAAAAGCGCTTGACCGCGCTGCGCACGAGATAGGCATCGATTTCATCGGCGGCTATTCTTCATTGGTACAGAAAGGATTCGCAGCAGGCGACAGAGAACTTATTGAGTCCATTCCGCGGGCCCTCTGTGAGACTGAGCTGGTGTGCTCGTCTGTCAATGTCGGTTCTACAAGAGCCGGCATCAACATGGATGCTGTAAAGCTGATGGGAGTAAAGGTTAAGGAAGCAGCTGAACTGACTGCTGACAGGCAGTGCATAGGTGCAGCTAAGCTTGTGGTTTTCTGCAATGCAGTCGATGATAACCCATTCATGGCCGGAGCTTTTCACGGCATAGGGGAAGCGGACCACGTGGTCAGTGTTGGAGTATCCGGACCGGGAGTCGTAAGGTCAGTGCTCGCAAGCATGCCGGAAGATGCTCCTCTTGATGAGGTTGCAGAGACAATAAAGAAGACGGCGTTCAAGATAACGAGAGTGGGACAGCTTGTAGGTTCTGAAGCTGCATCCATGCTCAATACCCGCTTCGGCATAGTGGATCTCTCACTTGCACCTACACCTGCAATCGGAGATTCAGTAGCACACATACTCGAAGAGATAGGTCTTGAGCAGTGCGGCGCTCATGGTACAACAGCAGCTCTGGCGATGCTGAACGATGCGGTAAAGAAGGGCGGTGTCATGGCATCTTCGAGCGTAGGAGGACTGTCTGGCGCATTCATTCCTGTAAGCGAAGATGAAGGAATGATCAGCGCTGCCAGAGAAGGCACGCTCTCGCTTGAGAAGCTTGAA
Organism: Mogibacterium sp.; assembly: GCA_017405845.1. Lineage (GTDB taxonomy): Bacteria > Bacillota > Clostridia > Peptostreptococcales > Anaerovoracaceae > Crickella. The sequence goes on along the minus strand of JAFQZQ010000019.1, from coordinate 24,348 downwards.
GCAATGACTGCAGTGTGCTCGGTCGGACTCGACATGATAGTGATTCCGGGAGATACAACTCCGGAGGTCATTTCCGCAATTATAGCTGATGAGGCAGCCATCGGAATGGTCAATTCCAAGACCACAGCCGTTAGGGTCATCCCTGCGGTAGGCCTTAAAAGCGGCGAGGAGCTCAACTTCGGAGGTCTTCTCGGATACGGACCGGTAATGGCTGTGCGGACAAAGTCACCGGCTAAAATGATAAACAGAGGAGGCCGTATACCTGCACCTCTTCAGAGTATGAAAAACTGATTAACAGTAATCGATTAGTATTTAATTAGGTATGCCAAACTGATAAAATAAATATCAGAGTGTTTAGCAAAAAAGGAGGCGTTATGACAGAAACAGAAAAGAAAGAATTGATGAAAACCGCCTGCAAGGTGAGAATGGGTATCATCGAGGGTACTCATGCCGCCAAGTCGGGTCATCCGGGTGGAAGCCTGTCTGCTGCGGATGTTTACACATATCTGTATTTCAAGGAAATGAATATTGATCCTGAGAATCCTAAGGATCCTGACAGGGACAGATTCGTTCTCTCCAAGGGGCATACTGCACCTGGACTGTATTCTGTGCTGGCGCAGAGAGGCTTCTTCCCTGTAGAAGAGCTGAAGACCCTCAGACATATCGGAAGCCGCCTGCAGGGACATCCTAACATGAACGAAACTCCGGGAGTAGACATGTCCACGGGTTCCCTCGGACAGGGTGTATCCGCTGCTGCAGGAATGGCGCTTGCAGCCAAGAAGCAGGGCAAAGATCTGAGAGTATACACACTGCTTGGAGACGGAGAAATCGAAGAAGGTCAGGTGTGGGAGGCAATGATGTTTGCACATCACTATGAGCTTGACAATCTCTGTGTTATCGTAGACAACAATGATCTCCAGATTGACGGAAGAATCGCAGATGTTATCGATCCATATCCTATCCCTGACAAGTTCAAAGCGTTTGGTCTCAATGTTGTAGAGATCGATGGCCATGACTTTGATCAGATCGAGGCAGCTATGAACGCAGCCAGAGAGACAAAGGGCGTGCCGACCGCTATCATCATGAAGACCCTCAAGGGTAAGGGAGTAAGCTTCATGGAAGACCAGGCAGGATGGCACGGCAAGGCGCCTAACGATGTGCAATACGAACAGGCGATGGGAGAACTCGGAAAGCAGCTCGAAGAAGTGGAGGCGATGTAATATGGCAGATATCAAGAAGATCGCAACAAGAGAAAGTTATGGCAATGCCCTTGTAGAACTGGGACGTGAGCATGCAGATGTTGTCGTTCTTGATGCTGACCTTGCAGGAGCTACCAAGACGAGCACATTTAAAAAGGAATTCCCTGACAGACATTTTGACTGCGGTATTGCAGAAGGTAACATGATGGCAGTTGCTGCCGGCATAGCTTCAATGGGAATGGTGCCGTTCGCATCTACATTCGCTATGTTTGCCGCCGGCAGAGCATTTGAGCAGGTACGCAACTCTATAGGATATCCTCATCTGAACGTAAAGATCGGCGCTACACACGGCGGTATTTCCGTAGGAGAGGACGGAGCATCCCATCAGTGCTGCGAGGACTTCGCTCTGATGCGCAGCATTCCGGGTATGACGGTTATCGTACCTTCTGATGATGTTGAAGCACGCGCGGCAGTAAAGGCGGCATATGAGTTTGAGGGTCCGGTTTATCTCAGATTCGGACGTTCCGGCGTTCCTGTATTCCACGATGAGGATTATAAATTCGAAATCGGTAAGGGAGAGGTGCTTCAGGATGGAACCGATATCGCTATCATCGCTACAGGCCTGATGGTATGTGAAGCCATGAAGGCAGGAGAAGAGCTCCGCGCTGAGGGCATCAATGCGAGAGTCATCAACATGGCCACTATCAAACCGCTTGATGAAGAGCTCGTGCTCAAGGCAGCGGAAGAGTGCGGAAAGATCGTAACATGCGAGGAGCATTCGATCATCGGAGGACTCGGCGAAGCTGTAAGTGCACTTCTCAGCGAAAAGCTGCCGACGCCTGTACGCCGCATTGGTGTAAATGATGAGTTCGGTCATTCAGGACCTGCAGCTGACCTGCTTAAGGACTTCGGTCTCTCTGCAGAAAACATAGTTGCTACTGTAAAAGAGTGGCTGAAATAACTGTTAGCTAAAAGAGGAGGAGTTACGATGAGATTCTTCATTGACACAGCGAAAGTAGAGGATATAAGAAAAGCCAATGACATGGGCATTATATGTGGTGTAACCACAAACCCATCGCTGATTGCCAAAGAGGGAAGGGACTTCAAAGAGGTAATAAAGGAGATCACTGAGATAGTAGACGGCCCGATAAGCGGAGAGGTAAAGGCTACTACCACTGACGCTGAGGGAATGATTGCTGAAGGTCGTGAAATTGCAGCTATTCACCCGAATATGGTTGTAAAGATTCCTATGACGGCAGAGGGACTCAAGGCGGTCAAGGTGCTGTCGGCTGAAGGCATAAAGACCAACGTAACACTGATCTTCACTGCCAACCAGGCGCTGCTCGCTGCAAGAGCCGGTGCAACATATGTATCACCATTCCTCGGAAGACTCGATGACATCTCGGTCAGAGGAGTTGACCTTATCAGAGAGATCGCAGACATCTTCGCTGTGGCAGATATCGAGACACAGATCATCTGTGCCAGCGTAAGAAATCCGATCCATGTAACGGACTGCGCACTTGCCGGAGGAGACATTGCTACAGTTCCTTACGGTGTACTCGAGAAGATGATCAAGCATCCGCTGACGGATATCGGAATTGAGAAATTCAAGAAGGATTACATAGCAGTATTCGGAGAATAATCTGAACGCATGGAAGGCATCCTGAGCTAATCAGGATGCCTTCTTTATTATTGTTTAAAAAAGGTATTTCGTCAGCACCTCCGTGTTATAATCATCTGGTTAGAAAATGCTAACGGAGGGGTACCCTGATGGGAATGATAAGACTTAAAAACGTCTCAAAATACTACTATAGCAAAGGCATAATTGCCAGCGGCATATCCAGGGTCAATCTGGATCTCGACGCCGGCGAATTTGTGGTAATCACAGGAGAATCGGGCAGCGGCAAATCGACTCTGCTTAACGTCATCTCAGGCCTTGATACCTATGAAGAAGGCGAGATGTATATAGAGGGCAATGAGACCAGTCACTACACTGCATCGGACTTCGAAGGATACAGACAGCAATACATCTCATGCATTTTCCAGAGCTTCAATCTTGTATCCAGCTATACGGTATATCAGAACGTTGCGCTTGCCATGCAGATCGACGGCTATGAGCCGGCAGAGATCAGAAAAAAGGTGAACGACATCATCAGGAAAGTGGGACTTTATGAGTTCAGAAACCGCAAGGTATCCAAGCTTTCCGGAGGTCAGAAACAGCGCGTGGCTATCGCCCGTGCACTGGCAAAGGATACAAAAATACTGGTAGCAGACGAGCCTACAGGAAATCTCGACAGTGAATCTGCCGAAGGCATAGTGGAACTTCTGACGGATATCGCCTCAGATAAACTGGTCATTGTGGTCACGCACAATTACGAACAGTTTAAAGATCACGCTACACGCATTATAAAAATGCATGATGGCAAAATAGTTGAAGATACAGGTGCTGCAACCGCAGGGTTTGCCGGAGAAGCGCTCCCTGAATACGGACGCAGAAGTGCAAGAGCAGAGAAAAGGACAGAGAAAAAAACAAAGAAGAAGAGCATTACTTACGGTACACAGCTGAAGCTGGGTGTGAGAAATACATTCAATCTCCCGGCTAAGTTCCTGCTTCTTCTTCTGGTGTTCCTGTTTGTAGTCACCGCAGTGAGCGCGCAGTATGTTTCTGTCAAAAAGCAGAAGGATACTGTTTCTGAGGTGGGCTGGAACAACTACTTCACGAACTATGATCCGAAAAGAGTAGTTGTAGAGAAACAGGATAAGAGCGCCTTCACTAAAGCCGATTATGAGGCGCTCGAAAATGCCCCGCATGTAGAAAAGCTTATCCGCGAAGACATAATGTATGATTCTTCGGTATTTATCGAGAACAAGGATTTCTCTTTTTACGGATATGTGCTTAACATAAACAATCTTGAACAGACCCCTGACATCGGAGGCCTTCCTCAGGCTGACGATGAGGTCGTGCTGTCGGGATATGATGATGGCTGGACATTCGGAGAGAACCCGGAGGACCTTATCGGTAAGTCATTTAAAGTATCGACAGACGGAGGAAAAGAACAAAAGGTCAAGATAGCGGGAATCGTTTTTCTCGGGTCAGGTGAAGACAGCGATTCCATGTATTCGGAGAACAGTATGATCTATTTCTCCGATCCTCTTATTGCGGAAGTCCGTAAGGGAATGTACGCGACAAACAGCACAACAACCATGATGATAAACGGAACGGAGCAAACTGTGTATCCGGGCATGGGAGGACTGAACGTAAATGATAATGTGCCTGAAGGATACATACTGCTGCCGACAAGCTATGACCCGATGTTCAAGGACGGATATGCTGCAGGCAAGGAAATGCAGCTGCGCGCCAAGGCTCTGTACTACGATCAGGAACTGACTCTCATGATCATGGGCACATACGGCGAGAAGACTTTCGAGAGAAAGACTGGACTCAAAAACCTTGCAGAGCATGACGGCGAGGTATACATCAATGAAATGGATTTCAGGAGACTCTATGAAAAGGGCAGCTTCCAGGCATCCGTATTCGTTGACGACACTAAAAACCTTGAAGGTATGAAAGACATGCTCGAAAGAGGCGGCTACCATGCGCTGGTGCTGAAAGATCATATCAACAACTACATGAATGAGGAGATTGTAAGCATAATACAGCTGCCGATGGCCGTAATAGTATGTCTGGCGGTGTTCTTCATAGCATATTTCGTTATAAGGCTTATACTGAAGTCCAGAGGCGTATACTTTGCGACTCTAAGGATGCTGGGAATGGGGAAGGAGCCTGCGCGACGCATTATGAGGGTCGAACTGGTCCTTGACTGCATGATTTCGTATGCGCTCTTCATACTTTTCATTTACCTGAACCGCATCGGAGTGGTGAATTCCGTTCAGCTGATGGATCACCTTACATATCTGACCATGAGGGATTACATAATACTCGCAGCAATACTGCTTGTTATGTCGGTACTTATCTCCGGCCGCTTCATGAGATCCATTTTCAGAAGCTCAGCCATGGGAACATACAGAGAGGAGGCGTAGGGCATGGTAACATTGCAGAATGTAGATAAATACTTTTACCGCCGCAAGTCCAATCAGATCCACGTCATAAACAACACCTCGCTGGAGTTCGGGGAAACGGGACTTACAGCTCTGCTGGGACCTTCAGGCTGCGGCAAGACGACTTTGCTGAACGTCATAGGCGGTCTCGATAAAGCTGATAAAGGCAAAATATACATAAACGGACAGAGGATAACGGGCAGAACGGCAGGTGCGGTCGACAAGATCCGCAATCTCAACATCGGTTACATCTTCCAGAACTACAACCTGATCAACACCATGACGGTTTTCGACAACGTTGCAATGGTGCTGAGAATGGTAGGCATCAAGAACGAAAAGGAGATCAGGGAGAAAGTCGAATACGCGCTTGAGCTCGTAGGAATGTACCGCTACAGAAAGCGTTATGCGGACATGCTGTCAGGAGGAGAGAGACAGCGTGTAGGCATTGCGCGTGCAATCGTTAAGAACCCGTCCATAATCATTGCTGATGAGCCGACAGGAAACCTCGACAGTGCCAATACTCTTGAGGTAATGAACATAATCAAGTCCATATCGCGTGAGAAGCTGGTTATCCTTGTAACTCACGAGGAAAATCTGGCTAACTTCTATGCGGACAGGATCATACGGCTGAGAGACGGAAAGGTGATATCTGATGAGATCAACGAGAATGTCGAAGGCCTCGACTACAGGATCGAAAACAGGATCTACCTCAAGGATATAAAGGATCAGCGTACATTCGGAGATGCGAATAACACTATACGTGTCTTCAACGAAAGCGGCGGAAAGATGGACATAGACATCGTGATCAGCCGCGGCAATCTGTTCATACAGACGCGCGATGCCACGAACAGGATGGAAATAGTAGACGAGAACTCCAGCATCGAGCTCGTTGACGATCATTACAGAGCACTGACCGCAGAAGAGGCTGAGGCCCGCAGATTCCATGCGGAGCGTTTTGCCTCGTCGAGACCGCTTCGTCATTCGTCAATCTTCAACGTCTTTACGATGCTCTCTTCGGGATTCCGTACTGTCAGCAAGTATCACATACTGAAGAAGGTGCTCCTGCTGGGATTTCTGGTATCCGCAATGTTCATAACATATGCGGTTTCGAATATCGCAGGAATACTTAACATGCCTGATGAAAGGTTCATTCAGGATGATAAATCATATGTTGGGGTAGTACAGAAGAAGATCCCGGTCTCAGACTATCTTGATATCGAGGCGGACCCTACTGTCGAATACGCACTGCCGGGATCAGGCAAGATAAACATGCGCATGAAGTACGATGAGTACTGGCAGACTTCATGGAGCGGCACTCAGTTCAGCGGTTCACTCAGCAATGCGGAGAGCCTCACGGAAGAAGACATTAAATACGGAAGACTGCCTGAGAGCAGATACGAGGTTGTGATCGATGCATTGCTTATTAAGCGTGCTCAGGAGGAAACTCCTGACATGATCCATGCCGGTTACAAGGAGCCTGAAGAGCTTCTCGGACGCCATCTGACACTTAAGGAGCTTCCGGAGTTCACCATAGTTGGTATCTCAGATAAGGAGAGCCCTTGCATTTACGCGTCCAAGTCGCTGTTCATCAACATGATAGCAAACAATAACACTGATGATTATTACGAAGAAGATTACGGATACGATTACGAGGAAGCAGCTCCTGAAACATACAACGAGGACGGAAGCATCACAGCTTCAGCTCCTGAAGCATCAAAACTGATAGATTACGCCCTCTATAAAGAAAAGGTGCAGCTGACAGACGGAAGCAACTGGCCTGAAGGTGATTATGAAGTGCTTGTAGACAACGACTATGCAAAGTCGATGAAGATGGGCAAAACTATAAAGACCAAGGTAAATGGTCATAAACTTACCGTTGTAGGTTACTACACCAGCGACGTGGTCCAGGGCAAGTTCTTTGTAAATAATAATACGATCAAATACCGCCTCATTACCGAACTGGAGAACATGACGGTGAAGGCGGCAGGCGAAAAGGAAGAGACTGTTGATGCCATTCAGGGATATGGCGTAAAGGCCAGAGACCTTTACAAGTATCAGAAAAACAAATACAGGAAGACGCAGCTGTCTACAGTACGCGCATTCCTGCTGGTGGGAGGTATTATCATCATTATCTCGCTCATTGAGGTGTTCCTGATGATGAGAGCTTCGTTCCTGTCGCGTATTAAGGAAGTGGGCACCCTCAGGGCCATCGGAGTAAAGAAGTCCGATATCTACAGGATGTTCACAGGAGAAATTATAGCAATCACAACGATTGCTTCCGTGCCTGGATGGCTGCTGATGAGCTATGTGATCAGCAAGCTCCAGAATATTTCTTATCTTCAGAATATGTTCGTATGCAATCTGCAGACTGTGCTCGTATCGCTCGCGCTGATATTTGCGTTCAACCTTCTGTTTGGACTCATGCCTGTATTCCATACTCTGATCAGGCGTCCGGCTGCGATACTTGCGCGTACAGATGTGAATTGATGAATGAAAGGCAAAAGCCATGGTAAATGAAAAGGGAATGACATGCAGGCTCAGAATGGGACTCATTAGGTTTGCATCTGTGCTGCTGATAATGCTGGTCACGGTGATGCTCGCGTCACCGGACTTTGCGTTCGCTGCAACAGAAACCAAACAGAAAGACACCAAGAAGGATGAACCTATACGCGAAGTCCATGATGTCGGAGTCGATAATGAGCTTTACTGCTTCTTTGTCAGGCATAATGTGGTTCTTACTCCTGCTGAAGTGACTAAAATGACTGATGAAGAGCTCACTGCAACGATACTTGACCGTGCGGGGCTTTATATGAAGAAGACCAATTGCAAAAAGGCTTCGCACAAAGAGATATCGGTAAAAAAATGGGGCAAGATGAAAAAGGGAGAGCTCCAGCTCGCCGCGTCGGATATCGAGGAGATGCGTCTGGCAGAACCGGTTGATGGGTCCCCGGTCAAATTCTACATGGATCTGAATATCGTCAAGAAGACCGGCGAAATGATAGAGAATGAAGAGGGCGAGGAAGTAGAAGAGGTAGATGTATACTCGACTTACAAGCGGACAAGCCCGAGGCTGCTTTTCGCGGTCGTAGCGACTGAAGAGGATGCGAAATACGGAGAAGACATCTGTAAAGAAGACCCGCCTAAAAAACAAAAGGTAAAAAAGCAGCAGAAGCCGCCTAAGGTCAGCACGCCTGCAGAACCTCCTGAGGAGATGCTGCCTGAATACAGAACGATAAATATGGCTGACAGATCTGGCGCACCTATAGAGGAGACCCTCAAGGACGGAGAACCGGTCAGCCTTGAATGGAAAGAGCCTGCAAAAGCAGCCTCTGAAGATGAAAAATCTTTCATAGATCGTATTCCGGGAGGCATGACAGGACTTGTGTGCATGGCAGCCGCAGCAGCTGCCGCGGTAGTCGGTATTATCATAGCAGTAAAGAGAAAGCGGACAGACGAGTAGAGGAGACCCCTGATGTTATATAGAATCAACAAGACAAATTACTGCGATTTTAACGTTTTTGAAGACAACAAGCTGGCTCCGAGGAGCTACTTTATTCCGTATCCCGACAGAAAATCTGCAGATGAAGTATCGGGTAAAGAGAAGAGATATAAGTCGCCGAAGGTGGTTTGCCTCAACGGAGACTGGGATTTCCGCTTCTTTCCGAAACCGACGGAGCTTCCTGATCTGCTGGATACCGACATTTTGAAATTCGATAAGATAGATGTGCCTTCGTGCTGGCAGTTCCGCAGCTACGACAGGCCTTTTTATGTGAATCTAAGATATCAGTTTCCGTATGATCCGCCAAGGATCCCGGAAGTTGATAAGGTCGGAAAGGTGTTCAGCCTTCAGGGCTCAGACTATGGACTTGGGCCTAGATGGAGAGATCCGGGTGAGGAGTACAACTTTGTGGGAGTCTACCGTACGTTCTTCAATACTGACGGACCGGATGCTCCTGAAAGGCGCTACATACTTTCTTTCCTCGGTGTAGCGAGCTGCGCAGATGTTTATGTGAACGGACATTATATCGGATACTCTGAGGGCTCGCATAATACGGCAGAATTTGAAGTCACTCCGTATCTTCACGACTGGATCAACGAAGTCGTAGTTGTAGTTCACAGATGGTGCAACGGAACATATCTTGAAGACCAGGACATGTTCCGCAATAACGGAATATTCCGCGATGTGCTTCTGCGCATATCTGAGGGCAACGATTTCCGCGATGTTGGCTTTACCACAAGAAAGGCCGGTCTGAATTACTTTGCAACAGCAAGGGCCGATCTTTATGAAGACGGTGAAGTCACATTTACTCTGGAAGGCCGCGGCATCCACGTGCAGAAGACTGTAATGACACAGGGGAAGAGAGCGGAGGTAACATTCCGCAACCTCGCGCCTATAGAGTGGAGCGATGAGACTCCGGAGCTGTACAACATGTACTACGAGATCGAAGGCAGCTGTGTAAAGCAGAGAGTCGGCTTCAAAGACGTGGAGATAAAGGGTGACAAACTGCTTGTAAACGGTCGCCTGATAAAATTCCATGGCGTGAATCACCACGACACATCAGCAAAGAACGGATATACTCTGACTCCGGATGAGATAGAGCGCGACATGCTTCTTTGCAAGGAATACAACATCGACACTGTCAGGACATCGCACTATCCTCCGGATCCTTATATGCTGGAGTTATGCGATGAGCTGGGAATATACGTAGTTGATGAGGCTGACATAGAGACCCACGGCACGTATGTACATAAGCTTCCGCCGAGTTACAACCGCATAAGCGATGACCCTAAGTGGGAGGCGCACTACGTAGACCGCGTTGCAAGGATGTATCAGAGGGACAAGATGCACCCGTCAATTGTGATGTGGAGCCTCGGAAACGAAGCGGGCGGTACACACAACACCGACAAGGAATACGATTATCTGAAGAGCTATTCACAGCTTCCGGTCCATTATGAGAGCGCTGTACACACTAAGAAAAAGGCATACGATGTTGCCAGCGAGATGTATCCGCCTTCGGAGCGCGTGCATGAGATAGGCGAGAAGAAATACAAGATAAAGCAGCTCTGTGACAGGCCTTATTTCCTCTGCGAATACGCACATGCCATGGGTGTTGGCCCGGGCGGCATGGAGGACTACTGGAAGGAAATTTACTCCTACGACAGCCTTACAGGAGGCTGTGTATGGGAGATGGTCGATCATGCAGTCCTGCATGAGGACGGCAGCTATACATACGGCGGAGATCACGGCGAGTGGGAGCACGACAAGAACTTCTGCGTGGACGGAATGTTCTATCCTGACCGCAGCCCTTCTACAGGCGCTAAGATCACTAAGTTCATCTATCGTCCTATACGCGTCAGCTGGCTGGGCGGAGACGACTTTGAACTCTTCAACACAAAAGCATTTACTCCGGGAATCAGATACGAGCTTAGACTCAGATGGAGTGACGGCAGCGAAGAGAGCCTGACTCCGTATTGCGATCCTCTCGAGAAACAGAGGGTAAAGATCGCGACTGCTGATCACATAAAGGCCGCTGAAGAGGCGGGCACAGATTGTACGCTCACAATCACCGCTTTTGACAAAAAGACAAAGAGCGAGGTCTCGTGCGAGCAGATAATCATAAGAGAACATATCGCAGGAAAACCTGCAGCCGCAGGCACTTATCCGATCGGAAACATAATCGATGATAACTCCGATGAGGTGTCGATCGTAGTGGGAGAAACGCTCATCAAACCGGCTGACCCTGCGACGATAGTCTTCCGTGCGCCTACAGACAACGACTTCATATTTTTCGGAGTCGGTGATGCCATGAAAGATTTCGTTGGTCAGAGAACAGATGTAGTCTCGATAGAGAAGACGGAAAAGAAAATGACTGTAGTATCCAGAATCATCTGCAAAAAAAACGAATTCGAATGTACGGATACATATGAGAGAGTGGACGAGGCAGGTTCAGTGCTCGTCACAAGCAGACTGCATTGCACAAAGGGTAAGGGCACGGTTCCCAGATTCGGCAAGGCTTTCAGATTCGACTCCGCGTTCGATGATGTTGAATACTACGGCAGAAGCGGCGAGTCTTACGCAGACATGAAGGACCAGTTCCCGATTGAGCATGTGAGCTGCAAGGTAGCTGATATGACGGAGCCTAACATAAAGCCGCAGGAGAGCGGCAGCCGCTTCGATACCAGATGGGTAAGTGTGAGCGACGGAAAGACCAAGGTGAAGTTCAGTGCGGTAGACAAAGCATTTGAGCTCGGGATAAAGCCTTACAGCGATAAGGAGCTGCTCAGCATGAAGCACCGTGAGGACGAGAAGCGCACCGGTACGTATGTAACCATCTCTGCATTCCAGCAGGGCATAGGAACAGGTATCTGCGGCCCTCAGACAAAAGATGAGTTTAAATATCCTGTAAACCGGGATTATGTATTCAGTTTCCTAATTGAGGCATCAGTGGTACAATAAACAGTAGTTGTAATTTTTATACCATTTGGAGGGAGAGATGGTTAAGGAAGTTAATCCGAAGATCCATGTCAACGAGAGAGACTATCCGGTAGTTGAGCATAAGTGCAGCGACCCGGAGAAGAAAAAGCTCGTAAAGAAACTCGCTGTCATGATCACAGACAACATTCCCCGCAAGCTGCCGGGAGGAATGAAAGAAAACCATATGGATTTCTGGATCCTCGACAGGCTGCTTTCAAAGGAAGAAGTGAAGTTCATGCTGAGCTTCAAAAAGCGCCGCTTCGGTCTGACGACACGTGAGCTCGCAAAGCGCAACAACATGAGCCAGGCTGAAGCGCAGAAGATTATCGACCGCCTCGTCGGAATCGGAATCGTCGAGCAGAACCGCGACAACGCTGACCAGCACATCCAGTACTGGATACCGAAGTGGGTAGTAGGCTCCGGCGAGTACATGGTAGAGCATCCAATGCTCTGCGAGACCAATCCGGAAGTAGCTACAATGTTCAATCTGGCACCTCAGGAGCCGCTTGAACTCGCTGCAAAGCTGATCCCACCGGGAGGTGCCGGAATCGGAATGCATGTAATACCGGTCGAGAAAGCCATCGAGGGCACAGTTGAGTCCGCAAGTGTAGAGCACCTGTCTCAGTGGCTCAAGAAGTACGACAAGTTCTGCACGATGGTATGTGCATGCCGTAAGGCTCAGAGAGTCAGAGGCGAGGGCGTTGGCGACATCGAAGGCTACATGTGCATAGGCCTCGGCGATATCGCTGAGTTCCTGGTCGAGTCGGGCAAGGACGCTCATTATATAACACGTGAAGAGGCGATGGAGATCATCGAGAGAGCTGAGCGCAAGGGATATGTGCATCAGATCACAAACCTCGACGGTCCGGACCGCATAGTCGGCATCTGCAACTGCTCACCCGGAAGTTGTTACGGACTGCGCACATCGCAGCTCTTCAATACACCTAATATGTCAAGGTCCGCTTACCGCGCTCATGTAGACCCTGATAAGTGCGTCGCATGCGGCAAGTGCGTAGAAGTCTGCCCTGCAGGAGCTGCAAGACTTGGTCAGAAACTGTGCCGTGCTGATGGCTCAAAGGTGATGTACCCTATGCACGACCTGCCTGATGATAATGTCTGGGGCGAGGACAAGTGGAACTATAACTACAGAGACACAAACAAGATCAACTGCTACGACAGCGGTACATCCCCATGCAAGACAGCCTGCCCGGCACACATTGCTGTACAGGGATATCTGCAGATGGCTAAAGAGGGCCGCTATGAGGAAGCTGTTGAACTTATCAGACAGGATAACCCGTTCCCTGCAGTCTGCGGAGCTGTATGCAACAAGCGCTGCGAAGACCGCTGCACAAGAGGACTGCTCGATGATCCTGTATCTATCGACGAAGTAAAGAAATATCTCACTCAGTGGGAGTTCAGGAATCTGGACAGATTCGTTCCGATCTGCGACAACATGGACGGCAAGCAGTGGGATGATCTCCCGATTGCCGTGATCGGCTCAGGTCCAGCCGGACTTTCTGCCGCATACTATCTGAGAAAAGACGGATATCCTGTCACTGTATTCGAGAAAGAGAAGGCTCCGGGCGGAATGATGATGCACGGACTGCCTGAATTCAGACTCGAGAAAGACGTGCTTGGCGGTGAAATCGAGATACTTCGCAAGATGGGCGTTGAATTCAGATGCGGAGTAGAGGTAGGAAAGGATGTAAGCATCCCTCAGCTGAGAGAGCAGAGATATAAGGCGTTCTTCATCGGCATCGGCCTTCAGAGTGGAGGCAGGCTCGGCATACCGGGCGAGGACGCAAAGGGCGTTATCTCCGGAATCGACTTCATGAAAGACGTCAACCTTGAAGGAAACAAGAACCTCAAGGGCAAAGTAGTTGTCATCGGCGGCGGAAACATCGGAGCTGATGTGGCAAGGACAGCAGTGAGAGCCGGAGCTAAGAGCGTTGACCTTTACTGCCTCGAATCATACGACGAGATGCCTATGGGTATCGAAGATCAGAGCGAGTGCGAAGCTGAGGGAATCACAATCCACGCCGGCTGGGGACAGACTGAAGTCGTTGTTAAAAATGGCAAGTGCGCAGGCATCAAGTTCCGCAAATGCATATCGGTAAAGAACGCAGAAGGCAGATTCGACCCTAAGTTTGACGACAGCGTAACCGAGGAAGCAAAATGCGATACAGTTCTGTTCTGCATAGGCCAGAAGCCTGAATGGGGCAAGCTGCTTGAAGGCACGAAGGTAGAGCTCAGCCCGAGAGGCTTTGTGATCGCCGACCCTGTAACACTGCAGACAGCAGAGCCTGACATTTTTGTTGGCGGTGATGTTTATACAGGTCAGAAGTTCGTAATCGATGCTATCGCTGCCGGACGCACCGCAATGGTTTCGATCAACAGATACGTCCATCCGGGACAGTCCATGACTATCGGCAGAGACCTCAGAGAGTTTATCGAGCTCGACAGAGACGACATCAGCGTTTCACCGAAGTCATACGATAATGCCGGACGTCAGAAGCCTGGCCACAAAGCCGGTAAGCCTGAAGCGACATTCGATGATCTGAGACTGCCGCTGACAGACGAGCAGGTGAAGCTTGAGACAGCACGCTGCCTCAAGTGCGGCGCAAGCTGGGTAGACCTCAACCAGTGTATCGGCTGCGGACTGTGCACCACACGCTGCCAGTTTGATGCCATCCACCTCAGCAGAGATATTCCTGCGGCGAGCGATATGCACTTCGCAGAGGATATGATGAAGGTGGTCGGACCATACGCACTCAAGAGGGGAATCAAGATCCTCAAGAAGAAGGTCACAGGCAAATCGGATTACCCGACAGAGCAGTAGCGCTGAATGTCAGTGAAAAATATGAAATAAAATACCGCAGCCCGGTGCTGCGGTATTATTTTGACTGAATATTTATTTCAGAACCGTGTTTGCTGACGGTTTACAGGCCGCACTTTGCGACATAAGTGACGTCAGCAGGAAGCGCGAGGTCGCGATCCGTTACAGGTTCGAAGCTCCATCTAGGTGCGCTCGGTCTTATTGCCCACATAACGGCATAGAAGTTGAACATTACGATGCCGTAGTTGAGAAGCCTGTCTGCCTCTGATGTCATATCATCAGGGAGTCCCACCAGCGAGATCTGGTCGTTGTCAACGATTATCCTGTATGGCTGCAGATTCTGGAACGACTGGGCGTGAGCAATTGCTCTGAGGCCGTCTTCGAGCTCGTCGTACCAGAGGTCAGTATCGATGTCCTGTCCGAACTTGAAGCCGTCTGTCATCTCGTCAAGTGACTTCTTCGGAGCCTTTTTCTCATCGTTATCAGGATCCCTGTAACCGAATGCTACTACGCAGGCAACTACCTTATCGGTGTCCTCGCCGAGAGCCTTCTTTGCTTCTTCAGCATCGTTAATGGTCTGCCAGCATGCAGCAAGTCCCAGCTCAGTCATCTTGAGTGTAAGGCCCTGAGCAATGTAACCGGCGTTCTCGAGATAGTGATCTGCTACCTCAGAGTAAATGACCATGTATGCAGGAGCTTTGATGCAGAATCCGTTGTAGCCGACACTCTTTTTGAGTTCATCCCAGACTGTTCCGATGTAGAACTTCAGCTCGGTCTGGATCTCATCGACGAGATCGCTCTCATCTTCCTCATAATATGTCAGCAGCTCATTCAGCACATCATCACCGACCTTTTTGTCGGCAAAGCCTCTGCAGGAATTTCTCTTTTTAACTATATCCTCGTAATATTCCATCTTTTTACCTCGCTTAGGTCAACTTTTATACTATATGTGCATACACAGAAATTCTATCATCAGCACAGGCGTTTTTCAATGACAGAGCGGAATCAAACTCCACGCAGGGACATTCTTATATTTATGAGCCCCGTCAATTGTGATAAAATATTATGCGGTAAAAAACAGCTCAATATAACAGGAGGATAGTTATGCTTAAGAATTTCAAAGAGATGGCTGAACTGGTTAAGGCCAACCCTGTAAAGAAGAGAATCGTTCTCTGCTGCGCTCACGATGAGCATTCACTGGATGCTGTATATGAAGCATTCAAAGAGGGGATCGTTGAGCCTGTATTCGTAGGTAAAGAAGATGAGATCAAGGCAATATGCGCTGAGCACGGATTCGACTTCGGCGATGTTGCTATTTATAACGAAGATGATGATGTAGAGGCTGCAAAGAAGGCAGTAGCACTTATCCGTGAGGGCAAGGGCGACTTCCTGATGAAAGGCCGCATGCAGACTGCAGATCTCCTGAGGCAGGTTGTAAATAAAGAGACAGGCCTCCAGGTAGGAAAAATCATGTCGCACGTCGGACTCTTCCAGGTTCCGAACTATCACAAGGTAGTAGTTCTTACTGACGGCGGAATGCTTCTCCATCCGGATCTCGAGCAGAAGGTCAAAATCATCAACAACGCTGTAGAAGTGCTTCACGCTCTCGGATATGAAGATCCGAAAGTTGGTGTAATGTGCGGAGCAGAGGTTCTTAATAAGAAGGCTCAGGAGTCGGTTGATGCTGCAGCCCTCAAGGAGATGAATCAGAAAGGTGAGATCACAGGATGCACAGTTGAGGGGCCTATCTCCTACGACATCGCACTGAGCAAGGAAATCGCTGAGTTCAAGAAGTTTGACAGCCCTGTTGCAGGCGAAGTTGATGCGATGATCATGCCTTCAATGGCAACAGGAAACATGGTGGGTAAAGCATGGACTGTCAGCAGCAACGGAATGATGGCAGGCATCATCGTTGGCGCAAAGGCACCTATCGTTCTCACATCGAGAGGATCCAGCGCAGAAGAGAAGTTCTATTCGATCGTACTCGCTGCAGCAGCTTCCATTTAATTACGTAAAGGCTGCTTTACATAAGCTGATCAATTAACGTAAAGAAAACTTTACATAGGGTGTTGAATTATGACTAATTGGAAAGATTCGTATCCAAGACCACAGCTGGTAAGAGATAAGTGGCTGAGCCTCGACGGAAGGTGGACGTTCAGTGTCAAAAAGACAAACGAGGCAGGCATGCCGCCTAAGCCAAAGACAATAAACGTACCGTTCTGTCCTGAGAGTATGCTTTCGGGGCTCAACAGGATCACACGTCCGGATGAGCTCATGCTTTACGGCAGAGGCTTTTCAGTACCTGAAGAATGGAAGGGCATGAGGCTGATACTGCATGTCGGTGCAGTCGATCAGACCGCTAAAGTGTACATCGACGGAAAGTACGCATGCTCACACGAGGGCGGTTATCTGCCATTCAGCTATGATATTACTGACCTGCTCAACGAAGGAGAAGAAAGGCACAGCGTGATAATCGAAGCCCGCGACAATCTTGACCACAAGTATCCTTGGGGAAAGCAGAAGTATAAAAACGGCGGTATGTGGTATACACCTGTGTCAGGTATATGGAAGAGCGTATGGCTTGAGCCCGTGCCTGAAGAACACATAACATCACTCAGAATTGATACAGGTCTGGACTGGGTCGAGATAAAGGCATACGGTGTTTCGGAGGGAACGCTGGAGCTTTGCGGCAAAAGCTATGAGCTCACAGGTTTGACAGAAGACGGAAGAGCTTGCGCCTCGGTTCATGTCGAAATCGAGGAGCCTGAGCTCTGGACTCCGGAGGAACCAAATCTCTATGATTTTACCATCAGTAGCGGTGATGACAGCATCAGATCATATTTCGCTCTGCGCACACTCTCGATAGAGGAGAGGGGTGGATGCACCAGGCTCTGCCTCAACGGCGTACCGTACTTCTTCAACGGCGTGCTCGATCAGGGCTACTGGCATGACGGCATATATACACCATCCTCGCCTGATAAGTTCGCCGAAGATATCCTCGCCATGAAATCGCTCGGATACAACACTCTCAGAAAGCATATCAAGATAGAGCATGAGCGCTTCTATTATGAGTGCGACAGACTTGGAATGGTTGTATTCCAGGATATGGTGAACAACTCGGATTATTCATTTATTCACGATTCAGCGCTCCCGGCCATAGGCCGCACTAAGATTGACGATAAGGTGGTAAATGATGATCCTGAAACCAGAATGATTTTCATGGAATCGATGGAAGGAACCGTGGATTATCTGTACAATCATCCGTCGATTTGCTACTGGACCATATTTAACGAAGGATGGGGGCAGTTCGATGCAGATGCGGCTTATGACAGGCTGAAAGAACTCGACAGCACGAGGTTCGTCGACAGCACATCAGGATGGTTCTGGCAGAATAAGAGCGATGTCGACAGCTATCACGTCTACTTCAAGAAGGCAGATCTTGAGATGGGCAGCAGGCCTCTGGTGCTGAGCGAGTTTGGTGGATATGCGTGCAAGCTTCCGGGATATTATTACGGCGGCAGAAGAGACTATGGCTACAGAAAGTGCGCCGACAGGGCAGCGCTGCAGAAAGATATTTCGCGTCTGTACAAGGAAGAGATCGAGCCTCTGAAGGCAAGGGGACTCAGTGCTGCGATCTACACACAGCTTTCTGATGTAGAAGATGAGACGAACGGACTTCTCACATACGACAGAGAGGTAAAGAAGGTCGAAAAGATATAAAACGTAAAGAAAGCTTTACATATCGATAAACACTTACGTAAAGAAAACTTTACATATCAAAACAAAAAAGTTGATGCCCGAAGGCATCAACTTTTTGTTTTTGATTTAAGCTTCTGCAGTTTGTTTACAGAACTCTTGTCTTGATGACGCAGTCGCAGCTGAATGGCTCTGTGCCTGCTGCAACGTCAGCGATGAAGTATCCGAAATCGTTAGCTCTGTTCTTGTTGCCTGCGAATCCTGCGAGCTTGTCGCCGTAGAACTCTTCCATCTTAGCCTTGATCTCGTCAGCGGACTTCTCAGCCTTTACGAGGAAGCAATGTCTCTCGTCGCCCTTCTTCTCCATGGAGACTCTTGGGTAGTTGACAGAGTTGATGATGTTTCCGTTTTCGAGGTAGTCCATGAGCTGATCTGTAGCCATAACAGCGCAGTTCTCTTCAGCCTCAGCCGTGGAAGCTCCGAGGTGCGGTGTAGCGACGATTCCCTTCTTGCCGATGTACTCAGGCTCGAGAAGGTCTGTCATGTACTTTCTCATCTTGCCGGACTCGAGAGCCTCAACAACATCGTCAACAACGATGAGGTCAGGTCTTGCATAGTTCATGAAGATGACTCCGTCCTTCATCTTTGCGATGAGGTCCTTGTTAACCATTCCCTTTGTAGTTGGCAGGGAAGGAACGTGGATCGTGATGAAGTCGCACTCAGGTACCATCTCTTCTGTGCTGTCCTTGAGTTCAACAGGAGCTGTCAGGCAAGGATGCGGTGTGAATGCTTCGTAGCCGACTACTTTCATGCCGAGGGCATAAGCAGCGTTTGCGATCTTGGCTCCGATAGCACCGAGACCGATGACTCCGAGGGTCTTGCCTGCGATCTCTGTACCGGCAAACTGTTTTTTGCCTTTCTCAACGTTTGTTGCCACATCACCTTCGAGTGTCTGTCCCCATGCAATACCTTCGTAAATATTGCGGGCACCCATGATCATGCCTGCTACTGCGAGTTCCTTAACAGCGTTCGAGTTAGCACCAGGAGTGTTGAATACTACGATACCTTTCTCAGCGCACTTATCAAGAGGAATGTTGTTGACGCCGGCTCCGGCTCTTCCTACAGCGAGAAGGTTGTCAGAGAGCTCCATATCATGCATCTTGAAAGATCTCAGGATGATTCCGTTAGCCTTATCAACGTCGTCGGTAAGCTCAAACTTGTCAGTGAGTCTGCAAAGACCCTTAGGGGAAATGTTGTTAAGAGTACCGATATAATACTTGTCCATTATGTCCTCCGTTTTTGAAACAAAAAGATTGAATATATATAGCTTGTTGACGGGCGTTTTAACGCCGTGATCAGCGGACGCCCATACATTGTTAGTATATCACCAGTGATAGTTTACATCAACATGGGTGGGCATGTGTTATTGACAAATACAAGTTGAAACATTGACATAAAATGAATACTATTATAGTGAGAAAAAATTGGGTTTTCACAAGATAATAACTGTAAAAAATATAAAATAGGAGGTATCTAAATGGCAAAAGTTGATCTGACTAAGTATGGGATCACCGGTACTACGGAGCTGGTTTACAATCCATCGTTTGAAATGCTCTTCGAGGAAGAAATGAAACCTGAACTCGAAGGATATGACAAGGGGCAGCTCACTGAACTCGATGCAGTAAACGTAATGACCGGTATCTATACAGGACGTTCGCCTAAGGATAAATACATCGTCATG
The DNA here is from genome assembly GCA_017405845.1 of Mogibacterium sp. Classification (GTDB taxonomy): domain Bacteria; phylum Bacillota; class Clostridia; order Peptostreptococcales; family Anaerovoracaceae; genus Crickella. Next base: position 4,342 of record JAFQZQ010000019.1, on the reverse strand, counting down.
GATGAGAATTCCAAGGACACAGTATGGTGGACAACAGAAGGTTACAAGAATGACAACCATCCTATGTCAGAGGAAGTATGGGCAGAGGTCAAAAAGATCGCTATCGAGGAGCTCTGCAATAAGAGACTGTTCGTAGTAGACGGATTCTGCGGCACAAACCCTGATACACGCATGGCTATCCGTTTCATCATGGAGGTTGCATGGCAGGCACACTTCGTAAAGAACATGTTCATCATTCCTACAGATGAGGAACTTGAGAACTTCGAGCCGGACTTCGTTATCTTCAATGCTTCCAAGGCAAAGGTAGAGAATTACAAGGAACTCGGACTCAACAGCGAGACAGTTGCAGCATTCAACATCACAAGCCGTGAACAGTGCATCATCAACACATGGTACGGCGGTGAGATGAAGAAGGGTATGTTCTCGATGATGAACTACTATCTCCCTCTCAAGGGCATCGCTTCAATGCACTGCTCCGCTAATACAGACATGGAGGGAAAGAACACGGCTATCTTCTTCGGACTTTCCGGAACAGGTAAGACAACTCTTTCGACAGATCCTAAGAGACTCCTCATCGGAGACGATGAGCACGGTTGGGACGACGAAGGTGTATTCAACTTCGAGGGCGGCTGCTATGCTAAGGTAATCAACCTCGATAAGGAATCAGAGCCGGATATCTACAATGCTATCAAGAGAGACGCTCTCCTCGAGAACGTAACTGTTGATGCTGACGGCAAGATCGACTTTGCCGACAAGAGCGTTACAGAGAATACACGTGTATCTTATCCGATTGAACACATCCAGAACATTGCCAAGAAGGTCAACGGCAAGTCCGCAGGCCCTCAGGCAGACAACGTAATTTTCCTCTCGGCAGACGCATTCGGAGTACTGCCTCCTGTATCGATCCTGACACCGGAGCAGACACAGTACTACTTCCTCAGCGGATTTACAGCTAAGCTGGCAGGTACTGAAAGAGGCATCACTGAGCCTACACCTACATTCTCCGCTTGCTTCGGACAGGCGTTCCTCGAACTGCATCCTACAAAGTATGCGGAAGAGCTGGTAAAGAGGATGGAAAAGAGCGGCGCCAAGGCTTATCTGGTCAACACAGGCTGGAACGGAACCGGAAAGCGTATCTCGATCAAGGATACAAGAGGAATCATCGATGCTATCCTGAACGGCGATGTACTCAAGGCACCTACAAAGAAGATCCCTTACTTCGACTTCGAGGTACCGACAGAGCTTCCTGGCGTAGACCCTGGAATCCTCGATCCTAGAGATACATATGCTGATCCTGCAGAGTGGGAAGAGAAGGCTAAGGATCTCGCAGGCAGATTCATCAAGAACTTCGACAAGTACACTTCGAATGAGGCAGGCAAGGCTCTCGTTGCAGCGGGCCCTGCTCTCTAGTATAATTTAACCAATAACCCTTTTACTTTTTACATTTACGGAGGTATAGACCAATGGCTGATGAATATCGCGTATTTAACTTTTCTGCTGGACCATCTGTTCTTCCAGAACCAGTACTCAGAAAATGTGCTGCTGAGATGCTCAACTATGAGGGAACAGGCGAGTCTGTAATGGAGATGAGCCACAGATCCCCTGAGTTCCAGAAGATCATCGATGATGCAGAAGCTAATCTGCGCAAACTCATGAACATTCCTGATGATTACTATGTAATGTTCCTTCAGGGCGGAGCTACGCTCCAGTTCTCAATGGTTCCTATCAACCTGATGACAGGAACAGGCAAGGCTGACTACATCGTAGCAGGTCAGTGGGGAAAGAAGGCATGGGAAGAAGCCCGCAAGTTTGGTGATGCACGCTGCGTAGCTTCCTCCGAGGAAGCTAAGTACACATACATTCCAAAGGTAAGCAAGGAAGACATCAGAGATGACGTTGACTACGTTTACATCTGCTACAACAACACTGTATTCGGAACTCACTACAATGAGCTTCCTGACTTCGGTGATCACCTGCTCGTAGCTGATATGTCATCCTGCATCCTCTCTGAGGAAGTCGATGTCACAAAGTTCGGTCTCATCTATGCCGGCGCTCAGAAGAACGTTGCTCCTGCTGGTATGACAATCGTTATTATCAGAAAGGACCTCGTTGGTAAGGCTCCTGCTAACACTCCGATTTACCTCGACTATAAGACACATGCAGAAAAGGGATCGATGTACAACACTCCTCCTTGCTACACGATCTATGTAGCCGGCGAAGTATTCAAGTATCTGCTTGCAAACGGCGGAATCCCTGCAATGCACGAGAAGGACGTACGCAAGGCTCAGAAGATCTACGATTATCTCGATTCTTCAGAGCTCTTCAAGGGAACTGTTGCAAAGGAAGACAGATCTCTCATGAATATCCCATTTGTTACAGGCGATCCTGACCTCGATAAGGAGTTCATCGCAGGTGCAAAGGAGAGAAATATGATCAACCTCAAGGGACACAGAATTGCAGGCGGAATGAGAGCTTCCGTTTACAATGCATTCCCTGAAGAAGGTGTTGATGCACTCATCGAGTACATGAAGGAATTTGAGGCTGCACACGAGTAAGGCTTTCAGAACATTATTGCGGAGAAGTAAGAAGTGTTGAAAAACAGCAACACAAAACGCATAAGAAAACAGATGGTGGCCATCATATCGGTAATGCTGATACTGGTGACCACCATCGGTTATATTGCTCATTTTGAAGTCTACGCTGAAGGCACGCCGCAGACAGCGCAGAAGAAGGCTCCTATAGTGACTGCGAGCTCGTACATGGTGATGTCAGGATCCACCAGTGAGAAGGTGACGTCCAAGCATGCTGACCGAAAGATGCAGCCGGGCAAGATCACCATGCTCATGACAGCAATGGTTGTGCTCGACAACATGTACGACGAGAGTGAGCTCAAGAACACTGTAGAGACAGGAAGAACCATCGCCGAATACGGCGAAACATTCAAAGAAGGCGAGTACGCAAGCGTGGGAGATCTTCTGAATGCCATGCTTGTAGGCGGAGATGTTCAGGCTGCCGAACTGCTCGCCAAATACAGCGCATCATCAAGGGATATATTTGTCAATGAAATGAATTCCAAGTGCATGGAACTCGGACTCATGGACACCCTGTTTACGAATGCGGGCGGACGCTACGACATAGCGTCCTATTCGACTGCCGCAGATTTAGCAGTGATCACTCAGGCTGCATACAGATATCAGAGGATAAAAGATGCGCTGGCAAAGAAAAGTGCGACAATAGCGGTTGCTGAAAAGAAAAAGAAGAAACCGCGAGAGATAGAATTTATAAGCACCAACCCATTGCTGACGGGCAACGAGAAGACAGCTTATCAGTATATTAAGGGCGGCATTCTGGGACTGGTGGATGAGAAAGTCAATTCCGCACAGTATGCCGCAATAGCTACCAAGGACGACATGCAGATGATAGTCGTCCTGATGGATTCAGCTAAGGAGAACGCTGCGAGAGAGGCCACATCGCTCTTCGAATATGCAGACACAAAGGTCACGAAGAATACAATCGTGAAGAAGGGAAAACTTGTGGGCCATGCGAGAGTAAGGGGCGGCGCTATTACTAACGTTGCTGCCTACACTGAGACAAAGGGCTTCGCATATGTTCCTCCTGAGGGCAGCGACTCTCTGATACAGACCCAGGTAGCCATGTACGATGACCTGACCGCTCCGCTGAGTAAGGGCGATAAGGTCGGAGAATTCAGAATATTCGTTGCGGACGAGCTTAAGGGAACCGTCGATCTTATAATAAAAGAAGATATTCCTTTAGGCTGGTATCCGTCCAGATTCTATATATCAAACGTCGGAACGATAGTGATTGGTTCGATACTCGTTCTGCTGCTTTTATTCCTGCTCAGAGTAGGGCATGTAAAGCGCCGCCGCGCAAAAAGGCGTGAGGCGATACGCAGAGCCAAGATACGCGAAATGGCCAGGATGCAGCTTGAAATCGACGAGGACAGAAAGCGCCGCGACTGGGATGCAACGGGCTATGAGGCTATGCCTCCGCGCACGACTGACATACGCAAAGAAGCGATAAACGAAGAAGCGAAGAAGAGCGGTAAAAAATCACGACGCAAAAAATAAAGCATGTTTGAGATCAGTGAAGAACTGAAAAAACTGCCGAAAACACCGGGCGTGTATATGCATAAGGACAGCCTGGGCGAAGTGATATATGTAGGCAAAGCTGTAAACCTCAGAAACCGGGTAAGCTTGGCGCGTCATGAAACGAAAGGATTGGGACCGTAAATCCACGGCGATCGTGGGCGACCAGCTCATGGCGGACGTGGCGGCGGGGAAATTCGCGGGGATCAAAACCGTTCACGTGACGCCGATTCACC
>JAFQZQ010000018.1 GCA_017405845.1 Mogibacterium sp. | reverse complement strand
TTATGATAGCGGGTATTGAATACTTGGCTATCAGAGGCGCCAGAGGAGCACTGCCCAGCGGATTGTCTGCTGCATGCGCGTATGTCTTTCTCATGATACTAATATAATACCACACATACACGGCATAAAAAGAAGCATATGCATTTGCATATGCTTCTGGAAATCCGTACGTTTCAGTTACTATTCCTCGCCCTTGATTTCTCTGATCTTTGCCAGGATCATCTTCTCGTTATACAGGAAGAAGAGGCATGCGCCGGTCACGCAGGTTACAAATGCTACGGCAGCAGTAGCTCTGTAGCTTCCCGGTGTACCGGAGACTGTGATGGATGTGAACACAACCATTGCCAGTGCCTGACCCATCTTGAATGCAAATGTACGGGCAGCAAAGAACATACCGCTTCTGTCCTCTCCTGTCTCAAGACGGCTGAGTTCTGCAACGTCCGCAACGCAGGCCTGCGGCAGGATGCCGAGAATAGCCATAGGAACGGAAGCGCAGACAGCTACGATGAATCCCCAGTACAGTCCCTGTCCGCAAAGGAAAGTGATAAGGAACACCAGCGCGTATCCGAAGAATCCCGTGATTATCATTTTCTTCTTTCCGATCTTCGGAGCCAGCTTGTTGACGATAGGATACTGACATACGCTGAGGAAAGTCATTGTCGCCGTCAGCACAAATGTCCATGTATCTTCGATGCCCATCAGCTTGGTCTCATAGAATGCAAGGCCCGTCTGGAACAGTGTCAGAGCAAAGAAGTAAATAACATCGCTGTATACGAAGCGGCGGAACTGTCCGTTCTGGAAGGTCTTAAGCAGCGATGAGAACGCCTTTGTTTCGCTAGGCTTGGCTTCGAGATAATCGCGCTCCTTTATATAGATCGAAGGAACAAGCATTGCAATGCATGCGATCGTAGCCATGATAGCTACAGCCATCCTTACTGATCCTGCAGGTCCGAGTGCTCCCTGAAGTGCACCTGCAACGTTTGGCAACATGAAGGATATTGACTGACCCGCGATAAATGTGAATGAGATATATGTCGAAACATTGATGCGGTGCTCCTGTGTATCTCCCAGCTCTGCTATCAGCGCGTTATATGGCGTGCAGAATATTGTCATGAACAGATAGAACGTAATAAGCAGCGCAAACAGTATCACGTCGTTTACAGCTATGTTTGCGGTCTGAGGAAGCGTAAAGAGTCCGATCGTGATAAGCGCAAACGGGATAGCAATGGTACGCATGAACGGTATGCGGCGGCCGCCCTTGAATTTCGCACGGTCTGACCATCCTGCAATCAAAGGGTCTGTAACAGCATCGAAAATACGTCCGACAGCAAGCACCAGTCCGAAGAGAGTCAGCTTGAATACGATAGGATGCTGCGTGATGCCCGAAGCAAAGATTCCGGTGAGAGGGTTCTGCTCATCAGGTGCGCCTGTATAATAGTAGACCATCCAGTTTGCAACGATACCCGAAAGCAGGCTCCATCCGAACTGTCCGACAGCGAATATCCAAAGAAGCTTATTAGTTATAGGTTTCTTCTGCATATTATTCTCCTTAATTACATAACAAAAAAAACAGAAGAGAGCAGTCTGTATACTGTCCCCCCTTTTCCGCACTATTGTACCATGTACGGCATGTGATTTGAAACTCTTTTTTAAGGCTTGGTTTCCTTGTTACTCTTTCAGCGGAGCTCCTGCAAAACTGACCGCTGCTCTGGCGAGAACAACAGTAGGATCTATGGCCGGAAGCGTAGCTCCCCCAATACTGTCAAAAACGATTGGGAGCTCGGTGCATCCCAGTATAAGTATCTCTGCCCCCTTTTTCTGTATTTCCGACACTATTCCTTCTATATCTACATCGGAAAAGTCCATCAGGCCTGCCTTTACATGATTGTATATGAGGCTCATGATCGCCTTTTGGTTTTCTTCGGACGGATACAGAGCTTCTATTCCGGCCTCTTCAAGAGCTTTTCCATATATTCCGGCCTTGCATGTACCGTCAGTCGCCAATATACCCGCCTTTTTAACTCCCTTTTCAGCAAGCTGCTTTGCAGTCTCGCGCGGCATGTGTATTACCGGTATATCAATGTCCTCACAGATGCTGTCGTAGAAATAGTGTGCTGTATTGCACGATATCACAATAGCATCCGCCCCGGCTTCTTCAAGGCGCTTAGCGCTCTTTTTAAGTTCAGGAACAGGATCAGCTCCTCCGCACAATATGGCTTTCGTTCTGTCAGCTATCCTTGTATTGCAGTCTATCAGCAGCGGCACGTTATCCTGATCGCACGTGGATACAGTATTGTCGAGTATCTTCATGCCAAGATCGTATGTGGCCATCGGGCCCATGCCGCCGATTATTCCTATGGTCTTAAAACTGTTCATTCTTTCAGTTCCCTTATTTCAATTAAAGTATCTCTGACAGGATCCTTATAAAGAAGATAACGAGTACGGTAAGCATCAGAGGCCTTACAGCCTTTGCTCCCTTCTTTTCGAAGAATGTGACTCCTATATAATTGCCGATGATCCCAAACAATCCTCCGCAGAATCCCAGGAGCAATATCACCTTGCCGTTCATGAGATATACGGCAAGTGAAGAGAGATTGGTCGTCAGGTTGATGGATTTTGCAACTCCGTTTGCTTCTCCAAGCTTAAAATGCGCAAAGGCTGTCAGGAAAAGTATGAGGAAAGTCCCTGTACCCGGTCCGTAGAAGCCATCGTAAACACCTATGAGCAAGGCCACAAACGCAGAACGTATCAAGGTCTGCGTGTTTCCGAGAGGCTCCTTTGGCTCGTCCATCTTTTTATTTCGCATCACATAGATCGCCGTGAGCGGAATAATGACAAGCATTATTCTCTTGAACAGCTCCGCATCGACCATGAGCGCAAGCTTAGCACCCGTAGAGGAGCCTATTATTGCCATGACGATACATAAAGCAGCCTTACGCCACGGAATATATCCAAGCCTGGCCAGCCTGTAAGTTGAGACCGTAGTGCCCATGCCTGAGCTCAGCTTATTTGTCGCTATGGCGTTATGCACCGGCACTCCCGCAATCATATAAGCGGGTAGCGAGATAAGACCCCCGCCGCCCGCGACTGCATCAACAAACCCTCCGAGAAATGTCAGGGGGCATACTATTAAAAAAGTCCAAATACTCAGTTCCATCCCTTTTTATTGTTGTTTAACGATTGATCAGAGGTCTGATCCTACGCGTCAAAACTGCTGCCATTGATATCTTGATCGCATCAGGAATAATGAACGGGAATACGCACCACGAAAGTGCTGTCAATATTCCGACGCTTCCGGTGTCTCTTGTATAGACTACC
>JAFQZQ010000017.1 GCA_017405845.1 Mogibacterium sp. | reverse complement strand
AGGCACGGTATATGAATGCTGCGGAAAGCCGATCTCGGAATTGGGCTTCAAGAACGATGAGGACAGGATACTCGCCGGTATCATAGAAAGACTTCAGTCTGCTGGCGTTACGGAAATAGTGACAGCATGCCCTAACTGTAAGGACTTCTTTGGTGACAGACTTGGGATAGAAGTAAAAAGCGTTTACAGAAAACTCACTGAGCTTGGACTCGGAAAGGTGCTGACCGGTAATAAGGAATTCTATCTGCCTTGCCCTGACAGAACAGAGAAGGCATGGATAGATGATATCCGCCCATTTATTGATGGAACGATTACTGCGAATGATTCTGCCCAGTGCTGCGGCCTTGGCGGAAGTGCTATGGCATTTGAGAAGGAGATAGCTGCCGGGTTTGTGAAGAATCTGGCGGATAGCAGCGGCAGCGATATATACACGTATTGTGCTTCATGTACCGGAAGATTCAAAAGGAGCGGATTCAATAATATTTATCATATTTTGCCGCTTATAGTGGGTACTGATGAGAAGCCTGATACCACTAAATCATATATAAACAGAGTACTTACCAGATTCAAATAAGGGTATGAGGAAAGAGAACATAGCAAGAGAAGATTCATTCAACAATTTTATCAATAAAAATGCCGGCACGATAGCGATGATACCGGCTTATTTGCTTTGCTTTATTACATTGATGATGCTGATCCTTGACATGATTCTGCCATCCATGTCCGACGGTCAGTACCTCATCTATCCTCTGGCAGCCCGTCTGGTATCTCTCATCAGCATTTTATGCATGGCCGCATGCCTTGGCTGTGAACTGGAGAGGGGCAGATTCAGCGTAGGCCCGGAGGATCTTTTCTTCATCGGATTCACTGTCTGCATGCTTATTTCAACGTATGTAAACGGTATCACACATGACGCGATTTTCAGCGTTGCATACAGATATGTAGGCGTATACGATCTGATAATCTTTATCTTCATCTACAGGTACTGTGCTTCCCATGCATTCGATTCCCGGATGAAAAGGTTATTCTTCCTTGCCTTTATCCTCGTATCGGATCTGATTGCCATCGCTTTTTTCTATAACCTGGCTGAAGGAAGCATAGCTGCGTTCAACGGAAAACTTGAGCCATCTGCAATATTTTTCCATGGAAATCACTACGGATACTTTCTTGTGATGGTGATAGCGGTTTCAGCAGGCTGCCTGATATATTATAACGGAGCTCCTGCAATCATCGGAGCTGTTTCTCTTGCCGTGAATCTTGGAGCGCTGGCTCTTAACAGGAGCATGGGCTGCCTGATAGCAGCAGGGGTGGTCCTTACCGCAGTGCTTGCTGCATCGATCATCAGAGGTGGCATAAAGCGCAAAAAAGCTCTTTTTACAGTAACTGCTATTCTGGTGCTGGCTGCTGTCGGGCTGACTGTTCTTAAGGATTTCAGGGAAGACCTCGCAGAGACAGCAACTGAGTTCATTCAGATCCTATCCGGTGAAAACAACATCTATGCCGGAAACGGCAGATGGGGCATATGGCAATATGTTGCAGACTATATTAAGGATTCGCCGTATTGGGGCTATGGCTGCGAAGGCATAGCGGAGATAATGAGAGACTATACGCTTACAACAAGCCCTCATAATGAGCCTCTTACTTATGCAGCCTTTTTTGGCATACCGGCTGCTGTGTTCTACTGCGCAGCTGTGTTTACCTCTATCGTAAAAGGTTTCAGACAAAACGAGCAGGGAGCGGAGAAAACGATTGCTGCATTTGCGGCAATGGCATATTTTATCTCTTCACTGTTCGGCGTAGCCTTCTTCTATACGGCACCTTTCATGTTTGTTTTTCTTGGCCTTTCGTCAGAGAAGAAAAGAATGGAACCCATGTAAAGTATAGGTTTTATCAATACTTATAGGGTGTTAGATAAGTTGAATACACTGATACCAGACGATATAATTTACTAGATATACGGAGGTATCAAACCATGAGACATATACCCAAAAAAGTACTTAGCACACTTCTGACACTTACGCTCACGTTGGTGTTCGTAGCAGGAACCATTGAAATAGCTGAGATGGCCAGCGGTCATCCTGTCGTTTCGCATGTATTGGGTTCCGACGGAGACGGCGGAGACGATGGTGGCGGTGGCGGTGGATACGTTCCTCCTACGCCGGTAGAAAAGAAGACAAATACTCTCAGTGCAAAGGGCCATACTGTTTCCCTGACAGGTGCAAGCCTTACAAATAAGAGCAGAACAATTGCCAGAAAGGACGCGATCACAGTAAGTAATCCGCAGGGTACTGTTACCTATGCTAAAAAGAGCGGAAACAACAAAATTACTATCAACAAGTCGACAGGCGTGATCACAGTTCAGAAGGGCCTTGGAATAGGTACTTATAAACTGGTTGTAAATGTCAAAGCTGCCGGAAACGGATCGTATAAGGCAAAAACTGTTCAGGTTACAGTTACTATCAAAGTAGTAACTGCCACAAATCCGATCACAGTAAAACCAAGCACAGAGACTATCAGTACCGAAGACCTTGGTGAAGAAGACGTTGTCATTCCAAAAAGTGAAGCAATGACAATAAGCCAGTCGAAGGGAAAACTCTCATATTCAAGCTCGATCGGAAGCGAAGGTCTCACACTTGATACGAAGACCGGTGACATCATTGTTGATAAAGATCTTGAACCGGGAACTTACAAGATCGAGGTCAAGATCAAAGATTCGGGTAGTGTGAAGTACAAGCCAGCCACAAGATATGTTGTTGTGACTGTAAAGATAAAGGATCCTAACGCACCTGATGAGAGCGAACCTAAGCTGAAAGACAAGCTGATCGCTAAGTGGACTGCAAAAGGCGGCAACGCTCTCACTCTGACATGGAACAAGGTGGATGGTGCTGAGGGCTATGATGTATTCTTCGGACGCTGCAGCAAGTCGCATAAGAGCAGATTTGTGAAGTCTCTTGGCCCTGACAAGACTACATGGACGAAGAAAGGTCTTGTTAAGAACAAGCCATATAAAGCATTTGTAAAAGCCTGGAAGATGGTAGACGGCGAAAAGAAGTATTTCAGAATGAGCCCGCCGCTACATGCATACACAGCAGGAGGATCAAAGCTCTACACCAATCCAAGCAAACTCACCATTAACAGGTCTGAGATTCTGCTCAGAGAGGACGGAACTTTTGCTATCAAAGCAACAGTCAAGAAGCTCAGCAGCGGAAAGATTCTCATTATGCCAAGCCATTGTGCAAGAATACGTTACTACACAACCGATAAAAATGTTGTGACGGTCAGCAAGGCAGGAAAGATCAAAGCTGTTGCAAAGGGCACTTGCAAGGTATATGTAATTACCTCCAACGGCATTAAAAAAGCAATACTTGTGACAGTCTTATAAAACCGTCATAAATGCGATTAAAAATGTTAGTATAAAGACGGCTATTATCTCACTAAAGAGACGATAACCGTCTTTTTTATAAGTCAGTATATGAAGAAAACCGGATCCATTTTCAGAATAGTTAAAAGAAGCACGGATATTGCAGGCGCGGCAGTTCTGCTTGTTGCTGCAGCGCCTGTTTGTGTTGCGGCTGCACTTATGGTAAAGGCAGAGACTCCGGGTCCGGTAATTTTTATTCACAGAAGGACAGGGAAGGACGGCAGGGACATAAGCGTATACAAGTTCAGAAGCATGCATGCCGGATCCGAAGAACTTGAATCGTCTTTGAACGACGACCAGCTGGAAGCCTACTACAGGGAGTACACTCTTAAAGATGATCCAAGAGTAACAAAGACAGGTCGCTTACTAAGGCGTACTTATCTTGATGAGCTACCTCAGCTATATAACATTCTTCACGGTGAGATGAGTCTGGTTGGACCAAGACCTATTACCAGGCAAGAACTTGAGTTATACACAGAAGATGAAAGAAGGCGACTCCTTTCTGTAAAACCGGGCCTGACGGGATACTGGCAGGTATTCGGCAAAATGAGAGCTACATATCAGAACGGTGAAAGGAAGCGCATGGAGCTGTTCTACTCAGACCATGCATCTGCGATCTTTGACCTGATCATTCTTCTCCTTACACCGGCATCAGCACTGAATTCCATTATAAAAAAGGGCAGAGGTAAAAACTGATGAAGACGATCATACTTTCTGCCGGTCATACTCCGGATTCTCTGCCTGAGAATACCGGATGCACGCATATAATAGCCGGTTCCGCGCTTTTAAGGGAAAAGATCCCGGCAGATTGTCTCCGCGATGACAGCGGAGAGAATATATCCGTAAAGAACAGGGAATATTGCGAACTTACAGCACTGTATTGGGCATGGAAGAATCTGGATGCAGAAATAATCGGCTTATGCCATTACAGAAGGTTCTTCGCTTCGCCTTCATGTCGCGGCAGTTTTCTGCAGCCTGATGAGGCAGACTATCTTCTGCGCTTCTTTGATGTGCTCCTTCCGTCCGAAAGAAACTACATATTCGAGACAAACTACACACAGTACTGCAACTCTCATAATGCGGCGGATCTTGACCTTACCCGCAGTATAATAATGGAAAGGCACCCTGAATACTTGGAAGCGTTCGAGACGCGAATGTCCATGACCAGAGGGCATCGCTTCAATATGTTCGTTATGAGAAAGCCTCTTGCTGACGAGTACTGTGAATGGCTGTTCGATATACTTTCTGAACTGGAAAAAAGGCTGGATATCTCATGTTACACAGAAGGAGACAGAAGGGTATTCGGATTCGTTGCAGAAAGACTGCTTGACGTATGGATGGATGCAAATGGCCTGCACACAACAGACCTTGATTATATATTCATTGGAAAAGAACATCTGGCCCGTAAAGCGCTTGCAATGACGGTCCGTAAGATCAGAGCCGGCTTAAAGAATGCGCAGAACCGCCTGAATCATAAAGAATCATGAAGACTGCAGCTATAATTCTTACATACAACAGAAAAGAAATGCTGATCCGCTGCCTTAACGCTGTGATTTCGCAGAGAGCAGATGCGGATATCATTGTTGTGGACAACGGCAGCAATGACGGAACGTCAGCTTTGTTCACAGGGCCGGACGCAATATACTTGCGCGAGGACCTGCATTATTACAATACAGGGCTTAATTCCGGATGTGCAGGAGGTTTCACTTTCGGTATCCGCAAGGCGGCAGAGCTGAGCTACGATTATGTATGGCTGCTGGACGATGACTGCGTCCCGTCGGATATAGCGCTTTCCGAGATGCTGACATATGCTGAAAAATATGAAGGCAATTTCGGCTATTTATCGAGCAAAGTGTTATGGAGAGACGGAAGCATAAGCCTGATGAATCTGCAGAGAAAAACTCTTACACGCAATGTGCGCGATATGAGCGAGACTGTGATTCCCGTAGTAATGGCTTCCTTTGCGTCACTCCTGATACCTATGGCTGTTATCAGAGACGTAGGACTGCCATACAGACAGTTCTTTATCTGGACGGATGACTGGGAGTATACACGCCGTATATCCCTGAAGTATCCGTGCTTTATGATTACTTCAAGTGAGGTCACACACTATATCAAAGCAAATTCAAAGGCTGATATATCAAATGCAGCGCCTGACAGGCTGCACAGATACAGATATCTGTATCGTAACGACGTTGTCCTGTACAGGCGTGAGGGAATAAAAGGGGTCATGTATGAATCCGTAAGGCTCCCTTACCACATGACAAGGATACTTCTGAGCAAGCTGGATCGTAAGGAAAAATTCAGACGCATGGGAATACTGATAGGGGGTACTCTTGAAGGACTCAGTTTTTATCCTGAACCGGACAGACTGCCTTAAGCGTTAAATGGATAAGGAATACAAAACTCTTACTTGGACAACAATACTGTTTGCCGGAGCAAATATAGTCAGCAAGCTGCTCAAAATTCTGCTTTTGCCGCTATATACTTACTGCCTGACGACTTCGGAATTCGGTACAGCCGAAACAATCATTATTACGGTCAATCTGCTGTACCAGGTTTTTTTGGTTGGAGTCAGCGAGGCTGCATTGCGTTTTTCGCTGAATAGCGGATATTCTGCCGAAAGCGTAATTTCTAATTGCTTTGCGGTAATGCTCACAGCTTCTATGGCGGGATTGCTGCTGTTTATCCCCATGGCCCGGATGCCGTTTTTTGGAGAGCACATCGCTGTCATGTATATTATGACTGTGGCAGCAGCCGTCGAATCGCTGCTCAAAGCTGAAGCAAAAGGACTCGGAGAAAACACAGCTTTTGCTGTATCAGAAATAATAAGCGCCGCGGCACTTATTGCGTGCAATGCATTAGTGCTGGTTGTGATGAAAAGCGGGATCGAAGGATATCTTTGGTCTATCGCTGCAGCTTCTGCAGCAAGAATTATATTCCTGTCAATAAGACTTAAGCTTATCCGCCTGATTGTACCGCGTACCGTAAGCAGGGAAATGATCAAAGCGATACTGAAGTTTTCCCTTCCATTCATGCCTGCGACAATTCTGTGGTGGATAATGGACTCATCCGGACGCTATCTTGTGATGTGGTTTGCCGGAGCATCCGCTGCAGGCATATATGCAGTCGCTTTCAGGCTGTCAGCCATGGTTACCAGCATGTCGGTAGTGTTCCATCAGGCGTGGCAGCTCTCAGCAATAAGGCGCTACAGTCAGGGCGGTTATGAAACGTTTTACAGATCTGCGATGGAGTCATACAGCACTCTGTTCTTTGCCGGATCTGCATTGCTTATAGCTTTTGCAAAACCGGTGATCATGCTCCTGGATGATTCATATAAAGATGCCTGGAGATACGCACCGGTACTTCTGATAGCAGCAGTTTTCTTTGCCCTCAGCGGGCTGGTGTGTGCCAATTACTATGTATGTGAAAGGACATCTGGTGTGCTCTGGACTTCACTGGCAGGGGAGTCAATATCTGTTTTATCCGGTGTTATTCTTACAAAGACAATCGGAATACAGGGAGCTGCCATAGCTGCAATGCTGTCGTTTTACATGCTGTGGATGATCATGTCTGTCCACACGGGGCGTATGCTTGGAATAAGGCATGACTATGTGATTATCCATGTCGATTTACTGATAGTTATAGCTGAGACGGTATGTGTGCTTAAACAGTTTAGCCCTCTGCTGACAGCACTGTGCATCGCAGCCTTGATAATCGTTAACAGAAAGCCTGTAAGCAGAATGATGAAAGGCATACTGCCATCATAAATACGATCAGAACTAAAAGATGATTTATTACACAGAAACACTTCATTACGATCACGATTCACTTAAGAACGCTCTCGGCAAAGGAAGAGACGACTATTTTGAAGTGCTCCGACGCTTGGGATTCACACGTATAGCCATACCGTCTTTCAGGAAGAGCCGTTTTATGTCTGTAAAAGAACGGCTGGAGTTTGAACACAAGCTTACGCGGGCATGGAGGAATGCACTCAGGCAGGTAAGACCGGGGGATACGCTTATCATTCACAGTCCAAACAGTGAGAAGTTTCTTTCGTACGCCCGCATGATAAAAAAGCTGCATGAAAGGGGCATCAACGTCATAACCCTGACATTCGAGCTAGAGACGTTCTTTGTAATGGATTACAGACGCTTTGCCCGCCTCAAGAGGTTTTCGTCCAAAAGGACGGAGGCTGTGCTCTTCAATAACTCAGATGCCATTGTCGTGCATAACGACGTGATGAAGAGCAGACTGGGTAATGCCGGCTTTGATACCGCGAAGATGTTCTCTGTCGGAGTAATGGATTATCTGTGTGAGGAGCCTCTGAGTGACGCTCCTGTTGAACGCATAGGGAAAGGCAAGCCTGTTATCTACGCAGGCCATCTCTCGCAGGAGAAGTCAACATTCGAGTACGATCTGCCGAAAGGATTCAGATGCAACCTGTATGGTCCGGATTATACAGGCCCGGTAAACGATGATGTGCGCTATAAAGGTGTATTTGACCCGGTCGATCTGATGAAAAGCATGGAAGGCTCATTTGGCCTTGTGTGGGAGGGCAATTCGTGCGATGGATGCTATGGTGCGTATGGTGATTACCTTACGTTCAATAATCCGCATAAAATAGCTCTGTACATCGCATCGGGAATACCTGTTATCACATGGAGCGGTGCTGCGATGGCCGGCTTTGTCCGCAAAGAGAAATGCGGGATCATTGTGGATAACTTGTATTGCGTTCCCGAAATACTGTCCGGCTTATCAGATGAGGAATACGAAAACATGAGGCTTAACGCGTGCCGTGTTGGCCGTGAAATGCGTAAGGGCCTTCACATCATGCAGGCAGTAAAGAGTGCCCTGGAGTATGTTGATGGAAATGCTGAGCAGGATCGCTAAATCAGATAAATATGATTACCTGATAGCCGGTGCCGGACTCTACGGTGCAGTTATGGCCAGAGAGCTGACAGACCATGGGCTTAAAGTTCTGGTGCTCGAAAAACGGAGCCACATCGGCGGCAATTGTTATACAGAAGATTATGACGGGATATGCGTGCATAAATACGGGCCGCATATTTTTCACACAGATGATGAAGAGGTCTGGCAGTATGTAAACCGATTTACTCGCTTCACTCCGTTTGTAAACAGTCCTGCGGTCGAATCCGGTGGCAGGCGATACACGCTGCCTGTAAACATGGATACATTCGCACAGTTGTGGGGAATCACAGAGCCGGAAGACGCGATCGGGATAATACAGACTCAGGCAAGGGAAGCTCTGCATGGAAGGGAAGCGCGGAACCTGGAGGAGCAGGCCATCAGCATGGCCGGTACTGATATATATGAAAAGATTATAAAGGGGTACAGCGAGAAGCAATGGGGCCGTAAATGCCGTGAGCTTCCGGCCTCAATAATCAAACGTATCGATATAAGATTCGATCATTGCGCTGATTATTTCGGAGATAAGTATCAGGGGATACCTGCAGAAGGCTACACTGCGATGATTGAGGAGATGCTGAACGGGATTGAAGTTATTACCGGAATTGACTACGACGATACCGGGATAAGAAGATCTGCTGACAGCCTTGCTGAAAAGGTTATATATACAGGATCCATCGACCGCTATTATTCATACTGCTTCGGGAGACTGGAGTACAGAAGTATCAGATTTGAAGAGAGCAGACTGGATGGTATAAGCGAATACCAGGACAGAGCCGTCGTTAATAACGCCGATACAGACGTTCCATACACAAGGACCACCGAACACAGGCATTTTGACATAGAAAACAAGCATACAAACAGCAAGTTTACGATAATAACAAAAGAGTTCCCTGAGGAACATAACGATAAAAACGAAGCCATGTATCCTGTTTGTGATGATAAGAATCTTATTCTGTACCGCAAGTACAGAGATATGGCAGACAGTGATGAGAATATTCATTTTGGCGGCAGGCTGGGAACATACAGATATCTGGATATGGATGATGTTATAGCTTCAGCTTTAGCGGATTCCTATGAAATGATACAGAGAAATGAAACGCAGAAGTAAAGACGGAGGGAAAAAGAACGCATACGTGGTATTTACCAGAGAGCCTGTGCCCGGAACTACAAAGACCAGGCTCATGCCTTATTATTCTGCAGAAAAATGTGCCGAACTGCATAAATGCTTTCTGAAGGATTTGTCGCGTGAGGTTAAAAGAGTAGATGCTGACATAATTGTGGCATACACCGGAGGAGAACCGGTATTCCTCAGAAAAACATTCGGCAGCAGGGCAGCTTATATTGCTCAAAGGGGAAACAATCTCGGACAAAAAATGGAGAATGCTTTTGCAGATGCGTTTGCTTTGGGATATGAGAATGTGATCTTGACCGGAACGGATATACCTGAACTCAAGGCAGACTCGGTGAACTCAGCCTTTGAGATGCTGGATTCATGCGATATAGTGCTTGGGCCGACATCTGACGGCGGTTATTACCTCATAGGTATGAGCAGCCTGCATCATGAAGCCTTTGATGTAAAGCTGTATGGAGTGTCAACAGTGTTTGAAGAAACTACCGGATCGATCAGAAGCTCCGGCTTTTCGGTCAGCATTGCGGATGAGTACAGCGATATCGATGATAAAGAGGATATTGCCGGCCTGATGGAAAGGATCAGAGGGGACAGGTCCGTCGCAGGGCCTGACACAAGGCGTTTCCTTATGGAAAATATTGCTGTCTCCATCATTGTGCCTTTGTACAATGAGGAACTAACCGTTAACACAATGATGGACCAGTTGAGACCATATAAAGATGAGGCTGAGATCATTTTCGTAGATGGCGGCAGCTCAGATGCAACGCTTACGCTTATTGGTGATGAGTTCAGAGTCATCAGCTGTGAGCGCGGAAGGGGCAGGCAGCTCAATGAAGGAGTAGCTGCATCATGCGGGGATGTGCTGTTCTTTTTGCATTGCGACAGCGTTCTGCCGAAGGGATTCCTCGGCGAGATAAAAAGATGCATGATGAGAAAGCCTTTCGGATGCTTCGGAGTAAGATTTGACTCGAACAATTTCTTTATGCTCACGAACCGTATCATATCCAATTACCGGGCAGCACTGGGAGGAGTTGCATTCGGAGATCAGGGGATGTTCATTGAAAGAAAGCTTTTCTTTGATGAAGGAATGTTTCCCGAGATCCCTGTGATGGAGGACTATGAGTTCTCAATTAGAATGAAAAAAAGGGGATACAGACCTGCAATGGCACGCAGAAGGATACTTACTTCATCCAGGAGATACGGAAAGGGTACGGTGAGTATTGTAAAGACAGAGATGCTGATGTTCTATCTGCGCATGCTTTACAGAATGGGCGAAGACCCATCCCGCCTGAAGCAACGATATAAAGACATAAGGGGCAGGCAATCGGTCTGATCATACTTATAGAATTGGATTATCCGCAAAAGCACACTTATTGATTGTATCTATTTGTTGGAAGCCATTTTAAAAGTTATGATAAATCTGTATAGAATTATCGTAATACATATTAAGAGGAGAAAGAACATGAAGAAGAAATCACTTGTTTTACTGCTGGCGTTTGTACTTGCATTCTGTCTGGCTGCATGCGGTGGCTCCGCAGAACCTGCTGAAGAGCCTGCTGAAGAACCTGCAACAGAAGAGGTTGCAGAAGAACCTGTAGAAGAAGAGACACCTGCTGCTCCGGAAGACATCGTTGTTGATGCAGAGAATCATACAGTAACCATCACCGCTCAGCTGAACGGAACATTCTTCGATCAGTCAACCATGCATTACTGCGTATGGAAAGACGGCGGCGTTGGCGACAAGGCTATGTTTGCTGCATACTGCAATTCGCAGGACTTCTATAACGCTATGGTAGAAGCAGGCGGAGAGCCATGGAATACAACCACTGACAAGATAGAGGACGGAGAATTTACAGACGGCCAGAAAGTAGAAGTTACACTTAAGTGGGACGGACAGGACACTCCTGTAACAATGGCAGACAGCCTGAAGTCTGCTGATGGCCCTCTTGATGTTGACATGAGATTCTCGGGCAACCAGCAGAACAACAGTGACTGCGGTTCCGGATGCATCGCATGCCTCAACAGCTGCTGGGCAGGAATCACATCAAATGCTGCATATGGATTCAATGCAATCGATTCGGGCGAAGTATCCGCTTTCCTCAACGACAGCGTAATGCCTGCAGACGGCACTGATGTAAGACTTACATTCACCCTTAAGTAAACAACTGATCATAACGAATTATTAGGAATATAAATGAGCTCTAACAAAGAAAAAGACCTGATCAAAGAAGAGGCTGTGACAGAGAAGCATGCATCTTCGAAGGACCAGGGAGAAAAACACCTCGCGGCAGAAAACGTTGAAGAAAAGAAAAAAGGAAGCTGGACGGGGAGGATCATAATCCTCGTCCTGTTTCTTGTTGCTCTTGGCATATATTTTGCAGTCCCGTCAGTACACGAATGGGTCAACAAAGTACTCGTCATGTTCCGTACAGGAAACTTTGACGATATGCACGCGTTCATAGCACAGTACGGAAAATGGGCGATGGCCATCTCATTCCTTCTGATGGTATTCCAGTCCATAGCCGCACCTCTTCCGGCATTTTTCATCACGCTGACAAATGCTAACCTTTTTGGCTGGTGGCAGGGATGCATCCTCTCATGGGTGTCTTCAATGACTGGAGCGGCAATGTGCTTCTGGATAGCCAGAATACTCGGAAGAGATGTTGTAGAGAAAATATGCACAAAGGGAGCTCTGCTTTCGATCGAGGAATTCTTCGCTAAATACGGTAAGCGCTGCATCCTTGTTGCAAGACTTCTGCCTTTCATTTCATTCGACATCGTTTCGTATGCGGCAGGACTTACAGCCATGGACTTCTGGGGATTCTTCCTCGCTACAGGTGTGGGTCAGTTGCCAGCGTGCATCGTCTACTCGTATGTAGGCGGAATGCTTACGGGCGGTGCCAAAAAGATGTTCATCGGCCTCATGTGCCTCTTTGCACTTGCCATCGTTGTTATACTTATCAAGCAGGTATACAACGCGAGCCAGAAGAAGAAAGAGGAAGCTGCAAAGGCTGCAGGCGAAGTATACTTCAAGGACCCTTCGAATCCGGCAAGACTTTTCAGCAAGTTCTATAATTCAGCAATCTGGTCAATGGTGATCACACTGGTGTTATCAGGCATTCCAAAAATCACCGGAGCTGTCAATATCGGCTGGATATATCTCGGACTCTGTCTGGGCCTGTTTGCACTGACTGCACTCTTCAGAAAATTCAAGTGCAAACCGGTATTCACGCTGATCAGCACAGTGATATCGCTTGCAGCCATTTACCTGCTTTGCGGTTCTCCGGCTGCTCTTGGACGCAAGCCTGCAGGAATCGTGAGAATGGGCCTCGGACTCAGGACGGTATCCATGAATACATTTAACATCATATTTGCTGCATTTATCGTCGTAGGATTTATCATCATAGTACTTCTGTGGAAGAGACAGAAAGGAATCGATGCCGCAGCAAAAGAGGAGTATGAGAGGCTGAAGGCTGAAGCTGAGGCAAATAAGGAAACAGTAACGGCATAGAATTAATGGAGCAGATCAGAAAGAACTCAAAATTAATAGTATTCGGCCTGATAATAGTACTGATATTTGTGCTGAATCAAAAGTTCGGGTGGTCGGATTACCTGAGTAATACAGAGAATCTGAAATTCCTTTCTGAAATGATAAACGACCACTTCGCTCTGGCTGCACTTATCTATATAGGGCTTACTGTAGTAGCCTGTGTAGTTCTTGCGCTGCCGGGCGTAACGTTCGCCATTCTTGCAGCTATACTTTTCGGGCCGTGGTGGGGAACTTTATTCTGCCTTATAGCAACGACGCTTGGAGCGATCATTGCGTTCATAGTAGGGAGGTTCTTCCTCCAGGACTCCATAAAGCCGATGGTGGAGAAGAGCGCACTGCTTAAAAGACTGCTGTTCGATGAAGCGGACAAAAGCGACATAGTCTTGCTGGCAATCACAAGGCTGGTACCGATATTTCCTTATAATATCCAGAACTTTGCCTACGGCATTACGGACATCTCGCTAGCACACTATTCATTTTATACATTTGTGTTTATGATACCGGGTGTTGCCCTGTATACTATAGGCACAGCCGGGTTTACCTCAGGAGGCAACCGATGGCTGTACTTCGGTATAGCAGCCGCACTGCTCGTGCTGGTGATGTTCCTTGGCTGGATGATACGCCGCAGATATCTTGCAAAATACGATGATAAGTGAATACATCAAGAATAGTGAATACAGAAAAGCTCTCAGCCTGCCGGCAGAGATGACCGAAACATACATTCTGCTGGCGCAGGGAGAGTACAATGTGAATTATTTGTTTGCGCATCCTGTAACGGGGCGCAAACTTATTTTGCGTGTAAACACAGGCAGTCAGATGCATCTTGACAGGCAGATAGAATACGAAGCCCATGCTCTTGATTTGCTGAGCGGAAGCGGAAGAACTCCAAAAGTACTTTTTGTCGATGGCTCAAAGGCATTTATAGAATTCGGCGTGCTTGTAATGGAATATCTTACGGGAAGATATCCATCCTACGAGAGCAGCGCTGACATGTCCGGAGTTATGAAGTGCATGGCAGACATACACAGTGTTGCTATTCCCTCTGAAGAGGTGATCTACGGAGAACCTTTCGGAAAGGATGCTGTTCCGCGTGATACAGTCAGGCTTATCGCGCCGGGAAGTGCAAGCGGCTCCATACTGGATGAGTGTGAATCCATGCTCAAGGTATATATGGATTCGCCTTTGGGTGACATGTCTGTTAAGGAAAGACTTCGCAGGCTTCTTGACAGGGGACATGAAATTGCCGGCAAGGGAGATGAGGAAACGGCTGTGACACGCTGCTGCATAAATACGGAGCTCAATTCGACTAATTTTCTGGTCGATGACAGTGGCTTTGTCAAACTGGTCGACTGGGAAAAACCTCTTTATGGTGATCCTGCTCAGGACCTCGGTCACCTGCTTGCACCTACCACAACTTTCTGGAAGACTGATACTGTATTGAGTGCAGGCGATACTGACGGGCTTATAAATGAATACCTTGAAGCGGTGGATGGCCGCTATGACACATGCGGTATCAGTGAAAGAATAAAACGGCTTATAACAATAACATGTCTGAGAGGACTCACGTGGTGCGCAATGGCATGGGTAGAGTATCAGGACCCGGAAAAACTTATAGCAAACGAGAGCACCAGGAAAAAGCTGGATGCATATCTAAGCGACAGCTTTTTAAAAGACATCGAGAAAAGATTCGGACTATAAAAGAGGGCGTAAGCCCTCTTCTTGGTTTGTTAATTATCTGAAGCTGTATTTATTCCGCTGACTATGTGGTCGATGTGATTGCTGTACTTTATAAGTGAACTCTTCCAGCTGAGAAGAGCCTGTCTTCCGAAGTCTGTGATGGAGAACACTTTTTTTGCCTTTGGCCCGCGACCCATCGATTCTGAGGTAAGGTATCCTTCTTTCTCCATGCGCTTCAGGTTGCGGTAAAACCCTGTAGGATCGAGGCTGCTGTCTATATAGCCGTCATCCCTCAGCTTCTGCATGAGCAGGAAGCCGTAGCTGGGCTCTTTCATCAGTTCGATAAGAATGCAGGGCTGTATCAGCTTGTCCAGATATAGACCCTTGCATGAGAAGTCAACATCCTTGGTCTTGATATCAAGAGAAAGCCAGCTTGTATAGAATAATTCCTGCAACTCATTGCGGGTGCGTGCAACTGGGATGTTGATGATATTATTTGAAGCGGCTTCTGAACAAGGATCAAGGAATCCGCTTTCAGACAGCTTATCTTTGCTGATAAGGCAAGGAACCGGATTATCGGTGTATTTTTCAGGATGATTAATGTAGGCTGCGGCCACAGCATCCCAAACGTATGAGCTGTCAGCTCCGTACACTATCTCTTTTGTTTTGAATCTGTATCCGCACTTCTGTGCTATATACATTCCGGCGGGGTTATCTGATGAGCAGAGCTTGTCGAGAAATTCATTCTTAGGAAGCTCTGAAACAGGGAGGCTGTTGTTCCCCGTGATCACTGAAATGTTTTTTCCCTTGCTGAGAACGACCGCTGACGCTTCAGCGTTGACAGAAAAATTGAGCTCATCCAGATGCTGACCGTCGTGAATGTACAGAGGCTCGGTTATTCCTCCCATTAAAACGATCTGTCCGATCTTATCGAACACAGTATTGTCTATAAGCCATGCTCCATAGAGATTTCCCAACGAGCCTATACCAAGATACACTAATTCACCCGGATATTTGTTGGCCATCCGTACAATGAATTCGGAGCTTTCACATATAGGGGATTCACCCTGCTCAAAACCGTGAAGGACAGGTATTTCAGTGAAGCCGGTCTCATTAAGAAGCGTGGTGTTGCTTATATATGATTCCTCGGATGTGCCATTTCCGTAATTACAGGTAATTCCGAGGAGCTCAATGTCTTGCGGGTTCCCCAGAAGGTAGAGTATGGCGAGGGCATCATCCATTGGACGGCCCGGAAAGCTTCCTGTGTTGTCACAGTCACATATTACTTTTTTCATTTTATCCACCTTTTTTTCTTTTATTTATATCAGAACGATCAATAAAAAGGCACGTTATTGTTTTTTTCAATTAAGGCCAAAAGAGGTATAGATGACTGCTTTTGGACAAAATAGAGAATATAAACTAATCTAATTGTACAACAGCAATTAGACCTGGTCTAAAGAGCACGAGGAGTTATTATGAAGAAAAGACTATTAACAATATTATTAATGCTGGCAATGGTTGTATCCATGACAGCATGTGGCGGCAAGCAGGCTGAGCCTGAATCGGCAGATCTTTCATCCGCAGGCTGGGACGAGATCGTCGAGCAGGCAAAGGGCACAAAAGTAGCATTCTACGGCTGGGGCGGGGATGAGAACCGCAACAACTGGCTGAATGGCACAGTTGCTGATTATCTGAAAGAAAACTATGATATCGATTTTGAGTATATAGGAATGGATATCAACGATATACTTGCCAAGCTGACAAGCGAAAAGGAAGCAGGCGAGGAAAACGGAAGCATCGACATGATATGGATCAACGGTGAGAACTTCTACACAGCAAAGGAGAATGGCCTCCTCTATGGCCCATTCACATCGCAGCTGCCTAATATGGAAGCATATGTAGACCTGGATGATCCTGAGACTCTGAACGATTTCTGTAAGCCAATTGACGGATATGAAGCTCCATACGCTAAGGCGCAGCTGGTAATGTTCAATGACAGCGCAGTTACACCGGAGACCCCTAAGAATGCAGACGAATTCCTTGAGTACTGCAAGGCAAACAAGGGAAAGGTCACTTATCCTGCACTGCCTGACTTCACAGGAAGTGCTTTTGTCCGCAATCTCATCTATGAGAAATGCGGATGGGAACAGTTCCAGACAATGGAAGCTGACAAGGCGACAGTTAAGGACGCGATAGAGCCTGCTCTTGAGTATCTCAGAGAGCTCAACCCGTATCTCTGGAATGAGGGCAAGCAGTTCCCTGCTGATTCTACTGCTCTTGATCAGATGTTCCAGGATGGCGAAGTCGTAATGAACATGAGCTACGGTCCGTTCAGCGTTGCTTCGGGAATCGCAGACGGAACACTTCCTGAGACATGCCAGACATTCGTATTCGAAAATGGTAACATCGGAAATACAAACTACATGGCTATCGCCTTCGACGCACCTAACAAGGCAGGTGCGATGGTTGCCATCAATGCTATAATATCCGGAGACATTCAGCTCACACAGTACTCTGAGCTCAGAGAACTGCCTGTAGTTGATCAGAGCAAACTGTCTGATGATGAAAAAGCTGCTTTCGACGCAGTTGATCTCGGAAAAGGTGTTCTGCCGCAGTCAGAACTTCTGACACACAGACTTCCTGAGATGCCTGCAGACCTTGTACCGGTAATCGAAGAGATCTGGGCAGAAGAAGTGGTAGGAAAATAGCGAACAATATAGTACGATCATCCTATTTTGGGTAGAATACTTCTACCGGAAATGGCGCAGCCCCAGGGCTGCGCTGTTTCATCAAAGGAAAGAATGAAAAGAAGAGACCGGATAGTATCCGCACTGCTGCTGACACCGTTTATACTGGTGACAGCGTTGGTGCTGACAGCGATCGTGAATATTATGATACAGAGTCTCGGCTATATGCCGGTGTTTGATCTGTATGACGTGACTCTTAAGTACTACATAGAAATACTCAAGAGGCCTGAAGTGCTGCAGTCACTTGCGGTATCTTTTAAAGTGGCCTTATCATCAAGCCTTTCAGCAGCTGTTCTGGGAACGCTTATATGTGCAGCATTGGTGCGTACGCATAAAACTAAAGGTGGTATGCTATATACCGTCAGGCTGCCGATACTCGTGCCGCATACAGTTGTAGCGCTCTTTACGGTTGCAATGCTCTCTCAGACAGGCATGCTGGCCCGTCTGGCATATGCAGCAGGGATCATAGGAGATTATACTGAGTTCCCGAATGTTCTTTTTGGAACGGGTTATTTTGGCGCGATTATCGCATACATATGGAAAGAAGCTCCATTCATCGCTTATTTTTCGCTTGCTTTGATGTCCGGCGTGAACGAAACGCTTGGTGAAGCTGCCGAGAACCTTGGCGCAACACCATTCAGAAGCTTTATGCATGTAACTCTGCCGATGAGCATGCCGGCTATTGCAAGAGGTTTTCTGATAGTACTGATATTCTCATTCGGTGGCTACGAACTGCCTATGCTGCTTGGTGCGACCATGCCTAAGGCATTTCCGGTATATACATATATTGAATTCCTGAAGCCGGATTTTAAGCTGAGACCATACGCCATGGCCATGAACGGTATTACGCTTATCATTTCACTTGCAATGGCACTGATATATGCCATATGCATGAGGCGCCTGATAAAAAAGATTGGAGGCAGCTATGAAGGATAAGCGTTTTATGAAAGCGGTGCTGGTCATAACGGCGCTGATGATATTCATACCTGTAGTAGTCATTGTGATATGGACAGTGACAGCGAGGTGGCCATGGCCGTCACTTTTACCGGAGAGCTATACTCTTAGAACTGCAGAAGAACTCTTCTTCGGATCGCATAAGCTGACTGAGATACTTCTGAGCAGTATATTGCTCGCTACGCTTGTTGCCGTGCTGGGCACTCTTATAGCACTGATGACAGCAAGAGCCACTGAGATATATAACGTGAAGGGAAAGAGAGCGATCAGCTTTGCTGCACTCATGCCTCTGCTTGTGCCCGGAACGGTATTTGCTATGGGGATACAGGTAACGCTGATCAGAATGCATCTCAACGATACGATCACAGGAGTAGTGCTGGTGCATCTGGTTGCTGCTCTCCCATATTGCATTACAATAATGATGGATGTCACGGCTGCGGTTGGCGACAGCCTTGAAGAGCAGGCTGCCGTGCTGGGAGCAGGACCGTTAAGAAGCTTTGTTGATGCTTCGATACCTCAGCTGCTCCCCGGAATACTGTCATCAGTGAGCATGGCATATATTATTTCGTACAGCCAGTACTTTACTACGCTTCTGGCCGGAGGCGGAAAAATAAAAACACTTGCTCTGGTGCTGGTGCCATACATACAGAGCGGAGACAGGGCGCTTGCGTCGATATATGCCGTAGTATTCGTCGGTTCGGCATTGATAGTGTTCTTTATCCTTGAGACGCTGATACACAGGATGGTAAAGACAAAATGAAACTAGAGATAAGAGATCTTACAGTAGGCATAGGAAGCAGCACGATTCTTGAGCAGGTAGACCTCGGTGTTGAGGAAAAGGAATTTCTCATACTGCTTGGCCCAAGCGGATGCGGTAAAAGCACTTTGCTTAAGACTATAGCAGGCATCAATACCGTAAAGAACGGTGTCATCAGGCTTGATGGAGAAACTATCAATGACATGCCGCCTCACAAAAGGGGCACAGTCATAGTGTTTCAGGACATGAGGCTGTTTCCTAACATGACTGTCTCGGAGAATGTAGCATATCCACTGAAAATAAAAGGAATAAGAAAAGCAGAAAGAAGAACAAAGGCGGCTGAATTTCTCAGCTATGTGCAGCTTGATGGATTTGATGACAGACGTATTTCAAGCCTGTCAGGAGGGCAGATGCAGCGCGTAGCGCTGGCAAGAGCACTGGCAGCGGAACCGAGACTGCTGCTTCTCGATGAACCGTTCTCTTCTCTGGATGAAAACCTGAGGGACGATATGCGCAGTCTTGTGAAGGACCTTCATGAACGGTTTGGCATGACTACGATCATGGTCACACACGACAGAGACGAAGCGTTCTCAATGGCAGACCGAATAGCCCTGATGTTCAACGGAAGGATAGTTCAGACAGGTGAACCTGCAGATGTATATGAAAATCCGGCTGATGAGCATGTAAGGAAATACTTTGGAAAATGGCATAAGCCTGAATAACATAACAATAAAACTCCGGCCTCACGGCCGGAGTTTTATGTTGCGAAAATATCTAACTAAGAAAGAACAATCAAAAGAAAAAGGTAAAATTGTCGATTGCTTCGACACTAATAGTGTAACATCTTATTGTGATGAGATTATCGAGTAAATGTGAAGCATTTTTCACATTGCTCAATTTCTGTTAAGAAGAGAACACTACCACAATATATTGTGATAATATCGGTTTACAAACGAAAATGAGCCGCTATTCGTGCGGCAATTATGGAGGAAATCGATATGAAATGCCCTTACTGCAATTTCGAGGACACGAAGGTAGTGGACTCCAGGCCTGTTGAGGATGGACTGGCTACAAGAAGAAGACGTGAGTGCACTAAGTGCAAAAAAAGATTTACGACTTTTGAGAAGATCGAGAATTCCCTTCTTGTGGTCGTAAAGAAGGACGGCACTCGCGAGAGCTTTGACAAAAACAAGATCATCAACGGCATTATGAAGGCCTGCCAGAAGACTAAGGTCACTTACGAGGATGTTCAGAGGATAGCAGACAATATTGAGCGCGGACTTTCGAATACGATGGAGAAGGAGATTCAATCGACAAGTATCGGCCTTCTCATTATGGAAGAGCTCAAGGCTATAGATCAGGTTGCTTATGTAAGATTTGCATCAGTATACAGAGAATTTCAGACCATCGATACATTCATCGATGAGATCAACAAGCTCACTAAGGGCAAAAAATAAAACCGGAAGGAAAAGTTGTTATGCTCAGAGTTGCAATAGACGGTCCGGGAGGTACGGGAAAGAGCACAATTGCCAAGGCTGTTGCTGCCCGCTTTGGACTTGAATACATTGACACAGGCGCCATGTACAGAGCGCTTGGCCTTAAGGCACGCAGAAACGGCGTGGATGAGTTTAATGAGGATGCTGTAAGAGAGATGCTCGCTGACACTACCATTGACTTTGTCGGCGGACACACACACCTTGATGGAGAAGATGTCAGCGGCTTCATCAGAACCAATGAAATATCCATGGCTGCTTCAAATATATCAAAGCTTGCCATCGTAAGGGCAAAGGTAGATGAAGTGAGCCGTCATCTGGCTTCTACAAAGGACGTAGTAATGGAAGGCAGAGACATAGGCGCAACTGTCATTCCTGATGCTGAGGTAAAGATCTTTATGACAGCTTCACCGGAAGTCAGAGCAAAAAGACGCTACGAACAGCTTCTGGCTGCCGGCAAGGAAGCGGATTATGACACTATTTTCAGGGAAACACAGGCGAGGGATTATCAGGATTCCCATCGCGAGGTAAGCCCTCTGCGTGCAGCTGATGACGCTGTTTTTCTCGATACCTCAGACATGTCGCTTGAGGAGAATATCGATGCAGTAGCAGACATAATAACCGCCAGGACGGGACGCAGCTCGTAACGTCGATATGGCACATAAACATCGAGCCACGTCCTTGTGGATGTGGCTTTTAAAGTAGTATTATTAGCATGTGTGCTCCGGAAAGGAGTAAATATGCAGATAAAGAAGATGCCTGAGGCTGAGAGGCCGCAGGAGAAGATGCTCTATGGGGGAGCGGGAGGTCTCAGCAATTCAGAACTCCTCGCGCTGATCATCAGGACGGGAACCGGTGACAAGTCAGCCGTAAGGCTGGCAGACGAGGTGATAAGTTATGCCAATGACAATACCGGCGGACTGGGGGCGGCAGAAGTAAGGGAACTGACTGAGATCGATGGCATAGGAGAGGCAAAGGCCTGCTCGATAGTGGCGGCTATAGAACTCTCAAAAAGGCTTATATCTGACCATCAGGGGGCTGTAAAAGAAAGGATAAGAGACAGCAGGCAAGTGGCAGATTTGCTTATGGAGGAGATGATGTACGAAAAGCGGGAGCTTTTCATGACACTCAATCTCAACTCCAAACTGCAGGTGGAGTCAAAATCGGTAATATCTATCGGAAATATCGACAGCGCACCTGTACATCCAAGGGAGGTCTTCGGACCGGCAATAAGACGTGGAGCGGCGGCAGTAGTCGTTGCGCATAACCACCCGAGCGGAGATCCGGCGCCGAGTCCACAGGACATCGAAGTCACAAAAAGACTGATAAGCGCGTCGGAGATACTTGGGATAAGGCTGATTGATCATGTGATAGTCGGAAACGGCTGTTTTACAAGCATGAAATCAGAAGGATACTTCGGAGATTAGAAGAAACAGTATGAGTAGAAAAGTTACGATTCAGGATTTCATAGATTCGCTGGGAATGGAAGGATTGCTCACTTCAGTAGGAGGAGAGCCTTCATGCAGCGCTATTATGGCATTTTACACGGTTCCGGAAATGAAAGAGCTCGGAGCTGTTGACGTAAAAGGCATAACATACAATTCAAGAGAGGCTGCGGAAGGCACTCTTTTTGTTGTGAAAGGAGCTCACTTCAGAGAACAGTATCTGAACGATGCGATTGAAAGCGATGCTGTTTGTTACGTAAGAGAAGACCCGGATGCTCCTGAGACCGCTGACTGCAGACTGGTCAGCGATGAGGAAGCAAAGGCTGCCGGAAGGCGTATCTGTGATAAGGCAAAGAACAGCTGCCTGGATATATGGGTAAGAGACATCCGCAAGGCAATGCCTGTAATAGCTGAAACATTCTACGGCAAGCTTTCAGATGATCTCACTGTGGTAGGCATTACCGGCACAAAAGGCAAATCGACTACCGCTTACTTTATGAGGTACATACTCGATGATTACATGGCCGGTACAGGAGGACGCAGGAGTGCCATCTGTTCGGGCATTGACAATTACGACGGTGTTATAGAGGAGGAATCGCACCTTACTACTCCTGAAATCATGGAGCTATACCAGCACATGAACAATGCATTAAACAGCGGTATCAGCTACATGACAATGGAAGTATCGAGCCAGGCCCTTAAATACGACAGGGTAACTGGCGTGGAGTTCGCTGCAGGAGCCTTCCTTAACATAGGAAGCGATCATATTAGCGCGATAGAGCATCCTGATTTCAATGATTACCTTGAAGCGAAACTGAGACTCTTTGGGCACTGCCGTAAGGCGTGCATCAACCTGGACTGCGAGGAGCAGGAACGTATCAAAGCTGCGTCGGCGGATTGTCCTTATGTGATCACCTTCAGCCAGAATGATGAGAGTGCTGATGTGTTTGGGTATAACGTGAGATCCTGCGAGGGAAAGGTCACGTTCAGAGCAAGGGGCAGATCGATAGAAGGCTATGATGACTTTGATGAAGAATTCGCTCTGGGCACATTCGGAACCATTAATGTGGAGAATGCTCTGGCTGCTATTTCTCTTTCGGCGCTTCTGGGAGTACCGCTCGAATATGTAAAGAGCGGTCTTGCGAAGGCAAAGTCACCGGGACGCATGGAGGTGTTCTACAGCAAGGACGGAAAGCGCATCGCTATAGTAGACTACGCGCACAACAAGCTCAGCTACGAAAAGTTCTTCGAGACTATCAAAGATGAGTTTCCTGATAAGAAGATGATGATCGTATTCGGCTGCCCGGGAGGAAAGGCTTTCGCAAGGCGCGAGGAGCTTGGCACCATAGCCGGACAGCATTGCACCCACTCGATAATCACCGAGGAGGATTACGGCGAAGAAGATGTCAACAAGATCTGCAGTGAGATAGCAGGCTTTGTTAAGGCTGCCGGAGGAAGCTGTGAGATAATCATCGACAGAGTAGAGGCGATAAAGAAGGCCATAACCCTGATGGATGACGATACAATTCTGTTCTTGCCGGGCAAGGGACGTGAGACCCGCGAAAAGCGCGGTATCAAGTACATAGATACACCGTCGGATGCAGACGTTGTTATTGAAAACCTTTAGTAAAACAAGGAGAGAAACAGTGATCAAAAGACTGATTTCAATCATACTTATCATATTGACCGTTGGCGTTTTTACGTCAACGGTCTCTTTCGCTGCTCCTGTTGATCTGAACTCCGGTTATTCGGTCTTGTTTACGGATGACTGGTACCCCTATACAGGGAACGAAGTAAAGCCGGAAGTCATCGTGGTAAATGATGAGTTCTGGTGTGACATGGATGATTACTACAGAACATATGAGAATTATATGTCGGATGACTGGGATGATTACTGGAGAGAAAAGTACACCTTATCTCCTGATGATTATTCTGTGGTATACCCTGATGACTGTATCAGCGCAGGTAACAAATCCCTGACTGTAGTCGGTAAGGGGGACTGCAGCGGATCTCTCAATGCGGATTATTACGTAAGCCGTAAAGAATTGCACTTCACAAAAGTAAAGAATGCTGACAGATCGGTTTCGCTGAAGGCGGATCTGCCGGTAGATCTTACGGATGCAGATGTATGGTTTTACAATGAAGACTATCATCTTAAAAACGGTGAGTACACGATAGAGGGTGATACAGTCACCATAGCTTCAGGCTTTTTGGATAAGTATGAGTCTTTGACTTTGAATCACAGGATACAGATCCATAACGGCAATTTCTTTGGTAACGCAACGGTCAGGAGCTACAACATATCCGGACTGGCGGGCTTAGGAAATATAAAAAAGGTGTATAACGGAAAACAGAAGACTCTTACTAACCTGGATCTGGGAATAAATGATGCTGATCTGGGTACCGAGTTTAAGATCGTATACGGACAAACCACCAGAAAGTCGGTAGGAAGATATACATATACCCTCAAAGGAAAAGGGGACTATAGAGGCTCAATAAGAGGAAGCTTTGAGATCATACCGAAAAAACCGGCAAAAATAACATATGCGCGGAAAAGCGGAACAAAAGCTTATGTAAGATGGCAGAAAGTTGCCAACTGCAGCGGATATCAGGTGCAGCTGATACGTTACTCCAATGATGACAGCGACATGATAAGCTATGTAGTATATAAAAGTGTCTTTGTCAAAGGAAGAAACAGCTTAAGCAAAACATTCAGAAATGTGAGCCGGTCAAAGTATACAAAGGTAAGGGTAAGAGCTTATAAACTGGTTAAAGGAAAGAAGTACTATTCGTTCTGGAAATACAGAAAGCTTTTGTAATTGACTGGACTACAAGGCTTATGTATAATATCTATGTATGTTTATGTCATCTAACCGCATATGTTGTATCATAGAGGCGTTACAGACCCTATATAAAGCAAATTTACAGCGTATAGCGTAGATAATGTATATACTACAAATCCAAATAATTGATAAGGAGGTGCTTATGTCACCAGTTTTAGCTGTTGTGATCAGCATTGTAGTCCTTATCGTCGGTATAGCAATTGGTTACATACTTCGTAAGAACGTCGGAGAAAAGGCCATAGGCAGCGCAGAACAGCAGGCCAGAAACATGATTCTGGACGCGCAGAATACTGTCGAGAACCTCAAGAAAGAGAAAGTACTTGAGGCAAAAGAGGAAATACATAAGCTGAGAGAAGAATACGAAGGTGAGCTCAAAGGCAGAAGAGCCGAGGTCACAAAGGCTGAGAGAAGGATACTTCAGAAAGAAGAGAACATCGACTGCAAGCTCGAGAGTATCGAGAAGCGTGAGAACAATCTCACAAAGAGAGAGCAGTCGATGAACGAAAAACACAAAGAAATCGATGCTTATCTGCAGAAGCAGGTAGAGGAACTTGAGAGAATCTCAGGTTACACAAGAGAAGAAGCGAAACACCTGCTCCTTCAGGAACTCGAAACTGACATTCGCAAAGATGCTTCCGAAATGATCGTAAACATCGAAAACGAAGCAAAGGAAGAAGCTGACAAGAGAGCCAGAGAAATCATCACGACTGCGATCCAGAGATACGCTTCGGATCAGGTCACAGAGACTACGGTTTCGGTAGTCAGCCTGCCAAACGACGACATGAAGGGCCGCATCATCGGAAGAGAAGGCCGTAACATCAGAGCGATCGAGACTCTGACCGGAGTTGATCTCATCATCGACGACACTCCTGAGGCAGTTATACTTTCGGGATTCGATCCTGTCAGAAGAGAAATCGCAAGGATCGCTCTTGAGAAACTGATCGTTGACGGACGTATTCATCCGGCAAGGATCGAAGAGATGGTCCAGAAGGCTACTAAGGAAGTCAATACCATCATCAAGGAAGAAGGAGAGAGAGCATGCTTCGAAACAGGCGTGCACAACCTCAATCCGGAGATGGTCAGACTCATCGGAAGACTTAAGTACAGAACTTCATACGGACAGAATGTGCTCCAGCACTCCATCGAAGTTTCTACATTAGCAGGCATGATGGCAGAAGAGCTCGGACTCGACCCAAGGCTTGCCAGAAGAGGCGGACTCCTGCACGATATCGGCAAGGCTATCGACCACGAAGTCGAGGGCACACATGTCGAGATCGGAGTCAACATCTGCAAGAAGTACAAGGAGTCCTGGAAGGTAATCAACGCAGTTGAGGCACATCACGGTGACGTTGAACCTACTACACTCGAGGCCATGCTGGTAGCAGCTGCTGATGCACTGTCTGCTGCAAGACCTGGAGCCAGAAGAGAAACACTTGAGTCCTACATCAAGAGACTTGAGAATCTTGAGAATATCGCTAATACCACAAAGGGCGTTGAGAAGTCATATGCGATCCAGGCCGGACGTGAGATCAGAGTCGCAGTCAAGCCTAACCAGGTCAAGGACGATGAAGTACCTATGCTGGCAAGAGAGATCGCCAAGAAGATCGAGGCAGAACTCGAGTATCCTGGACAGATCAAGGTCAATGTTATCAGAGAGACAAGGGCTACGGATTACGCGAAGTAATGATATATCTTGATAATAGTGCAACAACAAGACAGTACGATGAAGTGACGGATTTGATGTACAGGGCTGCCAAAGAGAACTTTGGCAACCCTTCATCTTTGCATGCCCTCGGATTTGAAGCGGGCAACCTGCTTTACGATGCGCGCAGGCAGATCGAAGATCTGCTGCCGCCTGCGGGCCATGTCATCTTCACCTCAGGCGGCACCGAGAGCGACAACATGGCACTGCTCTCGTCTGCGCGCAAACTGAAACGCCGCGGCAACAAGATAATAACTACCAAAGTTGAGCATCCTGCAGTAATTGAGACATGTAAAAGGCTAAAGGAAGACGGCTTTGAGATCGTATACCTTGATGTCGATGTCGACGGATACGTCGAAGAACAGGTTGTGAAGGCAGCACTTGACGAAAACACGATTATCGTCTCCATAATGGCTGTCAACAACGAAGTCGGAACTATAGAGCCTGTTATACCTGTCGGACGCACTGTCAGAGAGTACAACAGAAAGCACGGCACGGATATAATGTTCCATACAGATGCTGTGCAGGCTTTCGGCAAGCTTCCTCTCGACGATATCGATGCAGACCTCATATCTGCAAGCGCGCACAAGTTTCATGGGCCTAAGGGCATGGGTTTCCTCTATATGAAGAAGCGCCACAACCTGCCGGCACTTATAATCGGAGGCGGACAGGAAGGCGGATTCAGATCATCAACAGAGAATACACCGGGAATCGCAGGCATGGGACTGGCAGCCCGTATGTCCTGCTCAGATCTCATGATGAAATCGAGCCGCATGGGCATAGTGAACAACTACCTTCTGAGCGGACTCAAATCTGAAATAAGCAATATAATCGTTAATGGCCCTGAGGAGCTTGGATATACCCTGCATGAGCATGGTAAACGCTGTCCGGGGGTGCTGAACATCACCTTCGAAGGAACGCGCGGTGAGGTGCTCCTGCACACACTGGAGCAGGACGGCATTTATGTTT
Organism: Mogibacterium sp.; assembly: GCA_017405845.1. Taxonomy (GTDB): domain Bacteria; phylum Bacillota; class Clostridia; order Peptostreptococcales; family Anaerovoracaceae; genus Crickella. The sequence continues at coordinate 62,255 of JAFQZQ010000017.1, read as the reverse complement.
CTACCGGCTCCGCCTGCTCTTCGCATAAGACCGGCGACAGCCATGTGCTTCAGGCCATGTCGATGACACACAAAGAAATAGAAGGAGCTATAAGGTTCAGCTTTTCTGAGTTCAACACCGTAGAAGAGATGGATTACGTTATAGACCGTACAAAGAAAGCTGTCGAACGTTTCCGCAGACTTGGAAGCTTCCGCTAAATCAACAGGAAAGATAGTAATGGAAAAGAATCTGTATATTGTAAGGTGCGGTGAAGTCGCACTTAAAGGCATGAATAAGCCGTACTTTGAGCGTGTTCTTCTTGAGAGAGTAAAGAATGCGCTGTCCTGCTATGATGGGGCAGAGGCTAAATGGATCGAAGGTCTGATGTTTGTCAGAGTTCCTGCAGAGATCCCTGAAGATGAGGTCATCTCAAAGTGCGTTAGAGTATTCGGAGTTGCTTCTGTAAGCCCGGCTGTCGAAGCGCCTAAGGATATCAATGAGATTGGCCGCAGGGCTGCTGAATTCATGCAGAAGGTAATCGAAGAAGAGGATATCAAGACCTTCAAGGTAAAGGGCAAAAGAGCCGACAAATCGTTCGCAATAGAGTCGCCTGAGATAGCCAGACAGGTAGGCGGCATGGTACTGAAGGCATGCAAGGTGCTGAACGTAGATGTTCACAATCCTGACTGCGTTCTGACAGTCGATGTGAGACGCGAAGGCGCATACATATTCAGGGACAAGATCCGCGGCTTCGGAGGACTTCCTCTCGGAACCAATGGAAAGGGACTCATCCTTATGAGCGGCGGAATAGACAGTCCTGTTGCGGCATTCATGATGGCAAAGCGCGGAATGAGCATCGAGGCAGTGCACTTTCATTCATATCCGTATACCAGCCAGAGGGCACAGCGCAAGGTTGAAGAACTTGTAAGGACTCTTGCGGGCTACATGGGCACTGTAAGGATGCACGTTATAAACCTGCTGCCTATACAGGAAGAGATCGTAAAGAACTGCCCTGAGGACGAGACAACACTTCTCGTAAGGCGCTTCATGATGAGGATCGCAGAGCAGATAGCGCTGAAGAACCGCTGCATGATGCTTATAACGGGTGAGGATCTCGGACAGGTGGCAAGTCAGACCGCAGAAGCTCTCGTGGTTACCGACAGCGTTGTAGAGATGCCGGTAATGAGACCGCTGATAGCCATGGACAAGGTGGACATTATGGATAAGGCCCGTGAGATAGGCACCTATGATATCTCGATACAGCCTTATGAGGATTGCTGCACGGTGTTCCTGCCTAAGCATCCGGTGACCAAGCCGAAGAAAGAGCGCATCGAAAGATCCGAGTCTGCGCTCGATGTGGAGACTCTCGTTAAGAATGCCGTAGAGTCTGAAGAAATAGTTGAAATAAGGCCTTAAAAATTGTATTATAGGCGAGTGAAAACGATGACGAGGACAGTAAGTTCACCAATGGGGCTTGCCAGAGAGGGATGGCAGCTGGAATCATCCTAAGTCCCGGTGTTCTGAAAACCACCTCCGAGTGGCACCAATACTGCCCGCTTAGACCGCGTTAAAAGTCTGAATGAGTGCCGGTAAGAGGACTTGCCGGAAGATGGGTGGAACCACGGATACTCATGTGAAACAGAGTATGCGTCCCTTCTGACAACATGTCGGAGGGGACTTTATTTTTTGCCCTTCCGGAGAATAGAAGGAGGAAAACAAATTGATAGTAACACTGAAAGACGGAAGCAAGAAGGAATACGATCAGCCGATGTCCGCATATGACATCGCCAGAGATATCAGTGAAGGACTCGCGAGAGTCGCATGCATCGCAGAGGTCGATGGCAAGACAGTTGATCTCAGAACAATGATCGATAAGGACTGCGAACTCAACATCCTTACATTCGATTCCGATGCAGGTAAGCGCGCATACAGGCACACATGTTCACACGTGCTTGCAGAAGCTGTAAAGAATCTTTATCCGGATGCAAAGCTGGCAATCGGACCTTCGATCGATAACGGATTCTACTATGACTTTGACATGCCGCCTCTGACAAGAGAGGATCTCGACAAGATCGAAGCCGAGATGAAAAAGATCATCAAGAAGGGTGAGAGACTGACATACTTCACACTTCCGAGAGAAGAAGCTATACAGATGTACAAGGATAAGGATGAGCCGTATAAGGTTCAGCTTATCGAGGATCTTCCTGAAGACGAGGAGATCTCGTTCTATCAGCAGGGCGATTTTGTTGAGCTCTGCGCAGGACCTCACATCATGAGCACAAAGCCGATCAAGGCGTTCGCGCTCACATCGAGCTCCGGAGCTTACTGGAGAGGCGATGAGCACAACAAGATGCTCACACGTATTTACGGAACAGCATATACAAAGAAGGATGAGCTCGAAGAGTATCTGGCTTATCTTGCAGATATCAAGAACCGCGATCACAACCGTCTCGGCCGTGAGATGGATATCTTCACAACAGTCGATGTCATCGGCCAGGGACTCCCGCTCTTCATGCCTAAGGGAACGAAGATCATCCAGAAGATGCAGAGATGGATCGAAGACCTGGAAGAGTATGACTGGGGATATGTAAGGACAAGAACTCCTCTTATGGCCAAGTCAACACTCTACAAGATTTCTGACCACTGGTATCACTACAAGGACGGAATGTTCCTGCTCGGATACGACAGCATGGACGAAATCATGGCAGGTGAGGACCGCTCACACGAGATCCACGGAGTAGAGGACCTCAACCTCATCGAGAACGATGCTGATGCAGACGTAATGGCACTGCGCCCGATGACATGCCCGTTCCAGTATTACGTATATAAAGCGCGTCAGAAGAGCTACCGTGATCTTCCATACAGAATGGGAGAGACATCCACACTGTTCAGAAACGAGCAGGCCGGCGAGATGCACGGACTTACAAGAGTACGTCAGTTCACTATCTCAGAGGGACATCTTGTCTGCACACCGGAGCAGATCAAGGACGAGTTCAAGGGCTGCGTAGATCTGGCGAGATACTGCCTCACAACTCTCGGTCTCGAGAACGATGTAACATACAGAATGTCCAAGTGGGATCCTGCAGATGCAGATCATTATCTCGGAACAGCTGAAGAGTGGGATCACGTACAGGACGTAATGAGAAATATCCTTGATGAAATCGGACTCGACTATGTTGAGGCTGACGGCGAAGCTGCTTTCTATGGACCTAAGCTCGACATTCAGGCGAAGAACGTATACGGCAAGGAGGATACGATGATCACGATCCAGCTGGATATGTTCCTCTCTGAGCGTTACGACATGTACTATATCGACAAGGACGGCCAGAAAAAGCGCCCGTACATCATCCACCGTACATCGATCGGCTGCTACGAGCGTACGCTTGCATGGCTCATCGAGCATTATGCCGGCAACCTGCCTACATGGCTTTGCCCTGAGCAGGTAAGGATACTGCCTATCTCCGACAAGATCGCAGACTATGCTGAAGAAGTCCGCAAGGAGCTCCGCAAAAACGGCGTAGACGTAACTGTAGATAACAGCAGCGAGCGTATCGGATACAAGATCCGTAAGGCTCAGATGGAGAAAGTCCCTTATATGCTGGTGCTCGGAGCTAAGGAAGCCGAAGAAGGCAAAGTTTCCGTACGTTCCAGATATCTCGGAGATGAGGGCGTTAAGCCTCTCGGAGAATTCGTCAGCGCGATCTGTGAGGAGATCCGTACAAAGGAGATCCGCAAGATCGAGAAGAAAGATGCATAGTGTTAAGTCACCAAACATGGTATAATTATTTCGTTTGGAGGAACTTAAACATGGCAATTAAATACAAAAGAGTCCTTATAAAGGTGAGCGGTGAAGCGCTCGCCGGAGATGACCGTTTCGGAGTCAACGACACCGAGCTCGGAAAGGTAGCTGCTCAGATCAAAGAGATCCGCGACGCGGGTGTCGAGGTGGCGATCGTAGTCGGCGGAGGCAATTTCTTCCGCGGACGTACAGGAGGCAATATCGACAAGCCTACTGCAGATTACATGGGGATGCTCGCAACAGTAATGAACGGACTTGCTGTTCAGGATGCACTTCTGGCAGCAGGATGCCCGGCAAAACTGATGACAGCGATCGAGATCAGAGATATGGCTGAAGGATATGCAAGACGCAAAGCCCTTGACTACCTCGAAGAAGGAAAGGTGGTCGTGTTCGGAGGAGGCACGGGAAGCCCGTTCTTCACTACAGACACAACGGCTGCGCTGAGAGCTGCCGAGATCGGAGCTGACGTTCTGCTCCTGGCTAAAAACATCGACGCTGTATATTCGGCAGATCCAAAGACAAATCCGGAAGCTGAGCGCTACTCAGAGCTGTCATATATGGACATCATTGAAAAAGATCTTAAGGTTATGGATCTTACAGCAGCAACACTCTGCAAAGATACCCAGACCAAGATATATGTATTTGCTCTTAAGGAAGAGGGCAATCTTATGAAGGTTATCAACGGCGAAAATGTCGGAACACTCATACAGTAGGAGGCATATCATGGCAAAGAAAACACTCGAAGAGAGAATTGAAGGCGCTAAGAGCTTTCTTAAAGACAACCTTAACACCGTAAGAGCGGGCAGAGCCAATCCGGCACTCCTCGACAGGATCCAGGTGAACTACTACGGAACACCTACACCTCTCAAGGCACTTGCAAACATCTCGGTGCCTGATCCGAGGACACTGATGATCTCGCCGTTCGACCCTAAGTCGGTAGGAGATATCGAAAGAGCTATCCTTGAGGCCAACATCGGTATCAACCCGACAAATGACGGCAAGGTGATAAGACTTGCGATCCCGCAGCTCACAGAGGAGAGACGTAAAGAGCTCACAAAGGTAGTCAAGAACTACGGAGAAGAAGCAAAGGTCGCAGTCAGGAACCTCAGACGTGATACCAACGATGAGCTCAAGAAGGCTGAGAAAGCCGGAGAACTCACAGAAGACGATCTCAAGAAGGAACTCGAGGATACTCAGAAGACCATTGAGAAGGCGATCAAGGACATCGATGCCATCATCGCCGACAAAGAGAAGGAACTCATGGAGGTCTAGTTAAAAATAGAAGCGCTTTAAAAGCGCTTCTTTTATGAAATGAAAATGGAAAAGAGACCTATACCTACGCATATCGGAATAATAATGGACGGCAACGGCAGATGGGCGAAGGCTCATGGTGTTCCGCGTGTCATGGGACACAATGCCGGGATGCAGGCGATGAAAAAGATAGTCATCGCATCGTCAAATCTGGGGATAAAGTACCTGACAGTCTATGCTTTCTCGACAGAGAACTGGAAACGCAGCACTGAAGAGGTAAGTGGCATTTTCAATCTTATTGTTAAGTATGTCAATTCAGAGCTTGAGGAACTCGATGAGAACAACGTTCACATCAATATTTTCGGCGAATATGACATGCTGCCAAAGGCTTCGGTAGATGCAATCAATAAGATGGTCGGCAGGCTGGCTGACAACGATGGACTTACCTTCAACATTGCGCTGAATTACGGCGGAAGAGATGAGATCCTCAGGAGCGTAAAAGAGCTTACTGCTGAATGCATAAGTCAGGGAAAATACCCTGCAGAACTCACCGAAGATGACATATCGGCGCATCTCTATTCGGGCAGCGCTCACTTTGACGTGCCTGATCCCGATCTCATCATCAGGACGAGCGGCGAGGAGCGCATGTCGAACTTCCTCACCTGGCAGGCAGCATACAGTGAGCTGATGTTTACGGACACTCTGTGGCCGGACTTTACACCTGAAGAATACGCTGAGATGGTTGATGCTTATGCTAATCGTGACAGAAGATTCGGTGGACGCAAGGAGGCAAGCAAATGAAGACCAGAATAATATCCGGATTTGTAATGGCACCGCTTCTTATAGTGCTTTATCTCGGAGGTTGGTGGCTGTGGGCTGCCGCTCTCATCATTGCAGTCATGGGAATACACGAATTCTGCAACGGCTGGGAGAGCCTTGATGTGCATCCGTCAAAACCTATCTGTTATGTGATGACGGCTCTGCTCTTTGCAACCACATTCATAACGGGAGGCTTTTCCGAAAAAGCGGCATCTATCAGCTCCATGCCTCAGTTTATAAACAACATGATGCTGATATCGATATGGCTTTTCGCAGCCGTGGCCGCAGGCCTTATTTATGGCTGGAAGATAAACGAACGCGGAGCTTACGATGCAATTGCTACTGTGACCGCTATCGTATACATTCCGTTCTTCACCTATCACATGGTGCTGATAGATATGACAGAATACAGCCTCTTCATCTGGATCGTTGTCATAGCGGCTTTCGGATCGGACATCTGCGCTTACTTTACGGGGTATTTCCTCGGAAAGCACAAGATGGCACCGAACCTCAGCCCTAAAAAGACAATCGAAGGAGCGGTCGGAGGACTTATCGGCAGCTCGCTTCTTTCCGGACTTTTCGGCTTCGTCTTCATGAAAGAGATGGCGCTTGTGTGTCTCGTGCTCGGACTTTTCGGAGGAGCTGCAGGCATGGCCGGAGATCTGACTGCATCCATGTTTAAGCGCAAGATGGGCATCAAGGACTACGGAACACTCATCCCGGGTCACGGCGGTATAATGGACAGGTTCGACAGCGTAATATTCGTAGCGCCTGTGGTATACTACGTGATCTGTGCGCTTACGGGTATTCTTAACATATAGAGGAGATAAGAGATAGTGAAAACAGCGATCCTATTTTTGCTGATGCTGCTCGTGCTGGTTATTCCACACGAGTGGGGACATATGACTGTCGCAAGATGGTGCGGCGTAAAAATAAAAGAATTTTCAGTCGGCATGGGCCCACTGATCTTCAAGAAGCAAAAGGGCGATACACAGTACTCCCTCAGGCTTCTGCCTCTTGGCGGATACTGCGCCATGGAGGGCGAGGAGGAGACCATCAACAGCCCTGACTCATACTCCAGCAAGTCAAACGCCCAGAAGATAGCAATACTTCTTGCCGGCGTTACGATGAATGTGATCATCGCACTTGTTGCCGTAACGATAGCTATCTGCATGTCCGGAGTTGTATGCAACACTCTCGACTCGGTACAGGCCGGTTCTCCGGCTGAGGTTGCCGGTATAAGGGGCGGTGACACTATCGTTGCCATCGACGGAATGAATACCAATTCCTGGGAAAAGGTAGTCGAGTGCATCAACACTTACGACGGAGAAGGCACCATCGATATCACATATGAGCGTGACGGGCAGAGCAATACCGTGCAGGTAACTCCTGAACTCAGCGAGGAGACAGGAAGCTACATGGTAGGTATCGTAGCAGGAGTCACGAAGGACTTCTGGACATGCGTAAAGCTTGCACCATCCACCACCTGGGAGCTTAACAAAAACATTATTCAGGGATTTAAGATGCTGTTCACCGGAAGAGTGGGCAGAAACGACATATCGGGTCCGGTCGGGCTGGTAAAGATAGTCGGTACGGCTTCGGATTACGGATTGTCATCATATCTGATGCTTCTTGCCATCGTAAGTCTCAACCTGGCTATATTCAATCTTATTCCTATACCGGGACTTGACGGCGGTAAGGTGTTCTTCATATTGCTCAAGATCATTTCGGGCGGAAGGATCAACGATGACATGGAGTACAAGGCGACCATCATAGGAATGGCGGTGCTGCTGACACTCTTTGCGCTCATCACGGTAAACGATGTAATGAATCTTTTCGGTTAAAGGAGACATAATGTCAAGAATGGTATATTGCGGCGATGTAGCCATTGGAGGCGGAGCGCCGGTATCGATACAGTCGATGACCAACGTCGACACAAGAGACACTGACTTACTTGTCAGACAGATCAATGAACTCGCAGAAGCCGGCTGCCAGATCGTAAGATGCGCAATACCGGATATGGAAGCTGCTGAGTCATTCGGCAGGGCAAAGAAACTCGTAAGTGTGCCGCTGGTTGCGGACATACATTTCGACTACAGACTTGCTATTGCAGCGATTGAAGCCGGAGCTGACAAAATCAGGATAAATCCCGGAAATATCGGAAGCGTAGACAGGGTAAAGGCAGTCGTCGACAAGGCGCGCGAGCACGACATCCCGATCCGTGTAGGAGTTAATTCAGGCTCGCTTCAGAAGGACCTTGTTGAGAAGTACGGTGGGGTCACTGCTGATGCACTGGCTGAGAGCGGAGCAGGAATGCTCAGATATATCGAAGATCTCGGATACGATAAGCTGGTAGTTTCCATCAAATCCTCGAACGTAAAGATGAACTACGATGCTCACCTGAAGCTTAGAGAACTCACGGATGCCCCTATACACATAGGTATAACGGAATCGGGAACTCCCCGAAACGGCGAGCTCAAGTCAGCCATCGGGATCGGTTCACTTCTTCTTGCGGGCATAGGAGACACCATGCGAGTCTCCCTCACAGATGACCCTGTTAAGGAAGTCCTGTTTGCAAGACGCATACTCGAAACGGTGGGTATGAGAGAAAAGTCCATCGATGTGGTTTCGTGCCCGACATGCGGCAGAACTGAAATAGACCTTATCAGCCTTGCAAACGAAGCTGAGGAGAGGCTGATGCCGATAGCCCATAAGCGTGCTGAAGCCGGTCTCAGACCGCTTAAGATCGCAGTAATGGGCTGCGCTGTAAACGGTCCGGGCGAGAGCAGGGAGGCAGACTACGGTATCGCAGGCGGCAAAGGCGAAGGCCTGGTATTCAGCCATGGCCAAATATTGGAAAAAGTACCAGAGGAAGCATTAATAGATCGATTAATAGATTTAGTATTAAATGATTAGAGAGTGTGCCCGTCGCTGATCTTATCCACTCTCTTTAGTGATTAAACATGATCAAGATTTCAGAGGACATTCTTACTGCCGATGAGCTGAAGGAGGCAAGCGGCAGGGATATCCGCGACATAGACATAGAGATTACAAACGTAGCTGTGTCGCGGGTGAACGGAGGCACGAGCGTGGCGCTGAATATCGACGCCAAGCTCAATTTTGTGATGCCTAAAAAGACCGAGAACCTCATGAAGGAAAGAATATCGGCAAGAATAGCCTCGGCTGAGAGAGTCAGATTCAACTACACATATACCGGAGTAATGGTCTCTAAAAGGTCTTCGTTTGAAGAGAATACAGCTGTACCTTCAGGCGGAAACGGCGGATACAGCGGCGGTAATGGCAGACAGTACAGACAGAGCAAAAGGGACAAGCCTGCTTTCACCAATAGTAAGGGCGAGCTTGTGCTGCTCGGAGATGACATCACGGGCGAACCTGTCCCATACGGTGAGCTCGACGGATATGTGGGAAGCAAGGAAAAGCCTGTGATCGAGGGAGAGGTGTTCAGCATCGAATCCATGCCGATCAAGAGCGGCCGTCAGCTCATAACCATACTCATTGCTTCTGAGATCAGGACCTTTGGACTAAAAGCCTTTATATCCGAAGATAAACTTAAGGAGATACAGGAGAATCTGACAGCGGGCGACATGGTAAGAGTCCGCGGAAGCATAGAATACGACACCTATGAGCACCAGAACCTCATGATGCTCAGCTCCTTAAAAAAGATAGAGAAAAAGCTCAAGGAAGACACATATCCTAACGGACGCAGGGTCGAGCTGCACTGTCACACCAAGATGAGCGACAACGACGGCTTCAACGAGGTGAAGGACATAGTCAAAAAGGCTGCCTACTGGGGCCAGCCGGCTGTAGCCATCACAGACCACGGTGTTGTGCAGGCATTCCCTGATGCAGCAAAAGAAGCTGCAAAGCAGGCCAAGAGCGGAAGAAACATAAAAATCATTTACGGCGTTGAGGGCTATCTGTATCCGGACGAGGATGCGTATGATGCTGATGGCACCATCGACATAAAGAAGAACCGCACATATCACATAATAATCCTGGCGAAGAACCAGGCGGGCCTCAAAAATATTTATAAGCTCGTCAGCACTTCGCACATCGATTATTTCTACAAGCGCCCGAGGATACCGCGCTCGGTGCTGCAGGCTCACAGAGAGGGGCTGATCATCGGCAGCGCCTGCGAAGCGGGTGAGCTCTATCAGGCTGTGATAAGAGGTGCGAGCGACGAAGAACTCGACAAGATCGCTTCTTTCTACGACTATCTGGAGATCCAGCCTCTTGGCAACAACCGCTTCATGATAGAAGACGGCATTGCAGGCAGCGAGCAGGATCTTATAAACAATAATCTCAGGATAATCGCTGCGGGAGACAGGCTCGGTAAGCTGACTGTAGCGACTACCGACTCGCATTATCCGACCAAGGAGGCTTCAATATACCGCAACATCATCATGGCCGGTATCGGTTTCCGTGATACTCCTTCAGATTCTCTTTATCTGAGGACGACGGATGAGATGATGCAGGAGTTCACATACCTTGGAGACAGGGCAGAGGAGATCGTAATAACAAACACCAATAAGATCGCCGATATGGTTGAAGAGGTGCTCCCTGTTCCGAAGGGTAAGTTTCCGCCTAAGATCGAAGGCGCTGAAGAAAAACTCAGGGAAAGCTGCTACAGCAAGGCGAAGTCGATATACGGAGATCCGCTGCCGGCGGAGATAGAGGAGAGGCTCGAAACTGAGCTGAGTTCCATCATCGGAAACGGATACGCAGTTATGTACATCGCTGCTCAGATGCTTGTACAGAAGTCCAACCGGGATGGATATCTGGTAGGCTCGAGAGGATCGGTAGGATCTTCGTTTGCAGCTACAATGGCGGGCATTACGGAGGTAAATCCGCTTGCGCCGCATTACATCTGCCCTGAATGCAAGCACTTTGAGTGGTCTGACGAGCCGGGTAAATACGATGTCGGCTACGATATGCCTGAGAAGGCCTGTCCGGAATGTGGGGCCAGGATGAAGAAGGAGGGGCTCAACATACCGTTCGCTACCTTCCTTGGATTCAAGGGAGACAAGGAGCCTGATATAGACCTTAACTTCGCAGGCGAGTATCAGCCTGTGGCTCACAGATACGTAGGAGAGATCTTCGGGGAGAAAAACGTATACAAGGCGGGCACAGTAGCGACTATCGCAGATAAGACCGCATTCGGATATGTAAAGCACTACGTAGAGGACAACCACATAAGTGCAAACAAGTATGATATCGATTATCTGGTGAAGGGCTGCACCGGCGTAAAGAGAACAACCGGTCAGCATCCGGGCGGCATCATTGTTGTGCCTGACGATCACGAGATTTATGAGTTCTGCCCGATACAGAAGCCTGCCAACAAGCGCGATACAGACGTCATAACGACTCACTTCGATTACCACAAGATCGATGAGAACCTCCTGAAGCTCGATATACTCGGCCACGATGTGCCGCAGTTAATAAGACATCTTCAGGTAATGACAGGTGTGGACCCGATGAACATCCCTCTGGATGACAAGGAGACGCTCAGTATTTTCACATCGCTCGATGCACTGAAGATAAAGAACGAGAATTACAGATTTACGCACGGCACATACGCGATACCTGAATTCGGTACAAATTTCACGCGTGCCATGCTCGATGACATACATCCGACAACGGTATCCGCTCTGATAAAGATGTCCGGATTCTCTCACGGAACAGCGGTATGGACAGGAAACGCGCAGGATCTTCTCAGAAACGGCACAGCGACCATCGACGAGGTAATATCGTGCCGTGACGATATCATGAACTTCCTCATCAAAAAGGGACTTCCTAACGGGGATGCGTTCAAGATCATGGAGATCGTACGTAAGAACCGCGTGCTGAGCGAAGAGCAGCTGCAGATGATGAAGGATCACGGCGTACCGGACTGGTACATATGGTCGTGCGAGACACTTCAGTACATGTTCCCGCGCGCGCACGCCGCGGCGTATGTAATGATGTCAATAAGAATGGCGTGGTTCAAGGTAAACTACCCTGAAGCCTTTTACGCCGCATGGTTCTCTTCTAAGGTGGATAACTTTGACGCTGATATAATCGGCCTTGGCATACCGGGTGTAGAGAAGAGAATGGAAGAGATAGAGAAGCTTGGCAACACCGCTACCGCAAAGCAGAAGGAACAGCTGACGGTATACGAGGTAATGTACGAGGCCTTCTCAAGGGGATTCAGCTTCGCCGAGCCTGAACTCGGTGTTGCAGAGCCGTGCAGATTCTCTGTAGTGGACGGCAGGATAATGCTGCCGTTCAACGCTGTGAGCGGAATAGGTGACACAGCTGCAGAGTCACTCGCAGCTGCATATGCGGAAAAGCCTTTCAATACACTTGACGATGTAAAGTCGAGAACGAGGCTTACAGGTACCAACATAGACGACCTTAAGAAGCACGGACTTTTTGCGGGACTGCCGGAATCAGCGCAGATAAGTATTTTCGATCTGTAGGGATCAGGCGCTGCGCTCGATCTCCCAGCGGCATTCACGGTAGAAGTACAGAAGCTGGTAGTTGACGCGTCGGCCTTCATTGACTGTACAACAATCATAGACGATGCGTGATACACCGCCTGCGCCGAGCCACTCGATATTCTTAATGTCCGTAATCCTGACCGTTTTCTTGATGCCGAACTCCACCACCTTGAATTTGATGGGGCGGGGAGACAAGGCTCCTACATCGAAAACGGCCAGCACATCAACTGCTTGCCTCATAACACTTCATGGTATCCCGGCAGTATTATGATACCGAACAAGTGTTCTTATTTCAATATTGAATGCTGTATTTACTTGTATAAAAACAGAAACGACATGAGCTACAGAATATTCGTCATCAATCCCGGATCGACATCCACAAAACTTGCATACTTTGAGGATGAGGAGAAACTCTGCGAAGAGAATGTCTTCCACGATTCGTCTGAGCTTGCTGCATTTGCGAGCGCGTACGATCAGCTGGACTTCAGGAAGCAGATGATACTTGACTTCCTCGATGAGAACGACATAGACCTTCACGGCGTAGACGCTATAGTGGGCCGCGGCGGAAGCACGGCTCCGATCAACAGCGGAGTATACCGGGTAAACGATAAGCTTCTGGAAGACACAAAAAACATGGTGACAGGTGTAGACCATCCGGCAAACCTGGGAGTGCCTCTTGCAGCAGAACTTGCCGCTGAGTATGGCGGGATAGCGCTGATGGTGGACGGCCCTAAAGTGGACGAATTCATCGATGAGGCACGCATAACCGGAATGGCAGGGCTTTACCGGGGCGCCAGCCTGCATGTGCTCAATCTGGTGGGAACGGCAAGGAAACACTGCAAAGAGCACGGCATGAATTATAAGGAATCAAATCTCATCGTGTGCCATATAGATGGAGGCATGTCCATATCCGCACATCACAACGGCCGCATGATAGACGGCACTAATAACGCGTGGGGAGAAGGGCCTTTCACGCCGACGCGCACAGGAGCACTGCCTGCACAGCTTGCTGTCGAGTACTTCAGAGAAGGAGGCGCGTGCGCTGATATCCCTATACGTGACGCATGCACGAGAGCCGGCGGATTCGTGAGCCACTTCGGCACATCCAACTCGGACAAGGTACACGGGATGGTCGAATCCGGCGATCCTAAGGCCGTACGGGTCTGGAACGCAATGCTGTACAACATCTGTAAAGCGATCGGTGAAATGGCAGTAGTGCTCTCGGGCGAAGCAGATGCAATAATATGCGGCGGCGGCCTTCTGAGGTTCAAAGACCTCTGCGACTACATAACACGGCGCTGCGGCTGGATCGCACCGGTGTATTTCTATCCGGGCGAAGTAGAACATGAAGCCATGGCCGCAGGAGCATTAAGGGTGCTCAGAGGCGAGGAGGAGCCGCAGGTATACACTGGCATACCGGTGTGGACGGGCTTCAAAGATTGAAAAAACCAAATACATACTTGACTTATAATGAACATATGCTAATATATTCATATGAATGTATCGGCATATGTTTTTTTGAAAGGGAAACAGATGACAGAAAACGACTACATGATTAAAGACCTGGGCGAGGAGGAACTGCTCGAGCTCGCGGAACTTTTCAAAATGTTCGCGGATTCGACACGCATCAAGATACTCTACGATCTGTTCGACGGTGAAAAGAACGTCAGCGAGATCTGCGAGGACATCGAGATGAACCAGTCAGCCGTATCGCATCAGCTCAAGGCTCTTAAGAACGGAAAGCTCATAAAGAGCCGCCGCGAGGGAAAGGCGATTTACTATTCCCTCGACGACGATCACGTAAAGACCATCATCGAAATGGGCAAAGAACATATTGAAGAGTAAAAGAAGGAGAACAGACAAATGAAAAAGAAATTCAAACTCATCGACCTCGACTGCGCAAACTGTGCTGCTAAGATGGAAGAAGCAATCAAGAAGATCGACGGAGTCACCGACGCTTCGGTAAGCTTCATGACTCAGAAGATGATGATCGAGGCAGACGATGCTGTATTCGATAAGGTTGTTGAGGAAGCTGTTAAGTGCATTGCAAAGGTTGAGCCTGACTGTCAGGTAGTTCTGTAATGGATAGATTTACTGCAAAACAGAAAAAAGAATTAAAACGAATAATAATATCGCTGGCACTGTTTGCGATACTCATGATAGCTGAACATCTGGTCCTGCCGGCTTTCAGCGTAAGTGACGGTCCTGAGAGCGCACCGCCGCGACCTGTGCTCATAGCGGGCATAATAGTGGATCTTCTTTACCTGGTGCCATATTTCATAGTAGGCAAAGATGTTCTGCGCAAGTGCTTCATCGGTATAAAGAACCGCCAGCTCTTTGATGAAAGCTTTCTTATGACAGTGGCTACGATCGGCGCATTCGGATGCGGAGAGTTCGGTGAGGCTGTAGCGGTAATGCTGTTCTATCAGGTAGGAGAGTTTTTCCAGAGCTATGCTGTAGGCAAGTCCAGAGGATCCATCGCTGATCTTATGAGCATGGCAGCTGATTTCGCGAACCGCGAATCTGAAGACGGAAGCATCGAAGTGATAGATCCTGACGATATAGAGGTGGGAGACATCCTGGTGATAAAGCCGGGAGAGAAAGTGCCTACGGATTGTATAGTTATCGAAGGAAGCGGCTTTGTCAATACATCGGCCCTTACGGGTGAATCGCTGCCGAGGCTTGTAAGCAAAGGTGAGCAGGTGATATCGGGATGCATCAACGGAGAGACGCTGCTCAGGGTACAGGCGCTGAAGGAATTCGACGACTGCACGGTGTCTCAGATACTGGAACTTGTAGAAGAGGCTTCATCGCGCAAGTCTGTAACAGAGAACTTCATCACAAGGTTTGCGCACTACTACACTCCGGCGGTCGTTATCGCAGCAGTTATTCTGGCATTTATACCTCCGATAATCCGGGGGCCGTTCATTGCCGAATTCGGCAAGTGGGTGCTGAGAGCATGCACCTTCCTGGTCATCTCATGCCCGTGTGCACTGGTAATATCCGTACCGCTTGCGTTCTTCGGAGGCATAGGCGCGGCATCGTCGATTGGCGTACTCGTGAAAGGATCCAACTATCTTGAACTGCTCGCAGACCTCGACACTGTTGTATCCGACAAGACCGGTACGCTTACAGAGGGTAAATTCAAGGTCGCTATGGTTGAGGCTGCTGAAGGCCATGACACCGATGAGATCATAAGGTATGCTGCAGCAGCAGAGGCCGGATCTACACATCCGATTGCTGCTGCCATAGTCGAAGCCTGCGATAAACCGATAGCCCAGTCGAAGATCAGGGACGTAAAAAATGTGGCCGGGAAAGGCATAAGCGCCAGGGTAGGACGCGATAAAATCACCATCGGCAACAGAAGCTTTTTTGATGAAGAGGGTATTGAGCTTCCGAAGATGATGGCTGAGGTGAGCGGAACAAACTGCTATGTTGCTAAAAACGGAAAGTATATCGGTACCATAATCGTAGCAGACATGCCGAAGAAAGGCGCAAAGGATGCTATTAAGGGAATGCTGGATGCGGGAGTAAAGTCTGTGATGATGCTGACAGGAGACTCCGAAAAGGTTGCTTCAGCCGTTGCCGCAGAGCTCGGCATCACCGACTACATGGCAGAGCTGCTGCCTCAGGATAAGGTCGGTGTAGTTGAAGAGCTGATCGAAGGCCTCAGACAGAAGGCCGGCATAGGTGAAAAGGCAGATAAAAAGCGCGGCAAACTTGCATTTATAGGCGATGGTATCAACGATGCTCCGGTACTGTCCGTTGCTGATGTCGGTGTAGCAATGGGATCTCTCGGATCCGACGCTGCTATCGAGGCAGCTGATGTCGTAATTATGGATGACGATCTCGGAAGAATACCTTCTGTAATGGGAATAGCACGCAAGACTCTTGGCATATCAAAGCAGAACATAGCATTTGCACTCTTTGTAAAATTCAGCTGTCTGGTACTCGGCGCGCTTGGAATTGCAAACATGTGGATTGCTGTATTCGCAGATGTAGGTGTTGCGGTGATATGTATACTGAATTCCATGCGGATGCTTGAGAAACAGAGGACGTGAGAGATTGTTACCTTAATACATCTTAATCTAAATATAGCGTCATAAATTGCTATAAAGACAATATTTTGTGTTAAAATGGTGCGGAAATAGAAGAACCGCACCATTTGTATTTAAATGACCCGGGGAATGTCCCCCGGGAATACCAATAATAAAACTGTCGGAGAAAAAAATGACATCAGATCAGTTCGACAATAAAGATAATAACGGAAAGGGCAGGGAGATAACGCAAGACCGACGCAATGTTTCTTCCAATATGGGGAAAAAGCAGGAGCCGGCCAGTCTTTCGTTTGATTTTGACAACAAACCGTTTGAAGAACCTGACGGCCTTTCTTTCGACTTTGAAAACAAGCCGCCTGCAAAAGAAGAGGTTCCGGAATCAGCTCCTATAGAAGCAGCTCCTGCAGAAGAAGCAGTTCCTGCAGAGGAGCCTGCACCTGCACCTCCGAAGAAGCAATACGGCCTGCCTGCGGATTACAGCAGATCTCAGCAGCCAATGCCGGTAAAAGCCGCTGCTCCTAAAGCTAAGTCGGAGTTTTCGAAGAAAGTGGACTCCGTAAAAACTTTAATCAAGAAAAAGATAGCAGAGCAGCAGGATGCCCGCAGGGCAGCCAAAGCAGCCGAAGCTGAGAGACAGAGACTGCTTGCCAGAGAAGAGGAAGTCAGAAAGGCAGAAGAGGCCAGACTGGCAGCAGAAGCTGCAAAGAGAGCCGAAGAAGAAAGACTCAAGGCGGAACACCAAGCGAAGCTCGAAGCAGCTGTCTTTGCCGAGATGGAAGCTGCTAAAGCGAAAAAGGTAGTAAAACCTGCCAAAACTGTAAAGCAGGGAACCTCTGCCAAGGCTAAACCTGCAGGGAAGTCACTCAAGGAGAAAAAGGCTGTTGCAAACAACAGCGCTCCGGCTAAAAAGAAAGCTGAAGAAGCAAGGAAGGCTGAAGAAGCTAAAAAAGCAGCAGAGGCCAAAGCTGCTGCAGAAAGCAAGAAGGCTGAGAAGAAGCAGGCAAAAAAGAAGAAACCGTTAATAAAGAAGAAAAAAGGATTCTTCGGATATCTGCTCGCTTTCATAGAAATAATGATAGCGTTCGGAATCGTCGGAGGAATAGCCGGTGGTGCATATGCTGCGATCACGATCGCACATGCAGATCCTATTCATCCTGAGCAGATCTACAACACGCTTGAAGTCAGTACACATATATACGACGACAAGGGCAATCTGACAAACGATATCTACCTGTCAGAGAACCGCGATATAGTCAAGTACGACGAGCTTCCTGAAAACCTGAAGAACGCGTTCATAGCAATCGAAGACAAGACCTTCTGGACTCACAAAGGATTCAACTTCAGAAGAATCTTCGGAGCCATATGGAATTCGGTCAGCGGAGGCGGAGAAATCAGCGGTACGAGTACCATCACGCAGCAGCTTGCCCGTAATGTATTCCTGCCGGAAGAGAAGAGCGTCAGATCCATAAAGCGTAAGATCATCGAGATGTATTATGCTCATGAGATAGAAGAGGAGCTCAGCAAGGAGGAGATCCTCACCGCATACCTCAACACGATATACCTTGGTTACGGATGCTATGGTGTGGACACCGCAGCTAAAAAGTACTTCAGTAAAGATATTGAAGACCTCAAGCTCAGAGAGTGCGCTGCACTTGCCGCGCTTCCACAGGCACCGGGAATATATGCCCTGATTATGACAGAGGATGACGGAGCCGAGACGACAACGAAAATTGAGAAAGGCCTCTACGCTAACGACGTATCGCGCAACAGGCGTTATCTGGTCCTCGATCTCATGGCTGAGCAGGGTTACATAACTCAGGAGAAAGCAGATAAAGCTAAGAAACCTCTTGAGAAGTTCATCAATCCTGGCGGAGAAAGCCTGAGTGCAAGCTCGTCTTTCAAGGATTATCTGCTTGAAACTGTAAAGCACGATCTGATGGAGCAGTACTCACTCAGCGCAGATCAGGCTGATAAGATGATTTACACCAAGGGATTAAACATCTACTCGACACTCGATTCTCAGGCTCAGAAAGTCGTGACTAAGGAGTTCAAGAAGAAATCGAACTTCCCTAGCGCTGTGAGCGATAAAGGCAAGGTAGAAGGCGCCATGGTCATCGTAAAGGTCGGCACAGGTGAGATCAAAGCGATGGCAGGTACCAGAAGAGTAAAGGGCGATATGCTCTTCAACAGAGCTGTAAGCCCACGTCAGCCCGGATCATCGATAAAGCCGATCGCAGTTTATGCTCCGGCTCTTCAGAAGAGTTTTGAGTATCAGAAGGAAGGAAAGTTCTTCCCGTTCAAGGATACGGGTTATGATACACAGGGCACCAGATACTGGGGCAACTACATAACTGCAAGTTCCGGCGTAACGGATGAAAGAATGAAGGTCAATGGTAAGGACTGGCCTCAGAACTTCGGCAGAACTTTCACGGGATACAAGACCTTCAGACAGGCCATCCAGCTGTCTATCAATACCTGTGCTGTAAAGATACTGTCACAGGTAGGAACCGATTATTCCATGAAGATGGTTAAGAAGTTCGGTGTAACAACTGCAATAGACGATACGGATGAGCCATACAACGATGTCAACCTTGCAGCTCTCGGACTGGGAGCTATGACGGAAGGCGTAACGCCGCTCGACATGGCGCTCGCATATGCGGTATTCCCTAACGGCGGAGTACACAACTCCGGAATCTGCTACACAAAGGTAACGGATAGTGACGGTAAAGTACTCCTTGAGGGAAAGTCGAAGGAGACAAGAGTACTGAACAAGGGTGTTGCATACATAATGACAGATGTGCTGCAGACTGTAGTATCCGACGGTATTGCCGGCAATGCTGCAATATCCGGAGAAAGAGTCGGAGGCAAAACCGGTACAACTGATGATACCTGGGATATCTGGTTTGACGGATTTACTCCGAAGTACGCAGCGGCACTTTGGATAGGCACTGACAATAACGTAGAGCTGAATGCGACATCCGCATCAGCAGCCCAGCTCTGGAGCACTATCATGAGCCAGGTTAAGAGAGCAAAGGGCGGAGAGTACAAATCCATGCCGGATAATGTGCTGGTCAAGAACGGTGAATACTACACCACAGGTACACAGCCACCTGATCCACCACCGCAGAAGAAAGAAAAGGCAACGGACAAAAAGGACAATAACAGCAAGGATTCAAAGAAGGGTTCAGGCAATAGCAATTCTGGCAAGAAGGATAAAAAGAACTAGCGATTGTTGCACCCTCCAAAAAACCCTTGCAATTACAGAACTTTGGTGGTATAAATGCAAAGTAAGCTAACGTTTCGAAAGAGTGGGGACTCCCACTCTTTCACTTATGTAGGGAATTTTTTTACGGAAAAATCATGGCGAAAGAAGATATAAGCGCAAAAGTAACGGATATGCTGATGCCGTTCCTGGAAGAGAACGGACTCGATATCTACAAAGTCGAATATAAAAAGGAAGGCCCGGCATGGGTGCTGAGAGTGTGTCTCGATAAACCCGCTGATGAGTCTGAGTACGTAAGCATAGACGACTGCGAAAAGGTGAACGTGTGGCTAAGCGAAACTCTCGACAAAAACGACATCATTGAGCGAAGCTATAACCTCGAAGTAAGCTCTGCAGGGCTTGACAGGGAGCTTCTTAAGGATTCCGACTATGTGCGCTTTGCCGGAAGAGAAGTAGAAGTAAGGACGTATGAGCAGATAAACGGCAGCAAGTCATTTGAAGGCGTTCTTGCCGGTAAGAAGGACGGTATAGTGACGATTGAAACGGGAGCAGGAGAACTTGCGATCCCTGCCGATAAAATAGCAAAAATCAATTTAGCAGTAGTTTTCTAATATAACAGGAAATCAGGAGGAAACAATGAGCAAGGAATTTCTAGATGCATTTGCAGATCTCAAAAAAGAGAAGAATCTTTCGGAAGAAGAGATCATCGGAGCTATTAAGGACTCTATCGAGAATGCATACAGGAAGAATTACGGAGCATCCAATGTAAGAGTCGACGTTGATATGGCAGAAGGCAATGTCACCGTATACATGGGCATGGAAGTTGTTGAGGAGGTCGAGGACGATCTTACTCAGATATCGCTCGAGGATGCAAAGGAGATATATGAGGGTTACGAGGTAGGCGACGTAGTCGAATACGAGATCGACCCGAGAGATTTCAACAGGATCGCCGCACAGGGCGCAAAGCAGGTATTCGTACAGAAGAACAGAGAAGCAGAGCGCACTAATTCCTATAATGAATTCATCGAGAAGAAGGGAACGATCGTAACCGGAAAGGTGGAGAGAATCTCTAACGGCACAATGCTCATCTCTCTCGGACGTACAGAGGGCCGCGTACCTGCATCAGAGCAGGTAAGGACCGAGAACTTCAAGCCGGGCGACCGCATCAAGGTCTATGTAATGGATGTAAAGAAAGAGAACAAGGGCCCTCAGGTACTGCTCTCCAGATCGCATCCGGGACTCGTAAGAGGTCTGTTTGAGCTTGAGATCCCTGAAATCGCTGACGGCACTGTAGAAATCAAGGGCACCGCACGTGAGGCAGGTTCCCGCACAAAGATCGCCGTTTACTCGCACGATCCTAACGTTGATCCTGTAGGAGCATGTGTAGGAAACAGAGGTGCAAGAGTTCAGAACATCGCTGACGAGCTCTTCGGAGAGAAAATCGATATTATCGTCTGGGACGAGGATCCTGCAGTTCTCATCAGCAACGTGCTGAGACCTGCCATCGTTGAAGGCGTTTACATAAATGAAGAAGAAAAGGCTGCTACAGCCGTAGTTCCTGAGCAGCAGCTGTCGCTCGCCATCGGCCGTGAAGGTCAGAACGTAAGACTCGCAGCAAGAGTCAGCGGATGGAAGATAGACATCAAGAGCAACGATCAGCTCAAGGAGATGGGCTTCGCATTTGACGAATATGAAGATTCCGATGTAGAAGAAGCCGGAGAGGTCACTGAAATTGAGGAGACACAAAACAACTAAGCCGATGCGAAGATGCATTGCATGCAGAGAGTCGAAGCCTCAGGACGAACTCATACGATTTGTTCTGAACGGACATGACCCTGTTGTGGACATAGACGGCAGGGCTGAAGGAAGAGGCTTCTATCTGTGCAAAAGCGCGGAATGCGCAAAGACTGCGGTAAAGCGGAAGGCGTTCAACCGCGTATGCAAGAGAAATCTAGATGAGAATGAGATCAGTAGTCTGATTGAGCAAGCGCTCAACAGCTACCAAGGAGGTATGGATGTCAAAGAAAGTTAGCGAACTTATAAAAGAACTTGACATAAGTATACAGGAATTAAAAGGATACGCAGATAAACTGGGTATTGCCATCAGCTCTGCAAGGTCCAACGTAGAGGATCAGGCTGCAGAGAGACTGACAAGATCGATCAACATGATGAGAGGAACTTCCTCCGGTGCTAAAGCCGGCGGAAATAAGCCAAAAATCAAAGCGATTCCTGTTGTTCATAAGGAAGGAGCTAAAGCTAAGCCTCCTGTTGGCAAGCCAGTCATTCCAAAGAAGCCTGTAGCGCCTAAGAAGGAAGAACCGGCAGAGGAAATTCCTGCAGAGGAGAAAATCGAAGTTGCTGAAGAGCCTGTAGTCGAAGAGACAAAGGAAGTGGCAGCTGAGGTTACTGCTGTCGAAAAAGAGCCTGCAGCACCTGAGCAGCCTGCAACTGAAGCAGCCGTTCCTGAATCTGAAAAGCCTGTTGAGGCAAAGAAGGAAGAGCCAGCGGAAGAAAAAGCTGCTGAAAAGCCTGCAGAAGAAGAGAAGAAGTCAGCAGAAGAGCCTGCAGAAGCAAAACCTGTTGAGAAGCCGGCTCAGACTCCTGCGGCAGCAGAGCCTGAGAAAGAAAAGCCTCAGAAGGAAGAAAAGGCTAAACCGGAGCCTCCAAAAGAAGAGGAAGAGTATGTGAATGCCCCGGGTAAGCCGATGCGCTTCAAGAAGATCTCCGATGCTGAAACCGAAAAGAAGAAGGCAGAAGAGCAGAAGAGACAGCTGCGCGAGAAGAGGGCACAGAGTAAAGCTGCTGAAGGCGACAAGAAGAAGCAGTCAAGGAACAAGAACGAAGGCGGCAGAGACCGTCAGGACCGCAAGGATCGCCCTGAACGTCAGGATCGCAAGGAACGTCCTGAACGTCAGGATCGCTCGAGAAAGCCACAGGGCGAAAGACCTGCACCTGCTCCTGCAGCAGGCGGAAACGGAAAGGCTGCAAAAGGCAAGAGCAAGAAGTTCTTCGACAATCGTGACAGAGACAAGCAGTCGAGATTCGACAGACGCGAAGACGGTCCGGGAGGCCGCAGAACCAATAATAACGCTATCTATGATGAAGCTGCTCTCGAGAAGCAGGAACGTCATAAGAGAAAATACAAGACAAAGGTAGTTGAGGAGCCAACGGTAGAGGAACTCCTGCCTGAGGGCACAATCGCCGTAACCGCTCCAATCACTGTCGCAGGTCTTTCAGAGCAGGCTGAGATCAGCGTCAGCAAAATCATTATGGCAATGATGCAGATGGGAGTCATGGCTACTATCAACCAGACTCTTGATAAGGACGCTGTAGAAATGCTCGCAGAGGATCTCGGTCTTCAGATCGCAGTTACAGAAGAAGAGCCTGAAATCGAAGAGCCGGGCATCGACATGCACGAGGACGCAGAGAGCGAACTCAAGCCTCGCCCACCGATTATTACAGTAATGGGACACGTAGACCATGGTAAGACATCTCTGCTCGATGCTATCAGAAACACCAACGTTACAGCAGGCGAGTCCGGCGGAATCACTCAGCACATCGGTGCTTCCGAGGTAATGATCAACGGAAGAAGGATCGTGTTCCTCGATACACCGGGTCACGAAGCATTCACAACCATGCGTGCGAGAGGTGCGCAGGTTACAGATATCGCCGTACTGGTTGTAGCTGCCGATGACGGTGTAATGCCTCAGACAATTGAATCAATCAGCCATGCAAAGGCTGCAAACGTGCCTATCATAGTTGCCATCAACAAGATGGATAAGCCGGGCGCAAACCCTGACAGAGTAAAGCAGGAACTCATGGAGCACGGCGTGCTCGTAGAGGACTGGGGCGGCGACGTTATCTCCGTTCCGGTTTCCGCAAAGAAGGGCGAGGGTATCACTGACCTGCTCGAGATGATTCTTCTGCAGGCAGACATGCTCGAACTCAGAGCAAACCCTGACAGACTGGCTCTCGGAACCGTTATCGAGGCAAGACTCGACAAGGCTAAAGGCCCTGTTGCCACACTGCTCGTTTCTAACGGAACACTTAAGACAGGCCAAAGCGTCGTAGCCGGTACAACATCCGGAAAGATCCGTGTCATGACAGACGACAAGGGCAAGACTATCCGCAAGGCCGGTCCTGCAACTGCTGTTGAGATCCTCGGACTTTCAGACGTACCTGACGCAGGTGACGCGTTCAATGCTGTAAGAGACGACAAGACTGCACGTGAGATAGCTGCAAACCGTAAGGAAAAGATGAGAGAAGACGTACTGGCAAAGAACGCCAGCATGACACTCGACAAGCTCTTCAGCCAGATCCAGCAGGGCGAGGCGAAGGAGCTCAACCTCATCGTCAAGGCAGACGTACAGGGATCTGTCGGAGCCATCATCACTTCTCTCGAGAAGCTCGAGACTCCGGAGGTCAAGATCAACGTCATCCACAGCGGCGTAGGTACAATCAACGAGTCCGACGTAATGCTCGCCGAGACATCGAATGCCATCATCATCGGATTCAACGTCAGACCTACAACTGCCGTTACCAACCAGGCACAGGCTGCTGATGTCGAAATCAGACTGTACAGAGTCATCTACGACATCATTGACGAGATCCAGGATGCTATGAAGGGCATGCTCGATCCTGAGTACAAGGAAGAAGTGCTCGGAAAGGCTGTCGTCAGAGATACATTCAAGGTACCTGGAGTCGGAATCATCGGCGGATGCTATGTCAACGAGGGCATCGTAAAGAGAAATGCCCAGATCAGACTGGTAAGAGACGGCATCGTAATACACGAGGGCGTTATCAGCTCGCTTAGAAGATTCAAGGACGACGTCAGAGAAGTCAATGCCGGATACGAGTGCGGACTTGGCATCGAGAAGTACAACGACATCAAGCCTGATGACGTTATCGAGTGCTTCCAGATGGTAGAAATTGAACGTTAATTATATTAGACAGGAACAACAATATGGCTAAACACAGACAGGGAAGGCTCAGCGAAGAAATCAAGAAGAGCATAAGCGGCTTTCTTATCAACGGAGCCAAGGATCCTGCTCTTACATCAAGAATAATCAGCATTACAGGCGTCGAGGTTACACGTGACCTCAGCTATGCAACGATTTACATCTCGCCTGTCTGTCTCTCAGACGAAGACAAAGAGATGGTATACTCCCAGGTTCTCGCGGGCTTTGAGCGCGCAAAAGGAGCCATAAGGGGACAGGTATCAAGAGACGTATTGCTGAGGCACACGCCTGAACTGATATTTAAGCTTGACGCTTCGCAGGATTACGGCAGACACATCGATTCGATAATAGACACACTTACTTACAACAATCAGGAATGAACGACACCATCAAAAGCATCGCAACAATAATGAAAGACCTGGACGGCATACTGCTGTTCCCGCACACCAATATGGACGGGGACGCGCTCGGATCATGCACGGCGCTTTGTCTTGCCCTGAGAAGTCTTGGCAAAAAGGCATACGTAATGATCAACGAGCCAGTGCCTAAGAACCTCGACTTTCTTGAATGCGGATGCACTACTGATGATGACAGCGTTCTCGATGATGTACAGCTTTCGCTCATGATCGACTGTAACGGCATGAACCGCATTACAGGCAGAGAGAAGGCCTGGGAGCGCGGACGCCTGAAAGGCTGTATCGATCACCATGCCACAAAGGCGAAGGAGATAAGATACGATTTTGCACGCATAGAGCCAAAATCAGCAGCTGTGGGAGAGATCATTTACAATATCATCCGTGCGCTGGGTGTTGAGATCACCCTCGATATCGCAAACAGCATATTCACAGCGATAACGACGGATACGGGAAACTTCCAGCACAGCAACACCACGAGCCGCTCGCATGAGATAGCAGGACACCTTTACAAGATAGAAGGCTTCAACTCAAAGGTAATATCCGCTCTCATCTATGACCGCAGATCGAAGGAAGCTCTCAGAATGGAGAGTGAAGTCATCGCGGATCTCAACTTCTATGCTGATGGAAAGCTTGCAGTCGGCAAGGTGACTCAGAAGCTGCTCAAGGAAAGCGGATGCACTCTTGACGAGGCAGACGGCATAATCCAGAAAATGATGAGTATAGACGGAGTCGAGGGAGCATGCCTGTTTAAGGAGACCGAGACTAACGTGAGGGCAAGCCTCAGAGGCAGAACTTACGCCAACATGGCTTCTGCCGCTCAGAAATTCGGCGGAGGCGGTCACATGCTGGCAGCCGGATGCACATTCTTTATGCCGCTTGAGGAGGCTGAAAAGCAGCTCATTCCGGTGCTTATCGATACAGTAAACGCACGCTGACCACATGACAGACGGAATCATAAATGTAAACAAGCCGGCCGGCTGGACATCCCAGGATGTATGCTCAAAGCTCAGGCATGTGCTTCATATCAGGAAAATAGGACACACAGGAACGCTCGACCCGATGGCTACGGGCGTTTTGCCTGTCTGTATGGGAAAAGCCACCCGCATAATCGAGTATTATGACAAAGATGCAAAGTCATATCACGCTGCGATGAAGCTCGGTATCACGACCGATACTCTCGATATAACGGGAGAAATCATTGAAACAGGCGATTACTCGAATGTCACTGAAAAAGCCGTGACAGAGGCGTTTAAGGCCTATACCGGCCATGTGATGCAGGTGCCTCCGAAGTATTCGGCGCTAAAGATAGACGGCAAAAGGGCATACGACCTCGCGCGTGAGGGAAAAGATTTTGAGATCAAGGCCCGTGAGATAGTGATCTGCAAAAATGCCGTCACAAGGCTGGATCTTGAGGCAGGTGAGATCGAGTTCGATGTAAGCTGCTCAAAGGGGACATATATCCGCACTATTTGCGATGATATCGGCAAGGTACTCGGGTGCGGAGCTGTAATGACTGCGCTTACGCGTACAGCTTCGGGCTTTTTCAGGATAGCAGATGCTCATACTATCGAAGAGATAGCTGAAGCTTACGAAAAAGGGGAAGAAACACTGGATAAAATCATAATTCCGGCTGATATAACGCTGGAAAAGCTTGGAAAGGTCATACTTAACGATAATAGAATTACCGCCTTCATGAACGGCAATTCGTCGTGGAGCAACGGATTCAGGATAACGAAGCCATCGTCCTTCGGAGAGCTCTACCGCGTATACGTGAAAAGAGACTTTCTGGGTGTTGCAGAAGTCGAAAACGGCTCACTGATTCCGAAAAAAGTAATCAAATAGCTAATTATGGAAATATATAAAAGTCTTGATAAACTGAATCTTAATGAGAAAACCTCAGTTGCACTCGGCAACTTTGACGGTATACATATCGGACACCGTGAAATATTCCGCGCAGCACTTGATGCGGCAAAGGATCGTGATCTGAAGTCACTCTGCTTTACTTTTTCGAATCATCCGTTTAATTTCATTCTCAGACGCGATGACGGTGATCCTGACGCAGTAAAACTTATATGCACTGAAGAAGAAAAAATCGCGCTCATTGAGGAGATGGGCTTCGATATACTCGTGAACGTGCCGTTTGACGAAAAGATCATGACAATGCATGCTCATGATTTCTTCAACGGTATCGTAAAGGAGAAGCTGAATGCCGGCTATGTTTCTGTCGGATTCAATTACACATATGGTGCAAGGGCTATGGGAAAGCCTGACATTCTTCGTGTAGAGTGCGAAGCAGCAGGCATCGGCGTGAGCATACATGACGCAGTCATAGTTGACGGCGAGGTTGTAAGCTCGACTCTCATCCGTGAGATGATATCTACCGGCAACATGGAAATGACTGCGAAACTGCTCGGCAGACCTTATTCATTCAGCGGCATGGTAGCACATGGTAAGAGACTCGGAAGCCGCATGGGCATTCCGACAATCAATATTCCGGCTCCTGCAAGACAGATGCTGCCGCCGAATGGTGTTTATTTCAGCCGTATCCAGATAGATGATCACATCTATAACAGTGTATCAAATATAGGGGTAAATCCGACTGTAAGTGACGATGGTAAACAAAAGGTTATAGAGACCAATATCTTCGATTTTGATAAAGACGCATACGGAAAAGATATCATCGTTTACTTCGATCACTTCTCGCGTGGAGAGAGAAAATTCAGGGACAAGGAAGAGCTTTTCGCACAGATCGCACGCGACTGTGAAAATGCTCTGAATTATCGAAAAAAATGATAGACAACACGAGCTGTTCGTGTTAATATACGTGCGTTGCAGCGTCTGTTTGCTGCAGCGAAACTAATTCAATATACCCGCGCCGCAGTGGTGCGCTTCTCCGACGGCTACGCAGAGCGGGCGAACTTAAGAAAAGGAGTCTATTTTTATGCTTACAAAAGAGAAAAAACAGGAAATTATTAAAGAGTATGCTATCAAGGAAGGCGACACAGGTTCCCCTGAAGTTCAGGTTGCTATTCTCACTTTCAGAATCAACGACCTCAACGAGCACCTCAAAGAGCATCATAAAGACCACCACTCCAGAAGAGGTCTTCTGAAGATGGTAGGACAGAGAAGAAACCTTCTCAAGTACCTCAGAGAGACAGACATCGACAGATACAGAAGTCTTATCGCACGTCTCGGACTGAGAAAATAATACCTGACATGAAGCGGGAGCACGGCCTCCCGCTTTGTATGTATTTAGTTAATGCCCATAAGAAAAGAAGAATTAACAGGAAGGAGTTGTTAATAAATGGGTAGATTTGAAGATTTCAGAACATTCAGAACAGCACTTGGCGGAAGACTTCTTGAAGTCGAGATCGGCAAGCTCGCTGAGCAGGCAAACGGACAGGCTACAGTCAGATACGGAGATACGGTTGTAAGCTGCACAGTCTGCGCAAGCAAAGAGCCAAAGCAGGACGTAGATTTCTTCCCGCTTACATGCAATTTTGAAGAGAAGCTTTATGCAGTCGGCAAGATCCCTGGTGGATACATCAAGAGAGAGGGCCGTCCGAGCGATAAGGCTACACTCACATCAAGACTGATCGACAGACCGCTCAGGCCGCTGTTCCCGAAGGGATACAGAAATGACGTAGTCGTTACTGCTACTGCACTGTCGGTAGATCACGACTGCTCACCTGAGGTAGCATCGCTTATCGGTACTTCGACAGCTATCGCTATCTCCGACATTCCATGGGATGGCCCTACTGCAGGATTAGTAGTCGGCAGAGTTGACGGTGATTTCGTCATCAACCCTACATTCGAGCAGAGACAGGTATCAGACCTCAACCTCACGGTTTGCGGTACTGAAGAAGCCATCATGATGGTAGAAGCAGGAGCTAACGAGCTTCCTGAAGAGCAGATGCTCGAAGCTATCCTTACAGGTCACGAAGAGATCAAGAACATCTGCAGATTCATCAAGGAGATCGTAGCAGAAGTCGGTAAGGAAAAGCAGGATTATGTAGTATTCAAGGCTGCAGAAGACGTTGACGCAGCTGTAAGAGAGTACGCAACTGCCAATATGGTCGAAGCAATCTATACCTTCGACAAGCAGGAGAGAATCGCAAACATGGACGCTGTTGCTGCTGATGCAAAGGAGCACTTTGCCGAGGAATTCGAAGGCAGAATGGCTGAAGTAGATGAGGTACTCTACAACATCAAGAAAGAAGAAGTCAGACGCCGCATCCTCGAAGAGGGTGTTCGTCCTGACGACAGAAGACCTGACGAGATCAGACCTCTCTGGAGCGAGACAGGTTATCTTCCTAGAACACACGGATCCGGACTCTTCAAGAGAGGCCAGACTCAGGTTCTTTCGGTAGCAACACTCGCACCGCTTTCAGAGGCTCAGTACCTCGACGGTATTGATGATGATGTTACTCGCAAGAGATACATGCATCAGTACAACTTCCCTGGTTACTGCACAGGCGAGGCTAAGCCAAGCAGATCACCTGGAAGAAGAGAGATCGGACACGGAGCTCTCGCAGAAAGAGCGCTTCTGCCTGTACTCCCAAGTGAAGAGGAATTCCCATATGCTATCAGAGTCGTCTCCGAAGTAATGTCTTCGAACGGTTCTTCGTCGATGGCTTCGACATGCGGATCCACACTCGCACTTATGGATGCCGGTGTTCCTATCAAGAAGCCGGTAAGCGGAATCGCAATGGGTCTTATTGAAGGATTCAACGAGGATGGATCGAGCAAGTTCGCAATCCTCTCCGATATCCAGGGAATGGAAGACTTCCTGGGCGACATGGACTTCAAGGTCACAGGTACTCCTGACGGTGTAACAGCTCTCCAGATGGATATTAAGGTTCACGGCCTTAACAGAGAGATCCTCGAGCAGGCTCTTGAGCAGGCTAAGATCGGAAGAGCAAAGATCCTCGAGAACATGCTCGAAGAGATCCCTGAGCCAAGAGCAGAGCTCAGCAAGTATGCTCCGAGATTCATCAGCATGAGAGTTGACCCTGATAAGATCAGACTGGTCATCGGACCTGGAGGAAAGACTGTCAACAGAATCGTTGATGAGACAGGCGCTAAAATCGATATCTCTGATGAGGATGTCGGATTCATCGCTATCTATGCAGTTGATCAGGAAAGCGCTGAAGCTGCTAAGAGAGAGATCGAGCTTATCACTAAGGACGTTGAAGTAGGCGAGACTTACGAGGGTAAGGTAACAAGGATCATGAACTTCGGTGCATTCCTTGAGATCCTGCCGGGCAAGGAAGGCCTGCTGCACATCTCCAAGATGGCTGACCACAGAGTCGCTAAGGTTGAAGACGTTATGAACATCGGTGATGTTGTAACTGTCAAGGTAACTGAAATCGACAGCCAGAACCGCATCAACCTCGAGCGTCCTGACGTTAAGCGTTCTGACGCAAAGAGAAAATAATGCTCTACGAAGAAGGCTTCACGCAAAATAGAGAGATCTCATGGCTGAGATACAATGAGCGTGTGCTCGAAGAGGCACTGGATGAAACAGTGCCTCTTTTTGAACGCCTGCGTTTTATTGCCATTTTTGTTTCTAACCTTGAAGAGTTCTTTAAAGTCAGGGTAGGCAGCCTTCTCGGTGAGGATGACGAGGGCGATGATATTATCGATGAGAAGTCGGGAATGACTGCAGCCGCTCAGCTAAGGCGCATACTCGATCTGGTCCCGGGTCTTCTGATGAAGAAAGACATGGCTTACGGTCTTGTCGAAAGCAAGCTTGCTGAGGCAGGTGTAATAAGGTTGGAGCCGTGGCAGCTGAATGATGAAGACAGAGGAAGATGCTTTGACTTCTTCAGGGACGTTGTGAAAGACCGTCTGACCGTAAGAATACTGGATTCTGATGAAGTATTACCGGTGATCGACGAGGAAAAGCCGTATATCATATCTGTTCTTGATGCTGAGCTCGAAGACAAATTCGGATTCATAGATATTCCGCGGTCGCTTCCGCTTATAAAGACACTGCCCGGAAAAGGTTTCAGATATGTTCTTACCGAAGATATCATCAAATTGTTCGCAGACACACTGTTTGTACCTTTTGTACCGCTTGAAACCTATGTGATAGATATAGCCAGAAACGCTGAGGCATCGGGCGGAACAGGTTCGGCAAATACGGCAGCAGAAATGCGGAATGCACTGAGGCGCAGAAAGTACGGCCCGGCAGACAAGCTCATCTCCGACGGACGTCCGGGCAAAACTTTGAGAGCGTATTTCGCAAGGACCCTTGATCTTGACGAGCGGCAGATGTTCACTACGACCAGAATCGATTTCTCATATGTTGATGAACTCGAGGAACTTCTCCCGCCGGGGACGAGGCAAAGCCTTACATACGAGCCTCATATACCTTTTGATCAGACAAGGGGCATTAGTGGCAATATAATTGATATGGTAAAGAGGAAAGACGTTCTTTCTTCTTATCCACAGGATTCCATGGATCTCTTCCTCGGACTTCTCAGGGAGGCAGCGTTCTCGCATGATGTCAGTGAGATCCGCATTACGATATACCGCCTTGCAGCTAACCCTAAGATCGCAGACTACCTGATTTATGCTGCCAGGACGGGAAAGCGTGTAAAGGTGGTGCTGGAGCTTCGCGCCAGATTCGATGAGGAGAAGAATCTGGCATGGGCGGATAAGCTTTCAGCGGCCGGATGTGATGTTTATTATGGGACCGATAAGTACAAAGTGCATTCCAAGCTGTGTCAGATAGTCTTTGAAAGCACTGCAAAGGACGGCAGCGTAAAGAAAGAGTATATTACACAGATCTCCACAGGTAATTACAACGAAAAGACTGCTGCGCAGTATACCGATCTGTCACTAATTACTTATGATCAGGAGATAGGCAAAGCCGCTTCGAGGTTGTTTAAGGACATATGCAAGGACCGGGTAGCTGAGAAGAACCGCAGCTATATGCCTCTTGTGGTGGCACCTGTCAACATGCGTGATGAGCTTTTGAGGCTGATCCGCCGGGAGACAAAGAAGGGGATGGCCGGACGGATATTCATAAAGATCAACTCTCTCACCGATGAAGAAATGATAGAAGCCCTTATGGAGGCCTCGTGTGCCGGATGCCGGGTGCGCATGATAGTAAGGGGCATCTGCTGCCTGCTCCCGGGCGTCGAAGGATGCACGGAGAATATCTGCATAGTCAACAAAGTCGGCAGATTCCTGGAGCACTCGAGAGTATATATATTCGGTTCAGGCTTTGATGAGGTGATGTATATTTCTTCAGCAGACCTTATGAAGCGCAATCTCGACAGGAGAGTAGAAGTGGCCTGTCCGGTAAACAGCGGCAAAATAAGAGACCGCATAAGAGCGGTCATGCAGGATGTTTACTGCGATATGGAAAAGGGACGCGTGCTGCTTCCTGACGGAACGTACGCTGTAAAGATACAATGATAATTATAAAAGCCGGTCAACACCGGCTTTTTCAGTGAATGTTTCTCTTTCTTTTTTCGACTTCCGCATCATCAGGAAAGTGCAGGGTGTGCCCATCTTCATCGCGGTACTTCGCGTTGTCATCAACGACTTCTTCGTCTTCATCATCATCGACGACAGTATAATTTGCGCCTTTTTTCATATCCTCCTTGATCTCATTGATCTTTTCAAAGACATGAGGATAGCGCTCCCGTACCGTGCGAGTGTCTTTTTCTTCGCTCTGTCGTTTCATGACGAAAGCGTAGATCACTATTCCTGCTATAACAATAAGTCCCAATATTATAAGCGGCATATCAATCTCCTTTTGATGAAATTATTCTATACTCCGATAAGCGGGCGGTCAATGGCATATTGACTCGCAAATCGGTCAAAAGTACGTAAAAACAAGCATTTTCTTAACTAAAAGAGTTTCAAATAAGCGTTGCGTTATGGTAAAATAACCGAGTTGTGAAATTAATAAGCAGGAGAAGATAAACATGTTTGAAAACCTTTCGGATAAGCCTGTTGCCGAGTATCAGGCAGAGCAGGTTAATAAGTGGAATGAGCTCGACATGCTCAATCTCTGCGTAAAGGCCAGAGAGGGCGCTCCGTCATTCGTATTCTACGAGGGACCGCCGACAGCAAACGGCAAGCCGGGCATCCATCATATGATGGCAAGGACTCTTAAGGACTCCGTCAACAGATATAAAACCATGAAGGGCTTCCAGGTCAAGCGTAAAGGCGGCTGGGACACCCACGGTCTTCCTGTTGAGATCGAAGTTGAAAAGCAGCTTGGATTCAGCGGCAAGCAGAACATCGAGAAGTACGGCATCAAGGAATTCAACGAGAAGTGCCGCGAATCGGTATTCAAGTACACACAGATGTGGACAGACATGTCTGAGAAGATGGCATATCTTGCAGACATGGAAGATCCGTACATCACATACAAGAACGACTACATCGAGACGGGCTGGTGGATCATCAAGAACGCTTTCGATAAGGGTCTCGTTTACGAAGGATATAAGATCCTTCCTTACTGCCCGCGCTGCGGAACAGGACTCGCGTCGCATGAGGTAGCTCAGGGCTACAAGGACGTTAAGGTAAACACGCTCACCTGCAAATTCAGACGCACGGGCGTGGATCACGACAACGAGTACTTCCTTGCATGGACAACAACACCTTGGACACTCGCGTCGAATATCGCACTGACTGTCGGCCCTAATATCGATTACGTTAAGTGCCTCATTAAGTCGGGTGACAACGAGGGTAACTACTTCTGGCTTGCAGAGTCACTTGTAGAAAAGGTTCTCGCTAAAGAAGAGTACGAAGTCGTAGATAAGATCAAGGGCTCCGAGATGGAGTACTGGACTTACGAGCAGATCGAGCCGTTCTGCGTACCTGAAAAGGGCAAGAACGCATTCATCGTTACATGCATGGACTATGTATCCACAGAGGATGGTACAGGTATCGTTCATACTGCTCCTGCATTCGGTGAAGACGACTACAACTGCGGACGCAAGTACAATCTCGCTGTAATGCAGCCGGTAGATGAAAGAGGCTGCTATACAGAGACTCCTTGGGCAGGCAGATTCGTCATGGAAGACGGACTCGATGTCGACATCATCAAGTACCTCGCAGAGGGCGACAAGATCTACGCAAAGCAGAAGCTCGAGCACGCATATCCTCACTGCTGGAGATGCGGAACTCCGCTCGTATACTACGCAAACAAGTCGTGGTACATCGAGATGACAAAGCTCAGAGACGAGCTCGTAGCAAACAACAATACAGTTAACTGGTACCCGCCATATGTAGGCGAGAAGAGATTCGGAAACTGGCTTGAGGACGTTAAGGACTGGGCTATTTCGAGATCGAGATACTGGGGAACACCTATTCCTATCTGGAAGTGCGAATGCGGACACCTGCACTGCGTAGGCTCAAGAGAGCAGCTCATCGCTGATGCAGAGCAGAAGATCGATATGAGCATCGAACTCCACAGACCGTACGTTGATGACGTAACCATCAAATGTCCGGAGTGCGGCAAGAGCATGCACAGGATCCCTGAAGTAATGGACTGCTGGTTTGACTCAGGCGCAATGCCATTTGCACAGTGGCACTATCCGTTTGAGAACGCTGACAGATTTGATGAGGAGCTTTTCCCTGCAGACTTCATCTGCGAGGGTATCGACCAGACAAGAGGCTGGTTCTACTCGCTCATGGCTATCTCGACTATCGTTAAGGGATGCGCACCATACAGAAACGTTCTCGTAAACGACCTTATTCTCGACAAGAACGGCAAGAAGATGTCGAAGCATGTCGGCAATACTGTCAATCCGTTCGAGATGATGGACAAGTACGGAACAGACGCTGTCAGATGGTATCTGCTCTACGGATCGCCTGCATGGACTCCTACAAAGTTTGACGAGGACGGCATCAGAGAAGTCATCAGCAAGGTGTTCAGCACCCTGAGAAACACATATAACTTCTTCTGCCTCTATGCCAACATCGACAAGGTTGAGATAAAGCACCTCGATGTTCCGTATGCTGAGAGACCTGAGCTCGACAGATGGATAATCTCGAAGTATAACAGACTCATCAAGGCAACAACTGATGCGATGGATGAGTACGATCACATGAGAACGGTAAGAGCAATCGGCGAATTCATCGACGGTGATCTCTCCAACTGGTATATCAGAAGAGCAAGAAGAAGATTCTTCGCAGAGGGTGCCGGCGATGACATGAGTGTCGACAAGAGAGCTGCTTACGCAACGACTTACGAAGTTCTGACAGGTCTTGCAAAGATGATGGCACCGATAGCTCCGTTCATCTCGGACGAGATCTATACAAAGCTGACCGGAGAGACTACTGTTCATGTAGCTTACTATCCGGAAGCTGACGAGAGCCTGATCGACGACCGCACAGAGGAAAGAATGGACCTCGTAAAGGTTCTTGTAAACCTCGGCCGCAGCACAAGAGAGCAGGAGAAGCTCAAGGTTCGTCAGCCGCTCAGCAAGGTGATCGTTGACGGAAGCTACAGAGACGTTATCAGCGACCTCACAGACCTTATCAAGGAAGAACTCAACGTGCACGAGGTACAGTTTGAGGACGAGCTCGACAAGTACATGGACTTCAGTATCAAGCCTAACTTCAGAGCTGCAGGTCCTGTGCTCGGAAAGAACGTCAAGGCATTCGGTGCAGAACTCGCGAAGGCTGACGCCAAGGCAATGATCGCAGCTCTCAACGAGGGTCCTGTAACAATGACATTCGATGGAGCTGATTATGAGATCACAAAGGATCTCGTAGATGTAAGAATCTCTTCCAAGGAAGGTTTCGTAGTAGGAATGGACAACAATGTGTTCACCATCCTCGACACAACGCTCACACCGGAGCTCATCGAGCAGGGTTATGTACGTGAGGTAATTTCGAAGATTCAGCAGCTCCGTAAGCAGGCCGATTTCGAGATGATGGATGAGATAAAGATCTACATGGATGCCGATGACGAAATCAAGGCTGCTGTAGAAAACGCAAAGGACTTCATCATGGACGAGACCATCGCTGTTGCCATCGAATCAAAGGAAGAACTCCCGACGTTCGACATCAACGGCCACAAGACAGGCCTCGCAGTAGAGAGAATCTAATAAAGAATTAAAACGTTGCCTGTGGATTGATCTGCAGGCAACATCTTTTTGAAGAATGGCAACAGAATTAAGTAAGAAAAATATACTGGATTTTACTCCGCCGGAGTTGGAAGATATCGTTGCAGAACTTGGTGAAAAGAAGTTCCGTGCAGCACAAATCTTTGGGTGGCTCGCAAAAGGCATCGAGTGCTTCGATGATATGAAAAACGTTCCGGCTGGTCTCAGAAGCAGACTATCGGAAGTATATTACATCGGTCTGCCTGAAGTAGTACGCAAGCAGGAATCCAGGGACGGCACCGTGAAGTGCCTCTTTGAGTTTGAAGACGGTGCACAGGTAGAATCTGTTTTTATGAAGTATGAGTACGGCAACTCTATCTGTATTTCTTCACAGGTAGGCTGCCGTATGGGATGCACTTTCTGCGCTTCAACTATGGATGGCCTGGACAGAAGCCTCACCGGAGGCGAGATGCTGGGTCAGGTGCTCGCTATGAGAAATTTAACCGGCGAGGACATCGGACATGTTGTAGTAATGGGAATGGGAGAGCCGTTCGATAATTATGAAGGTCTCTCGCGTTTCATCAGGCTGATTCATGACAGAAAGGGCTATGACCTCGGACTTCGCAACATAACGGTATCTACATGCGGACTTGTTCAGAAAATCAGGGAGTTTGCTGTAGACTTTCCGCAGGTGAATCTTGCTGTTTCACTTCATGCTCCGAATCAGGAGCTGAGGCGGCGCACCATGCCGATAGCCGGAAAGTACAATTACGATGAGCTTATGAAGGCTTGCAGGGAATACACCGGGCTTACAGGCAGGCGCATCACGTTCGAGTACGCTGTCATAGATGGTGTCAATGACAATCCGGAATGTGCAAGAGAGCTGGCTTCGAAGCTCAAAGGCTGGCTTACGCACGTAAACCTTATACCGCTGAATGAGGTTAAGGGCAGGGAGTATAAAACGGCGAAAGGCAAAAACGTTGCCGAATTCAAAAGGATACTTGAAAGTAATGGTGTAGCCGTTACGGTAAGACGCACACTGGGAAGTGATATTGACGCTGCTTGCGGTCAGCTGAGGAGAAATAAGTGACAAAGGGGATGGTTCTTTTTGTCACACGGGGCGCTTATGCGCTCCGTTTTATATTGCATACAATACTAAAATTACAAGCTCTTCAGGGTGTTTTATGATATAATATCTTGATTATTTATGTGATTTGATAGAGAAGTATGTGCATACGCACTCAATATGGATTTTCGGAGGTTACTTATGAAGATCTTGATAGATGGAATGGGCGGCGACTACGCTCCGGCAGAAATAGTAAAGGGAGCTATCAAAGCTGCATCCGAGATAAGTGAGACAGTCGTTATCATTGGACCTGAGGATGAGATAAATGAGCAGCTCAGGGCCAACAGGTGGAGGGGCGACAACATTGAAGTCGTGAATGCCACTGAGGTGATCACGAACGAAGAGCAGCCGGCAATGGCAGTAAGAAAGAAAAAGGATTCCACCATTGTTAAGGGCATGAACATGCTCAAGAGCGGAGAGGCGGATATATTCATCTCAGGCGGGAGTACCGGAGCTCTCCTTGCAGGAGGTCTGGTTACGCTAGGCCGCATCAAAGGCATTAAGAGGCCTGCGATTGCAGCGTGGTTCCCGCGTGCGGGAAAAGAAGGTGTTACACTGCTCCTCGACTGCGGTGCCAGCGTAGAGGCAAAGCCTGAATACATATATCAGTACGGCATTATGGGAAGCATTTTCGTTAAGGGTATAACCGGAAACGAAGCTCCTATCGTAAGACTGCTTAATGTAGGTGCAGAAGAAGGCAAGGGCGACGAGCTCCACAAGACAGCTTACAACATGCTTAAAGAAAGCGGCCTTAACTTCCAGGGCAACATTGAAGCCCGCGACGTCATATTCGGTGAGACTGATGTTGTAGTTACGGATGGATTCAGCGGCAACATCTACCTCAAGAGCAGCGAAGGCATGAGCCTTGCCATTATGGGCGAGTTCAAGCGCAAGCTGACTGAGGGAGTGATAGCTAAAGCCGGAGCCATGCTTGCTTACAGCAAAATCAAAGAGATCAAAGCTGTTTTTGATTATTCAGACGCAGGCGGAGCACCTATTCTCGGACTTACCGGTGCGGTTCTGAAGATACACGGAAATTCCAAAGCAACGGAAGTTTACTATGCAATCCACAGAGCTGTAGATTACGTGGATAACAATATTACAGGAATGATCGCTGAGGCGATCGCAAACAGCGAAGAACTCGCTAAAAAAGGAGAAGAATAATGGCGCAGGCCGTTGACCTTGAGAAGTTATACAGTTTAATCGGATACCGTTTCAAAAATGAGAAGCTTGTAAAGACGGCACTCACTCACAGCTCG
This sequence comes from Mogibacterium sp., assembly GCA_017405845.1. Classification (GTDB taxonomy): domain Bacteria; phylum Bacillota; class Clostridia; order Peptostreptococcales; family Anaerovoracaceae; genus Crickella. The sequence goes on along the minus strand of JAFQZQ010000017.1, from coordinate 23,789 downwards.
TATGCATCAGAGCACAAGCTGGGCTATGTGCGCAACAATGAAAGGCTCGAGTTTATCGGGGACGCATATGTTGATGCGGTTGTTGGCGCAAGGCTGTTTGAAATAATGGAATCAGCCCACGAGGGAATACTGTCGAGATGCAGGGCAGACGTAGTATGCGAAGACTCACTTGCAGGTACAGCCTCTGAGATGGGACTTGGAGAGTTCCTATATCTCGGCAAGGGTGAAGAAGCGAGCGGAGGAAGAAACAAAGCTTCGATACTTGCAGACGCGTTTGAAGCTCTGGTCGGAGCCATCATCCTTGACGGAGGCTACGAGGCAGGCAGGGACATCATCCTGCGGCTGCTTAATGAGCGCATAATGCTCGGCGCTCAGGGCAAGCTCAACAAGGACTTCAAAACAAAGCTGCAGGAAAAACTTCAGGAAGCAGATCACAACGTCAAGATCGACTACCGCAAGGTTGCGGAATCAGGGCCTGACCATAATAAAACATTCACGATCGAAGTGGAGATTAACGGAAGGACTGCCGGCAGGGGAACAGGACAGAGTAAGGCGAAAGCAGAGCAGGCAGCAGCAGAAGACGCACTTTCGAAGGGAGTATAGCAGTTGTATTTTAAAAGGATCGAAATGCAGGGATTCAAATCATTTGCGGATCCCGTAGTAATAGAGCTCAATGAAGGCGTAACGTGCATCATTGGTCCTAACGGCAGCGGAAAGAGCAATATCTCTGATGCACTCAGATGGGTGCTCGGAGAGCAGAGCTCCAAACAGCTCCGTGGATCGAAGATGCAGGATGTAATATTCGCCGGAACAGCCACAAGGAAACCGAAGGGAATGGCCGAGGTCACTCTCGTTATTGATAATACGAACGGCATACTGCCGCTCGAGTATAACGAGGTAGCTGTCACAAGGCGCATGTTCCGTTCCGGTGAGAGCGAATATCTTATCAACGGCAACCAGTGCAGGCTCAGAGATATCCGTGAACTTTTCATGGATACAGGTATCGGAGTCGAGGGATATTCCATAATCGGCCAGGGTAAGATTGCGGACATAGTCAGCACCAGACCCGAGAACAGAAGACAGATTTTTGAGGAAGCTGCAGGAGTTGTGCTCTACAAGAGCAGAAAGAGCGAAGCTGAAAACAAGCTAAAGGCAGCCACTGTAGACCTGGACAGAGTCAGGGACATCATAGCCGAGATCGAAGGCCGCATAGGCGGGCTGAAGGAAGATTCGGAAAAGGCTACAGAATACATAGGTCTCAGAGACAGATATAAAACCCTTGGCATCAACATAATCCTTCATAACCTTGAGAACCTTGAGGTAAGCGTTCGTGAGGGCAAGGAAGAGCTGGAAGCACTTCAGTCCAGACTCGAGCTTGCGACGGCAAGATTAGCTGACACTGATGAGAAGCTCGAGCAGATACGCGACAACGAATCAGAACTGAACGAGGAATACGGCAGCACCAATGCGAGACTCCTCGAGGCTATAGATGAGCTTGCCGACATCACGAGCGGCGGAAAGCTTAACAAAGAACGTCTTGCCAATATCGAAAAAGAGCTTGGCAGATTAGAAGACGAACTGACTTCTTCTAACGAGAGACTCGGCACGGAGAGAGATGAACTTGCCAGGCTTGAAGAAGGCGAAAAGGCTATGAACCGCGATATGGACAAGCTCAGAAACGAGCTTGAAGACGCTGTCATGAAGTTCAACGAGGATTCAAGAAAAGCGTCCTCTATCTCGATGCAGACAGAGGAGATCAAGAGCAGACTTATCGATATAAATAACCGCAACGTCACCAGAAATGCGGAAATAAAGACTCTCAGCAACTATAAAACTACTCTTGAGGAGCGCAAAGAGACCTTAAAAGAGGAATTTGAGACAAGAGACAGAACTGATACCGAAAACAGAGAGAATCTTAAGCTCATCGAGCAGAAGATAGACGAAAACGAGGCAGCATTACAGGCGAAGAAAGACGAACTTGATGCTGTTAACGATAAAATTATTACCGTAGCAACCAACGTCGAGAAGACAATACGGGCAATCGATGAAATATCGGTAAGATGCAACCAGGCAATCGCCAGACGCAGCACCATCGAAGAGATGGAAGCCAACTATGAGGGCTACAACAATGCGGTCAGATCGGTCATGAATGCCGGACGCAGAGGCATAATCGGTACGGTTTCGGACATCATAAGTGTTCCGCGCGGCTATGAGACTGCTGTAGAGACAGCTCTTGGAAACGCGCTTCAGAACATCGTCTGCGAAGATGATGCTTCCGCTACAGAAACGATCGAGTGGTTAAAGCAGACCGGTCTCGGAAGAGCTACATTCCTGCCTGTAAAGTCTGTAAGAGCTGACAGACTCATGGTAAATAACAGCGTACGCTCTGCTGCCGGATACATCGGCATCGCCTCCGAAATGGTTGAATGCGATGACAGATTCAGAGAAATTGTCGATTATCTTCTCTGCAGAGTGATAATTGCTGAAGACATGGAAAGAGCCGTACGCATTTCCAAAATGGACATCGGCGGATTCAGGATAGTCACAAAAGACGGGGAAGTTATAAACGCGTTCGGTGCGATCACAGGCGGAAGATATAAGAACAGAACAGCGAATCTGCTTGACCGCAAAAAAGAGATTAGCACGCTCAAAGACAGGATCGCTGATTACAACAGCAAGACTGCAGAGCTGAACGCTGCCAGAGAGAAACTCGACGAGCAAAGAGCAAGTCTCAGAGCTGAAAGAGATGTACTGCGCACCGAGATCACAGAACTCGATATTGCCGGAAACGTTCTCAGAGCAGATAAGGATCACGCTGAGACGCTCGTAAAAGAGGATGAGGGCGCTGCTGAAAGATTCAGAGCCAACATGGAGACTCTCGAATCGGATATCGAAAGAGCTGATTCAATGATAGAGGCTCATAAGAAGAGTATCGAAGAGGCAGAGAAAGAGTATGCTGATTCGGAAGCTGCTGCTGAAGCTCTCATGAAAGAGGCTGAAGATATCAAACCTGTAATAGAACAGGACAACGAGGCAATAGTTGCTCTAAGGGTCAAAATAGGCGAGAGAGAATCAAGAATGCTTGCCGACAACGAGATGATAGAACGCGTCAGAGACGATGTTACCGAACTCGAGGCAACAGTCGAAGATAATCTGGCACTGCAGAAAGAGCTGAACGAAGACAAGGAAAGACTTACTACGTCCGGCGAAAAATCAGGTGATAAGGAGCGCGCACTCAGTCAGGAGAAGGCAGAACTTGAAGAAAAGATCGCCAATATTACTTCGATGCTCGAGGACGGAAGAAGCAGAAGCGATGCGCTTTTGGCTTCTCAGAAGAAGGACAGGGAAGAAGTTGAGAAGGTCCGCGACGAGCGTTACAGGCTCGAAGTCAGAACTGCAAGAAATGAGACCCTGCTGGATACTCAGAAAGACAAGCTCTGGGATGACTTCGAAGTATCATATGCAGAAGCTCTCGACATGAGAGATGAAAACTTCGCGATCACTGCAGGCAACCGTGAATCCAGAGAGATCAGACTGCGTCTTGCAGAACTCGGAGACGTAAATGTCGGGGCTATCGAGGAGTACAAGGCTGTCAGCAAGAGATATGAGTTCATGACAGCTCAGGAGGCGGATCTTACAAAGGCTATGAACGAGCTGAACGAGATCATCTCCAACATGGATAAAACGATCAGAACCAAATTCAAGGAGAACTTCGACCGCGTCGTAGTCAACTTTGAGGAATCGTTCAAGGAACTCTTCGGAGGCGGTTACGCGGAGCTCAGACTCGAGGATGAAACGAAGCCTCTTGAATCAGGAATTGAGATAACCGCACAGCCGCCGGGCAAAAAGCTAAAGAATATCAACCTGCTGTCCGGCGGAGAGAAAACACTGACAGCTATAGCGCTTATGTTCGCCGTGCTGAAGGCAAAGCCTACACCGTTTGTAATTCTGGACGAGGTTGAGGCAGCCCTCGACGAAGTGAACATCGAGAGGTTCTCGGATTACTTAAAGAACTTCGAAAACATTCAGTTTGCGCTCATCACACACCAGAAGGCGACAATGGAGCACGCAGATGTTCTTTACGGCGTAACGATGCCTGAGCAGGGTATCTCACGCATGCTGTCGCTCAAGCTGGGAGACGAATTCGATCCGGAAGGACTTGAATAGAAGGAGGCCGATAAATGGCACTGTTTGAAAAGAAATCAATATTTCGTAAATTCATCGACTCCATTACCATGGCAGTCTATGACAATCCGGAGCTCGGTCCGGAATTCCTCGATCAGCTCGAGGAGTCACTTGTTATGGCCGACGTCGGGATTGAGACATCTGCCAAGATAATTGAGGAGCTGAATAAAGCGATCAACTACAAATACATAACAAGAGAACGCGAGATAAAGAGTGAACTTTCACGCATCGTTGAAGAAATCATGGACAAGGGTGAGCGTAACCTCATGAAAGATGAGTACCCTCTTGTAATACTCATGATAGGCATCAACGGAGGCGGTAAGACCACTACGATCGCAAAGCTCGCTAATCTGTACATCCAGCAGGGTAAAACGGTCATGCTGGCAGCTGCCGACACTTTCCGTGCTGCAGCGGCAGAGCAGCTTGAGCTTTGGGGACAGAGAGTCGGAGTCGAAAAGGTCATCAGAAGAGAAGAAGGTGCGGACCCGACAGCTGTCATATACGATGCGATACAGTCGGCAAAGGCAAATAACGTTGATGTTCTTATCTGCGATACAGCCGGCAGACTTCAGAACAAGGCAAACCTCATGAAGGAACTCGAGAAAATGAGCAGGGTCATTTCAAGAGAATGGCCTGAAGCAACAAGGGAGAACCTTCTCGTAGTGGACGCTACGTCAGGTAAAAATGCCGTGAGCCAGGCTGAAGAGTTCAACAATATCGCTGATATCACAGGTATCGTACTTACAAAGATGGACGGCACTGCAAGAGGCGGCATCACCATCACTATTACTGATGAGTTCGACATGCCGATAAAGTTCCTCGGAGTCGGGGAGAAGATGACAGACCTGCAGCCGTTCAATGCACATGATTTTGTGGAGGGTATATTCGATGAGTAAACCCATTTTAGCTATAGTAGGAAGGCCTAACGTAGGCAAATCAACATTCTTCAACAGGCTGATCGGTGAAAGAAGAGCCATCGTTGAGGATGTTCCGGGAGTTACGCGTGACAGGATCTACGCCGAGACCGAGTGGAACGGCAAGGAGTTTGCCGTAATTGATACCGGCGGTATTGAGGTGCGCACGGATGACACCATACGCTCCCAGATGAGAGACCAGGCCATCATGGCCATGGACATGGCAGACGTCATATGCTTCATGGTAGACGGAAAGGAAGGACTCACAACTGCTGACAGAGAGGTAGCTGATCTTCTGCGCCGCACCGGTAAGGAGGTCATCCTTGTAGTCAACAAGGTGGATTCCCCATCAAAGGCATATGAAGTCGTTCTCGATTTCTATGAGCTCGGATTCGGTGAACCTGTGCCTATAAGCGCAGCAAATATGACCAACATAGGTGATCTGCTCGACAGAATAGTCGATGGATTCCCTGAAGATTCCTTCGGAAGAGTTGATGAAAGCGTGCATATCGCAATCATCGGAAAACCAAACGTTGGAAAGTCATCGCTGGTAAACGCTCTTACGCAGCAGAAAAGAGTTATCGTTTCGCCTATAGCCGGTACCACGCGTGACACCATAGACACACCGTTCACTTACAAGGACAGGGAGTACACTCTGATTGATACAGCGGGTCTCCGCAAAAAGAGCAAGGTGAACGACTCCATAGAGAAATTCAGCGTGGTCAGAGCTATTGCGGCGATAGAGCGCTGCGACATATGCGTACTTATGATCGATGCAGTCGAAGGGCTCACGGAGCAGGATAAGAAGATAGCAGGATACGCTCATGAGGCTGGTAAGGGTCTGCTGATAGTCGTAAACAAATGGGATCTTATAGAAAAAGAGACCAATACCATGCGCGACTATGAGAGAAAGATAAAGGCTGAACTGCTCTTTGCATCGTATGCTCCTATAGTTTTCACATCTGTGCTCAACAAGCTCAGGATCTTCGACATTATCGAAAGATGCTCACGCATTGCTGACGCCAGAAGCGTACGTATAACAACGGGCAAGCTCAACAGCATAATTGAGGACGCAGTCATGATGAGACAGCCGCCTTCAGATAAGGGACGCAGACTCAAAATATACTACGCTACTCAGATCGGGACAAAACCACCGCTGTTCTCGTTCAGCATAAATGACAGGGAACTCATGCATTTCTCGTATGCGAGATATCTTGAGAATAAAATAAGAGAAGCCTTCGATTTTGAGGGTACATCTATCAAATTCGTATGGAGCGAAAGAAGGGGTGAACGCAGATGAGCAGTTCAGAAGTAGTAAGGCTCATTTTGATAGCTCTCGCTGCTTATGCGATGGGCAATATCAATCCATCGATCATCATCGGGAAGATCAAAGGCATTGACATCCGCAAGGAAGGCAGCGGCAATGCCGGAATGACCAACACTATAAGGGTAATGGGAATGGGAGCCGGTATCACGGTATTCATAGTTGATGTGCTTAAGGCCCTCGTTGCTGTAAAGATAGGACTCCACTTTGGCGGCAGATACGGTGCGATGATCGCATTTGCATGTGTGATACTCGGCCACTGTTTCCCGGCAGCCTTCGGGTTCAAAGGAGGCAAGGGCGTTGCATCGGCTTTCGGTGCTGCTCTGGCTCTGAATTGGGCGAGTGCTCTGATCGCACTTCTTACAGCCGGGGTGCTCTTTGGCATTACACGCAGGATGTCGATAGCGTCTTTGGTCGCTGCACTGTCATATCCATTGCTGGTATGGCACTTTGCACCGGAATACCTGTATTTCTCGATAGGAGCTGCAGCATTCCTGATGCTGATGCACATGTCAAATATTAAGAGAATCGCTAAAGGAGAAGAAAAGCCTCTTACGGTAGGCGGTAAGGATAAATAAGATGAGCAAACAGATAGATTATTACGCAGGAACCATAGTTCCTGATCTGGGAGACAAGGCGAAGAAGGTTGCCGTCATAGGAAGCGGTTCGTTCGGAACCGCAATGGCTAACCTGCTCGCGCATAATGGCCATGAGGTAACTCTTTATGGCCGTAATAAGGCCGCGCTTGATGAGATGAGAGAGACACACATTAACAAGAGGTATCTCCCTGACGCTATTCTCAGCGACAGGATCATCTATACAAGTGATATTGGCGAAGCGGCTGCCGGTAAGGATATCGTTGTATTTGCCGTACCGGCTCAGAAATTCCGTGAAGTATCAATGCAGGCTGCACCTTATCTTGGCGAAAACACAATCGCAGTCAATCTTGCAAAGGGTATCGAAAGAGGCACACTAAAAAGAATGAGTGAGGTCGCCGCAGATACCATTCCGGATGTAAGCTATGTTGCACTTTCAGGGCCAACTCATGCTGAGGAGATAGTCATGAATGCTCCCGCCGGCATAGTTGCTGTATCAACTGATACTGAAGCGGCTAAGACCGTACAGGATACGTTTATGTCTGAGCAGCTGAGAGTGTACACACAGGAAGACATGGTTGGAGTAGAGATAGCCGGCGCTGTAAAGAACGTGATAGCGATCGCTACAGGCGTTTCAGACGGAATGAATCTTGGAAACAACGCTAGAGCAGCACTGATGACAAGATCGATACACGAGATCAAGAGACTCGGTAATGCTCTTGGAGCAAATCAGGAGACATTCTCGGGCCTTTCGGGAATCGGCGACCTTATAGTTACATGCTCTACAGACCTGTCGCGTAACAGACGCTGCGGTCTCCTTATCGGAAGTGGCCTCAAGGCTGAAGAAGCTGTAGAAAAAGTAGGCTCAGTAGTAGAAGGATACTATACGGCAGATGCTGTATGCGAACTGGCGCAGAAGCTTGATGTTGAAATGCCTGTATGCAAGGTAACACAGGCAGTACTTAACGGAGAGATGCCGCCTGATAAGGCTGTAAAAGCACTTATGTCAAGAGACAAGAAGGACGAGCTTCAATGAGCAAATATCATATAATCACGTACGGCTGCCAGATGAACGAGCATGATTCGGAGAACATCGCCGGACTTCTCGAAGCGATGGGTTACGAACACATCGATGACCCGTACAAGGCAGACGTTACAGTAATCAATACCTGCAGCGTAAGGGAGAACGCCGATAAGAGGTTTTTCGGTACGCTCGGGCAGTTTAAAAAAGTAAGAAAGAACAATCCGAACTTTGTGCTGGCTGTATGCGGATGCATGCCTCAGCAGCCTAGAGTCGTAGCCGAGATCAATAAGCGCTTCGCCTGGGTCGATATAGTTTTCGGAACACAAAACATTGCTCAGTTCCCGGAACTTCTCGAAGAGAGACTCAAAACAGGCCGCCGTATGCGCGCTATAATAGCAAACAATCCGGATATCAGCGAAGAGGGCATGAAACCGGTAAGAATGCACCGTCACAAGGCTCTCGTAAACATTACTTATGGCTGCAACAACTTCTGCACATACTGCATAGTTCCTTATACAAGAGGCCGCGAAAAGAGCCGCATGCTCAGCGATGTGTGCGATGAGATCAGAAGGCTCGCCTCTGATGGGGTTATAGAGGTAATGCTGCTGGGTCAGAATGTCGATTCCTACAGAGACGCCGAAGGTCACAGCTTTGCAGACCTTATTAAGGCTGTCAATGAGATAGAAGGAATAGAGCGTATAAGATTCATGACGTCACATCCGAAGGATATTTCGGACGAGATGATCGATTGTTTTACAAGCTGCGAGAAACTCTGCCACAACATACACCTTCCGGTGCAGTCCGGCAGCGACAGAATACTTAAACGCATGAACCGCCACTATGACAGGGCGTCTTATCTCGAAATCGTAGATAAACTGAGAAGGATAGCTCCGGATATCACCATATCCACTGATATTATTGTTGGATTCCCCGGCGAGACCGAAGAGGATTTCGAGCAGACTTTAGACATCGCAAAGAAAGTAGAGTACGATTCGGCATTCACCTTTATTTATTCGCCTAGAGAGGGAACGCCGGCAGCTAAGTTTACCGATCAGATCCCAGATGAAGTCTGCCATGAGAGATTTGACAGACTTGTTGATGTTATGAACGATATCAGCCTTAAGAAAAACCAGGCTTATAAGGGTAAAATCTGCGAGGTGATAGCAGAGGGTGTGAGCCGAAGCGACGATAATGTGCTGGCCGGCAGAACGGACGGCTTCAAGCTTGTGAATTTTACCTCAGACAGAAGTCCGGAACAGTTAATGGGCCGCAAGGTCATGGTAGAGATCACTGAAAGCAAGACATTCAGCCTTGAAGGCAGAGAAGTGAAATAACAGACCGGGAAGGAATTACAAATTGAACGCAGATATTATTATTTCAAAAATACTGATGCTACCGGGCATCATAATAGGACTTAGCTTCCACGAATTTGCCCACGCCTGGGTATCGGACAAGCTGGGAGACCCTACGCCAAGAAGGCAGGGAAGAGTTACGATAAATCCTCTTGCCCATATAGACTGGATAGGATTCCTTGCGCTGCTGCTGGTAGGCTTTGGATGGGGAAAACCGGTACAGATAGATCCGAGCTATTACAAAAACAGAAGAAGGGATGAATTCCTCGTCGGGATAGCAGGAGTCACCATGAACCTGTTGCTGGCAATCGCATTTTCAATACCGGCAAAAGCGATGCTTAAGGCGTTCAACGGTGTTGCTGCATCTGAGCTGATATACAATGTGTATCTGATGCTGTTCTATATCGTTTCGATCAATGTCGTCCTGATGATATTCAACCTGATACCTTGTCCGCCGCTCGACGGATGGGGCATCATCACACAGCTCTTCAGGCTTGACAGACACAGATGGTGGTATAATGTCTACAGAAACGGCACATGGATACTGCTTGCTCTCATAGTATTCAATGTGACAGACCTGATTATTTCACCACTTGTAAACCTGATAGTGGGAGTATTGCTATAGAATGAATAACAAGGCAGCAGCTTTCGGCTGCTGCCTGTCTGATATAAGGAACAAAAACATGAATAAACTTATCCCTGATACACAGATATCTGTAATACTGGACAGGCTCGAAACCATGCATCCGGAAGCTGCATGCGCGCTGGATTTCGGTACACGCTTTCAGCTGCTTTCAGCTGTAATGCTGTCTGCACAGACTACTGATGTGTCTGTAAACAAGGTTACACCACAGCTGTTTGCAAAATACCCTACGCCTGAAGCCATGGCTGAAGCCGATCCGTCAGATGTGGAGCAGATCATAAAGACTATAGGCCTTTATAAGAATAAATCGAAAAACATTGTTGCGCTGTCCAGGATGCTGGTGTCTGATTACGGAGGAGAAGTACCGGGAAACTATGATGATCTGGTAAAACTTCCGGGAGTAGGCCGCAAGACAGCCAATGTTGTACTTGCAGAAGGATTCGGAGAAGCACGCATAGCCGTTGATACCCATGTATTCAGAGTTTCGAATCGCATAGGACTTACCAACGGAAAGGATCCCCTGGAAGTTGAGAAAGGTCTCATGGACAGACTTCCGGAGGAGCAGTGGTCCAGAGCCCACCACCTTCTGATATTCCATGGCAGAAAGGTCTGCCATGCCCGCAAGCCGGACTGCGCCAATTGCCTTTTAGCATCAATGTGCCTGTATAACAAAAACGGAGGAAACAATTGAGATTCATACATCTGTCTGACCTGCACATCGGTAAGAGGGTCAATGATTTCTCAATGATAGAAGATCAGAGATACATCCTCGACCGCATACTTGAAATAATAAAAGAGGAAGAACCTCAGGCTGTGCTGATAGCAGGGGATGTCTACGATAAGCCACTCCCACCGGCAGAAGCCGTGAGTCTTTTTGATGACTTCATAAGCAGACTTGCAGAAACAGATACAGAAGTTTTCATAATAAGCGGCAACCATGATTCTGCGGAGAGACTTTCATTTGGTGCGCAGATCATGGACAAGCAGGGCATACACTTCGCCGGAGGCTATGATGGAAGTACGCGATGCTTCAGCCTTGAAGATGAATATGGAAAAGTCAACTTTTACATGCTGCCATTTCTGAAACCGGTACATGTCAGACAGGCTTTCCCGGATGACGAAAAAGCTGCAGAAATAACAACATTTACAGATGCAGTAGGCTTTGCAATAGATAAAATGAATGTCAATACAGATGAGCGCAATGTGCTCATGGCGCATCAATACTGCACGGATGCGATCAGATCGGAATCGGAAGACATATCCGTGGGCGGTCTCGATAATGTTGACACGTATGTATTTAAACCTTTTGACTATACAGCGCTTGGTCATCTTCACGGACCGCAGGTAACAGGAACTGAAAGAATAAGATACTGCGGATCACCGCTCAAATATTCCTTCTCAGAGGTAAATCAAACTAAATCCCTTACAATCATTGAGTTTGGAGATAAGAAAGACGGTGTTTGCAAAGTCCATATTCGCACACCTGAGCTTGTTCCAATGAGGGATATGCGCGTTGTTAAAGGCAGTTTCAGCGAGTTGACTGATAAGAGTTATTACAAACTAATCGATGCTGAAGACTATATGCGAATAATCCTGACCGATGAGGAGGATATTATAGGTGCTCTCGCCGGTCTCCGAGCTGTTTATCCAAACATAATGCGGCTCGAGTATGACAACATGAGAACACGCGCAGCAGCAATAGTCCCTGATTCCGAAGGAGATGACGGCAGGACACCGCTTGAGATATTCAGCGGCCTTTATGAAGCACAGAATGGCAAGGCAATGGATGAAGATCAGACTGGTCTCATAAGCAGCCTGATAGACAAAGTGTGGGGTGAAGACGAATGAGACCGCTGAGACTGAAAATGACAGGCTTTGGCCCGTATAGGAAAACAAGCATTTTAGACCTGGAAAGTCTCGGACGTGGAGGCCTGTATCTTATAACGGGAGACACAGGGGCAGGAAAGACTTTTATTTTTGATGCCATAACTTATGCTCTGTATGGGGACATGAGTGGCTCGGGACGCGACAGCAGAAGCATCAGGTCACAGTATTCTGCTGATGGTGAAAAGACTGAAGTCGAGCTGGTGTTTGAATACTACGGGCGCAAGTATGTGGTTACGAGGAATCCGGAGTATTTAAGGGCAAAGGAGAGAGGCGAAGGCTTCACGAAGCAGACTGCAGGAGCTACTCTCATAAAATCGGACGGAAGTGTGGTTGACGGTTCGTCAAAGGTCAATGAAGAAATCAAAAGGATACTCGGAATAGACAGAGGTCAGTTCTGCAGCATTGCGATGATTGCTCAGGGAGAGTTCAGAAAAGTGCTGAATGCCGGTACTGATGAAAGGCAGAGACTTTTCAGAAAGCTGTTCAATACACAGCCATACAGCAGGCTTTCGGACGAACTAAAAGAGCTCAACAGGAAAAACCAGGAGAGATACAGCGACAGCATACGAGCGATGAACCTGTGCCTTTCGTCTGTCAGCTGCAGCTTTGATGAAAATCTTGAAGCTGATCTCGATGCGCTGAAGGAGCGGGCAGACAGCGAAGTATCACTTTCTGAAGATATGCTGAATCTTCTCGGATCAATCATTGAGAAAGGAAAAGAAAGGTACTCATCTGTTTCTGATGAGCTTTCAGCTATAGAGGGAAGGCTTAAGGAATTAAACAGTACCATCGCTCTTGCAAATGATCATAAGAAGACAGTTTTAAGTCTCGAGAACGCTAGAAATGCTGCGTCGGCATTTGAAAAGGCGATCCACGATGCACAGCAGGCTCTAGACACTGCAAATGAGAATAAAGGAATAATTGAGAAGCTTGATAACGAGGTGGCTCTCATCGATGCTTCAATGAGTTCATACGATGAGCTTGACGCGATATCCGGTGAAATGTCCGGACTTGAGCAGAAGCTCAAGTCAAAATCAGCTGAATATAAAGAGTACCAGGATAAAGCAGATATACAAAAAAAGAATATTGAAGAAAGTGAAGCTAAACTTGAGGAACTAAAAAATACAGGTGAAGAGCTTATAAAGGTCAGCACTGCTATCGAGAAGAGCGGCAGCCGTGTTGAAGTCCTTGAGAAACTAATTGAAGAGATAGGGTCTGCTCTGAAACTCGATGAAACTCTTAAAAAACAACAGGCAGAGCTGGTACCTGTGCTTGCTGAAGCGGACAGGCTTGAAGCTGAACACAGCAGAATGGTTTCAGCATACATGAGGGAACAGGCCGGAATACTTGCGGGCTCACTTATTGAGGGCGAAGCTTGCCCTGTTTGCGGGTCACTCAGTCATCCCAAGCCTGCAGAACTAAGCGAGGATGCGCCGTCAACTGAAGGTATTGAAGAAAAAGAGAAAGAAGCAAAGCTTGTCAGAGAGAAAGCCTCACGCATGACGGGAGAAGCACAGAAAACAAAGGGTAAACTTGAAACTCTGCTTATCAGTACACGCGCAACGGCTTTGCGCGAAACAGGTAATGAAGAACTGCAGGCAGCTGAGGGGTCAGCCAGGAGTGAAGTAAAATCACTGAACGAAGCAATCGGAATACTGCGTGAGGAAAAGAAAATACTTTCAGAAAAGGCGGCTGTAGCTGAGAAGCTTAATTCTGAACTTCCGGAACTCCAAAAGTCGTTCGATGACATAAGTGCAAAAGCTCTCGAAAAAAATAAGGAAATAGGCTCCTTCAGGGAGATGCATGCTGCGGTAAAGGCAAGATATGATCAGGTGAAGAAAGACCTCGACTTTGGCAGCAAGGCTGAAGCGGAGAACAGCAGAAAAGAAAAAGCTTCAGAAGCAAAGAAATATAGGGATGCGATCGAAGACAGAACAAAAGCTGTAAACGAAGCTTCTGCATCACATCGTGCAAACGATGCCAAGATAAGCGAACTTGAAAAAGTCGTTGAAGGGTTTAAAGCGATAGATGAACGTGCAGCCGTTGAAGCGGCAGCTGCAGCCGAATCGGAGAAGAAAAAACTGACTGAATTGAATATCCAGATTGCTTCTGAGCTTAAATCGGCCAATGCAGCTTTGGAATCTGTTATAGCAGGAGCCGGTGAACTGGAGCGTATATGCAGGGAGCATGAGATAATCGATTCCCTGAGCCGGACTGCAAACGGATCACTCCCGGGCAAGGAGAGGATCACACTGGAGGCATTTGTGCAGTCATTCTATTTTGAACGCATAATCAGACGCGCCAATATAAGACTGAGGATGATGTCTGACGGGCAGTACGAATTCGTTAGGGCAGGAGCTTCGGGTGACAAGCGGAGCCTTTCAGGTCTCGACCTCAGTGTTCTGGATCATTACAGCGGCACTGAAAGACCTGTCAATACTCTTTCAGGAGGAGAGAGTTTCATGGCATCGCTATCGCTCGCGCTTGGTCTGTCAGATGAAGTACAGGCTTCGGCAGGTGGAATCCGGCTTGATACCATGTTTGTAGATGAAGGCTTTGGCTCACTCGACTCGGAAACTCTTGAAAAAGCAATACGCACACTTACGGAACTTTCCGATGAAGATAAGCTTGTAGGCATTATCTCACATGTAGATGCGCTCAAATCCAGGATTGATAAGCAGATAGTAGTTACAAAGGACAAAGAGGCCGGAAGCAGAGCAAGTATCATATTATAAATCACAAAAGTCATATATATTATAAATAACCTTGTAAACGGCTTCTGCCATTTGATAAAATTTAAAAGATGACAACTCATTCACAATCTAACATTGAAAAGAGGAGGCTGAGATGAAAAAAACTATTAAAGACGTTGACTGGGCCGGCAAAAGAGCAGTTGTGAGATGTGACTTTAACGTACCACTCGACGGCGATGTTATCACCGATGATATCCGTATAAGAGCGGCGCTCCCAAGCATCGAATATCTCCTTGAAAACGGTGCATCCGTAGTTCTCATGTCGCATCTGGGCAGACCGAAGGGCGAGCCTAAGCCTGAGTTCAGTCTGGCACCTGTAGCAAAGAGACTTGCAGAACTTACCGGAAAGGAAGTTAAGTTCGTTCCTTCTGACGTTGTTGTTGACGACAATGTAAAGGCTGCTGCAAAGGAGCTCAAAGCAGGTGAGATGCTGCTGATCGAAAACGTCAGATACAGAGCAGGTGAGACAAAAAATGATCCTGAATTCGCAAAAGAGCTTTCAGAGCTCGGTGACATCTTCGTTCAGGACGCTTTCGGATCTGCACACAGAGCACATTCTTCCACTACAGGCATTGCTGATTATATTCCTGCAGTATCCGGATTCCTTATTGAGAAGGAACTCAAATTCCTCGGCGAAGCAGTAAATAATCCACAGAGACCTTTCGCTGCAATCATGGGAGGCGCAAAGGTTAAAGATAAGATTCCGGTAATTACAAATCTGCTTGATAAGGTAGACATTCTCATCATCGGAGGAGGAATGGCATATACATTCTTCAAGTCACAGGGCTACTCGATCGGAAAATCACTTCTTGACGAAGAAGGCCTTGATCTTGCAGGAGAGATCCTCGCAAAGGCAGCTGAGAAGGGCGTTCAGTTCATGCTCCCTGTTGACGTAGTTGCTGCTGATGAGTTCGCTAACGACTCGCCTCACGCTACATATGACGTGGATGAGATCCCTGATGACAGAATGGGTCTCGATATCGGAGAAGAGACAATCAAGCTCTACACAGATGCTCTTAAGACTGCTAAGACTGTTGTCTGGAACGGACCTATGGGCGTATTCGAAATGGACAACTTCGCAGTAGGAACAAAGGCTATCGCAGAATGCCTTGCAGAGATCGATGCTACTACAGTCATCGGCGGTGGAGACAGCGCTGCTGCAGTAGCAAAATTTGGACTCGCAGACAAGATGACACATATCAGCACCGGCGGCGGAGCAAGCCTTGAATTCCTTGAAGGCAAGGAACTTCCGGGAATTGCAATCATCGACGAGAAATAAGAGAGAGGAAATAAAAATGAAGAAATTTTTGATCGCAGGAAACTGGAAAATGAATAAGACTTCGGCTGAGGCTGCAGCTTTTGCTGAAGAACTCAAGGCAAAGAATCTGCCAAACGCAAAGGATGTATGCGTACTCGCACCGTTTACCTCCATTGAGGCACTCGGTAAGGGTCTTGAAGGATCGGGAGTAGGATTCGGAGCTCAGAACGTACACTTTGAGCCAAAGGGTGCTTTCACAGGCGAGATTTCGGTATCCATGCTTCAGGAGCTTGGCGTAGGCTACTGTGTTATCGGACACTCCGAAAGAAGAGAGTACTTTGCTGAAACAGACGAGACAGTAAACAAGAAACTCAAGGTCCTCATCGAGGCAGGAATCACTCCTATCCTCTGCGTAGGAGAGTCTCTTGAAATCAGAGAGCAGGGTGGAGAGCAGACATTCGTTGCAGGTCAGGTAATTGCTGATTTCGCAGATATCCCGGCTGCAGATGCTGCTAAGATCGTAATCGCATACGAGCCAATCTGGGCTATCGGCACAGGCAAGACAGCTACTCCTGAACAGGCAGAAGAAATGTGCGCATTCATCAGAGGAGTTGTTTCCGGCATCTATGACAACGCAACAGGTGACGGAATGCTGATCCTTTACGGCGGATCAATGAAGCCTTCTAATGCTAAGGAACTCCTTGAGAAGCCTGACATCAACGGTGGACTCATCGGCGGAGCCAGCCTTAAGGTTGAAGACTTTGCTGCAATCGCAGAAGCAGCTGCTTCACTGTAAATCTACTGTTTCATTTGACACGAAGTCATTGATTGTGTTATTTTTAGACGTTCGGATTTTTATCCGGGCGTCTTATATTTCAATTAAGTTTTGGAGGACACAATGCATACCGCTTTAATGGTAATACTTTTGATCTCAAGCCTGGTGCTCATCGTCAGCATCCTTCTTCAGACAAGTAAGAGTGACGGACTTTCGGGTTCGATCGCAGGCGGAGCTGAGCAGCTCTTCGGTAAGAAAAAGAGCAGAGGATATGACGCACTACTGGCAAAGATTACAACAGTCTGTGCGATCGTCTATATCATCGTAGCACTGGCAATTGTTGCAATTTTCAATTAATAAACCAATAATTGCAAAATAAGCAGTCGGAGATTTTTAAATGCTCAAAATTTTAACGCTGATCTGTGCTCTGGTTGGTTTGCTTGCTGCCATATCTCTTGAGACATGGCTCAGAAGCCGCATAGTCAGAAATGAGACTTCAGCCGAGACATACGCAGAAGTCAAAAGCAGAAATTCAGAATTCTGGTCAATTCAATATGTGCCGCTTATACTGATACTTGCGCTGCTTGCCGCAGCTCTGTTTGTATTCGTAGGGCACTTGAATGCCGCTGTCTTCTTAGGGGGAGCGGCTCTTTGCTTTGTTTCTATTATAACCGGAGCTGTCACTGTTGTTTCGGGCAGCATCTCATCATCTTCAATAGCAGTAAGCGGAGACATACGAAACGCTCTTAAAACTGCATACAGATCTGCAGCTGTAATGGGTCTGAGTGTTTCATCCATTGCACTGGTAGGCCTGGGAATACTTTTCTTTTTCCTGAAAACAGGGCAGCTTGTCGATCTGGTCGCAAGTTTCGCACTCGGAGCTTCGGTTATATCGCTCTGCATCGGCCTTTCAGGAACCGCATTTTCAGGAGCTTACGCACTTACAGCAAAGAGCAACGTTTACACTGACTACACCGGTATGTTCATAGGAAGCGGCGTCGACCATGTAGAAACATACATACTGTCGGCATGTTCCGCTGCGCTGCTCTCAGGAGTAGCTGTAGATACATCCGGTATCATGTCTACGTTCACAGCTACGGCAGCTGCAAGGTATCCGCTCCTGGTACTGGCCGCAGGCATCATTGCCTCAATAATAGGCATCATGGTGTACAGAGGCTATTTCACAAAGAACCCTGCAGCCGGACTTACTGTAGGCAATATGGTCGCCGCTGTTATTGTTATTGCTGTGGCCGTGTATTTCAGCAATGACAGACTCCAGTCATATGTATATGGAGTTTGTGTTGGCCTCGGCATACTTGCTGCACTCATTTCAGGTGAAGCATCGAAGGCATATTCAATAGAAGGCGCTATCTTTAAGCGCTTTCTGCCTGATGTAAAAAGGACAGGCGTGAGCCAGTCCATGATATACAGTCTGTCGATCGGAATGATATCCGTAATCATCCCTGCAGTACTGACAACAACTGCAATGATACTTGCTTACAAATTTGCAAACTTCTATGGTATCGCACTTGCTGCTGTAGGCATAAGCTCCATGGCAGCAGTAAATTCTGCAGTAAGAGGTTTCTCAATCAATACAGCAAGCGCATCCGAGATAGCTTCAGTAAGCGACCCTGATGCTCCGAGCCCGAATCCGGCAGATGTATTGCTCACTGCTTCGGTAAGAGCAGACTCCGTAGGCAAGACATATTCTGGCGTTGCTGCGTATGTAACACTTGTGGCTATGTATACGGCTCTTTCTGTTGTTGCAAACAATCCGGCCGTCAACCTTCTTAGTACGCCGGTATTCACAGGTATCACGATTGGCGCTGTAATTGTATTTGTCTGCGCAAGTCTCATTATCAGATCTATCAGGATCACAAGTCAGGTGCTCCGCGTCAGACTCAAAGACTCAGATGACCCTGAAAAGCGAATAACTGCTCTCAGAGGTCTTTTCCCGCTGCTGGTTATATCTTTTGCCGTACCGGTCGCAACAGGCTTTGCAGGTGGAATCAGCGGGCTTATTGCGTTCGTATGCTCTGCATCAGTGACCGGCATGTGCGTAATATTTGCGTTCAATAACGCAGGGAAACATTTTGACAGAATGGCTACCGAGACTCTCGGAACGGTTATAAAGGTGATGGTAGCAGTTACTCTTGTCATTGCTCCGCTCTTTATGAACTTTATGGGGATCTTTTAGTTTCAAAGTGCAGAGCAAGGCTGTATCCAGAAGAAACACGGCGGCTCTGCAAAAGAACCGCCGTTATTTATTAAGCATATAAGACATAAATAAAACCATGAAAAACAACAGATTCCGTATATTTGTGATTAATCCGGGCTCAACATCAACAAAGCTTGCGCTTTTTGAGAATAACATAAAGATCCTGGAAACATCGGTTACACATGATGCTGAAGTCCTCAACTCATTTCCTATGCCGAACGATCAGCTCGACTACAGGATGGAAGTCATAAAGGACTTTGTTGAAAAGAATGACATTGAGCTCGACAACATCGATGCTTTTGTCGGCAGAGGCGGCGGATGCTACCCTGTGCCGAGCGGCACGTTTGAGGTGAATGAGCTTCTCCTCAATGACATAAGAAATAACGTAGGCCGCACAATACATCCGTCAATTCTCGGAGTTCAGCTTGCCTACGAGATGCAGCAGAAATACGGCGGAAGACTTTTCATGGTAGATCCTATCTGCGTCGACGAATATACGGATGTAGCAAGGGTCACCGGAGTTAAGGGAATACAGCGCCGTACAGAGTCGCATGCTCTCAATCTAAGGGGTACTGCGATGAAACATTGCAAGATACACGGAATGGATTATAAGAAATCCAGACTCGTGGTAGCACACATAGATGGAGGAATTACGATTGCAGCCCAGGAGAACGGTAAGCAGATCGACTGTAATCAGGGCGCAGGCGGCGAGGGACCTTTTACAGCTACCCGCACCGGATCCCTTCCTCTGATGGAGGTGCTCGATTACTTCAAGGATCATACGATCGATGAGATGCGCCACCTCTGTACAGGAACCGGCGGATTCGTATCGCATTTCGGAACTGCAGATGCCGATGAAATATATATGAGGGTGCTTGACGGTGACGAAGAAGCGAAGCTCGTGTGGGAAGCGTTATGCTACAACATAGTTAAATATATAGGATCAATGGCTACCGTTCTCAAAGGGAAGGTAGATGGAATTCTCATAACAGGACGCTATACGCGATTCCGTGGACTCATAGATTATATTAGAGAGTACACAGGGTGGATCGCCCCTATATATGTCTATGAGAATGAAGTAGAACAGGAAGCAATGTGTGCCGGAGCCCTTAGAGTCCTCAGAGGAGAAGAGGAAGCTAAGGTATACACGGGCAAGGGTATGGTATAAAATAAAAATTTATAATAGAAATTTCAGTTTCAAAGCTAAGGAGGGTAACAAAATGTTGGAAAAGCTGGAGAAGATCCGCGAAGAAGGATTCCAGCGCATAGCTGAGTCATCAGACCCGGCAATGCTCGAAGCTGTCCGCAAGGAGCTGACAGGTAAAAAGAGTGCGCTGCAGGAAGTCCTTAAAAGCCTGGGCGGACTTGAACCCGACATGCGTAAATCAGTCGGAATGAAAGCTAATGAGGTCAAGAACCTCTTTGCAGAAAAAATACAGGCACGTCAGGAGGAGCTGATTGCAGGAGCATCTGCGGTAGAAGGCGAGCTCGACCTCACTCTTCCGGGTATCGAGGTGAGCGGAGGCGCGCTTCATCCTATTACACAGATGTGCTATGACCTTAATGACGCTTTTAGATCGCTTGGCTTTGAAATTTACAGCGAAGACGATATCTCGAGTGAGAAATTCGCCTTTGATAATCTTAATTTTGCTGCCGATCATCCGGCAAGAGCTTCGATGGACACATACTGGCTTGAGGGCACAGAAGATAAAAGGGGTAATGAGAGACTGTGCCTCCGTCCGCACCTCACAGGCGGATCAGTCAGATATCTTCTTGAGCACGGTGCTCCTGCAAGATTCGTGTATCCGGGAAAGGTTTTCAGAAATGAAACTACTGATGCCCGTCATGAGAGAGCGTTCTTCCAGTATGAGGCTCTTATCGTAGATAAAGACATCTCTTTCAGCTCGGGACGCGTTATGATCGAAGCAATACTCGAGAAGGTGTTCGGCCGCAAGGTCAACGTAAGAATGAGAGAAGGCTTCTTCCCGTTCACAGAGCCTGGCTATGAAATCGACATGGAGTGCCTGATCTGTGGAGGAAAGGGCTGCAAGGCATGCAACCACGCAGGCTGGATCGAAGTAATGCCGGGCGGAGTCATTCATCCGAATGTACTCAGAGCAGCAAACCTCGACCCTGATGTCTGGACCGGTTTCTATACAAACATCGGTCTCGACAGAATGGTAATGATGCGTTACGGAGTGGATGATGTAAGACTCTTCCACAGCGCTGATCTCAGATTCCTCAAGCAGTTCAAATAAGAAAGGAGGCAAACTATGTATATTTCAATTAATTTCTTAAAAAGATATATCGACCTGCCTTCTGATCTTACATTTGACCAGATCGCTTACGACCTTACAATGAGAACCGTCGAAGTAGAGGATGTTATCAGGACTGCTGATAAGTTCCACGACATCGTTGTAGGAGAAATAAAAGAGGTAAGACCACATCCAAATGCTGACGCACTTAAGGTCTGCATAGTAGATGTTGGAGAAGACGAGCTCAAGCAGATCGTATGCGGAGGCAGTAATCTTACAGCCGGCCACAAGGTTTGCGTAGCAAAGCCGGGTTCAGAAGTCGTATGGCACGGAGAAGGAGAGCCTGTAAAACTCAAAGAGACAAAACTCAGAGGCGAAAAGTCCTACGGAATGATCTGCGGAGCTACTGAGGTATATCTTTCAGATATCTTCCCTCCGGCAGATGAAAGAGAAATCGTCGATTTCACTGAAATTGGTGTTGACTGCGAAGTAGGCCAGTGTGTTGCTGAAGCAGCCGGGCTCGATGATGTTATTCTCGAAGTCGATAACAAGTCACTCTCCAACAGACCTGACCTTTGGGGTCACTATGGTGTTGCAAGAGAACTCGCAGCTATCTATAAACTGCCGCTCAAGGAACTCAGCACAGAGCTGCCAAAGGGACTTCCTGAGTATAAGGTCACTATCAGAGAGCCTGAAAGATGCAACAGATTCACTGCGACTAAGATCGATAATGTATACGTAAAAGAATCACCTGCATGGATGAAGACGCTCATCACAAACGCAGGTATGAGACCGATCAACGCACTCGTTGATATCACAAACTTCGTGCTGCTCGCTGTAGGTTCACCTCAGCATGCATATGACAGCACACATGTAGAGGGTGAAGAGATCATCGTCAGACTTGCAGAGGATGGCGAAAAGCTGCTCCTGCTCGACGAGAAAGATCTTGATCTTACTCACGACCATCTTGTTATCTGCGATGCAAAGGATCCTCTCAACCTTGCCGGTATCAAGGGCGGCAAAAACGATTCGGTCCTCGATACAACAAATTCAGTCATCCTCGAATGCGCTGTATTCACCGCACCCGGAATCAGACGTACTACAGCCTACTTCAACGAGAAGACTGACTCGGCTCTCAGATACGAGAAGGGCATAGATACTCAGAGAGCAGACCTCGGAATAGCTATGGCGCTCTCGCTGTTCAAGGAAATTTATCCTGAGTGCGTTATTTCGGCATTTACCGATAACTATCCGATCAAGACCGAGAATGCGGTCATCGATATCACACAGGACTTCCTCGACAGAAGACTGGGCGAGGTTATTCCTCAGGACGAAATCGAAGACATTCTTACAAGACTCGGATATGAAGTAAGCTTCGATGGCGAGAAGTATCACTGCATCGTTCCTACATGGAGATCGACCGGTGATGTATCTATCCACGACGATATCCTCGGTGATATCGCAAGGCTCATTGGATACGAGTACTTCAAGAAACAGCCGCTTACTGTCAGCTTTGAGCACTCAGTCAAGCAGGTGGATATGGATCTTGCAAGAAGACTTAAAGAGTATCTGGCCTTCAGATGCGGAATGTACGAAATATTTACATATCCATGGATAGATGAGAAGTATATTCGCGCTGCAGGAGTAGATCTCGACAGCTCTGTCAGACTGGCAACACCTCCGGCACCTGAGCTCGGTTTCCTCAGAGCATCACTGGTACCAGGAATGCTTGAATCCATTGAGAAGAACCACAGATACTTCGATGAGTTTGCAATGTTTGAAGCTGCTCAGGTATTCGAAAAGGGTGAATACAGACCATCAACGCCTGATGAAGTTCTTCCGGTACACAAAAACATGCTTGCAGGAACATTCGCCGGCAAGGATGCTAAGACACTCTTCTTCAAAGCAAAGGGTGTAATTGAGGGAATGTCCGGATACTGCCACTTTAAGCCTTTCACTTTCAAGCAGAAAGAGAAGCCGGCATGGGCTGACGAGAAGGTATGGCTCAATGTTATGGAAGATGGCAAGATCGTTGGCTCAATCGGACTTATCTCTGTACAGGCACTTACAGATTCGGGTATCAAGATGACCAGCGCTGCTGCATTTGAGCTCAATACCGCAATGATCGAGCCATATCCATCGAGAACGAATGAATTCAAGCATCTTCCTCAGTATCCGCTGGTAGAGCAGGATCTCTCGCTCCTGGTTGATGAGACCATGACATGGGCCGAGATAAGTGAGGCCATCAAGTACATGGTGAAGGATCTCAGATTCGTCGAAGAATACCGCGGAAAGCAGATACCTGCAGGTAAGAAGTCGATAATGCTGAGCATAAAGATCGGTAACGATGATTCAACAATGACTTCGAAGCAGATAGAGAAGAAGATGAACGGTATCATCAAAGTGCTCGAGAAGAAGTGCGGCGCACAGCTCCGTTAATACAAGAGTATCTTTCAAAGAGTATAATCATAACCACCAGTTGAACTGGTGGTATGCACTGGCCCTAAAAGGGCCTTTTGCTTGCAAGCGTCTTAAGACGCGCCGAATAGACTGCCAACCGCATCTCTATTCTCAGGCGGCGCCTAAAGGCGCTTTTCTATTGCCT
>JAFQZQ010000016.1 GCA_017405845.1 Mogibacterium sp. | reverse complement strand
TGGAGATCGAGCTGATCACACCGATCGCTATCGAAGAAGGACTGAGATTCGCTATCAGAGAAGGCGGCAGAACAGTAGGTTCCGGCGTTGTTACAGAGGTAATCGAATAATATCGACTGAACGAAAACTGCTTCGCAGTTACATAGCGACACCAAAGCGGTTCCCAAACGGGAACCGCTTTTTTCGTGCCTGCGGGCTATTATCTCCGGGCTTTTCGTGGCTCTGGGTTTACCTGTGGGCTATAAGGCCTGCGGGTTATTATCTCCAAGCGCGGTTAGCTTGTTTTAACTGGGAGAAAAGGCCGACTTTGTCAAGGTAAACCGCCAAGTTAACTTGACCTAACCGGGCAAAATCGGGGATCGATACAAGGTTTACCCTTGAAATAGCCCCTCAGAGCCGCTCCCGGGGACCCCGACCTTGACAAAACCGGTCAAAAGCAGTGGTCGATACAAGGTGTGTCATCAGGGCAGGCTCTACCACAACACCCGTACACCGCCCGGCACCGGCGCACTTTTCTGCACTTCAGGTCCGGTACACGAAAAAAGTGCTGTGTACCGAAAATAGTGATTTTAATGTCGGATCGAGGGAACATTTCGTTCGATTTTTTTATTCAAAAAATATAGTATCTTTACACATCGAAAGCGCGATCGATAAGAACCAAAACAAAGGAGATCTTCATCAGAAGGGAGAATAGAAATGGCTTACAGAGAAAACAACTCTCAAAGAAGAGACGACCAGGTCCGTTTCAATCTGTTGGAACATATCGGCGTGCTCAGCAGAAAAGACAGTGGCTGGACAAGAGAGGTGAATATAGTGTCGTGGAACGGCGCGCCGGCAAAGCTTGATATACGCGAGTGGAATCCCGAGCACGAGAGAATGTCCAAAGGAGTCACGCTCTTTGAGGAGGAGGCTGAGACTCTTACCAGGCTGCTGATGTCGAAATTTGGCATGAGGATGAACGGCGCGGGCTATACGCCGCGGGAGTATGCGACGCGAGAGAATTCATCGCGAGAGAATACTGACAGAGGATACGCTGCGGAAGAAAACAGTAACGACAGATCGTTTTTCGAGAACGAGCGTCAGCCGGAGGCGGTCAGCAATGTGCCTGAGGCATCTGAGTTAGAAATGACAGAGGCCGCGGTCGAAGGGTCCGCGAGACCGGAACCGGTGGCTGAGATCGTTGCAGCCTGTGTGGCAGAGACCGCGGCCCACATGGAGGAATTCTCGGTCGGTAACAAGGAGACCGCGGCCCACATGGAGGAATCCTCGGTCGGTAACAGGGAGACCGCGGCTTACATGGAAGATGCCGCGGATGGTGCTGCGGATGGTAGCGAAGAAGCTGAGGCTGCAACAGCTGAGGAGCAGTTTTAATAGACACGCGCAGCCTGCGATGTTGACCGAAATGCGCAAGGAATGATAGACTCATTTGGTACCCGTTAGGGTGCAAACGAAAAGACAACATTCAACGGAGCACACATAACACCACACGCGGTACGCTTAACAAAGCACACCGAGTATATAAACACACAAATGAAAGTCGCATTTCACACATTGGGCTGCAAAGTGAATCACTACGAGACGGAGGCCATTAAAGAGGCCTTCGTTTCCCGTGGTGCGGAAGTCGTAGACGAAGAGGACTTCGCAGACGTATATATCATTAACACGTGCACTGTTACCAATATAGCTGACAGAAAATCCAGACAGTTCATCCGCAGGGCAAAAAGAGTCAACCCGGATGCCCTCGTGGCGGTAACCGGCTGCTATGCGCAGGTATCGTCAGAAGAGATCGCAGAGATGCCGGAGGTCGACCTCATAGTGGGCAACGGCCGCAAGTCGGAGATCTGCGGGCTGGTAATGAAGAAGCTGGCAAGCGTGAGCGCTGTAGGCACGGGTGACACGGAAGCCGTATCCGGCGCGCCGGAGCCTGAGCCGGCATATGAGAAGCGCGCCGATGTTCTGGTGCTGCCTCGCGAGGAGCTCAATTTCTATGAAGACATGGGGCGAATCGAAGCCGGCAGCGACGGCATGACACGTGCATATATCAAGATCCAGGACGGATGCGACCGGTTCTGCTCGTATTGCCTTATACCGTTCGCAAGGGGACCGGTCAGAAGCAGACCGGCCGCCGAGATCGTCGAAGAGGTCAGGTCGCTGGCGGCGGCCGGCCACAGGGAGATCGTACTCACGGGTATCAACACCGCGCTCTACGGCACTGAGCCCGGCGCTGAATGCTCGCTGTCGCAGCTGCTGACGATGCTCGATGAGCTCGAAGCACCAGGCGGCGAAGATTTCCGCATCAGACTCAGCTCGCTCGAGCCGACAGTTGTAGACAAGGACAATGTCGAAGAGATAATCAGGCACAGGAGGCTGTGCCATCATCTGCATCTCTCCGTTCAGAACGGCAGCGATGCAGTGCTGAAGTCAATGAACCGCCATTACACCAGAGCGGAGTATCTGGATATCGTGAAGGCGCTCCGCGACTACGATCCGGAGTTCGGCATCACCACCGACATCATAGTCGGATTTCCGGGGGAGACCGAGGCGGATTTCAGGGACACTCTGGATATCGTGAAGGAGGCCGCTTTCGGCAAGACCCACGTGTTCCGCTACTCGCCGAGAAAGGGAACAGCAGGCGCCAGGCTTAAAGACGTGGTTCCTGAATCTGTGAAGAAAGAGAGAGCCGGAATACTCGAGGAGGCAGCCGAGGAAGTCTCGCGCGGTTTCAGACAGATGCTCATCGGTACAGAGCAGACGGTTCTGATCGAAGAAGAGGAAGACGGATACATGACCGGCTACACAGGCAACTACATAAAAGTGTATGTAAAAATACCGGACGCAGAGGCAGAAGCGCTGGCTCCGGGAGAGTTCTGCAAGGTGATCCCGGCAGAGCTTTACATGGACGGAGTGATCGCTTCGGTGACATGCTGATCAAAAGTGTGAACGCAACAGCCGGCAATGTGATAAAATGAAAGCGGTAATACAGCGTATATACGTAAAACTTAAAAGGAGGTTGGCAGACATGGATGACTGCATTTTCTGCAAACTCGCGAATGGCGACATCCCGACCGACATGGTCTATCAGGATGACCTTATTGCGGTGTTCCGCGATGCGGCTCCGCAGGCACCGGTGCATATGCTGATGGTTCCGAAGATCCACGTGGCATCGCTTGATGATCTGACTGACGAGCACGCTGAGCTTATGGCTCATATGATGCTCAAGATCAAAGAGGTCTGCGCGCAGGAGGGACTGGAGAACGGCTACCGCTGCGTCATCAACACAGGCGAAGACGGCCAGCAGACAGTAAAGCACCTGCATATCCATATCCTCGGCAAGCGCGCCATGCAGTGGCCACCGGGCTAATGGGCCGGGATAAACACCCAAAGCTGATAGTGACACTATGGGGTAGACGATAATCCGTACATAGCGGGTTGTCGTCTACTTATTTTGTTTTATAGCCGGACTTTGACAGCGCTGACTATATGCTGACTATATATAGTGGCGCGATTAATCGCATTACCACAATTTGTGGTGGCGCGGGAAACGCGGAACGCCGTGTTAGGTGTTTGCGCCAAAAAGTCCCCAAATTTCAAGGTTTTCAGCCGATTTGAACCGCAAAAAATACTCAAATAATCTTTCAAAAAACGCTTGCATTCTACTTGCAGTATGTATATAATTCAAAGGCTTGTTAAACGCGAAGAAGCAGGAAGTTACCGTGCTAGCGGATAATTTCTGCCGAGAAGTCCTCACGCGATGGGGGCGAAGGGTTTCGCTTTTTTGTTGTGTGCCATCCACTAGGAAACGCGCGAAAGAGTGTAAGAAGCTTCGGCGAAAGGCACAAGGACAGCAAAACACCGCTGTTTCAAGGAGTTGCAGGCTGATCAAAGAGTTGCAGACAAGCCGGGCAACACCGCGAAAGCAGAAAAGCGGGGTCCTGTACAAGCATAGCGACAATTAGTACAAACTTAACAGGAGGAAAGCAATGAGCGAATTACAGAAAATCAGGATCAGAATGAAAGCTTATGATCATGCTCTTCTCGACAAGTATGCGGCAAAGATCGTTGAGACAGTCAAGAAGACAGGCGCTGATGTAAGCGGACCTATTCCACTTCCAACAGAGAAGGAAGTAGTCACAATCATCAGAGCGGTACATAAGTATAAGGACAGCAGAGAGCAGTTCGAGCAGAGAACACACAAGAGACTCATCGACGTAACAAACGCAACTAACAAGACAGTTGAGGCTCTTCAGAAGCTCGACGCACCTGCAGGTGTAGATATCTACGTCAAGCTCTAATCCGTAATTAGTAAGATCACACGAGAGGGAGGCCGGCCCCAAGCACCGGCAAAGCCAAACCGGAGTGATCCGCTGTAAGAACAGGAGGAAAAAACATATGAAAACATTGCTGGGAAAGAAGATCGGTATGACACAGATCTTCGCAGAAGACGGAACAGTCATCCCGGTTACTGTCGTTGAGGCAGGCCCGGTGACAGTCGTACAGGTTAAGACTGTCGAGAACGACGGCTATGATGCAGTCCAGGTTGGATTCGAAGATCAGAAGCCGCAGAGAGTCAACAAGCCGATGAGCGGACACTTCGCTAAGGCAGGCGTTGACACAAAGAAGTACCTCGCTGAGTTTAAGCCGGGCGAGGGAGAAGCTTTCGAAGTAGGTCAGGTTATCTCCGTAGCGGACTTTGAAGAAGGCATGAAGCTCGATGTTACAGGTACATCCAAGGGTAAAGGAACCCAGGGTAACATCAAGAGACATGGCCACCGCAGAGGACCTATGACTCACGGTTCAAAGCACAAGAGACTCGCAGGAGCTCTCGCAGCTGGTACTTATCCTTCAAGAGTCTTCAAGGGCAACAAAGCTCCTGGAAGAATGGGAAGAGACAAAGTCACAGTTCAGAACGTAGTACTCGTAAAGAAGCTCGATGACCGCAACATCATGATGATCAAGGGCGCCGTTCCGGGAAAGAAGGGCGGACTCCTCAAGATCAGACCGGCGGTTAAGGGCCAGGATAAATAAGCGGAAAGGAGGAACTGAAAATGGCAAAGGTAGACGTAGTAAACGTTGAAGGCGTAAAGGTAGGAGACATCACTCTCTCCGACGAGATCTTCGGAATCGAGCCTAATGAATTCGCAGTTCAGGCCGTAGTCAAGAATTATCTTGCTAACCAGAGACAGGGAACCCAGTCCGCAAAGACTAGAGCAGAGGTCAGAGGCGGTGGACGCAAGCCTTTCAGACAGAAGGGAACAGGCCGTCACAGACAGGGTAGCTCGACAGACCCATCACAGATCGGCGGCGGAGTGGTATTCGCACCAAAGCCAAGAAGTTACAGATACTCGCTCAACAAGAAGCTCAAGAGACTCGCTCTTAAGTCGGCTCTCTCCGCAAAGGTTGCAGGCAACGAGCTGATCGTAGTAGACGAGTTCAAGTTCACAGAGCCAAAGACCAAGGAAATGGTTAAGGTTCTGGCCAACATCAAGGCAGACAAGAAGGCACTGATCGTCATGGACGAGAAGGATGACAACGTAGTAAGATCCGCTCACAACATCCCTGGCGTCAGAACAGCACTGGTAAGCACAATGAACGTATACGAGATCGTTAATCACTATACACTCGTGCTCACACAGGCAGCAGCCAAGAAGATCGAGGAGGTATACGCATAATGAAGACCGGATACGATGTAGTCCTCAGACCTATCATCACTGAAAACAGCATGGATATGGCAGCTGAGAAGAAATACGCGTTCAAGGTAGCAGCAGACGCTAACAAGACAGAGGTCCGCAAGGCTATCGAGGAGATCTTCGGCGTAGACGTAGCCAAGGTCAACATCATGAACGTAAGCGGCAAGAGAAAGAGACTGGGAAGAAATTTCGGAACAACTTCTTCATATAAGAAGGCAATCGTAACGCTCACTCCTGACAGCAAGGAAATCGAGCTCTTCTCAGACATGTAATTAAGGAGGCAGTAGGAAATGGGAATCAGAAAATATAAACCAACGACTCCGGGCCTGAGAGGCATGACAGTCTCCACATTCGAGGAGATCACAACCGACAAGCCGGAAAAGTCTCTTACCGTCACCCTTAAGAAGCACTCGGGAAGAAACGTAAGAGGCAAGATCACCGTCAGACACAGAGGCGGCGGATACAGACCTAAATACAGAATCATCGACTTCAAGAGAACGAAGGACGACATTCCTGCAACAGTAAAGTCGATCGAGTACGATCCAAACAGAACAGCTAACATCGCACTCATCGTTTATGCAGACGGCGTTAAGAGCTACATCATCGCTCCTAACAAGCTGAAAGTCGGAGACGTAGTTGAATCCGGTCCTAACGCAGATATCAAGCCGGGCAACACACTTCCGATCGCAAACATTCCTCTCGGCACGATCATCCACAACATCGAGCTGAAGCCGGGCAAGGGCGGACAGCTGGTAAGAGCAGCCGGAAACGGTGCTCAGCTGATGGCTAAAGAAGGAGATTACGCACAGGTAAGACTTCCTTCCGGCGAAGTAAGAATGGTCAGGATGGACTGCAGAGCCACAGTAGGCGAAGTCGGCAACATCGATCACGGTAACATCCAGATCGGTAAAGCAGGCCGCAAGAGACACATGGGTTGGAGACCTACAGTCAGAGGTTCTGTTATGAACCCTAACGATCACCCACACGGTGGTGGTGAAGGTAGAGCTCCGATCGGACGTAAGGGTCCTGTCACTCCATGGGGCAAGCCGACACTCGGATACAAGACACGTAAGAAGAACAAAGACTCTAACAAGTACATTGTTAAGAGAAGAAACGGCAGATAGAGAGGAGCAAATTAATGGGAAGATCGCTTAAGAAAGGCCCGTTCGTAAATGCAAAGCTTCTTGAAAGAGTAGAAGCTCTGAACGCAGCCAATGAAAAGACCGTACTCAAGACATGGTCAAGATCATCGACTATTTTCCCTCAGATGATCGGACACACGATCGCTGTTCATGACGGACGCAAGCATGTGCCTGTATACATCACTGAGGATATGGTTGGACACAAGCTCGGCGAGTTTGCTCCGACCAGAACATTCAAGGGTCACTCCGGTGACAGAAAGCTCTAAGACAGTAAGTAACAGAAAGGAGAAGCTATACTATGGAAGCTAAAGCAGTAGCCAAGTATGTAAGAATGTCTTCAAGCAAGCTCAAACCTGTTGCTGATCTGGTAAGAGGTAAGGACCTGAATGAAGCACTTACAATTCTCAAGTTCACACCTGGCAAGGGTTCTGAGCTTATCGAGAAGGTAGTAAAGTCCGCAGCAGCAAATGCTGAGAACAATCACGAGATGAACCCTGATGAACTCTACGTAGCAGTTATCAACTGCAATCAGGGCCCAACAATGAAGCGCTGGAGACCTGGCGCACAGGGAAGAGCCGGAATGATTCTTAAGAGAACAAGCAACATCTACGTTACTCTTAAGGAAAAGGAAGCACCTGTAAAGAAGGTCGAAGAAGCTGATAAGGAGGAGGTTCGCTAATGGGACAGAAAGTTAATCCACATGGAATGCGCGTTGGCGTTAACAAGGACTGGAGCTCCAAGTGGTATGCCGACAAGACTAACTTTGCGGATCTCCTGGTAGAAGATAATCAGATCAGAGCATTCGTAAAGAAGAAACTGTACAACGCAGGCGTTTCGAACACAGTCATCGAGCGTAAAGGCGCTGACGAAGTAAAAGTCATCGTTATGTGCGCAAGACCTGGAATGGTCATCGGAAGATCCGGCGAGGGAATCGACGAGTTCAAGAAGGCTCTCGTTAAGATGACAGGTAAGAAGGTAGACGTCAGCATCGAGGAAGTCAGAAGAACAGAACTCGACGCACAGCTCACAGCTGAGAGCGTAGCTCAGTCTCTCGAGAGAAGAACTTCGTTCAGAAGAGCTATGAAGCAGCCTATCGGCCGTACAATGAAGGCCGGCGCAAAGGGCATCAAGATCGTCTGCTCCGGCAGACTCGGCGGTGCCGAAATCGCAAGAAGCGAAAAGTACAGTGAAGGTAACGTGCCTCTGCACACACTGAGAGCGGATATCGATTATGGATTCGCTGAGGCTGACACGACTTACGGCAAGATCGGCGTAAAGGTCTGGATCAACCACGGCGAGATTCTCGACAAGGGCCTCAAGGATTCCGTACCAAAAGCTGAAGAGAGAAGAGACAAGAAGGGCAGACGTAATGACCGCAAGGACAGAAGAGCTGCTGGTCGCGAAGGCAGAAGAGACGGAAGAAGATTTGACGGCCGTGAGGCAAAGCCTGAGGTAAAGCCTGCTACAACAAGAGTACGCAAGGCTCCTAAGGCGGCTCCTGCTCCGGTAGCTGAGCCACAGGCAGAAGCGCAGGAGACAGAAGCATAGTATTGAAGAAAGGAGAAACTCGCCATGTTAATGCCAAAACGTGTTAAGCGTAGAAAACAGCACCGTGGCAGAATGAAGGGCATTGCAACTAAGGGCAATGCTGTAGCATACGGTTCATATGGACTCATGGCTGACGGACGCGGCTGGATCGATTCCAAGCAGATCGAGGCTGCCCGTGTAGCAATGACAAGATCCATCAAAAGAGGCGGTAAGGTTTACATCAAGATCTTCCCGCATAAGCCGGTAAGTAAGAAGCCTATCGGAGTACGTATGGGATCCGGAAAGGGAGCTCCAGAGTACTGGGTAGCTGTAGTAAAGCCGGGCAGAGTTATGTTCGAAATCGACGGAGTATCTGAAGCACAGGCAAGAGAAGCTATGAGACTGGCTGCTCACAAACTGCCTATCAAGTGCAAGTTCGTCGTTAAGGGTCAGGAAGGAGGAGCGCAGTAATGGACCTGAACAAAATCAGAAAGATGACGGATCAGGAAAGAACTGCTGAACTCGAGAGAATGAAGCAGGAGCTCTTCAACCTGAGATTCCAGCACGTTACAGGACAGCTTGAAAATCCTGTAAGAATGAGAGAAGTTAGAAGAGACATCGCCAGAGTTAAGACCATCATGAGAGAGGTCGAGCAGGGCAGAAACGCGTAGAAAGGAGGAGTTCTGACAAATGGAAAGAAACAGAAGAAAGACGAGAGTCGGAATCGTAACAAGCGACAAGATGGATAAGACTATCGTAGTTGCAACAGAAGAGATCGTCAGACACCCTCTCTATGGAAAGGGAGTCAAGAGAACAGTTAAGTTCAAGGCTCACGACGAAGAGAATATCTGCGGTATCGGCGATAAGGTTATGATCATGGAGACAAGACCTCTGTCCAAGGACAAGAGATGGAGACTTGTCAAGATCGTAGAGAAGGCTAAGTAAGGAGGCAACGTAATATGATTCAGACAGAAAGCAGATTAAGAGTTGCCGACAATTCCGGAGCTAAAGAACTGCTCTGCATCAGAGTTCTCGGAGGCACAGGCCGTAAGTATGCAAACATCGGTGACGTAATCGTATGCACCGTTAAGGATGCTACTCCTGGTGGAGCCGTAAAGAAGGGCGATGTAGTCAAGGCAGTAGTTGTAAGGACCAAGCGCGGCACAAGAAGAACTGACGGTTCGTACGTTAAGTTCGATCAGAACGCGGCAGTCATCATCAAGGACAAGAACGACAAGACACCGGTTGGTACACGTATCTTCGGACCTGTCGCAAGAGAGCTGAGAGACTGCGGTTTCATGAAGATCGTGTCATTGGCACCGGAAGTACTGTAGGAGGTGCAAGTGATGCAGATCAAGAAAGACGATATGGTAGTAGTGATCGCTGGTAAGGACAAGGGCAAGACAGGCACAGTCCTCAGAACGATCCCTAAGGAAAACAAAGTGGTAGTCGAAGGCGTAAACATGCAGACAAAGCACGCTAAGGCAACCAGAACATCCGGATCCGAGATCAAGCACATGGAAGGCCCTATCGATGCATCCAACGTCATGTTCTATGACAAGGAAGCTAAGGCTGCCACAAGAATCGGTCACAAGATCGTGGATGGAAAGAAAGTAAGAGTCTCGAAGAAGACAGGAAACACAATCGACTAGGAAAGGAGGAGCAATCGTGGAAATCAGACTTAAGAACAAGTATAAAAACGAAGTTTTCAAAGCCATGCAGGACAGATTCGGTTACTCCAACCCTATGGAAGTTCCTAAACTGACTAAGATCACCATCAACATGGGACTCAGCGAGGCAAAGGACAACGCAAAGATCCTCGAGAGCGCAGTCAAGGAGATCGCACTCATCTCGGGTCAGAGACCAGTAGTCACAAAGGCTAGAAAGTCCATCGCTAA
The DNA here is from genome assembly GCA_017405845.1 of Mogibacterium sp. Lineage (GTDB taxonomy): Bacteria > Bacillota > Clostridia > Peptostreptococcales > Anaerovoracaceae > Crickella. Next base: position 55,737 of record JAFQZQ010000016.1, on the reverse strand, counting down.
CTTCAAGGTCAGAGAAGGAATGCCGGTCGGAGCAAAGGTCACACTGAGAGGCGACAGAATGTACACATTCGCCGACAAGCTGTTCAACATCTCTCTTCCGAGAGTAAGAGACTTCAAGGGTCTCTCCAGAAACTCGTTTGACGGCAGAGGAAATTACTCCATGGGTCTCAAGGAGCAGCTGATCTTCCCTGAGATCGTGTACGATAACGTTGACACTATCAAGGGCATGAACATCGTCTTCACAACAACAGCGAAGACTGACGAGGAAGCTCAGGTACTGCTCGAGCTCCTGGGAATGCCATTTGAGAAGAGCGTTAATTAGTATAGGAGGCGAACATGGCAAAAACTTCACTGAAAGTTAAGCAGACAAGAAAGCCTAAGTACTCAACAAGGGCTTATACAAGATGTAAGGTTTGCGGAAGACCGCACTCCGTACTCAAGAAGTATGGCATTTGCCGTATCTGCTTCAGAGAGCTTGCATACAAGGGTGAGATCCCTGGCGTTAAGAAGGCAAGCTGGTAATAAACGAAAGCTATTATTTTCGCAGGCCCCACACATATATAAGTAGAGAAGTGCGGGGAACCACGTTAAGAAAGGAGAACTAACTGTTATGTCAATGACAGACCCAATCGCAGATATGCTGACCAGAATCAGGAATGCAAACACTGCAGGTCACCCAACCGTAGATGTTCCGGCTTCAAAGATGAAGAAGGCAATCGCGGAGATCCTCCTCAACGAGGGATTCATCAGTGGCTATGAAGTTGTTTCTGACAATGCTCAGGGTACAATCAAGATCGATCTCAAGTACGGCCCGGGCCGCGAGAAGACGATCATCGGAATTAAGAAGATCTCAAAGCCAGGACTCAGAGTCTATGCTAAAGCTGACAGAGTACCGAAGGTCCTCGGAGGACTCGGAATCGCTATTCTGTCGACTTCGAAGGGCATCATCACTGATAAAGAAGCCCGCAAGCTCGGAGTAGGCGGCGAAGTTATTTGTTACGTTTGGTAGGAGGTAGACACAATGTCAAGAATCGGTATTAGACCAATCACCATCCCTGCCGGCGTAGAAGTAACGGTAGAAGATGGAAACGTCATCAGAGTTAAGGGACCTAAGGGCGAGCTTTGCGAGAAGATCGGAAGCGGCATGAAGGTCAACATCGAAGACGGAACTCTCAAGGTTGAGAGAGCTGATGACAGCAGAGAAAACAGATCTCAGCACGGTCTGGCAAGAACTCTCATCGACAACATGATCACGGGAGTTACAAACGGATTTGAGAAGAAGCTGCAGATCGTTGGAGTTGGATACTCCGCAGCAAAGCAGGGCAGCAAGCTCGTTCTGAAGCTCGGATATTCCCACCCGATCGAGCTCGAAGATCCAGAAGGTATCACCACAGAGACTCCGGATGCTAACACCATCGTTATCAAGGGAATCGACAAGGCGCTCGTAGGCAACTACGCAGCAAACATCAGAGCATGGAGAGAGCCTGAACCTTATAAGGGTAAGGGAATCCTCTACGCAGGAGAAGTCGTCCACAAGAAGGAAGGCAAGAGCGGAGCAGCATAGGAAAGGAGGAAAGAAAATGGCAGATAAGAGCAGAAATGACAGAAGACTTAAGAGACATGCAAGAGTCCGCAAGCACGTTTTCGGAACTCCTGAGAAGCCTAGAATGTGCGTGTTCAGATCGAATGCTAACATCTCGGTTCAGATCATCGATGATGTTAACGGCAAGACTCTCGTCAGCGCTTCGTCGCTCGACAAGGATCTTAAGAAGGAAATCGGCTACGGCGGCAACAAGAGTGCTGCAGCTATGGTCGGAAAAGCTATCGCAGAAAAGGCTACAGAAAAGGGCATCAAGGAAGTATGCTTCGACAGAGGCGGATATCTCTTCCACGGCAGAGTCAAGGAACTCGCTGATGCTGCACGCGAAGCCGGATTGGATTTCTAAGGGAGGATACGTAAATGCAGACTAAAGTAGACGCATCCAAGCTGGAGCTTACGGAAGAGATCGTGGACATCAGACGTGTTGCCAAGACAGTTAAGGGCGGAAGAAACATGAGATTCTCCGTTACAGTAGTTGTCGGCGACGGCGAAGGTCACGTAGGCATGGGTCTCGGCAAGGCTATCGAGATCCCTGAAGCTGTAAGAAAAGCTACAGAAGATGCTAAGAAGAAACTGATATATGTACCGACAGTTGGAACTACAGTTCCTCACGAGACTGTTGGTGAATTCGGAGCGGGCAAGGTCCTCATCATGCCTTCCGCAAAGGGTACAGGCGTTATCGCTGGTTCATCCGTACGTACAGTACTTGAAGCAGCAGGAATCAAGGACGTAAGAGCTAAGTCGCTCGGAACAAGCAACACCGGTAACATGGCAAGAGCAACAATGGAAGGTCTTAAGAACCTGACAACCGTTGAGGAAGTTGCTAAGCGCCGTGGTAAGACACCGGAAGAAATCATTGGATAGGAGGCAAGGGAAATGGCAAAACTGAGAATCACACTGGTTAAGAGCCCTATCGCTTGTCAGCCTAGGCAGAAGAAGACAGTTGAGGCACTCGGTCTGAGAAAGCTCAATCACTCTGTAGAGCTTGAGGATTCCCCGGCAACAAGAGGAGCTATCAACAAGGTCTCCCATCTGCTCAAAGTAGAAGAACTGTAAGGAGGGCAAAGGCCATGAGAATTCATGAACTTAAAAAGCCGGAAGGCTCCACAAAGGCTCCTAAGAGAATCGGCCGCGGCCAGGGTACCGGTCAGGGAACAACTGCCGGCAGAGGTATGAACGGTCAGAACTCCAGAAGCGGTGGCGGAGTTAGACTCGGCTTCGAGGGTGGCCAGATGCCACTCTACAGAAGACTCCCTAAGAGAGGCTTCAACAACAAATGGGCTAAGGAATATGCCGAAATTAACGTCAAAGATCTCAACAAGTTCGAAGACGGTGCAGTAGTAGATATCGCAGCTCTGCTCGAGTGCGGCCTCGTAGGCAAGGAACTCGACGGACTCAAGGTCCTCGGCAATGGCGAGCTCAGCAAGAAGCTCACTGTAAAGGCAGAGAAGTTTAGCAAGAGCGCTGTCGAAAAGATCGAGAAGGCAGGCGGAAAGGCAGAGGTCATCTAAAATGGAACTTGTGAAGACATTCTCTAAGGCATGGAAAATTCCGGAGATCAGATCAAAGATGATCTTCACGCTTCTGATGCTGCTGGTATTCAGAATCGGATCAAACATTCCGGTTCCGGGTATCGACAGAGAGTATCTCGCCAACATGTTCTCCGGAGAGACGGGACTGCTCGATCTCTTCGATCTGTTCTCGGGTGGTGCATTCAGCAATTTCACAATATTTGCTCTGGGTATTACCCCATACATCACCGCATCGATCATCATTCAGCTGTTGACGATCGCGTTCCCGTACTTTGAGCGTCTCGCCAAAGAGGGAACAGAAGGCCGTAAGAAAATGGCCACGATCACAAGGTATTTGACTGTAGTGCTCGGACTTATCCAGGCGGTAGGTCTTACGGTCGGTCTCTTCAGAAGAGCAATCGTAAACACGAGCGCATTTAACATTATCACCATCGTTGTCGTTCTGACCGCGGGCACAGCGTTCCTGATGTGGCTCGGCGAGCAGATCAACGAGTATGGAATCGGAAACGGTATCTCGATGCTCATCTTCGGCGGTATCGTTTCGAGACTTCCATCCGCTGTCAGAGGCGTTATTACGCAGGTCAAGGACGGCGCGGTATCGGTGGTCGCAGTTATAGCACTCCTCATCGTAGCGGTGCTGATCACAATGGTCATCATCATGATGCAGGAGGGAGTGAGAAAGATCCCGGTACAGTACGCGAAGCGCGTAGTCGGAAGAAAGATGTACGGCGGCCAGTCGACTCACATTCCTATGAAGGTGAATGCGGCAGGCGTTATCCCTATCATCTTCTCGATCTCGCTGCTTCAGTTCCCGCTGACGGTCACATATTTCTTCCCGGACTCCAACTTTACGGATTTCGTTACGAAATATCTGTCGCCTTCGGGTAACCCGGGCGTGTGGGTATATGCTGCACTGAACATTCTTCTTACAATGTTCTTTACATATTTCTACACGGCGATCATGTTCAACCCGACAGACGTTGCCGATAACATGAGACAGAACGGCGGATTCATTCCTGGTATCAGACCGGGAGTTGCAACCGTTGAGTATCTGTCGAGAATCATGAGCAGACTGTGCTTCGCAGGAGGAATCTTCCTGGCAGCAGTAGCAACAATCCCTACGATCGTAAGCGTGTTCACACCGTTCAACTTCAGCTTCGGTGGTACATCACTGCTGATCATGGTAGGCGTTGCTCTCGACATAGTACAGCAGCTCGAGAATCAGATGCTGATGAGAAATTATCAGGGATTCCTGAAGTAAACTAGTAAAACTAGATAATAACTAGGAGGACGATATGAGAGCAGTATTACTGGGACCTCCGGGTGCAGGCAAAGGCACTCAGGCAGTAAGGTTGGTTGAGAAATACGGTATTCCTCAGATTTCTACGGGAGACATCTTCCGCAAGAACATCAAGGAAGGTACCGAACTCGGAAAGAAAGCTCAGGAGTATACGAACTCCGGAAGACTCGTACCTGACGAACTGGTTGTAGACCTCGTAGCAGACAGACTCACATGGGATGATTGTGCAAATGGATATCTGCTCGACGGATTCCCAAGAACCATCGCTCAGGCAGAGGCTTTCGACAAGATGCTCGCAAAGAACGGACAGAAGCTCGATGCGGTCATCAACTTCGAAGTCGGTTATGAAACTCTCATGGAGAGACTTACCGGCAGAAGACTGTGCAAGGCGTGCGGCGCAAGCTATCACATCAAGAACTTCCCTCCAAAGGTTGAGGGCGTTTGCGACAAGTGCGGCGGCGAGCTCGAGCAGCGCAAGGATGACACAAGAGAGACTGCCGAGAAGAGGATCGAAGTCTACGAAGAGTCCACAGCTCCACTGATCGAATACTACACAAACGCAGGTCTTCTCAAGAACTTCAATGCTGAGAAGGACGCGAAAGAAGTATTCGCAGACATAGTTGCGGAGATCGGAGAGTAATCAGGACATGATAATCATCAAGTCTAAACGCGAGATCGAACTCATGAGAGAACCATGCAAGGTCACGGCAGAACTGCTCCATGATCTTGAGGAATTTGTCAGACCGGGCATCTCTACGATGGATGTAAACAACTTCGTAGAGAAGAGGATCACCGGACACGGCATGACACCGACATTCAAAGGCTATGGCGGATTTCCCGCCGCAGCCTGCGTGTCTGTCAACGAAGAGGTGATCCACGGCATACCTAACGCATCAAGAATACTCAAAGAAGGCGATATCGTAAGTGTGGATGTTGGTGCAACCTGCAAAGGCTACAACAGCGACGCAGCCCGTACATACGCGGTAGGAACGATAAGCGCTGAAGATCAGAAACTCATAGATGTCACCAGACAAAGCTTCTTCGAGGGTATCAAGTATGCCATGGAAGGCTACAGGATCGGAGACATCGGGCATGCGGTCCAGAAGTATGCCGAAAGCTTCGGAATGGGAGTCATAAGGGACTATACCGGTCACGGCACCGGAACCAAGCTTCACGAAGACCCATACATTCCTAACTACGGAAAGCCCGGCAAGGGCGCAAGGATCGAGAGGGGAATGACCCTCGCTATCGAGCCTATGCTCGCACTGGGTACTTACCAGGTCAGGGTGCTGGGAAACGACTGGACAGTAGTGATGGTGGACGGCAAAAAGTCCGCTCATTATGAAAACACTATATTGGTTACCGACGGAGAACCTGAGATCTTAACTCTGCAATAGGAGGAACGTATGGCAAAAAGCAACACTATAGAGGCAATGGGCACCGTTATCGATGCGCAGCCGAACGCAATGTTCAAGGTGAGGCTGGATAACGATTTCGAAATACTTGCTCATATCTCCGGTAAGATCAGAATGAACTACATTCGTATTCTGCCAGGTGACAGAGTTAAGGTCGAACTGTCGCCTTATGATCTGACTCGCGGAAGAATCACATGGCGTGAGAAATAGTTGGAGGATATAAAAATGAAGGTTAGAGCATCTGTAAAGCCAATGTGCGACAAGTGCAAAGTCATCAAGAGACACGGTCGTGTAATGGTTATCTGTGAGAACCCTAAGCACAAACAGCGTCAGGGCTAAGCACAGAAAAAAGAACAATAAAAAACATCTGAAAAATGTTATTATAAAGCGTTCGCGTGAAACCCAAGGGCGTATTGTGCCTTGGGTATTCGCACGCTAACGGAAATTGTTATTAAGCGCTGAGAGGCCGGGTTCTCAGGATAAAACGCTTTAAAAAACTTGGAACACCCGTCTATATCACCCCCGGGTAAGGTGACGGAAGATGGGAAAGGAGGAAAAACATGGCAAGAATTGCCGGAGTAGACCTGCCAAGAGATAAGAGGATCGAATACGGTCTGACATACATCTATGGAATCGGTCTCGCAACATCCAGAGAGATTCTCGCTAAGGCGGGAGTTGATCCTGACATCAGAGTAAGAGATCTGACAGAAGAAGACGCCGGTAAGATCAGAAGAGTTATCGATGCTGACTACATGGTAGAAGGTGACCTCAGAAGAGAGGTTTCGCTCAACATCAAGAGACTCATGGAGATCGGATCTTACAGAGGTATCAGACACAGAAGAGGACTCCCTGTAAGGGGTCAGAAGACAAAGACGAATGCAAGGACACGCAAGGGTCCGAAGCGTCTTGCAGGAAAGAAGAGATAAGGGGAAGGAGGTATAAGTTATGGCTGTCAAGAAACAGATTAGAAAGAAAAAGAGAGAACGTAAGAACGTTGAGAGAGGCCAGGCTCATATCCAGTCCACCTTCAACAATACGCTGATCACACTGACCGACATGGACGGAAATGCACTTAGCTGGTCCAGCGCTGGTTCAAACGGATTCAGAGGCTCCCGTAAGAGCACTCCGTTCGCAGCAGCAGAAGCAGCTACAGTAGCAGCTAAGGCGGCTATGGAACACGGTCTCAAGACAGTAGAAGTCTACGTAAAGGGACCTGGCTCGGGCAGAGATTCCGCAGTAAGAGCACTTGAGACTGCAGGACTCAAGGTAACCATGATCAAGGACATCACACCGATTCCTCACAATGGTTGCAGACCGCCTAAGAAGAGAAGAGTCTAATCGGGAAGGAGGAGCAGAATATATGTCAAGAGATAGAGGACCTGTACTGAAGAGAGCAAGAGCTCTTGGTATCGAGCCACAGTACCTGGGTGTTAATAAAAAATCCAAAAGACATGGCGCAGTAAGACGCCGCAAGAAGAGCGAATACGGTATCCAGCTGAACGAGAAGCAGAAAGTAAGATTCACTTACGGACTCAGCGAGACTCAGTTCCGCAACCTGTTCGAGAAGGCTTCGAAGAGAAAAGGCGGAGCCGGTGAGAATCTCCTCATCATGCTCGAGAGCAGACTGGACAACGTAGTATTCAGAATGGGATTTGCAGCAACAAGAAGAGAAGCACGTCAGCTTGTAAACCACGGTCACTTCCTGGTAAACGGCAAGAAGGCAGACATTCCTTCAATGGAGCTCAAGGCCGGTGATGTTGTATCCGTAAAGGCTAAGTCGCAGTCATCCCCTAAGTTCAATGAGCTTAAGGAAATGATCATCACAACACCTGCCTGGATCGACCTTGATCTTGATAAGTTCGAGGGTAAGATCACCAGAACTCCAGAGAGAGCGGACGTTGACCTTCCTATCGAAGAGCACTACATCGTAGAGTTCTATTCAAGATAGTAGCTTAGCTGCCGGATCAACCGGCATAGAAGCAGTCGTTATAATTGAATATCCAGGGGGGAAGATTATGATCGAAATTATAAAACCAACTATTACCAAAGAAGTTGATGAAAACGGTCGTTATGGTAAATTCGTGATCGAACCTCTTGAGAGGGGATACGGCACAACTCTCGGTAACTGCATGAGAAGAGTTCTGCTGAGCTCTCTTCCGGGCGCAGCTATCACAAGCGTAAAGATTGACGGAATTCTCCACGAGTTCTCGACAATCCCTGGCGTCAAGGAAGATGTTACTGAAATTATCCTTAACCTGAAGAGACTTGCAGTAAGGGTTGACGGAGATGATGACAGAAGAGCAATCATCAATGCTGTCGGTCCATGCGAAGTCACGGCTAGAGATATCCTTGTAGATTCCGACACAGAGATCTACAACCCTGACCTCCACATTGCCACATTGGCAGAAAATGCTACACTGGTAATGGAGATGAACATCGCAACAGGCAAGGGCTATGTACCTGCGGAGATGAACAAGACTCCGGATACACCAATCGCGGTTATCCCTGTTGACTCAATCTTCACACCTGTAACAAAGGTCAACTTCACGGTTGAAAACACCAGAGTCGGTCAGGTAACAGACTTTGACAGACTCGTTCTGGAGATTTGGACAGATGGTTCGATCGCACCTGAAGAAGGCGTTTCGATCGGAGCAAAGATCATCCAGGAGCACCTCGAGCTGTTCATCGGTCTTGGTGCTGAAGTAAGCGACATGAAGTTCATGATCGAAAAGGATGAGGACCGCAAAGAGAAGGCACTCGTCATGGCGATCGAAGAGCTGGAACTGTCCGTTCGTTCATTCAACTGCCTCAAGAGAGCATCCATCAACACTGTTGAGGAACTCACACAGAAGACTGAGGAAGATATGATGAAGGTCAGAAACCTCGGAATGAAGTCGCTTGTAGAAGTTAAAAACAAACTCGCTGAGCTGGGGCTTTCACTCAAGCCGAGCGAAGAAGAGTAATTTGAAAGGAGCCATCAATGAAAGGTTATAAGAAGCTGGGCAGAAATTCTGCACACAGAAAATCCATGCTGAGAAACCTGGTAACCGATCTTTTCAGAGAAGGCAGAATCACAACAACAGATATGAGAGCTAAGGAAGCAGGCCGTCAGGCTGAGAAGCTTATCACTATCGCAAAGAAGGGTGACCTTCACGCAAGAAGACAGTGCCTCGAGTATCTGTTCGACGAAGATGTCGTTACAAAACTCTTCGATGAGATCGCTCCGGGTTATGAGAACAGAAACGGTGGATACACACGTATCCTCAAGCTTGGACCTAGACAGGGAGACAACGCAGAGGTAGTATTCCTCGAGCTCGTGTAATTAAGAATCACGAAAGCGTGCAATCAAGAAGCACAAAACCGTGCAACTGAGAATCACGAAACAGCAAAGGGCGGTGCAGAAGCATCGCCCTTGTTTTATGCGCTGTTATGTGCGTTATGTAGAAAACCTTGCATCGAGTGTCGATTTTGGCCGGTTAGTCCAAGATAACTTGGCGCTTTACCTTGACAAATTTGGCAAAATAAAGAATCGATACAAGGTTTACAGCTTTTTCGGGTCGATTTGTCGCCTCAGATTTCACGAACCTTGACAAAGGTGGCATTTTCAGCCTGTTAAAGCAAGCTAACCGCTCGGATGGTATCAGAAGGGCTATTTACCGGTCCGCTGATTCGGATCCATATCCATTAGCTCGAATACGAAGTCCATATACCTTTCTACGATATCCGCCTTGTGCTTTGGCAGGCGCTGTACCCTTTCGATGAGAGTAGAGCTTGCAGTATCTGTATCACTGCTGCTTCCAAACAGGATGAAGTCGGCACTCACGTTCAGCTCGGTACATATCTTCATCAGCGTAGGTACTGATGTGCCTACGAGACCTCGTTCAAGTCCGGATAAATGCTGAGGTGTCACCCCAATCATTTCCGCCATAGTTTCCTGCGTCAAATCAGCCCGCATTCTTGCTGCGCGGATGTTGGCTCCGATGTTATTCGTGTTGGTGACTCCTTTTTTACTCATGGCGCTTTCCCCGGCTTTGGTTATCATTCCTTATATAAATGATAATTCAAAGTGGCACATTGGGTTTACAATGCGAGAGCTTGAATTTTTAAATGTGGCACATTGAATCCGACTCAATGTTTTGCTATTATCTCAAAGGTAGTCATTTTGTGCTGTTATTGAGTTGATGACATATTGAGATAATGAAGAGTATCAGAATTAATGGACATATTCTTGATGGGGCGTTATTGGTTGACGACCCGGATGTAAAGCAGACATTTGAGGACGCCTCGGGACAGCAGCGGCACGTGAGATCCTTTGCGGATCCGTCAAGGCTGAAGGCGTATGTGCGCAGGCACCCGGAGGGCCTGATACTTGCAGGTGTCGGGACTTTTTTCTTCCTTGAGCCGGTGCTTGTATCGGCAGCTATGATCAGCTTCGATGAAGGCGGTGCGGAAATATTTGTCAGGGAAGGGGCAGAGAGCCTGGAAAAACAACTTAAGGCGATAGACGCGATACGCGCCGCAGCCATAGAACATATAGGACTTTAGCATTACCGCAATTTGTAAAAGGCGATCAGATACATATCTGGTCGTTTTTTTGCGGGACCGATTTAGTATCACGTGGCCCATAAGGGGTTTGAATTGCAGTGGCAAAGTGGTAAAATAACTCAGTTAAGACTGTTGCCGCCTAGGCTGTTTTGTGACGGCCAAAAAAGGCGGTAGTAATTGAAGGAGTATACGCTTATGACTAAACAAGAGCGTAAAAAAGCAATAATTGTCTTCTCGCTCATAGCGCTGGTATTTATGATCGGATCGATCCTTACCGGTGGCCATGGCGGAGAAGAGGAGTCCATTCAGACTGTCATGCGCGACGCCGTAATGCACGACGTCAACAAGATCAGTCTCTTTGGCCTCAAGGATGTAAATCCGGCGCTGATCTCAGGCTTCATAGTGTCGGGCATCATGATCCTCTTTGCGCTTATATGCAGGATCTTCGTGATACCGCGCTTCAAGCTCGTACCGGGCAAGTTCCAGCTGGTACTTGAGACTGTTGTCGGTATTTTCGATGGAATGGCAAAGGGCAACTCGCACATTAACGGATTCCTCGGAGCTTACATATTCGCGGCCGGTTCATACATCTTTACCGGCACGATCTTCGAGCTTTTCGGTGTGCAGGCTATAACCACGAGCGGTCACCCGATATCACTTCCGGCACCGATGGCCGATGTCAACGGAGCCATCATGCTGGGATGCCTTTCGTATCTGGTGATCATGTCGGGCGGTATCGTAGGCAACGGAGTCAAGGGCATAGGCAAAACGCTCAAAGACTTCTCGCTGCCGCTCTCGCTCAGCTTCCGACTTTTCGGAGCCCTGATTTCAGGAGCCCTGGTAACCGAGCTTGTCTATTACTACACAGCGATGAGCTACGTAGTGCCTGTCGTAGTCGGAGTTCTGTTCACACTGCTCCACGCACTGATTCAGGCATACGTACTTACAATGCTGACCTCACTCTTCTACGGTGAAGTATCAGAGAAAGTAGAGAAGCCGCCTAAAGAAAAAAGAAAGCGCGGTAAAAAGCGTACGACAGTAGTAAAAGAACAAGCAGTATAAACTAGATAATTATTTAATCTTTTTCAAAAGGAGAACTATCATGTTAAACCTCAACGCAAAGAAACTGACAAGACTGGCAATCGTTCTCGGACTGGTTGCTGCCGCCATGATGATGATTCTGACGGTCGGAGTTTTCGCTGACACAGGCGATACCGCAGCAGCAGGAGACGCTGCCGCAGCTGCCGCAGCTACAACAACAGGTCTCAAGGCCATCGCTGCAGCCATCGCTATCGGACTCGCTGCATGCGGCGGTGCCATCGGAATGGGTGTTTTCGGAGCCAAGACGTCAGAGGGTATTTCCAGACAGCCTGAGGCAGGCGGACAGATCCGTACAAGCTTCATGCTGGGACTCGTATTCATCGAGACAGTAGTAATCTACGCACTGCTCACGGTCATCCTGATCATATTCGTACTTTAACGGACGGATGCGTCGGCAGACGTTAATTTGAAAGACAGGGAGAAATCAGATGACAGGAGTACCACTTAATATAGACTGGCAGCAGATTTTGCTGCACCTGTTCAATTTCACCATACTCTTCGGAGCTCTTTACATACTTCTCTACAAGCCGGTGAAGAATTTCATGGAAGGCAGAGAGGCTCATTATGCTGACATGGACAGCAAGGCCGAGCAGGCTCTCGCTGATGCCGAAAACAGCAAGGCTTCATACCTTAAGAAGGAGAAGGAGTTCGATGACGAGGTAAGAGCCGAGAAGAACAGGATGAGCAAGGAAATCGAAGCCGAAAGAGAACGCAGACTTGCAGCAGCGCGCGGCGAAGCTGAGAAGATCATTTCGGATGCCCGCACTGAAGCTGACAGAGAGAAGAACGAGATAATCGAATCCGCTCAGAAGGAGATCACAGGCATGATCACCGACGCGATGGAGAAGCTCACTCTCGAGCAGACTGCTTCGGATGCTTTCGACCAGTTCCTTGACGCTGCGGAGGAGGCAACAAATGAGTAATGAAAACATGGCCCTCACCGCAGTCATCTACTCGGCAGCAGAGCCGAGCAGCGAACAAAAGGCGAGGTTCGGACAGTTTTTAAAGAAAAAATACGGTGCAGATATCCCGCTGCAGTGGGATAAGAGCGACGCGTTCCCAGGTGGCTTCAGACTTGAAGTCGGATCAGACATTTATGACTGGTCGGTAGGCGGCAGGTTCCGTCAGCTGAGGGATACGCTCGTAAAGGTGCCGACAAATAACGGCAACATCATACCGCTCCTTAAGGAGAGCATCTCCACCTGGACGCCTGAAGCAATGGCTGAGCAGGTCGGCGAGGTTCTGACCGTGGGAGACGGAATCGCGACGGTCGGCGGACTCCAGCACGCAACATTCGGAGAGATCCTCCTCTTCGCAGACGGCGTAAGGGGAATGGTTCAGGACATCCGCAGAGACGAGATCGGCTGCGTACTTTTCAGTGCAGACGAGAGCGTAACACAGGGATCGAGCGTAAAGAGAACCGGCAAGACAGCCGGAACACCGGTTGGCGAGGGCTTCCTCGGCAGAGTAGTCGACTCGCTCGGTTCGCCTGTTGACGGACTCGGAGAAATCAAGGCATCGGGCTACATGCCTGTAGAGGCACAGGCTCCGCCTATCATCGACAGACAGCCGGTAGACACCCCGCTCGAGACGGGAATCTTTTCGATTGACTCGATGTTCCCTATCGGCAGAGGCCAGAGAGAGCTGATCATCGGCGACAGACAGACCGGAAAGACAGCTATCGCAGTTGACGCCATCATCAACCAGAAGGGCAAGAACTGCATATGCATTTACGTTGCCATCGGACAGAAAACATCATCGGTAGTGCAGATACAGCAGACGCTCAAGAAGCACGGCGCCATGGATTACTCCATCATCGTCACAGCTTCGGCGAGTGACCCGGCTCCGCTGCAGTACATCGCTCCATACGCTGGCTGCGCAATGGGCGAGTACTTCATGAGACAGGGCAAGGATGTGCTCATCGTTTACGATGACCTTTCAAAGCACGCGGTCGCATACAGAGCACTCTCGCTGCTGCTCGACAGATCGCCGGGCCGCGAGGCTTATCCCGGCGACGTATTCTACCTGCATTCAAGACTGCTCGAGAGAGCCGCAAGGCTTTCGGACGAGATAGGCGGAGGCTCCATAACCGCGCTGCCTATAGTCGAGACGCAGGCAGGCGATGTATCCGCATACATCCCTACAAATATTATTTCGATCACAGACGGCCAGATATTCCTTGAGTCCGACCTCTTCTTCTCGGGTCAGAGACCGGCGGTCAACGTAGGACTGTCAGTTTCCCGTGTAGGAGGCGACGCTCAGACCAAGGCTATGAAGAAGGCCGCAGGTACACTCCGTATCGATCTGGCTCAGTACCGCGAGATGGAGGTGTTCACACAGTTCGCTTCCGACCTCGACGATCAGACGAGATCGCAGCTCGAGTACGGCCAGGGCCTGATGCGCATGCTCAGACAGAAGCAGTACAGACCGAAGTCGCAGCATGAGCAGGTAATCACGCTTGTAATGGCGCTTGCTCACACCATGCAGGGCATTGACGCAGACGAAGTGCCTGCATTCATTGAAGGACTGGTCGAGCTGTTTGAGACAGAGCACGCCGACGTATGCGAGCGCATCGATACGATCGGAAAGCTCGACGACGATCTTAAGAAGGAGATCCTTGACATCTCCGCAAAATACAGAGAAAAGTATAAGGCTGCATAAATAAATGCCATCTACAAAAGAAATCAAAAACCGAATAAAGAGCGTCAGCGACACTCAGAAGATCACCAACGCGATGTATCTGATATCATCGACAAAGATGCGCCGCGCCCGCAAGGAGGCCGAGGAGACGAAGCCTTACTTCGACCTTCTGAGAAAGGAGATTCGCAGGATGTTTGCCGTTGAAGGCGACATCACAAGCAGATATTACGATGCAGAGGTTGACGAGGCTGTAAACGGCGGCCGTAACGGTATCCTGGTTATAACAGGAGACAAGGGGCTCGCCGGAGCTTACAACCAGAACGTCCTGAAAGAGGCGCTTGCCCTGATGGACAAGAGCGATGAGTACAGGCTCTACGTGGTCGGAGACTTCGGCTGGAGGTTCTTCCGCACCCGCGGAACCCCGATCTGCGAGGACTTTGCGCACTCGATGAATCAGCCGTCACTTGCGATGGCCAGAGACATCACCCGCGAGCTCCTCGACGACTTCGACGCAGGACTCTTCGACAGGCTCTACGTATGCTACACGGAATTCTCCGGCGGCATGAGCGCGGGCAGCGCCATGCATGACAGACTGATCCCGTTTGACAGAGACGATTTCGTCCCTGAGGGAGAAGAGAAAGACGTAAACGCATCTACCGTTTTCGAGTACGAGCCTGACGTGAAGACCGTGCTCGAGAGGATAATGCAGTCGTACCTTGTAGGATACGTTTATTCGGCGCTGGTCAACAGTTATTCGTCCGAGCAGAGCGCAAGGATGATGGCCATGGATTCGGCCAACGACAACGCGAGTGAACTGCTCGACCAGCTCACACTTGAATTCAACCACCTGAGGCAGAACGCGATCACACAGGAGATCACTGAGATCTCATCCGGAGCGCGGAGCCTCAGAAATAAAAGCAGATAACAGAGGAGAGGAATTATGACCGGACGTATAGTGCAGGTCTCGGGATCTGTAATAAACGTAGAATTCGATGAGGGACAGATGCCGAAGATCAACGACGCTCTTACAGTAGAGCTCGACGGCAGGACCCTTGTTATGGAAGTCGCACAGCACATCGGCAACAATACCGTAAAATGCATCATGCTCTCGGGTTCCGAAGGTATGAGCAGCGGCATGGAAGTAACAGCTACAGGCGACTCCATCAGAGTGCCGGTAGGCGATGTTGTGCTGGGCAGAATGTTCAACGTACTCGGCGAGCCGATCGACGACGGCGATCCTATTCCTGAAGACACGGAGAGGATGTCGATCCACAGAAAGGCTCCGGGCTTTGACGAGATAAGCCCGTCCGTTGAGATACTTGAGACAGGCATCAAGGTCATCGACCTTCTCGAGCCATATTCGAAGGGCGGCAAGATCGGCCTCTTCGGTGGCGCCGGAGTAGGCAAGACCGTACTCATCCAGGAGCTCATCCACAACGTAGCCATGGAGCACGGCGGCTACTCCATATTCACCGGAGTAGGCGAGCGTTCCAGAGAGGGAAACGACCTCTGGAAAGAGATGAAGGAAGCCGGCGTAATGGACAAGACCGCGATGGTCTTCGGACAGATGAACGAGGCTCCGGGAGTACGTATGAGAGTCGGACTCAGCGGCCTTACAATGGCGGAGTACTTCCGCGACAAGCAGAACAAGGACGTGCTGCTCTTCATCGATAACATTTTCAGATTTGTACAGGCAGGTTCCGAGGTATCCACACTGCTCGGACGTATGCCTTCAGCCGTAGGTTACCAGCCTACACTGGCATCCGAGATGGGCCAGCTGCAGGAGCGAATCACCTCCACAAAGGCAGGCTCCATCACATCCGTACAGGCCGTATACGTGCCTGCGGACGACCTTACCGACCCGGCTCCGGCCACAACATTTGCTCACCTCGACGCGACTACCGTACTTTCGCGTAAGATCGCAGAGATGGGACTCTACCCGGCCGTAGATCCGCTCAACTCCACATCGCGTATCCTCGAAGCAGACATCGTAGGCGACCAGCATTACGAGGTAGCAAGAAGGGTACAGGAGATACTGCAGAAATACGCAGAGCTTCAGGATATCATCGCGATACTGGGTATGGACGAACTTTCAGACGAAGACAAGCTGACAGTTTACAGAGCGCGTAAGATCCAGAGATTCCTTTCGCAGCCGACACACGTAGCTGAAAAGTTCACAGGCCTGCCTGGCGTTTATGTACAGCTGGCAGACACTATCAAGGGCTTCGGCGCCATCGTAAGCGGTGAGATGGATGCATATCCGGAGCAGGCATTCTTCAACGTCGGCACGATCGACGATGTAATAGCAAAGGCGAAGACACTTTAATATCATGGCGACATTCAAACTGCACTTCATGGCAAGCGAACATATGGTATACGACGGAGATGCCGAATCCGTGTCACTCATGACAACGGAAGGCAGCATCGGTATCTTGGCGTACCATTCAAACCTTATAATGGCCGTCGTTCCGGGCATAGTAGAGTACGTACCGGCCGGTGAGGATGCGAAGGCTGCAGGAATGACAGGTAAGCAGATCGCGGTCGTCTCGGACGGCCTCCTCAAGGTGGAGAACAACGAGGTAATGATACTCGTAGATACCGCGGAGCACCCGGAAGAGATCGACGAAGCCAGAGCCAGACGTGCCGAAGAGCAGGCCAGAGAAGCGCTGAAGCGGGCAAACTCAAACAGAGATGTCGCGCTCGCGAGCGCGGAGCTCTCAAGAGCCATGAGCCGTATCAAAGCGTCAAAGCACAAGCACCATCTTTAAATGAACGCGGCAATGCATAATGCCGCTTCAAAATAAAAAAATATAGAGAGGGAAATAAGCATTGAGGACGATACTGTCCATTTTCAGGAACGACATAGGTTCAGTATGCCGGCGTTTTTTTGCGCTGGCTATTATAGTGGCGATTTCTATACTTCCGGCACTTTACGCATGGGTCAACATCTATGCCAACGGCAACCCGTACGCGAATACCGGAGAGATACAGATTGCCGTTGCTTCGCTTGATCCGGGTCTCGACCTTGAAGACGGGACTCATATCAACATGGCGGAGGAGGTTTCCGAAGACCTCAGAACGAGTGACAAGATCGGATGGCAGTTCCCTGACAGCGCTAAAGAAGCGGTCGAGGGAGTAGAATCCGGCAAGTACTACGCGGCAGTCATATTTGAAGACAACTTCACGTACAACTTTATCACTTCGAGCAGGCTCTGCTCGATGACAAGGCGCCGCTGACTTACTACGAAAACCAGAAGAGGAACGCGATCGCGCCGAAGATCACAGAGACCGCCGCGACGACCCTGCAGCAGTCGATAAAGACGAAGTACCTTGAGAGGGTGTTTGGTTTTATTTTTGATGAGACGAATGAGATCGCCGATGAGCTGTCAGAAGGTGAAACGGTAGATGATGTGATAGCACGCCTTGAAGACCTCAGAGACACGCTGAGGGCATACGACGCTGCGATAAGCGCTTTTACCGGCAAGAGCGGAAAAATACACTCCGGCATACAGGACGCAAAGACAAGAGTGTCGAAGGCGAGCAAGACCGCAGATAACTCGGCGTCAAATGCGGGAAGCGACCTCAGGAAGGCCAAAAACACTCTCGAAGTTCTGGATAAGATCCTGACAAACAGGGAGAACCGTATAGAAAAGGAAAGGTCTGCCCTTGAGAAGATCCTCGACAAGCTGAACATAGAAGGCATCTCCGATGAGGAAAAAGAAGCTCTCAAAGAGGAAGCCGCCGACATGGCTAACGTTCTCAAGTCTGATCTCGAGGGGCTGCTTGCGCTGTTCCCGGAATCCGATGGATCGGCCTCGGTAACGGCCATCAGGGCTGTACTCAGCTCGATGATAAGCGATGTGGATACCCTGACAGAGTCGTTCTCGGATCCGAAAGCTCTTCCTACAATAATGGACGAGCTTAAAAAGATGAGTCAGCATTCGCTTAAGGATTCCGTAGAATCGCTTATAAGCACGCTCGACAGGACTGCCAATCTGATGGAGCCGCTGATGAAGAGCATGTCGTCTATGCTGGGCAACCTGAACCCGGTCCTCGACAGCGCGGATATGACCGTGAGCGAGCTCAACAGCTCACTGATTGAGATGCAGACGGTGTTCAGCGCTGCGGCGGACAAGATAGATGACATCATCGCAAGGGTCGAGGAGGTTTCAGACAGTGACAAGCTGGATCTTCTGATTGACCTGCTGGGCGGTGATCCGGAATCATACGCTAAATTCTTCTCGTCTCTCGTAGTCGTAGACGTAGAAGAAGTATATTCGGTCGCATCTTACGGTGCCGGCATGGCGCCGTTCTACTCGGTGCTCGCGATCTGGGTCGGCGGGGTAATACTCGTATCCATACTGAAGACCCACATCGACAGGAAGAAATTCCCGAACGCAAGCGGGGCACAGGAATTCTTCGGACGATTCCTCATATTCTTCCTTATCGGACAGTTCCAGGCAGCGGTCATAGTGGCGGGAGATATTTTCCTGCTGAACTGCCAGCCGGTGCATCCGTGGCTGATGTGGTTCTCGGCGGCTGTCACGAGTCTCGTGTTCATGCTGCTTATATATGCGCTGACGATCTCCTTCGGAGACGTCGGCAAGGCGATAGTAGTCGTGGTAATGGTGCTTCAGATAGCGGGTTCGAGCGGTTCGTATCCTATAGAGATATTGCCGCCTGTATTCGGAAAGATCTACAAGTTCTTCCCGTTCCCGCATGCGATCAACGCAATGAGAGAAGCGCTTTGCGGCACTTACAGGCACGACTTCGCGCGTTATCTTTCAACGCTGCTCATATTTGCCGTGCTGGCTCTTGTCATAGGGCTTGTCATCAGAAAGCCTTTCCTCGGCATGAACCGCTTCGTGTCTGAGAAACTTGAAGAAACGGAGGTGCTGTAATGGACCAGAACAAACAGGACAACCGTTATGAAGTTCTATACAACAGACTTCTCGAGCGCGGCATGACGTTGCATGAGAGCAATAAGAAGAGAATAAGAACAGGACTGATCTTTCTGTTCGTATTCTCAGTCCTCATGATACTCATCCGCATGATCACAAACAGCGACAGGGTCGTTTTCCTGATACTCTGGGTGGTCGGCATGTTTATCGCATCCATATATCTCATCAGCGTGGAATACATAGACGATTCCATACAGAAGACCCTCGAGGAAGTGAGCGAAAGGGAGGCGGACTTCGGCGATCTGCTGCCTGACTCGGTAGCTGTTCGCGAGATGGTACAGAGCCGCATCCAGGGAGGACAGGAGGAGATAAAAGCGCGCTACTTTGACCGCAGGCGCAGCAAGGCTCCGGAAAGTGAGGGTGAGAAATGAAGAACATCCTCAGAATAGTAAGACATGATCTTAAAAAAATAACAGGCAGTGTGGTTGCTATCATAACGATAATGGGACTTTGCCTTGTTCCATGCTGCTATGCCTGGTTCAATATCCTTTCAAACTGGGCTCCGTATGAGGCTGAGGCGACCGGACGCATTTCCGTTGCTGTTGCAAATATGGACAAGGGAGCATCAGCGGCCGGAATCACGATCAACGTGGGCGAGAAGATCGAGGAAGCGCTCGAAGCGAACGACTCCATAGGCTGGGTATTTACGGAAAGCGACGAAGAGGCAATTGAAGGCGTGCATTCAGGTGATTACTACGCTGCGCTCGTAATACCGGAGGATTTCAGCAACGGCGTTCTGAGCTTCGTGAACGGCAAACTGGAGAATCCTAAGCTGAAATACTATGAAAATGAGAAAAAGAATGCTGTAGCTCCTAAGATAACCGGCAAGGCCAAGACGGCCGTGCAGGAAGAGGTAAACGCCGCATTCGTCGAGACGCTCGCAAGATATGTATCTGACGCAGCATCCGTTGCTGAGGCAAGCGGAATCGATCCGCAGCAGATGCTCGCAGATCTTGCAGACAGAATAGACGATATCAGCGGTGACCTGACGAGCTGTATAGCGCTTGCCGATTCGGCAGCAGGTCTCACGGACGCATCGGGCAACCTTATCAAGGTATCCGATGAATTCATCGGAAGCACTCATGATGTATTCAAGGCGAACGACAAGCTGCTGGCTGATGCTGAGAAAGAGCTCGCAAAAATAAAAAAGGCAGATACCAAAGAGCTCAACGCTGCGATCCAGGATATAAAGGACACAGCTGCTTCCCTCAAGACCTTCAAGACCGTGGGGGTAGAACTGCTCAGCGCGAGCGATCTCGCTTATGATACGTTCCTGAAAGTAAACAGGGACAACTGGGTGACAAGGGTAAACAAGCTGAAGAGTCAGGCGGATGATCAGGCTAAATACCTGAAGAAGAAAGACTTCACCGCTTTGAGTGAAAAGTTCACCGAGCTTTCGAGTACCCTCAGCGACATATCGAAGGGGCTTGAGCAGCTTGAAGAAGGCATGGATTATTCAGAGCGTGAGCCAATCATCAAGAAGATCCGTGAAGATACCGATAAGGCTATCAAACTGACAGACGAGATACTCGGACAGATCAGGACCGATATAGACGAAAACCTCGAGACGGCACTCGTGAACGCGAGGTCGTCGCTGTCGGGCTTCCGCAAGACGATGTCCGGCGCAGACAAGGGTCTCTCATCGCTCAGCAATCTGCTCGGCTCGTTTGATGGAGCGCTTTCAAGGCTCAAGGCGAGCATCGGACAGACATCTTCGAGTCTGGAGGCGCTGCAGGATGGATCCGGTTCACTGAGCGAGCTTCTCATGGAAGCTTCAGGCAACGATCTTCTGGAGGAGCTGAACAACCTGATGGCAAACGATCAGGCTGCAGTAGCTGAGTATCTCGCGAATCCGGTCCAGATGGATAAAAAGGTCTTCTGGCCTATAGAGAGCTACGGCTCTGCCATGGCACCTTTCTACACTGTGCTCGCACAGTGGGTGGGAGCTCTGCTGACAGCCGTTCTCATAAAGGTGAGATTAAGGAAGAAGCGTGAATTCGGAGATCTGAGACTGCACGAGTGGTATTTCGGAAGACTCGGACTCTACCTGCTCGTGGGCATCGCCCAGGCGCTCGTGGTCTCCGCAGGTGATCTTCTGTACGTGCGCATACAGTGCCTGTCACCTCTCAGATTCGTGCTGGTGGCATGCATAAACAGCATAGTCTTCATGATGATCAACTACGCGCTCGTATTTGCGCTCGACAACATCGGACTCGGCGCGAGCGTTATCATCCTGGTGCTTCAGGTAGCCGGTTCGGGCGGAACATATCCGGTGGAAGTACTGCCGGGCATCTTCAGGACTCTCTTCCCGTTCATGCCGTTCCGCTATGCGATGGACGCCATGCGCGAGTGCATAGGCGGCATGTACGGCAACACATACTGGAAGTGCCTCGGAATACTGCTGCTGTTTGCAGTCGGATCAGTCGCATTCGGCTTATTGCTCTACAAGCCGGCGAAGAAGATTAACGAGGCTATTGCAGTCAGTAAGGCGAAGAGCGAGATTATGTTATAAAGAAATCGGCCGGAAGCCACTCTGCGAACGTCCTCAAAAGCACGAAGCACATGCCGCTTCACCGCTCCTCCAATGGCCCGCGGAAAAGTTCCCGCGGTTCCTTCTGTCGTCGGAGCGTTGCCGCGGTGTGCTTCTGCACTTTCTGCGGAATGTTCGCCGCATGGCTTCTGGCCGATTCTAAAAAAACTTGTCTCTCCATTCGCATTGTAAGCTTCTTTGTGTTACAATGAATAGCGAAATCGAGCGGGCGGCCTGCTGTGCGCGGGGGCCCTGCGCAACGGGGCTCCGTGAATCATGTCAGGACCGAGAGGTAGCAGCATTAAGCGATCTGTCCTGTGTGCCGCAGATCAGCCTCTGCGTACAGCAGACCGCCCGCTTCTTTTATTAGAGTTATAAACGAAGAGGACGCCATGCAGCCTGCATTATACAGAGCCGAGAGGCCCGAGGTATTCGAAGAAGTAATAGGCCAGAAGCACATCGTACGCATCCTGCAGAATCAGATCAGGACGGGCACGGTGAGCCAGGCTTATTTATTTGCCGGAACTCACGGTACGGGCAAGACCAGCACCGCGAGAATACTCGCAAAGGCTGTCAACTGCATGGAGGGCGAACCGGGTGATCCGGAGATCAGCCTCCCTTGCGGAAAGTGTGCAAACTGCGAGGCGATACGCGAGGGCAGATTCGTCGATGTTATAGAGCTCGACGCGGCATCAAACAACGGCGTAGACGATCTCAGAGCCATCATCGAGATGGTGAAGTATCCGCCGGCAGTCGGCAGATACAAGGTATACATCATCGACGAGGTGCACATGCTCAGCACCGCAGCCGAGAATGCATTCCTAAAGACTCTCGAGGAGCCGCCTGAGCACGCCATATTCATTCTCGCAACCACAGACCCTCAGAAGGTGAGATCCACCATAAGATCGCGCTGCATGCAGCTCAACTTCAGACGCGTTACCGAAGAGGAACTCATAGAGGGCATGAAGAAAATCTGCGTCAAAAGGGGCATCGTTGCCACGGATGACGCGCTTTCGACTATCGCTTCGAGAGCTGACGGCTCGGTCAGAGACGCACTCAGCATACTGGAGCAGTGTACGGCAGCGGGTGACAAGGAGCTTAGCAGAGCGGCAGTACTCGAATACACGGGTGCCGCAGGTGCGGACTTCTTCCTGGCGCTGACCGGAGCGGTGATCGCGGGAGACGCGGGCAAGGCGCTCGTATATATAGATGAGATAATAAGGCGCGGCAAGGACCCGAGACAGATCATGAAGGACTGGCTCAAGCACATGCGCGACCTCATGATAGTCAAGTACGTCGGCAAGGCAGAGCGCATTGTGGGCTCGTCGGGAGAGAACATCTCAAGGCTCAGAGCTCAGGCCGACAAGACCGACTCAGCGTTCATAGAAAAGTCGATCCGCCTCATCTCAGAGTACATCAATCTCGGCAGATATTCGGAAAGACCGCGCATACTTCTCGAGACAGCAGCCGTGAGGCTCGCTTCTCCTGATGATGTGGCAGCATCTCCGGCCGCAAGGCCACTGAGACCGGCAACGGCACGTGTGGCACCGGCAGAGAAAGCAGCTCCAAAGCCTGCTTCAGCAGCGGCGCGTGCGGCAACTCCTGCAGATGAGGAGCCGGCGGCGGATATGCTCGCAGACATGATAGCTTCCGTTCAGAGAGAGAATCCGGGAAGCCCTGCGGAGATGTGGGACAGGATAGTCAGGGCGGTATCGGCAGGCGACAGAACATTCATGAGCCTGGTAGGACGCTACTCGGCAGGCGCGGAATTCGATGCGGGCAGACTGCTCGTCATCGTGAGCCCGGGCAAGCTGAGGCTCGCGGAAGATAAAGCCGCAGACATAGCTCAGGCAGCGAAGAGCATCTACGGAAGCGATGTATACGTAACGATGCGCGCGGGAGTCATCTCGAAGGCAGGCGCGGCTGAAGACGGCGCGGGCGTCTCAGAAGAAGAGACATCGAGGATAATAAACGAAGATATAAATAAGAACGAAGTGATCGGAGACATACAGGATCTCTTCGGTCTGACACCGGTCATTGAAGACTGATATATACAGGAGGAAAAAATGGGAAAAGGAATGAAAGCCGGCAAGAAGCCTAAAACAAGAAACGGCGGCGGCGCAAAGGATATGCAGAAGCAGCTCAAGCAGCTCCAGGCCATGCAGGCTGAGATGGAGCAGAAGCAGGCTGAGCTCGAGAAGAAGGAACTCACCACTACAGCGGGCGGCGGCGCAGTTGAGGTTACGATCAACGGCAAAAAGCAGATCACCAATCTGACAATCGATAAGGACGTTGTGGATCCTGATGATGTTGAAATGCTGCAGGATCTCGTAATGGCTGCTGTTAATGAGGCGATCAGGCAGATCGAGGATCTCGAGGAGAACGAGATGAACAGCATCACAGGCAACCTCGGAGCCATGGGCGGATTCGGAGGCCTTGGCTTCTGATGAGGCAGTATCCGCGCTCGCTCAACAAGTTGATAAATGAGCTGGGAAAGCTTCCGGGCATCGGCGGTAAGACCGCTCAGAGGCTCGCTTTTCATGTGCTCAGTCTGACAGACCGCGAGGCGGAGGCGCTTGCCGAATCGATCATAGAGGCCAAGAGGTCGCTGCACTACTGCAGCGTCTGCGGCAACCTGACCGATAAAGAACTGTGCGGAATCTGCTCCGACGAATCCAGAGACAAGACCGTCATCTGCGTCGTTGAGACGCCTCAGGACGTAATGGCGATGGAGCGCATCCGCGAATATAAGGGCACCTACCATGTGCTCCACGGAGCGATCTCTCCCGCGGAGGGAATCGGTCCCGCTGATATCAACCTGAAGAGCCTCATCGAGAGGCTGCAGGGCGACAGCAATGTAGAGGAAGTGATCATAGCGACAAACCCTAATATTGAGGGCGAGGCAACCGCGATGTATATCGCGAGGCTGCTGAAGCCGGCGGGCATCAAGGTGACAAGGATCGCCCACGGCATACCGGTCGGCGGAGATCTCGAGTACGCTGACGAAGTGACACTTCTGAAAGCAGTTGAAGGGAGAAGAGAGTTATGAAAAGAAAACTGACGATGAAAGAAACCATCGTCGTAGCAAGCACACTGTTCGGTATGTTCTTCGGTGCCGGCAACCTGATCTTTCCGGTACACCTCGGACAGATGGCCGGCAGCAATACTTGGCCGGCAATATTCGGATTCTGCGTTACTGCAGTTACGATCCCTATCCTCGCCGTAGCTGCGATCGGAAACACGCACAGTGACAACCTGATGGATCTTTCGAACAAGGTCTCGGGCTGGTACGGCAGGCTGTTCACAGCGGTGCTCTACCTCACGATCGGACCTTTCTTTGCCATTCCAAGATGCGCATCCGTATCGTTCACCACGGGCGTTGCGCCAATCGTGGGCGAGTCGCATTTCAAGCTCTGGCAGTTCATTTTCTCGTTCATTTTCTTCGCGTTTGTAATGTATTTCTCGCTAAAACCGGGAAAAATCACCACGTGGATCGGACGAGTCATCAACCCGCTATTCCTCGTGTTCCTCGGCATTCTCGTCGTTGTGGCGCTCATCAACCCGGGTGCACCGATGTCTGAAGTCACGCCGGTCGATTCTTACCAGAGCGGAGCTTTCTTTAACGGGCTCATCGAGGGCTACGGCACAATGGACGCCATTGCAGGACTCGCATTCGGCATCGTTATCATCAACGTTGTCAGAGATCTCGGAGTCGACAAGGATGGCGACGTCGCGAGAGAAACACTCAAATCCGGAGTATTCACGGGCATACTGATGTTTGTCATCTACATGCTCATCATCATAATCGGTGCGCAGTCGAGAGGACTCTTCGAAGTCTCCGACAACGGCGGCATCGCGCTCGCACAGATCTCGAATCACTACCTCGGCGGCATCGGAAGCATAGTGCTCGCGCTGACCATAACATTCGCCTGCCTCAAGACGGCCATCGGTCTCATCACGAGCTGCGGCGAAATGTTTGTAAAGCTGGTTCCGGGCAAGCTCAACTACAGGGGCTGGGCGATGTTCTTCACGCTGTTCTCGTTCATCGTTTCGAACGTAGGACTCACAGCAATCATCAACTACGCAGTGCCTGTGCTCATGCTGCTCTACCCGCTGGCAACAGTACTCATCATCATGGCGCTCACCGAGAAGCTCTTTGGCAAGAGCAAATACGTTTACGGTTGGGTGACCCTCGGAGCCTTCATCCCGGCAGTCTTCGATTTCTGCAAGACACTGCCTGAAGGCATCCAGACTGCACTGCATATACCGGCACTCACAGAGCTCGGCCGCAGAATATTCCCGTTCTTTGACCTTGGTCTCGGCTGGGTGGTACCGGCTCTGATCGGACTGGTTATCGGCCTCGTGCTGACAGTTGCCATGCGCGGCAAAGGCAAAAGAGCAGCCGCATAAGATGGCGCATAAAAGGGTAAATGGGCTTTAAGCCCGGACAGGAGATAGCAATGTCAATAGAAATCGCACGCGCGTATCTGGAACAATACGGAATGGATGACCGCATCATGGAATTTGATGTTTCCAGTGCTACGGTCGAGCTGGCTGCAAAGGCGGTCGGCGTGGAGCCGGCCCGCATATGCAAGACTTTGAGCTTCAAGCTCAAGGACGGCACCGGAATTCTTGTACAGGTGGCCGGCGATGCCAGAGTCGACAACAAGAAGTACAAGGAGTGCTTCGGCGAAAAGGCAAAGATGCTTTCACCTGAAGAAGTCCCTGAGTACACAAACCACGAGATCGGCGGGGTATGCGCTTTCGGCGTAACACGCGATGATGTCAGGATATACTGCGATGAATCGATGAAGAGGTTCAAGACAGTATTCCCGGCCTGTGGATCCTCCAATTCCGCTGCGGAATTCACACCGGACGAGCTGTTCGAGGTATCGCGAGCCCTGGCATGGGTAGACATAAGCAAGCTTCCGGAACCTGCAGCAGAATAACTACTGCATAATAAAGGACTGAACACGTCAAAAGCTGTGAAAGCAGCTGGTGACGTGTTTTTTACTGCGGATGTATTTGTAAGAAAACAGTGTTAATGCTTGACCGCAGGGGGTGCAAATGCTATTATTGCTTTGTCAATTTAACACTTTAGCACGCTAAAGCAGAACGATCAAAAGAAAAACCTGAAGGAAAGGACTAAAGATTATGAAAAAGAGATTAACAGTACTTGTGCTTGCATTCGCAATGATCTTCACGATGGCAGCTCTGACTGCATGTGGTGGCGGCGGTGACGACAGCAGCGCCGGCGGTGATGAGGCATTCACATTCAAGCACGGCTATGATAAGGATTTCCCTCCATATTCATATATCGGCGATGACGGAGAGACCACAGGCTTCGACGTAGAGCTGGCTCAGGCTGTCTGCGAGCTCAACGGCTGGGAGTATGAAGGTGTTCCAATCAACTGGGATGCAAAGGAGGCAGAGCTTGAATCGGGAAGCATCGACTGCATCTGGTCCGGCTTCACAAAGAGCCCTGACAGAGAGCCGAAGTTCGCATGGAGCGAGCCATATTCGGTAAACACCATTAAGATCATGGTTCTCGAGGGATCGGATATCAAGTCGGCAGCGGATCTTGCCGGAAAGAAAGTCGGCGTTCAGGGCTCCACATCCGCACAGGAGATGCTTGAGACTCCAAACGCTGAGGGCGGAGCTGAAGATCTGATGAACACATTCGCTGCATTTGAAAAGTATGATACATACACGATCGCCGTTAACGACCTCAAGGCAGGAGCCATTGATGCTATCGCTATCGACGTAACAACAGGCGACTATCAGATGACAAAGGTTGAAGGCCTCGCATATCTGGATGACGACATCTGCCAGGAAGTATACGCGATCGGATTCAGAACAGATGATACCGATCTCCGCGATCAGGTAGATGCGGCACTGAAGACACTGGCTGAAAACGGCAAGATGGACGAGATCGGACAGAAATATCCTGAGATCTACGAAAACCTGTCGATGATCAACAACTAGCGTAAAAGTGCGTTTGGTCAGACTGTAAATCAAAGATAACGTACAGACGGTGCTGCGGGACTGTTCCTGCAGCATCGCTCTTGTCTGAAGAAAACGGAAACTGAGGATAGATAATGACTTTTTCAACAATGCTTTCGACAATGGCGTCGGGCATGTGGAAGACTTTCCTGATCTTCGCGCTCACGCTCATTGGCTCGCTGCCCTTCGGAATGGTGGTGGCGCTGCTCCGAAAATCCAGATTCGCGCCTGTGAGAGGATTCATCAAGGGCTACATATCGATAATGCGCGGAACTCCGCTGATGCTGCAGCTTCTTGTATGGTACTTCGGACCGTATTATCTTTTCGGCTGGAATATCGGAAACTGGAGATTCCCGGCGATCATACTCGGCTTTGTGCTGAATTACGCTGCTTACTTCGCGGAGATCTACCGCGGCGGCATTGAGTCGATCCCGGTCGGTCAGTATGAGGCGGCGGAGGTGCTGGGCTACACAAAGCCCCAGACATTCATGAAGATAATCCTGCCGCAGGTGGTGAAAATCATAATGCCGTCTGTGACAAACGAGGTCATTACGCTCGTAAAGGACACATCGCTTGCGTTCACACTCGCATATGCGGAGGTGTTCTCGCTTGCAAAGCAGATATCCGCGTCGCAGTCATCATTCATGCCGTTCCTGATAGCGGGCGTCTTCTACTTCGTGGCCAACTATCTGGTTGAAGTCGTGATAGCGCGCATCGAGAAATCGATGGATTACTATAAGTAGGAGGGCAGCGTAATGATACTTGAAATGAAAAACATCAGAAAGAGCTTCGACGGACTCGAGGTGCTCAAGGACATCAGCTTCGGCGTCGACCACGGCGAGGTGGTGAGCATAATCGGACCGTCGGGATCCGGCAAATCGACGCTGCTCAGATGCGCCACATTCCTTGAGACCATAGACGGCGGAGAGATTCGTTATATGGGCGAGACCGCGGCGCACACCGACGCGTCCGGCAACGCTGTCTACGTGGGAGCGCACGAGATGAAGCACTTCAGAAAGTACTGCGGACTCGTGTTCCAGCAGTTCAATCTCTTTCCGCACTACAGCATACTTAAGAACCTCATCGACGCTCCGATGCACGTTCAGGGCATAAGCCGCGATGAGGCCGAAGCGCTGGCGATGGACCTCCTGCGCAAGATGGGAATTGAGGACAAGGCGAACGCCTATCCGTACCAGCTGTCGGGAGGCCAGCAGCAGAGAGTTGCGATCGCGCGCGCGATGGCCATGAAGCCTGAGATACTCTTCTTCGATGAGCCGACATCGGCGCTCGATCCGGAGCTGACAGGCGAGGTGCTGAAAGTAATCCGCCAGCTCGCGGAGGAGAAGATGACTATGGTGGTGGTCACGCATGAGATGCCTTTCGCGAAGGCGGTCAGCAACCGCGTTCTGTTTATGGACGGCGGAGTGATAGTTGAGCAGGGCGACCCGCGCGACGTGTTTGATAATCCGCAGGAGGAGAGGACAAAGCAGTTCCTGCGCGTGTTTGAAAGGTAAGAGGCAACTAACGGGGACAGGCACCGTTAGAGACCCTTAACGGTGCCTGTCCCCCTCTCTCAGGGAATATGGAATACGGAAAATACAGAGAAATTGAATACTGTGTGCTGGACCCGACCGGAAACATCACTGCGCTCGTGGAGAGCGAGGTTGATGTGGCTGACCAGCCGGCTGTCGCTTCGCGGATAATGGAGCTGGAGCCTGATGTTGAGCAGGTTGGGTTTATTACATATGCAGATAATGGCGCAGCCGGCGCGGTGTTTCCGGAGGGAAGCGTGCCGGTCAGCCTGCGCATGGCAGGAGGAGAATTCTGCGGCAACGCAACGATGTGTGCGGCCGCGCTTTTCGCATTCAGGCGCGGCCTGCCGGGCGCCGGCCCCGAGTCATTATCAGTCCCTGTAAACGTGTCCGGCGCCTCCAAGCCCCTGCAGGTCAGCCTTGAACGGCAGGCCGCCGAACTTTACAGCGCGGCCGTTTCAATGCCGCCGGCCCTCGCAATCGAAGAACTGAACTTAGCGGCCGGCGCAAACACCGGCACTTTGAGCCTTCCCCTTGTAAAAATGGAAGGCATCAGTCACATAATAGCAGAGCCCGATTCAGGCCTCTTCGGTCTGAAAGATGATCCGGCTACCGCAGAGGCGCTGCTTAAAGACTGGTGCATCGCGCTGAAGGCAGAGTGCCTGGGCCTTATGTTCCTGGATGAAGCCGGCGCCACATGGAAAACCGGCAGCGCCGTCAGCTCTGACACCGGCGCCTTCAACACCGAGCGACGCAGAATGATCCCGCTCGTATACGTGCCCGGCGCTGATACGATGTTCTGGGAAAACTCCTGCGCAAGCGGCAGCGCAGCAGCCGGGATGTACCTGGCTGCAAAGGCCGGCAGGCCGGTCGATGTCACTCTGGATGAGCCGGCCGGCCGGCTCAGAGTCGAAAGCGACCCGGGCACCGGCAAAACCGTTCTCCACGGCTCTGTTGCCTTCCGCTTACATTGACATAAACGTTGTAAAAATGGTAAAATATTCGGCGCTACTTAGGTAGACAAGTGGGCTTTTACCATTTTTTTTATGAGAGGAAAATACTGAAAATTGGATAATTACAAGGAAGTCATAGCAAAGTATAAGGATGTGGACCTTGACGGTCTTACAGACGAGGAGTACAGAGAATTAAAGGCGGCCGAGCTGGCCGACATGCAGTCATACGTTGATGCGATCACCGCAAGCGATGTGCCTGAGGTGATGTACCGCATCGGAAGACCGATCACAGATCTGAAGATGATGATGGAGTCGGGCGTCGAGGCATTCGGCGATAAGGTGCTCTATCACCAGATCATGCCGGGCGACAACCGGTTCACAGAGTTCACTTACGGCGGAGTAAGAGACGATGTCAGAGGACTCGGAACGGCCCTTCTCGGTCTCGGACTTAAAGGAGCGCACATCGGCGTTATCGGATCCAACTGTTACGAGTGGGCTGAGTCCTACTTCGCAGTCACAGGCGGCACCGGCGTAGTCGTTCCGCTCGACAAGGAGCTCAGCAAGGAAGAGCTCACCAACCTCTGCGACATGGGAGAGATCGACGCAGTCATCTGCTGCCAGGAGAAGTTCTACAATCTCTTCAAGGAGATCAAGGCAGAGGGCAAGACCGGTCTCAGAATGGTGATCGGAGTCAACAGGGAAGCTCACGAGGATCCGGCTAACGGACTCTATTCGTGGAACCTCCTGAGAGAAGAGGGCAAGGCGAAGGTTGCTGCGGGCGACCGCACTTACCTCGATGCCAGAGTCAGAGCATCCGACCTCGTGTCGATAATCTTCACATCCGGCACAACAGGAGTAAGCAAGGGAGTCATGCTCTCGCACCGCAACCTCTGCACAGACGTGCTCATCGCGCAGACCTACCTCGAAGTATGCCCGAGCGACATCTTCTTCAGCGTGCTTCCTATCCACCATACATACGAGTGCACCTGCACCATGATCGAGGGACTCTTCATGGGAGCATCGATGGCGTTCTGCAGGGGCCTTAAATACATAACAAAAGACATGCAGATGGTGCATCCGACATTCCTGCTCGCGGTGCCGCTCATCTACGAGAAGTTCTACAATACGATCCAGAAGACCCTCAAAAAGCAGGGTCAGGACAAGCTGGTCAATACGCTGTTTGCCGCAAACAACTTCACGAGCAAGTTCGGCCTCAACATCGCGAAGCCGATCGCAAACAAGATCATGGCTCAGTTCGGCGGCAACATCGACATGTTCATCGCAGGCGGTGCCAGGGTAGACCCTAAGGTTCTGGCATTCTTCCGCAGCATGGGCATCCCGTGCCTCCAGGGTTACGGTCTCACCGAGACCTCGCCTATGGTAGCGCTCAACCCTGACCAGTGGAAATACATGAGAAACGACTCAGCCGGCAAGCTGTTCCAGTTCACTGAGTGCAAGATCATCGACAAGGATGAGGACGGCAACGGCGAGATCTGCTTCCGCGGACCAATGGTAATGATGGGCTACTACAAGAACCCTGAAGCCACAGCGGCAAGCATGGAGAACGGCTGGTTCCACACCGGAGACATCGGACACCTCGACGCGGACAACTACGTCTACATTACGGGGCGCAAAAAGAACGTTATCATCGCCGCAAACGGCAAGAACGTCTTCCCGGAGGAGCTCGAGGAGCTCATCGCGCGCAGTCCGTACGTCGAAGAGTGCATGGTGTGGGCCGACGAGGACAACGAAGACAGGATGCAGAGGGGCATCTATGTGACCCTGCGTCCTGACAAGGAAAACGTCAAAGAGGCTCTCGGAAGCAGGGCAGACGACGAGAGCGCTGTGATGTCGCTCATCAGCAGCGAGATCGACAGGCTCAACGCCAACTGGCCTGACTGGAAGAGAGTCAAGCACATAGTCATCAAGAAGAGCGAGTTCAACAAGACGACCGGCATGAAGATCAGAAGGTTTGTAGAAGAGAACAAGCTCGCCGACTAGTGACAGCGGGGACGGTTCTTCTGTCACATTCATGAAAGGACAGACACTATGAAAAAACGTCCAACATTAGTAGTCAACCACGAGAACCTCAGGCACAACATGAGCACCATTATCGGCTGGTGCCGCGACGCCGGAATAGACGTTGCGGGAGTCATAAAGGTGACGACGGGCTTGCCATCGGTAGCGCTCGATTACGAGAGCTGCGGCGCCAGGTGGATCGCGTCATCGAGGCTCGAGCAGCTCATAAGGGCGAGAGACGCCGGAGTAAAGATCCCGCTTCTCATGATAAGAGTACCGATGCTGTCGGAGCTCGACGAGATGGTGAAAGTTTGCGACTACAGCCTGGAGAGCAGCCTCGACACGCTCAAGGCTCTCAATGAGGCAGCCGGCAATAACGGCAAGGTCCACAACGTCATACTGATGGCGGACCTCGGGGACCTCAGAGAGGGTTTCTTCGAGAAGGAGGAGTTGGTCGATGTAGCCAAATACGTGGAGAGCGATCTCGAATGGATCCACCTCGCAGGTATCGGCACAAACCTCGGCTGCGTCGGTTCGGTAAAGCCGAACAAAGAGAAGATGGACATGCTGGCCGACTGGGCGGAGGCTGTTGAGGAAGCGATAGGCAGGCCACTCGAGATAGTGTCGGGCGGAGCAACATCAAGCCTCATACCGCTGTTCGACGGCGTCATGAATCCTAAGGTCAACATGCTCAGGATCGGAGCCGTTTCGCACATCGGACCGCTCGAGGACCTTCGCACCTGCTACGGCAGAGAGGAGGTCGACGTTCTGAGCGACGAATGCTTTGTACTCGAGGCAGAGGTCATAGAGACAAACGTTAAGCCGACGCATCCGATCGGAGAGCTGGGCGTTGACGCTTTCGGCAAGAAGGCGGTATACGTCGACAGAGGCCGCCGCAGACGTGCCATCCTGGCAGTAGGAAGAGCCGACTACGGCGACATAGACGACCTGGTGCCGGAGCTCGAAGGCGCAGAGGTGGCAATGGCCTCGGGAGATCACACAATAGTGGACATCGAGGACTGCAGGGAGCCGATCCGCGTTGGCGACATAATGAGATTTAAACTGAAGTACTCGTCACTGATGAGACTGACAGCAAGTGAAAATGTCACTATAGAAGAGATATAGAAGAAAGGAACAATTATGGCAGCTTTAAAGTCAAACGAAATGACCAGAGAGGGTTATGAAAGCCTTAACGCCGAGCTGGAACATCTTATTACCGTAGTCCGTAAAGAGAACGCTGAAAGGCTCAAAGAAGCCATCTCTCTCGGAGATATCAGCGAGAACGCTGAGTACGATGCAGCGAAGGACGCACAGGCTGAAACCGAAGAGAGAATCAGCAACATCGAGGAGATTCTCCGTACAGCCGTCATCGTAGAGGAAACTGATGAGAGCGACGATTCGGTTCAGACAGGCCGCACAGTCACTATCGAGGACCTCAATACAAATGAAAAGAGCACTTACAAGATCGTAGGTACAACAGAGGCAGATCCGCTCAACGGAAAGCTCTCGAACGTGTCCCTGGTAGGTCAGCACCTTCTTGGTATGAAGGCAGGCGACAAGGTAGAGTTCGCAGTTCCGGACGGAATGGCCAGATATAAAGTCGTGGAGGTCAAGAGATAATGGCTGACATCAAGAATGAAATCAAAGCTGCTGTTGAAGCTGTTGAGCGCGAGCTTACCGAAAAGGAGATAGGCGAGCAGAGACAGATCAAGAGAAAGAAGCTCGAAGAGCTCCGCGCCATGGGAAGAGACCCTTATCTCGAGGAGACTTTTGATGTGACCACATGGTCGAAGGACATCAAAAGCAACTTCGATGAGATGGAAGGCGAAGAGGTCAGAGTTGCAGGCCGTATCATGGCGTTCCGCCGCATGGGCAAGGTCGCATTCGTCGACATGCAGGACAAGCAGGGCCGTATCCAGATCTTCGTCGCAAGAGACAACATCGGACAGGACGAGTACAACGTATTCAAGACATATGACACGGGCGACATCCTCGGCATCAAGGGCGAGGTCTTCAAGACAAAGACCGGCGAGGTGAGCGTAAGGGCACAGGAAGTAAAGCTGCTCTGCAAATCGCTGCAGGTTCTGCCGAACAAGTGGCACGGCCTCAAGGATACCGACCTCAGATACCGCCAGAGATACGTAGACCTCATCATGAATGAGGATGTAAGAGACACCTTCATGAAGCGCGCCAAGATCATCAGCACTATGCGCAAGGTGCTCGAGGACGACTACGACCTCATCGAGGTTGAGACACCTGTACTCGGCAACATCGCGGGCGGCGCGGCTGCAAGACCGTTCATCACACATCACAACACACTCGACATCGACATGACGCTCCGCATCTCACTCGAGCTTCACCTCAAGAGACTCATCGTCGGCGGACTCGACGGAGTTTACGAGATCGGCAAGGTGTTCAGAAACGAGGGCATGGACAAGAACCACAGCCCTGAGTTCACATCGATGGAAGCATACAAGGCGTACGTTAACCTCGAGACCATGATGGACCTCATGGAGCAGGTTACATACAAGTGCGCTATGGCAGTCAACGGAAGCCCTATCATCAAGTACGGTGACAAGGAGTTCGACGTGACTCCGCCTTGGAACAAGATCGACATGACCGAGGCAGTCATCAAGGCTACAGGCATCCCGTTCGACAAGATCGACAGCGATGAAGAGGCTATCGAGGCTGCAAAGAAATACGGCATGGTATTCGAAAATGAAGCAGACTGGTCAAGAGGTAAGATCATCGCCGAGATGTTTGAGGACTACTGCGAAGACATCCCTGGATTCCTCGACGGACCGTGCTTCGTCTGCGGACATCCGCTCGAAGTTTCGCCGCTTGCAAAGAAGGACCCTAAGGACCCTCGCATCACAAGAAGATTCGAGTCCTACATCAACGGCTGGGAGATCTCGAATGCGTTCAGCGAGCTGAACGACCCGATCGACCAGTACGAGAGATTTGCCGAGCAGCAGAGACAGCTCGACCTCGGAATCGATGATGAGGCTCATCCGATGGATACAGACTTCGTAAACGCTCTCGAAGTCGGAATGCCTCCTACAGGCGGAATCGGCATCGGCGTCGACAGACTCGTAATGCTGCTCACCAACAGCGCAACCATCAGAGACGTCCAGCTCTTTCCGACAATGAAGCCGGAAGGAAAGGGCGCAGGTGCTAAGAAAGAGCGCGTAGAGATCGATTTCAGCAAGGTAAAGGTAGAGCCGCTCTTCGAAGAGGAAGTGGACTTCGATACATTCAGCAAGAGCGACTTCCGCGCAGTCAAGATCAAGAGCTGCGAAGAAGTTAAGAAGTCTGACAAGCTGCTGAAGTTCGTCCTGAACGACGGATCCGGCGAGGACAGAGTCATCCTGAGCGGCATCAAGCAGTACTACGATCCATCCGAACTCGTTGGAAAGACCGCGATCGCAATCGTGAACCTCCCACCGAGAAAGATGGTGGGCGAATACTCCAACGGAATGCTGATCAGCGCAGTCAACGAGTACGACGGAGATGAGATGCTCAACCTCCTGCTCGTAGACGACCGCATCCCGGCAGGCGCAAAGCTGTACTAGACAGGTAAATAAGCATGGGCTGATTAAAAGCCCGTGCTTTTTTTATTTGCGCTATCTTATGTTTTATTGAGCATTATGGCGGGTGCGCTTTCATATCGCTACAATTAGTATGACTACAACTATGTGCAAAAGCATTTGAGGCAAATCTTATGAAACGCAAAACCTGTATTACATTACTAATACTTGTATGGGTCGTGTGCCTTGCGGCGGCCTTGATCGGAACGTTCCGATTCTCGGCTAACAGGGTAGAGGAAAACACGCGCGATGCGCTCTACGAATCGATGCATCAGATCGGTTCGGGAGTTTCTTCGCTGATACTCGATGAAACAATGCTTCTGCACGACTACGATAATGAGAACCGTGCCATGGGTCAGGCTGTGGCATTTCTGCAGGAACATGACCTCGAGAATGCGTTACCGGGCAAGGCCAGGCTGAGAAAATACGCACAGCTGATGGACGCGTCTTATATTGCCGTAATAAATCCGAAGGGTAAGACGCTTGCTTCATACGGCGAGGAGCTTTGTGCCGGCAAGCCTGCTCAGATAATGGGCGAGAGAGAGTACTTTAAAGAATATCTGGTGTCTTCCGCCAGCTCTAATATGGAAGATGCCTATGCATATGAAGTGGATCTTGAGGACGGAAACCGGCTGCGTTACGAGATCAGCAATTATGAGCTCAGTGAGATCAGAAAAAATACATTTTCGTGGCGGAAGCTGATGAACGAGATCGAGCTTCCTGATGGAGCAAGCTTTTATGCGGTTTCGATGGTAGATGGGACCATTCTGCTGAATGAAAATGAAGACCTGATAGGTAAGAGCGTTTCTGCTCTCGGATTTGATTCGATTGAAGACTTTGAGAGCAATTTCCGGGATCCGGACGAGGATGGCATTTGCTGGGAAAAAGGAAACCCTGCCAAGGCCTGCATGCAAATGTATGACTATCTGTGTGTGGTATGCGAGATGCCGTCCGGCAGCACGCAGTTTTACGTGATGCAGGTGATAAAATCTCTGCTGCCAATCTTCGGTATCTGTACGCTCCTGATGCTGCTTTACATCATCTTCAGTATCATGTACAAAGGCCACAGTGGAAAAGCGGAAGAAACCGCTTCGGCCGCGTACAAAAGGATAAGTGATATGACCCTTACCAGAAAGATCATGGCATGGGGCATCATCATGCTTGTCGCATTCAGCTTGCTTTCGCTGCACATACAGGTGCTCGGCAATATGGCACAGGAGAGCGGAAACCAGCTCGCTTTTGAGGAGCTCACTAAGGAAGCGACAGCAAAGAACGCCACTTTCAGAAGGCAGCTGAACAGCTGGCTCAGCAAACGGAATATACGCACAGCCAGAATGGCGGAGTATGTGGTGAGTCAGGATGACTCTCTGAAAAACCGGCAGGCGCTCAAGGAACTCACCGAAGCCCTCGACATTTCGGGCATTTACCTGTTCGGGCAGGACGGCAAAACCATAGCGACAAGCACACGCTTCGATCATCTCGATCTGCACGAAAATACTGACAGTCCTATTTCAAAGACCTTTCTTCCTCTGCTTGACGGCTGGTCTGACAGGGCATGGACTTCGCTCACCGATGAGGCGGAATCACGCGACAATATGTATGCGGGAGTCTCGATCAGAAATGAGGAAGATCTGTGCGACGGCTGTCTTGGCATCGTAAAGGAACTGCCTATGACGCTGTCCGAGAGCGGCGATTATTTCATCTTTAACGCAACGCTGGACCTGGCATCGGATTCCTACGAAAAGGACAGGGAGACATTGTCTGCGACACAGGGAAGGATCGCGGCATTCCTCATAGCGGATATGATCGTGTGCCTGTTGGCGATGCTGGCTCTGGGCACATCGTGCCTGCACTCATCGGAGCAGGCTCCGGAAACAGAAGAAGAGCAGGGGGACAAGGCACCGGCGCCGCAGTCTTCGGCAAAATACGAAGAAGATGAGTTTGAAGTGCTCGAGTCGACACTGTTCGAGAGGGCAAAACTGGAGAAGGACGAGTACTTCCCTATACGCTGGCACTGGAACATCACTCCGCTTAAACACAGGTCGCCTGAGCAGAAGATAGCATTCATCCTGAAGGTGCTCCTGTTTATCATAGCTGTGATAGTTGTCTGCGAGTATGCGTTCAGGGGAGGGCCGACAGCGACGGGCTCAATATCTGAAAACCTGTTCAGCGGAAACTGGGAGCGCGGATTCAATCTGTACGCGTTTACGGCTGCAGAGCTGATAATCGTAGTTGCGATAGTAGCAGTCCGCCTTGTACACTGGATGATGTCGCTGGTAGCATACTTTTGCTCACAGCGTGGCGAGACCGTCTGCTACCTGGTGAGCAGCCTCGTTGCATACGCGGCCATATTCACGGTGCTGTTCTACTGCCTGGTACTGATGGGCATCGATGCAAAAACCATACTGGCTTCCGCCGGAGTCCTGACCGTCATCATAGGTTTCGGCGCGCAGTCGATGATAGCGGATATACTCGCGGGAATATTCATCATATTCGAGGACGCGATCCACGTAGGCGATTACGTTACCGTCCAGGATACCCTGACCGGAAACCAGAAGGGCCTTGTCATGAACATCGGCATGAGAATAACGAAGCTGAAGTATTACGGCAATATCATTTCCATCAACAACGCCAAACTCATTGCCATTAAGAACAAATCCAAAGGCGACGCCTGCGTCATGTGCATGCTGCCGGTGAGCATCGGGGAAGACCTGCAGCACGTAGAAGACGTGATAGCACGCGAGCTCCCTGTGATCAATAAGACACTTCACGAGACAGGCTACTGCACGAGCAAGCTGCAGTACACGGGAGTCCAGAGCTTTGACTCTTCGAAGTACGAGCTCAGGTTCAAGGTGTTCTGCACATCGTACCGCCACGGCAGAGTAGAGCGCCTGCTGAACGGCGAACTTATAAAAATGTGCAAGCGAAATGATATAAAAATGAGCTAAAAGGAGGGGACAGTCCCCGTTAAAGGCCTCTAACGGGGACTGTCCCCGGAAGGGGCGTCTAACCGGGACAGGCACCTGTCACAGTGTTTTTATTTTAGTACTGGATAAGCGCCTGTTTTATTTGTTATATTTTGAACGGTTTGTTATAGGGGAGATGTATATCTCCCGTTTTTTTGAGAAAAGAGGTTTCTTATGAATTTATTCCAGAAATGGATGAATATCAGCCTGGTACTGAGGATCTTAATCGGTCTTATCATCGGAGCCATCCTGGGATTCCTTGTTCCTTCGCAGCAGTGGATCTCGATCTTCGGTGATGTGTTCGTCGGAGCCCTCAAGGGAATCGCACCTGTACTGGTATTCGTTCTTGTCGCTTCATCTCTTGCAAACGCAAAGGGCGGAAATGCAGACAGATTCAAAGTCGTTATTTTCCTGTACATGCTGAGTACACTCATCGCTGCATTCGTTGCAGTATGCATGAACTTTACTTTCAAGGTAAAGGTTCCTCTGACAGGTGTTGAGAATGTTGCTGAAGACCTGACTCCTCCGGGATCGGTATTCGAAGTTCTCAAGAATCTGTGCCTGAGCTTTGTAAACAACCCGATCAACGCCATTGCAAGCGCAAACTACATTGCGATCCTGTTCTGGGCAGTAGTGATCGGTCTCGCTCTCAAGGCAGCCAGCGCAGGAACAAAGAAGATCTTCAGCGATCTGGCTGAAGCACTTTCTGTAGTAGTACGCTGGGTCATCAACTGCGCACCATTCGGAATCATGGGTCTCGTATTCAACGCAGTTTCGACAAGCGGACTCGCAATCTTCATGAACTACGGTCAGCTGGTAGCTCTGCTGGTATGCACAATGTGCCTTACTTCGCTCGGTATCAATGCGATCATCGTAGCTCTGGTACTCAGGCGCAACCCTTATCCACTCATGTGGTACTGCATCAAGAGAAGTGCGCTCACAGCTTTCTTCACAAGAAGCTCGGCTGCGAACATCCCTGTCAACATGGAGCTCTGCAAGGATCTCGGACTTGACGAGGATATGTACTCCGTATCGATCCCTCTCGGTTCGACCATCAACATGGACGGAGCTGCAGTTACGATCACAACACTCACACTGGTTGCATGCTGGACAACAGGCGTTGACGTAACATTCCCAATGGCTATCCTGCTGAGCATCGTTGCTACACTTTCTGCATGCGGAACTTCCGGCGTTGCAGGCGGATCCCTGCTGCTGGTACCTCTCGGATGCTCGATGTTCGGAATTCCACAGGACATCGCAATGCAGATGGTAGGAATCGGATTCATCATCAGCGTAATCCAGGATTCTGTAGAGACAGCACTGAACTCCTCCGGAGACGCAATCTTCACAGCAACAGCGGAATTCTATTCATGGAAGAAGGAAGGACGCGAACTGCCGCTGTAGTTTGCCTTCGGCCGGGACGGCTATAAGTGAAAACCACACAGTTTATGAGCATGGTCTGCAAAAGCAAACCATGCTCATTTTGTCTGTCACAGAAAGCAATCCTCTTCATCGACTCAGCCGCGTTTGAAGTGGTATACTCTTTGTATGCTGGCGAGAATACCGGCGATAGGAGTAGAGATGTTTGGAAAGTTTTTTTTAATTCTTTATATTCTGGTTCAGATACTCGTATCTGTGCTGACAGAAAAGTCGATCAGCAGCAGCCGGAAATTCAGCGGCATAGGCAAAAAAAGCAGGGCAGTAAGAATCGTCATTTATGCAGCGCTTGCAGCCGTGCCGGCCTTGGGCGCCTTTCTTCCGAAATCGCCGTTCAAGTTTTTCTGCATGAAAGCCGGCAATATCTGGCTGGGGTTTTTCATGTTTTATGGCTCATTCGTGCTGCTGCTCACCATTGCTTATTGGATCATTGCAAAGGTCAGGAAAGAGGACTTCAAGGCTTCTCATGGCCGGGCGTTTCAGATCGCATTTGCGGCAGCGCTTGTCATATTTGTTGCCGGACTTATCCACGCTCAGCAGCCAAAGCTCGTCACTTATGATATCGAGCTGGCTAATGAGGCGGCAAGGGGCCGGAACCTTAAAATAGTCCTGCTGGCGGACCTTCACCTCAGCGTGAATTCCGACATAAAGGCAACAGAAAAAATGGTTGAGCTCGCGAATGGCTGCGATCCCGACGTGATCGTGATTGCCGGCGACGTATTCACAAGCAACTACGATGGTCTGAAAGACCCTGAGAAGTATTCCGCAGCAATGAGTAAGATGCATGCGAAATACGGGGTCTACGCGGTATGCGGAAACCACGATGTCGATGAGAATCTCTTCGGCGGTTTCTCGGTATCGCCACTGTCCGAGGCGTTCAGAATACCCGAGATGGATAAGTTCTTCGACGACTCCGGCTTCAATGTGCTGTATGACGAAAGCGTTGAACTCGGCGACGGGCTCTTTACGCTGGTCGGAAGGGTGGACGGAGAAAAGGCCGGAGACGGTACTGCGAACAGGCTCAGCCCGCAGGAGCTGCTGAAGGACACTGACAAAACAAAGCCCGTTATCGTTCTGCAGCACGAACCTATAGAATTTGAAGGCCTGGCAAAAAGCGGAGCCGACATGGTGCTCTGCGGACATACGCACAACGGCCAGATCTTCCCGGGCAACATTGTAGTCCCGTTCTTCAACGAGAACGGATATGGCGTGAAAGACCTTTATGGAATGAAGACCGTCGTAACCGCCGGAGTCGGATACTACGGTCCGCCAATGCGCTTCGGAACCGACAGCGAAGTAACGCTGATCAATGTAACGTTTAAATAAAAAAAGGGGGACTGTCCCCGTTAAGGGTCACTAACGGGGACAGTCCCCGGAAGGGGCCTCTAACTTTTAAGGAGTGAAACAGGTATGAATATTACATTACAGCCGCTGGATACAAGGCTATCAGTGTGCAAGGTAGAGGATTATTCGATGGTGGATATCACCCAGCCGTTCTGCTTTACGGGTGCCACGGATGAGGAACTGTCGCTCGTATGCCCGACTGAGAAAGTGCCGGGTAACACTACCGAGCGCGACGATGGCTGGAGGGCATTCCGCATCGTCGGCGTGCTGGACTTTTCGCTGATAGGCATACTGTCGAAAATTTCCGGCCTGCTTGCAGAGAATAAAATAGGTATTTTCGCCGTCTCGACATACAACACCGATTACATACTCACAAAAGAGGAGAACTTCGCCAGCGCTATGAAAGTGCTCGAAGACGCCGGGTATAACCTTTTGTAATATCCACTATGCAAAAGAACCATTTTACTGCTATCCCAAAGAGTGTTATTTTTTTATCAGACAAGAGAGAGCGGCTCATCAACAACTGATGAAGCGGCCTGGAAGATAAAAAAGTAATAACTTTAGGAGGAAAATAAAATGATAGGAATCATCGCAGCAGTAGGAATCGTAGCAGTATCCGGAGTACTCACATATGAGTTCGAAGAGAAGATCGCTCCAAGAGACTAATTTAGATAAAAACCTCTTTGCAACAAATTGAATAACTTATGAAATGAAACAGTCCGGCAGTAATGCCGGACTGTTTCGTCTACTTAATATTGTCTCTGATATACCTGATCACAAATCTCGCGAGCGGCCCTGCGTACTCAACCGACCTGATACCTATTCCCAGCGTGCGATACGCCTCAGGATCCAGCATCCTCGTGTCGTAATCGCCCGGGAACTCATTGATAGTCAGCTCCGGCAATATCGCCAGCCCGAGCCCGCGCTGCACCATCGACAGCACCGCGAAGTCGTCGCGCGAATAATACTTCACCTCAGGAGTAAAGCCTGCGTCCTCGAAAACCCTGTGCGGATCCTTGTCGTAACTCTTATAGGTCATGATGAACGGATAGTCGCGCAGGCGGTCGACCGGCACGTAATCGTACTTGCTCAGCTCGTGGCCCGGCGGGAACGCCACCATCATCGGGTCCTCGAGTATCGGGATGAAGTCGATGCTGGTCTTTTCGCCCGGAAAGCTCATAAGCGCGATGTCGAGCGAGCCGTCGATGAGGCCGTCAATCATCTCGTCGTGGCCGAGCTCCTCGATCTGAAAGATTACCTGCGGATAGTTGTCCTGGAAGTATCCGATGATTTGCGGGACCCAGTACACCGACGTGCTGACGTAGGTGCCGATTCGAATCGTACCCTTGCGGAGGCCGTTCAGCTCGGCGATCTCCTGCCCGAAGCGCTCCTCACATTCGAGCAGCTTTCGCATTGTCGGCAGGAGCAGCTTTGCCTCCCGCGTCGGCTCAACTCCGCGGTTGGTTTTGACGAGGAGCGGGAACCCCACTTCCTCCTCGAAAGCCTTCATAGTCTGCGTAAGATAAGATTGCGTGTATCCGAGCACCTGCCCGGCTTTTGTAAGACTGCCCTTGTCAATGGCAGTCAATAATACCTTGATTTTCTGTGTGTTCAATTTGATATCTCCGATCCGGTGACAGGGGCGCGCTTTCAGCTATTTCGGATGGCTGCAGAGCAGCTTGCCATCCATGCCACATGCCACTTCTAGGCATTGTAACAGAGAGACCGGTCTCTCTGTCAAGAGCCTGTTCATAATGAGTATCAAGAATGCACCGGCAAGTGGGCCTTCCGGCTAAGAGGCTGAACGCGGCAATAATTATGTTATACTGTAAATAATAAAGAGCGGGTGATGGGGACCGCTCCTGCACCCTAACCAAAAGGAGGAAGTATGGCTAATAATTACATCGGGCTTTTCGATGTTATCGGGCCGATCATGGTTGGCCCGTCAAGTTCGCACACATCGGGAGCCGCCACCATCGCCTGGATGGCCAGGCAGATTTTCTCGGGCAAGCCGGAGAAGGTCACGTTTACCCTGTACGGCTCCTTTGCTGAGACCTACAAGGGTCACGGCACTGACAGAGCTCTGATAGGCGGCATCCTCGGCTTCAAGTCGGACGATGTCCGAATCAGAAGAGCTTATGCAGAAGCCCGCAAAAACTGGATCGCGGTGGACTTCGTAGTCGATAAGGACACATACGTGAGCCACCCGAACACCGTCGACGTGTTTATGACGGGTGAGGACGGTCATACGCTCCTAATAAGAGGCGAGT
This sequence comes from Mogibacterium sp., assembly GCA_017405845.1. GTDB lineage: Bacteria > Bacillota > Clostridia > Peptostreptococcales > Anaerovoracaceae > Crickella. The sequence goes on along the minus strand of JAFQZQ010000016.1, from coordinate 12,002 downwards.
CCGTCGGAGGCGGCCGCGTGCGTATCAGAAGACTCAACGACATTGAGGTAGATTTCACCGGCGAGTACAGCACGATGATCATCGGCCATAAGGACAAGACGGGTACAGTTGCGTACATCACAAAATGCCTTGCGGAGGACGAGGTCAACGTTGCCACGCTCAAGCTGTTCAGAGAGGGCAAGGGCTTGAAGGCGTTTACCGTGGTCGAGACCGACAGCTCGATATCTGACGATCTTATTGAGCGCATCATGAAGTACAAGACCGTTGCAAGTGTTGATTTGATTCAGGTATAAGGAGGTAGCCATGGATTGGGATTTCAAAAACATAGAAGAACTTCTCAAGCTGTGCCGCGAGAACGACTTGCCTATATCGGAGGTCATGATCAACAGAGAGATGCAGCTTGGCGGAATGCGCAGAGACGCGATCATTGATCAGATAGATACGCGCCTCAGGGTAATGAACATAGCGGTCGACCGCGCCATTTCAGAACCGTCCAAGTCGATGGGCGGCCTGATTGGCGGGGAGGCGAGCAAGCTCAGCGCGCTCGATGAGTCGAAGGCGGTCTGCGGACCGATCATTCACACCGCGATAATCAACGCGCTCGCGGTGGCCGAAACGAACGCCAGCATGGGCGTAATTGTCGCTGCTCCGACAGCCGGTTCAGCAGGAGTGCTGCCGGCAGTGCTCATGTCATTCTACGAATACCATGACATAGACATGGACGTCATGCGCAACGGCCTGATTAACGCAGGAGCGATAGGATACATCCTTACGAGGAACGGCTCTGTGGCCGGCGCGGAAGCAGGATGCCAGGCGGAGGTCGGATCGGCATCAGCGATGGCGGCGAGCGCACTGGTCGAGATGCTCGGCGGGACCCCGGAGCAGTGCTGCGACGCAGCGAGCATAGCTCTGTCGAATCTGCTGGGCCTTGCGTGCGACCCTGTCCGCGGCCTCGTCGAAGTGCCATGCCAGACCCGCAACACGATCGGCGCAGTCGGAGCCTATACCGCAGCCGAGCTGGCACTGGCCAATGTCGGACCACACATCCCGCTCGATGAGATGATACAGATAACATACGACGTAGGAAGAGCTCTCCCTGAGAGCCTCCGCGAAACAGCCAAGGGCGGCTGCGCAGTCGCGCCGTCAATGTGCGCGAGCTGCAGCAAAGAGGCAGCCTGGCAGAGAGCGCGGTCGATGATGTAAGGTGGATACAAGGTGCCTGTCCCCGTTAGTTAAGACTAACGGGGACAGGCACCGGAAGGGGCGTCTAACCGGGACGCCCCACCATTTTGCCACTTTTTTGAATTTCCATCCCCCGCGGGGGCTTGTGAGACTTGGAAACTCCTCATATACTTTTAGTATCGAACAATCAAAGGTATATAGGGGAGGTTTCTTATGCATATGGCAGATGCTTTGCTGGCTCCTGCAGTGGCCGCGACAATGTACGTCGCTTCCGCGTCCGCAGCCGGCGTTTCGATACACAAACTGAAAAAAGATGATGAACCGTCAAAGCTTCCGGTAATGGCGGTAACGTCCGCGCTCGTATTCGCCGGACAGATGATAAACTACACGATCCCGGGCACCGGATCCTCGGGTCACATGTGCGGAGGCATGATGCTGTCGGCCTTGCTTGGGCCGTACGCCGGATTCCTGTCGATGATAGTGATTCTGGCGATCCAATGCTTATTCTTCGCCGACGGGGGGCTAATGGCCCTAGGGGCCAACTGCTGGAACATGGCCTTCTACGGGTGCTTCGTCGGCTACTTCCTGATCTGGCGTCCGATAATGAACGGCAAGTGGTTCGGCGAGGGCAAGAGCGCCGAGAGGGCACGAATAATCGCGGCATCGATAATCGGCTGCGTGGTCACGCTGCAGCTAGGCGCCTTCTCTGTAGTGCTTGAGACCAGCTTGTCAGGCATCACGGAGCTGCCGTTCGGCGCGTTCTGCGCACTGATGCAGCCAATCCACCTGGCCATCGGTCTCGTCGAAGGACTCATCACAGCAGCCGTGCTGGTATTCGTTCACGATTCGCGTCCGGAGCTCCTCTCCGGAGTTGAGCTCAGCGAGGAGGGCAGCGCAAAGCGCTCACTCAAGACAGTCGTTGCTATACTCGCCATCGTGGCACTGGTAGTCGGCGGCGGACTGAGCCTGCTGGCAAGCGGCAACCCTGACGGCCTCGAGTGGGCACTCTTCGGAAACGCAGACGGCGGCTACTCCACCAACATGGGTCTCGACGAGGAGAACTTCGGAGTATCGAGCGGCGCAGCAGACAAAGCAGAATCCATACAGGAGAAGACATCCTTCCTGCCTGACTACGCCTTCCCGGGCAGCGAGTCCGCAGCAGGCACAACCGTATCGGGCATCGTCGGCTCCGCGATCGTAGCCGGAGTCGCCATACTGATTTGCCTGGCCGGAGGATTCTTCCGCAAAAGAAAAATGAAGACAGAATAAAACCATACTCTTTCCCTCTCTCTCTAAAGAATATGGTATAGTCAAAGGGGCATCATCTGGTGCCCCTTATTACGCTAATAAAGAGGGCACGCAGGGGACTGTCCCCGTAAGAGCCGTCTAACCGGGACAGTCCCCGGAAGGGACATCTAACAGGGACAGTCCCCGGAAGGGGCGTCTAACTCGCAAACTATTATGAACAAAATGCAGAAAGCTCTGGCCGAGCTTTCGGAGATGGATGAGCTCGCGGCTCGCAAGTCGCCTGTCCACGCTCTGCACCCGGCGGCCAAGCTGCTCACGACAATCGCATACATCCTGATCACACTGTCATTTGACAAGTACGACCTCAGCGGCATCATCCCGATGGTGCTGTGGCCGGTTTTGATGTATCAGATCAGCGGCGTGGAACTGCGCACCTGCTTCTACAAGCTGCGCATCGTGCTCCCTCTGGTGATGGCCGTGGGACTCTTCAACCCGCTCTTCGACAAGGAGATCATGCTGACCATCGGCGGAGTCGGCGTTTCGGGCGGCGTGATCTCGATGATCACGCTGATGCTGAAGGGCGTGTTCTGCCTGATGGTGTCGTTTCTGCTTATGGCGACAACCAAGATCGACAGCCTCTGCGCGGCACTTCGCAAGCTGCACGTGCCGGCGATGATGGTGTCGCTGCTTCAGCTGACCTACCGCTATGTGGGCGTAATGACCGAGGAGCTGGCAGTCATGACTGACGCGTATCATCTGCGCGCGCCGGGCCAGAAGGGTATACACATCTCGGCATGGGGCTCGTTCCTGGGGCAGCTGCTTCTGCGCAGCATGGACCGCGCGCAGGAGCTCTACGCAAGCATGCTGCTCCGCGGCTACCATGACCATTTCCACTACGCGGACATCGAGCGCTTCAAGCTGCGCGACGCGCTCTTTATGGCAGGCTGCATACTGTTCTTTATACTGCTGAGATACGGAAACATTGCTCAGCTGCTGGGCGGACTGGTAATTAGATAAGTCTAACGGGGACAGTCCCCGGAAGGGGTCTCTAACGGGGATAGTCCCCGGAAGGGGCCACTAACCGGGAACGGCCCCCTCAAAATCGGAGATTAAAAATGATCGAATTTCAAAATGTGAATTTTGCATATGAAAAGGGCAAGGACGTGCTCCACGACATGTCGTTCAAAATCGGCAAAGGCGAGTCAGTCGGGCTCATCGGCGCCAACGGGGCCGGCAAGTCCACCATCATGAAGCTCCTGCTCGGCCTGCTGCAAGGCGAGGGCAAGGTGCTCATCGACGGTACGGAGGTGAAAAAGGAGACGCTCGGCGAGATCCGCGCCAAGCTCGGCTTTGTGCTGCAGAACTCCGACAATCAGATGTTTATGCCGACGGTCTACGAAGACATGATATTCGGGCCGCTCAACTACGGGCTCAGCCGCGAAGAGGTGGACAAGCGCGTCGACGAGGTGCTGCAGCGTCTCGGCCTCGAGTACCTCAAGCACCGCTACAACCACAAGATCTCCGGCGGCGAAAAACGCATGGGAGCCATCGCCACAATACTCGCGATGGAGCCGGCAGCCATCCTCATGGACGAGCCGACTTCGGCCCTCGATCCGTTCAACCGCCGCCTCGTCATAAACACCATACGCGATCTCAACCAGACCAAGCTGATCGCGTCGCATGACCTCGACATGATTCTCGACACCTGCGACCGCGTGATCCTAATCTCGGGCGGCCGCATCGCCGCAGATGGTCCGGCAAAAGAGATCCTCAGCAACAAGGAGCTCCTCGAAGCCAACCGTATGGAGCTGCCGCTGAGGATGCAATAGCGTGACAGTGGGACGGTTTTTTTCGTCACAAAACGTATACGAAGTCCAAGTTCAAATGAGCTTGGACTTTTTTCGTGATGACTAAGCTACCGCTCCGGCGCGGGTTGATGGTTTATGATTGATATGAATGGTGAGGCACGAAAATATTCGTATTTGCCACTTGATATCGACACTACAGTAACGAACTCTGTTCTTATAGTGACGACTCTGAGAGACGTGAAAGCGCACAAGGGAGGCATGACACATTTCAAATAGAAAACCGACTTAGTCGGGGGCACTGCCGGATGGCAATATGACAAAAGAACCGTCCCCCTGTCACACCTGTTTGTGCTAAAATAACTATGTATGTGTTGTTTATAGAAAAGGCGAAAAAATGGCAAAGAATCTTGTAATCTATTACTCCCGCAAGGGACAAAATTATGTGAATGGCGAAATCGTTGAGCTCGAGAAGGGCAACACCGAGCTCATTGCAGAGTACATACAGAAGGCAGTCGGAGCCGACCTCTTCGAGCTCGAGACTGTTAAGGAATACCCGGCGGACTACATGGAGTGCACCGAAGCGGCTAAGCAGGACCTCAGAGACAACGCGCGTCCGAAGCTGAAGGAGATGCTTCACGACATCAGCGAATACGACAACATCGTGATCGCCGGTCCGTGCTGGTGGGGCACATATCCGTGTGCCGTTTTCACGCAGCTCGAGAAGCTGAACTTCAAGGGCAAGCATGTGTTCCCGGTGATGACGCACGAGGGCAGCGGTGAGGCGAAGAGCCGCAGCGAGCTCAAGAAGTTCTGCACCGGTGCAAAGGTCGGCAAGGCGCTGGCGGTGCAGGGCAGCAAGTGCCCGGGAGCCGAAGAGGCAGTAGCACGCTGGGCGGAAAAGAACCTGAAATAAATGCTGACGCTCGACAGGGAAGAACGGAAAGTCGAATACATCGAGCTCATTTACGACCTCGTTTTCGTATACATGGTCGGCCGCAACAACTCGTTGCTCGAACATATCGAGGGCGGCTTTGTTACGCTGCAGGCATTCGCGGCGTACGCGCTCTGCACGCTGGCCATAATCCAGATCTGGAACTTCACCACGTTCTACATCAACATGTTCGGCCGCAACGGCATGCGCGATCACGTGTGCCTGTTCATCAACATGTATCTGATGTATTTCGTAGGCGAGGCGACGAGGCTCGACTGGTTCGGGTACCAGAAGCAGTATCACATCGCGTGGGCGCTCATCCTGATAAACATAGGCGTGCAGTACACGATCGAGCTCCGCAACCACCGGGCCGACGTGTGGAACCGCGACATAATCATACGCATGATGGTCGTGCTGTTCGCCGAGTCCGCCATAGTGCTGGTCGCAGCGTTCGCAAGCCCGCGCATCAGTCCGTGGGCATCACTGGCCGCCGTGTTGTTCGGCATACTCATGACCTCGATCAGCAGGAACAAGAGCCCGGCCGGAATGGTGGACTTTACGCATCTCTCGGAGCGCGCCATGCTCTACGTGGTGTTCACGTTCGGCGAGATGATAATCGTTATCTCGGCGTACTTTGTCGGCGACGGCAGCTTCGACTGGAGCGTCATCTACTTTTCGCTGATGGGCTTCCTTATCGTGGCAGGACTCTTCTTCTCGTATGAGATCCTCTACGACTACCTGATCGACAGGGAGCGACCCGACACCGGAATGGTCTACATGATCATCCATATCTTCATCATATATGCGCTCAATAATATAACGGTATCGCTCGACTTCATGCGCGAGTCAGGGGTGGCGCTGCTGCCGAAGACCCTGCTCATTACCGCGTCCATCGCCGGATACTTCGTGTGTCTCTTTCTGACACGCGGCTACGCGAAGATAGAGTGCGAGCCGAGCCCGGCGTTCATCCTGAAGATGTTTGCGATGATGGCCGCATTCGCGGTGCTGATGATAGTCACCAGAGAGAACGGATACCTGAGCATCTTCGTAACCGTGGCCTACGTTTGGGGCATGGTCTGGATGCTGCGAGGGATAAAGCGCATCGCGGTGGAGTTAGAGGCCCCTTCCGGGGACTGTCCCCGTTAAAGACGGCTAACCGAAAGGATACAAATATGGAACTTAAAACAGGAATCAAATACCAGAAAGAAATGACAGTAACCGAAGACCTGTGCGCCAACGCGTGGGGAAGCGGCGGTCTGGCAGTGTACGCGACTCCGGCGATGATTGCTCTTATGGAGAGCACCGCCTGGGAGAGCGTGGAGCCTTGCATGGAAGAGGGCTGCAGCACGGTCGGTACGCACCTCGACGTGGCGCATCTGTCGGCCAGCCCGGTGGGCTCGCACATAACGGCAGAGAGCGAGCTCGTTGAGATCGACGGCCGCAGGCTCGTCTTCAAGGTTAGCGCCAGTGACGATGCCGGCCTGATCGGCGAAGGCACACATGAGCGCTTCATCATAAAAACAGAGAAATTCATGGCCCGCACAGAGGCCAAACTTAAGTAAAAAGGAGTAATAATGGGAAAGATTTACATCACCGGCCACAGGAACCCGGATATCGACAGCCTCTGCGCGGCTTCCTCGTATGCCAATCTCAAGAATCTGACTGACAGCGAAAACGAGTACATCGCCATCCACTGCAGCCCTGTTTCCGATCAGGTGAGGCAGCAGATGGAAGCGATGGAGATCGAGATCCCGCCTTATAAAAAGGACGTTTATCCGAAGGTCAGGGACGTCATGCTCACACCGCAGATCGAGATCCAGGCGGAGGCACCGATCTTTGCGCTCACCAACGCATACAGCACGGAGAATCCGTCCGTGGTGCCGATCTATGATGGCAAGGACTTCAAAGGCCTGCTGAGCGTTGACGACATCACGAGCTGGTTCCTCAGCGACAACAAAGAAGAGGTCCCGACATACAGATTCACTGTCGACAACATTCTGCGAGTCATTCCGGGCAAGCTGCTGCACAGGGGCAAGAGCAACACCATCGAAGGCTCGCTGCTTGTAGGCGCCGCCAACTACGAATCGTTCTGCGACTTCCTCGAGGAGGTCGGGGACTGCATCGTGGTGCTTGGCTCGCGCAAGGAGTACATTGAGCAGGCCGTCAGGAAGCAGGTCCCGGCGATCATCATCATCGCTGGCGTGGCGCCGGACGTCGACTACAGCGGATACGATGGCTCGGTGTTCATCACAGACCTCGGCACGGCGGAGGTGCTCAGAAGGATCAGACTCGCGCAGTCAGTCGAGACCATAATGCAGACAAAGACCGAGACCATCGGCATCGACGACCTGTTCACGGATGGCAGAAAGATCTTCTCGAACTCCCATACAAGAGGACTCGCAGTAATGGAGAACGGCGAGTTCAAGGGCTTCGTCACAAGGCGCTGCTTCCTCGAGAGGCCGGTCAACAAGGTCATAATGGTTGACCACAACGAGCCGGATCAGAGCATCGAGGGCATCGAGACCGCAGATGTGGTTGAGATCATCGACCACCACAGGCTCGACTCGCTCTCCACGACAATGCCTATATTTATCGCCGCCGAGCCGCTCGGCAGCGTAAACACGATAATCTATCAGCTTTACATCAGGCACGGAATCATGCCTGACCAGTACACGGCACGCACCATGCTCACCGGAATCATCGCCGACACGCTGATCCTGCGCAGCCCGACCACGACCATCCACGACATGCAGGCAGTGGAGATGCTCGCAAGACTCGCCAAGGTGCCGAGCGTGCAGGAATTCGGAGAGAAGCTTTTCAGTATTTCCGACAACCTTGCCACGCAGGACCCGAAGGAGATGATCCTTTCGGATTTCAAGAAGTACGAGAACGCCGGCACAAAGATGGGCGTCGGTCAGTGCGAAGCAACGACTCTCGCAGACGTGAACGAGTACGCGCCGACATATATTGATATGCTGCAGAAGATCGCTGATTCGCAGGGCCTCGACTGGGCTATCCTGATGGTGACAGACGTGCTCAGAGAAAACAGCGTGCTGCTCGTGTCGGACTACAGGGCGAACCGCGACCTGCCGTACGCGAAGCTCGATACACAGATATACGACATGCCGGGAGTGGTTAGCCGCAAAAAGCAGCTGCTGCCGATACTGCTGTCGGTAACTTCAGCATAAAAGAGGGGGACTGTCCCCTGCGACCGAAAGGAAACGAAATGGGTGTAAAGACAAACTGGTACAAGGAAGCGGTCGTTTATCAGATATATCCGCTCAGCTACATGGACTCAAATAATGACGGCATGGGCGACATCCCGGGTATCATTTCGAAGCTCGACTACATCAGGGACCTCGGCGCCACCGCCATATGGTTCTCGCCGCTTTACGACTCGCCGTGGAACGACTACGGCTACGACATCGCCGATTACAAGAAGATCCACCCGGCCTTCGGCACCATGGCGGACTTCGAGAGGCTCGTGGACGAGTGCCACAAGCGCGGCCTCAAGGTGATGATGGACGCGGTGTTCAATCATACGAGCAACCAGCACGAGTGGTTCAAGGCCGCGCTCTCCGACAGGAATTCGCCGTACCGCGACTACTACATCATCCGTGAGGGCAGGCACGACAAGAACGGCGAGCTGATCCCGCCGACCAACTGGACTTCGTCCTTCACCGGTCCGGCCTGGGAGCGCATAGGCAACACCGATGAGTACTACCTGCACCTCTTCGCGCCGGAGCAGCCGGACCTCAACTGGGAGAATCCGAGGGTCCGTGACGAGATGGCGGGCGTGCTGCGCTTCTGGCTCGACAAGGGCGTTGACGGCTTCCGCTTCGACGTGTTCAACATGATCTCGAAGGTGTACCCGCTGAAAGACGACAAAAACCCGCTGCACTTCCAGAAGGGCGTGCAGTACTACGTTGACGGACCGCGCATGCACGAGTTCCTCAAGGAGCTCAACGACAAGGCGCTCTCGCTCTACGACACATACACCGTCGGTGAGTCCTACGTGCCTGACGAAGAGCACGCGCACAGATACATACATGAAGAATCCGGTGAGCTCGACACCATATTCGACTTCGAGCACCTGACATCAGACAACGTTTTCGGCCTCAAGATGATACCGAAGCCGTTCAACCTGAGACAGTTCAAGCGCGGACTGATCGACCCGCAGCTGAGATACCATAGCACGGGCTGGAATACCCTGGTCCTCGAGAACCACGACCAGGCGCGCAGCGTCAGCCGCTTCGGCATCAACACCAGGAAGTACAGATACGAGGCAGCCACATTCCTGGCCATGATCACGTTCCTCGGCTGGGGCACGCCGTTCATCTACCAGGGCGAAGAGATCGGCATGACCAACACGAAGTTCAAGAGCCGCGCGGAGATGAGAGACCCTGTGTCGCACTTCATACTCGACATGATGGAAGATTTCCACGCTCCGATGGGCCTGACATTCAAGCTGATGAGAGGTGCGGTCAGAGACAACGCCCGCACCCCGATGCAGTGGGACGCGACGACAAACGCAGGCTTCAACCGCGGCGAGAGGCCGTGGCAGTGCGTCAACCCGGACTACAAGAAGATCAACGTCGAGGCGGACCTGGCTTCAGAGAAATCCATCTACCGCTTCTACCAGAAGCTGCTCGCGCTCAGAAAGAGCGAGCCGACGCTGATCTACGGAAACACGATAGAATACTACCCTGACGACAGACAGGTGATATCATACAGCCGCACGTACGAGGGCAAGCGCTTCCTCATCGTCGGCAACTTCTCGGGCGTACGCGGCGACTTCATCATGCCGGGCGACTTCGAACTCGACGAGCTCACGATCCGCATGACGAACCGCGACCGCACCGACGACGAAATAGAAGAGATCATTCAGATGAAGCCTTACGAGGCCATCCTCTTCGAAGAAAACAAGAAATAGGAGATCAAATGGATATTGCTGTATTATGTGAAACGATAATGCTTATAACTTTCGGCTGCTCATGGCCGTTCAACATCGCAAAATCTCTGAAGAGCAAAACGACCCTCGGCAAGAGCCTCTACTTCGAGCTCATAATCGAGGTCGGCTACTGCTTCGGCATCGCCGCAAAGCTGATCATATTCAACCGCACCGGCGTTCTGCAGTACTCGTTCTGGTTCTACATCCTGGACATCCTGCTGGTGCTGACAGACATTTGCCTCTACTTCAGAAATTACAAAATAGATAAAGAGATGGGCCGCATCTAAGAGCGGAAAAGGAGAATCACTATGGCTATCATGGAATATTTCACACCTACTCACGTATATTTCGGCGTCGGAGCTGAGGACAATGTCGGCGAAGTGCTGAAGGAGTACGGCGCAAACAAAGTGCTGGTGCATTTCGGCAGCGGTTCGGTCAGAAGGACCGGCCTCCTCGACGACGTTGAGGAAAGGCTCAAGGAAGCCGGCATCGATTACGTAGAACTCGGCGGCGTAGTACCAAACCCGAGAGTTTCGCTCGTCCGCAAGGGCATCAAGCTCTTCGAGAGCGAAGGCTGCGACTTCATACTGGCAGTCGGAGGCGGCTCCGTGCTCGACAGTGCAAAGGCTATCGGATATGGCGTGTACGGCGGCGGAGATGTGTGGGACTTCTACTGCGGAAAGCGCAAGGTCGAGGGAACAGCTCCTGTTGGCTGCGTGCTGACCCTGTCGGCGACCGGTTCCGAGATGAGCGACTCATCCGTCATCACCAACGACGAGACAGATCCGACCTACAAGAGGGGAGTCAACACAGACTTCGGCAGAGTGAAGTTCGCGATGCTCGATCCGATGCTCACCGCGACAGTCTCGAAATACCAGACATCGTGCGGCGCCACAGACATCATGATGCACACACTCGAGAGATACTTCCATCAGGGCTACGCGCTCGACTTCACCGACCAGCTCTCGTTCACCCTCCTCAAAGAGGTAATGAAGTGGGCTCCGGTCGCGCTCGAAAAGCCTGACGACTACGACGCACGCGCCAACCTGATGTGGTGCGGCTCGCTCTCGCACAACGGACTCATGGCAGCCGGCAACTCCAACAAGGGCGACTGGGCCTGCCACCAGATAGAGCACGAACTCTCCGCAGAATACGACGTAGCGCACGGCGCAGGCCTCGCAGCAGTCTGGGGCTCATGGGCAAGATACGTGCTGAGCGTCGACCCATCCAGATTCGTCAAGCTCGGCGAAGGCGTATTCGGTGAAAGCGACCCGGTCAAGACGATCGAGAAATTCGAGGAGTTCTTCCGCTCAATCGACATGCCGACAGACATCAAGGGCCTCGGCCTCGACTTCGACGAAGCTGCATGCCGCACAGCCGCACTGGGAGTCACATTCCAAAACGCCCGCAAGATCGGCAACTTCAAAGTCCTCGACACCGAAGACATCTTCAATATCTACATGATGGCCTCCGGCCTGAAGTAAGGAGGGTATATATGTTCCAGAACAGCAAAGTCATCGCAGCGCTCTACTTCATAGCTTTTGTTGTATGTCTGGTATGCTTCATCGGCGGACGCGGCTGGGGCTATCTGGTCGCAGCAGTCGTGTGGATCCTGTTCGGCGTCTACTGCCTGATAAGCGACAAAGATGATAACCTGCGAAGGTAGAACAACATAGCACAACATAGCACAACAGCAGAGAAGTGTCGCAGCCTCTTCCAGAGTAAGGAAGGGGCTGTTTTCTTTGTAGCTTCAGCGCGAATATACCACCGGCTATGCCGGTGAGAATAAAAAGCTTTAGCTTCAAGAAGAAAACCTCCAATGCTACCATGGATGTGGCTACCAACCGCATCTTGTAACAAAGGAGGATTCAAACATGAGTAG
>JAFQZQ010000015.1 GCA_017405845.1 Mogibacterium sp. | reverse complement strand
ATCTCCTGCAGCATCCATATGGATGCTCTTTTGTCATGCAGTTTTCAAAGTGCTGATCTGATCTTTTCCGCTTATTCGACTAACCTTACAGCAGCGGCGGGTGCCAGCGCATTTACCCTTGACTTTTAATAGTTAGTCTTTCTCTTATTCTCAAATTCGCGGTTCTTTTCTCTTACTTCGTGCCAATCATTTCTTCTATATACGTTTTGTCGAGCGAAGTAAAGCCCAATTTTTCCACGGTCGTGCCGGTCGCTCTGAAATCCTTCTCGCGGACCAGATTCGACGTGTCAATCAGAAGCGTCGTAACAGGCGTCGGGATGCCGAGCTTTTTGCCCATCTGCTCAACGAGAATCATATTCAGGGGAACGTCCTCGTCGATGAAGCGGTTCGGCACCTGTACGGCGTTGCCGGAGACGATCTTGTCCTGCTTGATGGGGACATAGTGCTTGCCGTTGTAGCAGAGCTTGTTTGCCTCGTGGTGGTCCAGCGGCTTCAGGCCGATGGCGCGCATGACCTGCATGCGTTCCGCGTCATACAAATCGGAGATGCGGTCTGTCGTCGGTGTGTTCCATGCATGGAAATCCGCGTCAACGACGCTCGGGGACTCGACCTTGCCGATGTTGTACAGATAGTACGGAACATGGCTGCAGGGGTTGATGTTGTTCATGCCGACGCTGAGCGAGTCACTCCAAAGCGAGGTTTCGGGAATCGCGGGGTTGACGGCGGCTAACAGCTCGTCATTGCGGCTGGCGGGGAGCGCAGCCACCGGGAGATTCAGCTTGCGAGCCTTGATACCGGCGTGCGCCGGGCCGAGAAGACGCGTTGCGTACGGCATGGAGATCGTCTCGCCGATGAGCGGCATTTTGGTGACGCCTGCTTCTTCCAACGTTTTGCGGAACAGCAACGAAGAACCTGCGTTGCCAGGAATCAGAAGAATGATGTCGGTTTCACGCACAAAAGGTGCCATTTCTCTTGCAAGATCCGGATGGAAGTTGCCGACGATTGTTACCAGAAAAACATTGCCCTGCTGCATGGCGTCTTCCAAGCTTTCCGTCGGATGCTCGATCGGGGCAAAGCCCTGAACCACAGGACCACTCATTTTGATGCCGCCGGCCGCCTGAATTTCCCGAATCGGGGCAGGATTCTTGTCGTAGATAGCGGATACCTTTGTGCCGCGAAGAACCATATCTCCGGCGAGAGACTGTCCGCCGTTGCCGGCTCCGATGATGACATACTTGTATTCCATTTACATCCCTCCTTGAAATGTTCTGATGTTATGATATTATAACGTTATAACGTCCGTACCTTATGTATACATCAAAACAGCAGCCGTGTCAATAGCATCATGGTCCTGAGACGTAAGAATCTGCTTTTTTTACAAAAAATACTTACACAATTTGTAAAAACACTCAGAAAAAGCGCGCGGACAACTAGTATGCGGCTACAAAGTATTAAAAAAACTCCGGCGGATTTATATTCCCGCCGGAGTGAAAGAATGATTAATAGTTTTCTGCGTGGACTTCGAAGTATGCCTGCGGATGTGCGCATACAGGGCAGATCTCCGGTGCCTTTGTGCCAACAACGATGTGTCCGCAGTTGCGGCATTCCCAGACCTTTACCTCGCTCTTTGCGAATACTTCCTGTGCCTCTACATTTTTCAGAAGTGCGCGGTAGCGCTCCTCGTGATGCTTCTCGATCTCGCCTACCATGCGGAACTTAACTGCGAGCTCATGGAAGCCCTCTTCATCAGCTGTCTTTGCGAAGTCCTCGTACATATCGGTCCATTCGTAGTTTTCGCCGTCTGCTGCTGCAGCAAGGTTCTCTGCTGTGCTGCCGATGCCCTCGAGCTCCTTGAACCACATCTTTGCGTGTTCTTTCTCGTTATCTGCGGTCTTAAGGAAAAGTGCTGAGATCTGCTCAAAGCCCTCTTTTTTAGCCTTTGATGCGAAATAAGTGTACTTGTTGCGTGCCTGGGATTCCCCGGCAAATGCAGCTTCGAGGTTTTTTTCTGTTTGTGTTCCTGCATATTTGTTAGCCATTTTTCTTCCTCCCTTGTTTAGTTATACAGTACGGCATTTTCTGCCCATAGTCTAGCGAAATATTCTGACGTTATGATATTATAACGTTATAACGTTCGTACCTTATGTATACATCAAAACAGCAGCCGTGTCAATGACATCATGGTCCTGAGACGTAAGAATCTGCTTTTTTTACAAAAAATACTTACACAATTTGTAAAAACACTCAGAAAAAGCGCGCGGACAACTAGTACGAAGCTTCAATACTGACAGATAATAAGACCAGGAAGGAAATGATTATGAACTTTTATGAAGTAATTTACAACAGAAAAACCGTGCGGAAATTTTTGGGCAAACCAGTAGATTTGGAAATCATCAAGCGGATTTTGGAAGCCGTAAACGCTGCGCCGACTTGGAATCATAAAAGAGCGACAGAAGATCTCCGGTCTGATCTCCTGTATTCCCGGAGACGAGGGGGAAGTCCTGTCTCGTCGCTATGTTGACGGACTGATCTGGGAGGAGATCTGTGAGTTGATGTTTTGTTCCAATACCAAAATTCACAAAATTCACAGAAGAGCTCTCCAGATGGTTCAGGATCGACTCGATCGAGGTGCCTTCTTCGACACTTAATCGACAGTTAAAACAGATTTTTTCGCCTGTGTGCACCAAATGTGCACTTTTTTGATGAAGAGGGCAAAATTTCCCGAGACAAGAAAAACCCCGGAGCCGTTGAAAACTCTGGGGTTCAGCCTGGAGCTGATGGGGGGAGTCGAACAAATTAGCAATTCTGAAACCGTTGAAATTTCAAGGAAGGAGAGACGTCCCTCACACGGTGTATTCAAAAGTGTATCCAACCACCGTTATATATAACAACTCTTCTGAATGATTATGTGATAATCAGGGTGGTCGCTACAATGATAATGGGATAACCCTCAATCATCGTAATGACTTAATTCAATCGCTATACTGTTTTTAAAGTGTTCATTTATTCCAGTCCAAATGGTAAAGCCAAAGGAAAACTTATGTCAGGCAGCTCTTTTCTTTGAAAACTCAGATTTAATCAGTTCAAATTCTTTATCTCTGCTGTCAAAGCGTCATATCCATAGTGCAGCTGACTTTTGTTTTTATAAAAGGCATTCTTTTTTCCTCCGCATATTATCTGTTATTCATATTGTGTAAAGTAATGCCGCCAAGAATCAGTATCGCTCCTATAATGTCGCTCAGCCCGAACGCTTCTCTGAGCACAACTATACCGAGCACTGTTGTAGTAAGCGGGTTCATGGCAGTTAGTATACCTGCAGTTTCTGCGCTTATCACTTTCTGTGCTACAGGCTGCATGGCAAACCCAAAGCTGGAGCAAATAACCGCCAGCATCAACATCATCAGCCACTGACTCCCGGTTTGGGGAAGATGTGGTGTCTCAATGACAAAAGCTCCTGTCATACCGAATACCCCCATAAAGCCCACATACAGGATGCCGATAACAAAAGGATCGTATTTCTTTGCCTTCCTGTCTGTGATTATGATAGCTGTCGTGTATAGAAATGCCGCTGCGGTACAAAGCAGCTCACCTATACCAAGTCCACTGCTGAATCCTTTTGCTGCAATAAACCCGATGCCAGTCAGGCTAAGCCCGCAGCACATCATAGCTTTACCAGTGATTGGCCGACTGAATACAAGCATTTCTGCAAGAGGCACAAGTACAACAGCGGAGTTCTCTATGAATGATGCTGTCGCTGCCGTAGTGTGTTTAAGGCCGTTGAGTTCCAGTGTCATTATGAGGAAATAAACCAAGCCAAGCAGTGCCCCGGCAGTCAGATTATGATGATCGGACCTTATAGATTCGATCGTTCTGCGACCGAAGAACATCATTAGTACCGCAAAGGCGATCAGAGACCTGATGCCGAGAAGATTAAGCGGCTCCATGCCTCCTGCTAACAGCTGCTTGGAGAAGATGAAAGACGATCCCCTGGCGACGGCTACTGCCGACATCAGAAAGACCGCCGATCTTATTGAAAGTGATTTATCTGTCCTGATCATCAGTCTTCAGGCGTTTGCAGCTTGTGATATCCGGTCTGCTGACGAGCTTCCTTAAGTGTCATGCCGGCCTCGATCTTGGCCATGATCTGCTGCTCGACTGCTTCTATCTCATGCGCGACCTTGAGGACTTCTTCAGCCCGCTTGAACGGGACGACGACCACACCGGTATTATCTGCACATATGAGGTCGCCCGGGCAAACCTGTACCCCGGATATGCTGATCGGCTCATTGATGTGATCGACATATACTCTGTCCTTGCCTGTAACCATATATGTACTCTTTGAGAAAATAGGGTATTTAAGCTCTCTGATCACATTGATATCCCTGCAAACTCCGTCGATAACCGTGCCTGCGATCCCATGTTTAACAGCATAAGTGGACATGATGTCTCCCCAGACAGTACAGTCGAGTCTTCCGTTGTTATCGATCACCGCAACCTCTCCCGGCTGGATATCATCGATGAAATCTCCAACTGTTCCTTTGACCTCTTCTCCGCACGGCGCATAGTGGATGGTGAATGCCTGCCCGCAGATATATGTATCCGGCACTACAGGATGGATTCCCAGGCAGCCGCCTGTGATGCGTAGCTTGTCCATAGCGTCTGAGATGCTCGGTGTATCGAGCTTGCTGAATGCTTCTATAACTTCCTTAGGTAATGTAAGTTCAGTTTTCATTTCTCTATATCCTTTCTGCTATTTCTGCAGTTTCTCTTCGACCAGCTTGTCGAAGCCATATACTTCCATGGTGCTCATCCCTGAAAGCAGTTTTTCTCTTACTTCGATCTCATAGTCATATTTCTTTAACGCTTTAGCGAACACATCATCTTCTCTCTCCTGCGGTACTACTACGACTCCGTCACAATCACCGAATATGATATCTCCCGGTTTAACGCTGACTCCGCCGCATACAACAGGCACATTTACACTGCCGAGGCTTTCCTTCACAGTTCCGCGGGGATTGAATGCCCTGACGAATACAGGTAGTCCCAGTTCAAGAATGTCCTGCGAGTCTCTGCAGCTCCCGTCGATCACTACGCCGGCAATGCCTTTCACTTTGCACGCTGTAGCCATCATGTCTCCGAAATGCCCTGCCTCTGTATAGCCTTTGCAGTCAAACACCAGCACGTCCCCTGCTGCGGCAGCCTCCATTCCCTGATGAAGAGCCAGATTATCTCCAGGGAAGCAGTTTACCGTTACAGCTCTTCCGACCATCTTTGACTTCGTGTCTATAGGCTTGATCAATGAGTTCATAACGAACTGCGGTCCAACTGAATCAGCTACATTTCCGGTAGGAAGCTTGCTCAGTTCCTGAACTTTATCCTTTGTGAGTTCCATATCGACGCCTCCCTTTGCCTTACTTCTTCAGCATCTTTTCATAGTCGAATTTGTCATCTGTTCCGAGAAGATCGCCGCTTGCCAGTATCTCTGCCAGCATTGCTTCTTCCTTATCGTAAAGCTCTTCCGCTTTCCCAAGGACTTCATCAACACGTTCCCAAGGCACGATGACCACGCCACTTCTGTCGCACATCACAACATCTCCGGGTCTCACCTGTACTCCGCCGAACGAGATCATCTCATTGGTACTCTGTTCCATGATGCGGCCCCTTGCGGTAGCCACTACGCAGCCCCTCGCGTAGACCGGATAGTCCGCGTCGATAATATCGTCAAGGTCTCTGCAGCATCCGTCAATGACTGTGCCAGCTACCTTTTTCATTTTGGCACTGTTCGCAAGTATGCCTCCCCAGCACGAGGTGTCGAGCCTGCCGCCGTTGTCGATAACGATGATATCTCCAGGTTCGGCTGTAACGATCGCGTTCATTCCGAGGTGATGCTTGTTCTTGGTCTCTCCTGCCGCACACATCTTTACAGTGACAGCTCTGCCTACCATCCTGCCCCACTTTTCAATCATCGGGCGGATCCCATATGTCGCTCCGTGGATGTTGTAGAAATCACACGCGTCAGATACATTGGTCGTTGACAGCTTCTCGAATCTTGCTCTGTACTTTTCATCAAATACGTTCATTTCAGCCTCCGTTTTACTTGAGTTCTTTAAGTGCTGCTTCTATCCTGTCCATTCCTTCATTTATAGTCTCTACTGAAACCGGATATGCAAATCTCACAGCATTTGGCGTTTCGAAAGCATCGCCCGGTACTACTGCTACAGCCGCCTTTTTCAGGAGATACTTTGCAAAACCCTGAGCATCGCCTATAGCTACAGGACCGTTTTCACCTTCATAGGCCTTATCGAACCAATAGCTGACATCAGGCATGAAGTAGAAAGCTCCATGTGGCATCCCGGCTTTGAATCCTTCAATCCCATCAAGTCTCTCTTTCATGCAGTCTCGACGCTCCTCAAAAGCTGCTCTCATCTTCTCAACTTCTTTAGCACACTTCTCCAGCGCCGCAATGCCGGCCCACTGCACGAAGGTAGTCGAATTGCTGGTAGAGTGACCCTGATAAGAGATCATTCCTTTGATTACATCCGCAGGACCCGCTGCATATCCCAGTCTCCAGCCTGTCATGCAATATGCCTTGGCGAAACCGTTAAGGGTTATAGTACGTTCATATGCGGCCTGCGAAAGAGATGCGATACTTACATGCTTTTTGCCGTCATAAGTGAGCTTTTCATATATCTCATCCGAAAGGATGTAGAAATCCTTCTCTTCAGCAAGATCTGCCAGTGCTTTTAGCTCTTCTGCCGTATAAACAGCACCAGTCGGATTGTTTGGCGTATTGATAATGACTGCTTTTGTTTTGTCCGTTACAGCCGCTCTGATCACCTGCAGATCCAGATGATAGTTCTCATCAGTTTTTACCACTACAGGCTCTGCTTCAGCCATTTTGATCATTTCCACGTAGCTGACCCAACAAGGGGCATTTACTATGACCTCGTCTCCGGGATCGCATAATGCCATGACCGCATTGAACACAGCCTGTTTTCCGCCTGTTGTAACACAAATCTGATCGATACTGTACACAAGATCATTGTCTCTCCGGAGTTTGTCCGCAATGGCCATCCTCAGAGGCGTGATGCCCCCTACTGCTACATATCTGGTCTTACCTTCCTCTACAGCCTTTTCAAGAGCGCAGATCACTGATGACGGGGTATCGAAGTCAGGCTCTCCGACATTGAACGAAATAACATTCTCTCCGCGTGCCTTCATTTCTGATACCATACCGTTTATAGTACTGGTTGCGGAAGGCTTCATATTCTGTATTCTCTTTGAAACCATTTCTCTCTCCCTAATCAAGTTCAAATACTTCCGGTCTTCTGAGTGACAGATACTGTTTTTCCTCTCTCAGCTTCCTTGCAGCATCAAAATCCAGATCTGCCGTCAGAAGACATTCACTGTCATCTGCAATAGCTGCCACAGTCCCATCATGAGCTGCAAATACGCTCTCACCGCAGAAGTCCATATTTCCTTCCACTCCGACTCTGTTGACCATGAGGCAGTTCATGCTGTTCTGGAATGCCGGGATAAGGATCTCCCATCTGAACACTTCACAAGGCTCTATCTTTTCATTGGCAACTCCTGTAACGACAAAGTCAGCTCCTTTAAGCGCACATGTACGGAAACTTTCAGGGAAGTGCCTGTCAAAACATACGATCTGAGCGACTTTGCCGATAGATGTATCAAATACCGGGAAGCCCTCATTCCCCGGAGTGAAATAGTCTTTCTCATAGAAGTGCGGCGCATAGACAATGTGGTTCTTCTTAGTGATGCCAAGGATCTCTCCCTTTTCGGATATAAGCATCATCGAAGGATAAACATTGCCTGCGATCTTCAGATTTACAGCTATGCTGGCAATGATCTCATTTTCTTTGCAGGCATCACAGAACCCCTGGATATACGGGTGATCCATCTCAATTGCAATATCTTCTGTTTTCAGGCCTTTATACTGCGGGACATAATGTGTAAGCTGTCCTTCAGGAAAGCAGACCATCTTAGCGTCTGCTTCAGCAGCCTCTTTAATGAACTCAAGTGATCTTCTGTAATTAGTGTCCATGTCTTCGCTCACTCTCATCTGAGCTGCTGCGATCCTTACCATTGGCAATTTCCTCCTTTTTTAGGGAGACGAGAACCTCAGTCCCCTGTCTCTGCATGTCTCTTCTCTTGACTCAAGACTATCATCCGCATATCATTGAGTAAAGCGACATAAAATCACATATTCTATGACATATCGTCATATCAATGCGAGGTGCATAATGGATACAGAAAAGTGCAGAGTCTTACTTCGTGTGATCGGGCTTGGCAGTATTTCCGCTGCAGCTGAAGACCTTGGCTACACCCCTTCAGGTATAAGCAAAATGATGGCGGCATTTGAGGCAGAGCTGGGATTCACGCTTTTGCTGCGTTCAAGAGGCGGCGTCCGACCGACCCGGGAGTGTGAACATATGATGCCGCTCTTCCGCCGGCTGGCCGATGACTATACACTTGCACGTGAAACAGCTGACTCTCTGCTTGGAATCGAGACCGGTGAAATATATGTCGGCACCCCGTATCCTGTTTTCTTCAGGCCCCTTTCCCGGCTGATTTCCGATTTTTGCTCGAAGTATCCAGGTATCCATGTTGGTATCATTGAAGGGATGAGCTCGGAGTTGGCTGACAGAGTCTCTCAGCGACAGGCGGATTTCTGCATCATCAGCAAAAGAGAAGGAAACTTTGAGTTTATCCCTCTTACGGATGACCCTTTTATCGCGCTTGTATCTTCCGATCATCCTCTAACGCAAAAAGGGTTCGTCACGCCTGAAGATCTGGCGCGTGAACCCTTTATAATGATGCATCCTGAAGTCGATACCGACTGCTCACGATATCTGGAACAGAATGGGATAGTACCTGATATTAGATTTTCATGCAGTGACACTCTTGCAGCTTATCATATGGTAGAAGCAAAGCTCGGCATAACATTGGAAAACAGCATATACACATCCCTTTTTTCCGGTAATGTGGCCGCACTTCCTCTCACTCCACAGTGCACGATCCCAATCGGTATCGCTATGCCTGAAACCTCTCAGCAGTCTCCTGCCGCGAAGCGATTCATAGAGTTGTCACAAACATATTTTTAAATGAAATCAGCCCTGAGACGTTAATCTCAGGGCCAAAACTCTGGCGGAGGACATGGGACTCGAACGCTGAAGTCCGTTAGGGCGTGTCCTGAACCCGTTGAAATGAAAGGAGGAATCTCACTCTACTCCGGCGGGTGTAACAGTAAGTGTAACAGACACAATTTAGAAGTTCTTTTCATGCCCTTTGTTAACTAGCATGACTATACAAAATACGAGATATAATGCAGCTGTCAGAAGCAATATGCCCGTTAAGTAGTAGGTTGCATTATATACTTCATCAAATCTTCCGAAAAGACACAAAGGGATACTTATCGTGCATGCTACTGGTACCAGAGCAATCTTCAGAATTCGGTCCGCATAATACTTCTTTCGGCAAAACGCATATGCTATAAGCCCAGCAGCAGAGAGAAAGATTCCGATTATCAGCCAGTAGTTGTAAACCAGTCTTGGCAGCGTCAAAACGCCTCCATTCTCAGTGGTGCCGGAATTACCGTATATATGGATGTCTTCTCCTTCATTAGGATAATAATACACTGCATCTACCGAGTCCTTGTTACCTAACCTTACGAGCATATCACTGTTCTTTCCTGTAAGCTGATCCCACTTTGTTCTATAGCAGCCTATGAAAACCAACTGCAAACCGGAATCCGGATCCTTATGTCTCTCTAAATCATATCCGCTAATCTTTTCGTCCAGTACACCTACTATGCTCCCGTCCGACAACTTCTCTATTGTCAAAGCTTCTCCCGGATCCTTGACGTATATAGGACTCATCATATGTATGAACGCGATGAGTATGATAATTGATCCCAGCACGAAGCCAAACAGTATGCTTATATACTTTCTTTTTTCGAGGAACACCTTTGTGAGCGATAGTTCGTCTGAAGTGATGGACTGCAGCTCTTCCCTGGACACTGGCTCACTGATCTTTTCTCCTCTAATAAGCTCGGCTATCGAAACATCCATATAATCAGAAAGCGCTGCAAGATTTTCGATGTCAGGAAGGCCACGGCCAGTTTCCCATCTGGATATGGCTTTATCTGAAACATGTATTGCGGTTGCAAGTTGCGACTGTGTAAGTTGCTTCTCTTTTCGTAGTTCTGCGATGAATTCTCCAGTTTTTTCAGTGTTCACGATCTTTTACCTCCCGCAGAAACAATACCACCATGCAATTATAATAGCACCCTATGTACCATAGACTTTTACTTTTTTGCATCTTTAATAATAGCCTCCGATTTCTGGATCGGAGGCTTTAGCCGATATTAAGTCTTCTTTATATCGGTCTCTATCATAGCTGATCTGTAAATAGCGACAGCTTATCAAGCACTTCTACATCACCTTCATAGCAAGTCTTTCTGAAAATGTTGAGTATTTCAGGAACAAATTGACTATAGCATTGTCGTTATATATTAGAGGCAATCCTTTGGATCATCGCAAGAAACCGACTGCAAAATCCTTTTGAAAAAGTTGAATAGCATGGGAACAATTTGACCTTTGGTTTGTCGTTAATTAGTAGTGAGAATTATTATTCCTGAATTCAGCTTCAAAGCCGATGCAAGGTATCGTTCACCATTTAAACATTTTTATCGCGCTACAGCGAAGAAAAACGTCCATTTTCGCCCCGAGATCATACATTATCTCCCGGCCAGGTGGACGTTTTATAGTGGCCGTTATTTCTTTTATGAAGACATTGTAATGAAGATTGGAGGTGATGTGTATGCCTAGGATGTCAAAGAAAGATAAAGCTGAATGGGACTATTATCTCGATGATAATGGACGGATAAGCTACAACGAGCTCTGCAGAAACTGTGATCGCGAGTGTAAGCAGAGCTCCCGTGCCGTGATCATTTCATGTCCCGAGTACAATTCGAAGAGGAGGAAGAAGAAAGCATGAGAAATGTTTTTCGTGCAGGAGCACCGCCGCTGGCTCCAATTTTATTGCAGCGGCGTCGGAAACGATATGAGATCAAAGCCCGGTCAGGGCGTGATCTCCGTGAGCGTTCACGCGAGCGAGGAGGAGCAATCAAGGTGCAGGCACCTGTATGGCTCCTCCTTTTCGGTTCCGCAGGGAGTCAAGGGGGAAAGCCTTGCCCACGACATCTTTGCAGCGAAGCTGAAAGTGTCATAGTGGGTTACACACATTCAGCAGGAATGTTGTGTAACCGGCTTCGCCCCGCAATCAGAGAAAGGAGGAAGCTTTATGGAAGCAAAGAAGCCGGACATGTCCTGTGCGAGAGTCGTCCAGTACAAGGCATCAGGTCTTGACAAGATCTACAGACACAACGAGCGCAGGAATGAGTCCTATGGCAATGAGAACGTTATCACTGAGATGAGCAGGTACAACATCCACTTCAAGGATCCAGGTGATGAGACCTACACTGAAATCTTCAGAAGACTCGAAGCCGAGGGAGTGATCTCCACCAGAGGCCTAAGAGAGGATGCTACTTTGCTTGATGAGATCATCATCGATGTCAACACGCAATACTTCGAAGATCACGGAGGATATGAGTACGCGAAGAAGTTCTATGAGGAAGCTTTCCACTTCGTTGAGAAGAAGTTTGGAGCTGAGCATGTAGTTTCTGCGGTCATGCACGCTGATGAACGGAACGCCGAGGTCAGCGAGAGACTCGGCAAGGATGTGTATCACTACCATCTGCACGCTATGGTCATCCCTGTCGTGGAGAAAGAGATCAGGTGGAGCAAGAGATGCAAGGACCCGGAGCTGAGAGGCACTGTGAAGGAAGTGGTCCATCAGGTGAGTCATTCAAAGAAGTGGGCATCGGATGTCCCTATTATGGATGACCACGGCGAAATCGTATTTACTAAAAATGGTAAGCCAAAGTACAGGAAATCCTACAGCATACTGCAGGATGAAGTATATGAGCACATGACCAGGCATGGGTTCACCGGGTTTGAACGTGGTGAGCTCGGCAGTAATGCGGTGCATCTTGACACTCTGCAGTACAAGATCAAGAAGGACCGCGAGAGACTTGCCGGTATAGAAGGCCGCATAGAACAGGCGAAGCTTGACTATGTGCCGGCTCTCGAAGCAAAGCAGAAGATTGATGAGATAGACGGTATGGGCAAGAAGAACATCACCGGTAAAGTCGTGATGTCCAGTCAGGAATATGCTGACCTCACGGCTCTGGCCAAGGAAGGTTTGACTAGTCGCTCGAAGATCTGGGAATTGTATAGGTCAATGGAGTTTTACCGCGATGGATTCATGCGCTACTGCACACGGTATGAATCTCTTCGGAACAAGTATGATGAACTCATAGAGAAGACTCAGCCATTCCTGGATGCTTTAGAGCACTTCCCGGAGCTGGTCACATCATTCGTAAACAAACTTGGAGAATTGTTCCGCGACAAGGAAGCACAAGCCCAGGCAGAGAAAGAAAGACAGATAGCCGAGCGCGAGAAGCTGCGTGCAGCAAGAAAACTTGCATGCAAGGATCGTGACCTTGAGCGATAGGCTCTGACCTCTCGTTAAAAACGAGATTATTGTAATTATTGTGACTGCAGCTACAGCTGTAGTTTTTTTATGTCTGAAAATGGAAAGGAGGAATCATAAAATGGTCAGATGATGCGGCGTCTGCGTGGCGCCATACTTGTTTTGTAAGGGTCAAAATTCGGACATATGCTTCATTAAAATTATTATGAACAATAGTTCTGTGTAGCTGTCAAGAAAAGTGGACAGAAAAAGTATTAAGAAAGGAATGGTAAATTCACGAAAGTAGACATATTCAATAAAAGCGCAGAATGAAATGCTTACGCAAGGTGGACTCCTAAATTTCACCATCATGAGAGGTCTCTTCGAAGCGGTTTTCAAAGGTATATTTTCGCTCTAAGTCACCATTCATAAAGCGTCGATAAAAATCATTAGGAGTTTCGTATCCGAGCGAATAACACGGACGCTGCTCATTGTAATATTCAACATATTCTTCTATTGCGCAGTAGACCCAATAACGCTCGTCATACCTTCCAAGATGGAAGTCCGAGAACAGCTCTTCTTTGATCCAGCCGTTGAGCGATTCATTTACAGGATTGTCAGTAGGCTTTCCTGCACGCGACATGGAACGGATTATGTTGGAGTTTTGAACCAACTCATTGTAGGCCATAGAGGAATAAACTGAACCCTGATCAGTATGGAGGTAGACTGGTTCACTGTCTGACCCTTCAAACTCGAGCAGCTCGATCACATCCACAAGGCCAAAGAGATACGGTTCTCTGTCACCTCGGCGGTTTGAAAGACGCCAACTTAGGATCTGCTTGGTAAAGACATCAAAGTACAGTGTTAGCTCATAGTATCTGTCACCGGCATAGAATGCGGTCATATCTGAGACGATGACCTGACGCGGACGATCAACTTTCTCCCAGGTAGCAAAGATGAGATTAGGATATTTATCCCTTATCTTCCGCGGCTTGTAACGCCGCTTATGCTTGGTTTTAGAGGTGATCCCAAGATAGCGGAAAGCCTTGTAGACCAAGCCATCAGAGAAACTGTAATCAGTATTTCTCCGGATGTAGGCGGCTACCCAACGGTATCCATGAGAAGGATGACTCTGGTGAATGATCGAGACCTGAGAGATGGCCTGGTAGAGTTTCTCAGAACGCAACTGCCCGGACTCCAGGAGCTTCAGATGCTTGTAATATCCGGATCGGCTGACGCCCATCAGTTCACAAAGATCCTTTACAGGGTATCGTCTTGAGAGCTTTCGGATGATGTCGAACTCATCGCTTCTAAATGTTGAATTTGGGTCCGTCCATCGGGCGTCGTCCGGACTATATAGTTTTTTTTAAGCCTTTCATTTTCTATGGTGAGCCGCAGAATCTCTTTCTTGTAGTTCTCTACCGTAGGATCGGCACTTTTGGGGAGTAGGTCAGGATATTTGCTCCCTTTGGCCAGGCCTTCGATGCCGGCAGCATCGTACTGTTCCATCCATTTCCGGAATGTCTGGACAGTCACACCATTGGCCTGACAGAACTCAGAGATCTTCAGCTTCGATACTTCTCGAAACTGTCGGATCAGGAACTCTTTTTCAAATGGATTAAGACGTTTTCTGCTCATTGGTTTCTCCTTTATGAGGATCGCGGTGATCTCTCTGAGTGATTAAATGATAGCAGTCTACTGTGAATTAATCCATTCGCCGTGTCCACTTTTAGAATAGCAGCACT
>JAFQZQ010000014.1 GCA_017405845.1 Mogibacterium sp. | reverse complement strand
TTCTGCGTCAGCAGCGGGAATACGCTGCTGACCTGCCTCCCCGGCGAGGGGAACAACAAAAAAACAACCAGCAACAAATTTCAGTTGCTGGTCGTCAAAATCTTTTGATTTTTCACTGTCCTCTTGACGGGTAGCGGTTCATGAAATCTACGGTCCCTTTTTTTGTTATTTTGCCTTTGCGTGGCGCCCTACCTTGAATATCAATATATCGAGAATGAGCAGGTAAGCAGCCGCAAGACCTAGTGTTACGAAGCACATTACATTGCTCTTAGCGGCAAGTCCCACGAGGATAAGCACCGGTGCTCCGAGCAGGATACCGAAGCTGGATCCCACTACCAGATTGTTTGCGGCAGGAGTCTCAAGCTGCGGGTCGATCTCACGCAGGAGCAGAACGCCAGAGCTGATTGTTCCGGTGAGCATACCGTACATCGAGATGAGCCCCTCGTAGTAATAATCGCCAAAAACCGCTTTGCATACCCAGCGCAGGTGGAACCACGTTACCACTGTGCCGGCAGCTACGAGCAGCACGAACGGCAGCACGAGTCCGCGTATGTCTTCGATGTCGATGCAGCCGATTCCCGCGACGATCATGATGTCGAAGAATGCCCCCGAGAGGCGGTTGAGCAGGTAGTTGTCCTGATAGCGTCTCTTGATGGTGCCTTTCTTTCTGAGCTTCTCGAGTATCACCCTGAGGAGTATCGCAAGGGCAGAGCCGATGATGAAATTGAATCCCCAGAGCAGGGTGTTGACCGTGCCCGCGAGGCCCTCGCTCAGCTTGGCAATGCCGCCGGTGATGCCGGCTGTTACCGCGTATGTGGCGAGGTAGACGATGATAATCATGGCAAACTGCACGCTGAGCTTGTCGATCGATTCACCAACGTCGCTGCTCTCTCCGCTTCCGATGTGGTCATCGCTTAGTACGGTAGTGCTGCTGGTGTTGGATATCTTCAGTTCACCGCTTTTTCTAAGCAGGTTCAGGATGATGACACCCACCAGGCAGGCCACGATGTATCCCGCAGCTGCGATCGAAAGGCCAAAGCTATGTCCGCCATTGAAACCGAGCGACTGATAGCTGGCTCCGATATTATTAGCCTGGCCCGGACCCTGTCCGAAACCCATAGGAAGAAGGAGTCCCGCTGCCCTGAACATGTCAGGCATCACAGTAAGCGCGAGACCGATCGTAATTATGAGGCCCGTGACACCTTGTATCATGTATGTGCTGACTATGACCGCACCCGAGCGGAAGCCGACCTTGCTTTCATCGCCCGACCCTCTCTGCACCGGCGTACGGAGGCTCATCGCGATAAAGCCGAGTGCGATACCATGGTAGGTGAGGGCAGAGAGGAGGTTTTCATCAAGATCAATAAGACCAGCCTCCTTGGCGATAAGGAGGATGAATCCTCCGAGCACTGCTACAGGAAGCATTGTCTTGCGTATAGGTTTGATGGTCTGTCTCAGACTGATCGCAATCAGTATAACTGCTGCAATATATCCGAACTGTATGATCACATTCCACAATGCGTGATTGGCTGCTGAATAATCCAAGTTTTACTCCTTCAAAAGTAATTCTCTGGCAATAACGTATTTTCTCAGATTTGTCCTGCTCCCCTTTTTTGCAAGCAACTCGTAATAACCGCTTGCGTCGCTGAAGACGATGCGGTTTGCCAGCACCATTGTCATGTTCGAGATCTCCTTGAGATCAAACGAATAGTCCCCTATGTTTAGTATAAAGCTACCCTCCCGGCAGCTCAATGTAATCTTTCCGTGTGCTGCTTCTGTGTCATTGTGACCGTCTTCGATGCGGAACAGTGAAATGCTTTCATCAGAGAAGAGGTCGTCCTCATGTGACAAGAGAAACTTCTCCTTGTCACGCAGGCTTGTTCTGTCAAATTCCTCCCAGTCCGCAACCGTTTCAAACGGCTCAGCCGGATCAAAGAAGCCCGTATCACTCATCCGTATTTTGAATCCGCAGCTGCAGCTGATGCTGTCGCCCTTGGAAACCAAGGTTCCGAAGGCTCCGCAGGCAGGGCAGGTAAAGACCGATCGCTCAAGCCCATCAACATTTCCGCCTTTGCTGCATTTATATCCTAATGGTCCTTCAGACCTTGTCTTCTGCCATTCCCAGGTGTCGAAGCCGAGGTCTTTCGCTATTAGCTTTTCGACCTCTTCATCGCTCATGTCCTTAAGGACTTCCGGCCCGTATACTCCGACCGGCCGCCCGTACACCTTGCCCCTGCGTGTGCTAAACGCCCAGCGCGGCGCCGACAGATATGCGCCTTCAAGCAGATAAGTCACCAGAGTGGCGCCGCTCCCCTTAACCAGCTTGCCCGTATACGGCATTACCGGCATCGGCCGGCCGTTCCACGTCTGCTCGCCCTCAACTGCCAGGAAGATCGATTCCCCCTTCTTCATCCTCTTCATGGCTACCAGAGCCGTCCGGCTCCCCCTTGCGCCTTTCTGATGAGGAATGAACGAGATGTTCTTATCGAGGAAAGATCCCCACTTGCCTCTTAATATATGTTCGCTCGCAATAAAGGTAAGCGGCTTGTTTTTAAAAGCCGCTCCTACAAACAAAGGGTCATAGGCACTGGCGTGGTTGATCGCAACCAGGATCGGACCGTCTATGTCCGCCGGCTCAAAGCTCCTGTCGAAGCTGAAGTTGAACTTGTTTCTCAGCCATCCGCCCAGCAAAAGCTGCACCGCGTCCCAGAACCGCCGGCGCCGCTTTTCTGCCTTCAATCTTTCTTTTTCCTTATTGGCATCTTTTCCGACCATTTGCATGTGCTACTGAACGTCCCTGAAGTTGAGATCCTTCACCTTTCTGAAGACGAAGCTGTTGATTATTATAGAGAACAGCACTTCAAGCGCAACCGCTATCGCCCATGCATACACATTGAAGCTCCTCACAAACTGAATGTCAGGCTGCTCCATGAGCTTTATGATGAACGGTGTCGCTATCGCACCGGCCAGAACGCCTATTGCTACACCGGCAGCAGTGGTTATGACTGATTCTCTTGCAAGGTATCCCTTGGTCTGTTTTATGCTGAAACCGTTGATGCGCATTACCGTGAGCTCGGTCTTCTTGCGGTTGAGGCAAATATTCGCCAGATTGCTTAATATCATGAACGACATGAGTATCGCTATACCTGTAACTACAATTACGATCAGATCGTAGATCATCGTTACCGCCTCGAACTTCTTGACGAACGACGTAGCCTCATCGAACGAGATGTCCTCATTTACAGCTCCGAGGTCGCTCTCAAGTTTTTCAAGGTTGGCACCGTTGAGCTTTACAAAGTAGCAGTTGCCCGGCGAATCTTCCCCGAATACGTTCTTGTATCCCTCGACCGATGTTATGACAACTCTGCCGACATGGTTATCAAATACGCCCTTTACATCTGCATTGCACTCATCGAGTCCAAGGTTGTAGATGTCGATCGTACTGCCTTCTCCCATGCCGTAGCTTTCCTTCATCTTGAGCTGCGTAAGGACTCCGTCCTCAGGAAGCTCTATGTCTTCGCCCGTATGGGAGTCTTTGACCGCAAAGAACTCTCCCAGCTGCGACTTGTTTCCCGTTATCACGGTGACCGCATCGAGCCTGTCTCCGAGCTTGAATACGTGCGTCGAATACGAGGCCAGAGTGTATTCTGTTCCGGCATCGCTCAATACGGCCTCGACTTTGCCGCGGTCCGCTTCATCAAACTGGTCTCCGAGACCTACCCGCAGGTCGTACTTATACACATCGCTCAGCTGCTTGGCAGGCATCCCCTGGAAGGCGAGCTTCATGGTGATACCGACGCCTATGAGGAATGTGCTGAATGCGATAATTATTATGGATATGACCACGCGGACTTTATCATCGCGCATGTTTCTGATAATCAGCCTGGAGTAGAGTGATCCGTCTCTCTTCGATTTTGTCTGGTTCTTTCTGTATCCGGACTTCTTGATCGTGCCACCCTTCATCAGGATGGAAGCCGGGCTCTTAAGTATGTCAGAGCATGCTATCACGGTCGAAATCGCGCAGACAGCTATTATGATTGCACATGCGCCAATGGTGATTCCCGGTGTCACGACCGCCTTAGGAAGTCCGAACTGATACATTTCGGATCTGCTGTATAATTTCAGCGCAATTCCCGTACCGCCGAACGCCAGCACTAATCCTGCGATGCATCCTATTACAGCAGCGCTCACACCGAATACCATGTATTTGCTCAGAATCTCTTTCTTGAGGAATCCGAACGCCTTCACAGTACCGACCATCTTCTTCTGTTCTTCGATAATGATCGAAAGAGTAGAGTAGCACACGATGGCGCTTATAAGCATAAACAGTATACCGAAGATCAAGCTCGCGGAACTGACCGATCCGGAAGTAGCTTTTACATCCACAAAGCCCGCATTCGCACGCCTGTCGAGCACAAGCCACTTGCACTCGATCTTTTCTACATCAGCTCTCAGCTCGGCAAACTTCTTCTCTGCTTCCTCGCGGTTCTCGGCGAGCAATGCCTTTGCCTCCTCAAGCCTCTTCTCGTAATCAGCCTTTTGTCCGTAGTACAGGTTCCAGCCGTCCCTTATCTCGGCCTGATACTTTTGCTTTTCCGCGGCCAGCTGACTCTTAGCCGCGGCCAGCTTCTTCTTAGCCGCGGCCAGTTCTTTCTTAGCTGCAGCCAGTTCTCTCTTACCTGCTTCAAGCTCTTTCTCTTTATCCGCAACCATCTTATACAGGCTGCTTCTGTTTTTCTCGTACTCCTCAATATATCCTTCGTACTCGTCAAGCTCTTCAAGTGACTCCTTGATGCTGTCGACAAGAGCCTGTGTCTTTTTTATAAACTCATCGAAGTTTCCTCCGCTTTCAGCGAGGCTGATCAGAACCTCCACGTCGAAGTTCTTTATGGCAGTCACTGTAGCGGTAGCATCGATGCCTGTAATCTCTTTTAGCTTCTCAGCAGCCTCCATTACGGAGTCCTTGCTGAAGAAAGCATGAACCTTGCGGATTGTCTCCTTATTCTTTTTGACAAAGTCAGCAAGCTCAGCCACTGTATTTTTGTATTCTTCCGACTCCGGATCGAGCCCTTTGAGCTTATCCAGAATACCCTGAACAGTGGCAAGCGTTTGCAGCGCAGAATCCAGATCGCCCTCGTACTGCTCTCTCAGTTCTTTAAGGTATTTCTTTGCGGCAGGCAGGTTTTTATCGATCAGTCTGAGTTTTTCCTTGGCATCCTTTATGTCCTTTTCACCCTTTTTGATCTTTTTTTCGCCTGCTTTGATTGCTTTCTCGCTTGCGGCGATTTTCTTTTCACCGTCAGCAATCTGCTTATTTGCATCAGCGACCTTCGCATCCAGCTCTTTCTGGGCGTCTTCGAGATCTTTTCTCGCCTTGGCCAGCTCGTCGTTCAGGTTCGCTTCGTTCTCATCGATCTCGTCCTGTCCTTTTTCGAGCTCATCAAGAGCTTCCTGCCACCTCTCATCCAGAGTCGCATAGAGGTCAGCTTTTGTTCTGGCCAGCGAGTCAACCTCGAGTGTCTTTGTAAGATCGTCAAGCCTCTGCTTGGTATCTGCGGTCTTCTTAAAGTACTTATTGGAAAGTATGTCTACGCCCTTCGGATCCTCCGTCCTTACGAATGCGTGACTGTAAAGGCCTCCAAGATAGTCCATGTTGTATGCGGACCCCGGAAGAACGACCGTGTCGACAGCCTTGCGCCTGAAATAATCCGGATGCTTCATCAGTCCGGTTATGGTGAACTCGGTCTTCAGAAGCGGATTTTCTTTGTTGCCCGCTGCCGCTTTATCGCTTTCCTCGTCGTCCGCGTCAGCAGCGGTCTCGTTTTTCTTGCTTTTTTCGGCCATGGTCAGCATTACTTTGTCGCCGACCTTGAGATCTTTCACCGCAGCGACATCTTCACCTATCATGCACTCGTCAGCCGCCGCAGGTGCCTTGCCCTCTACGACTTCCGGTACGCTGATCCTTTCCGTCATGCTGATCAGCTCCACCTTGAGGTTGATATCGCCCTTTATGAGAGTTCCGTTTCCCCTTATGACGCCCTCTGCATCGGTAACTCCTTCAGTCGCCTTTATCTGCGCGATGTCATCGTCAGTTATTCCGAGCGAGCAGATGAGCTCATAGTTCTTGAAGTTGTGATCAGTATAATACGAATTCGCCTTGGCCACGATGGATGCGCTCATGTAGCGGGTGATGAAGGTTCCGCCAAGTCCGAGCATTATAACAAGGCACACCGATAGGTATGATACCAGGCGCTTGCGAATATTCCTGACCGCATCTTTTCTTTGCGTAGTTTTCATATGCGTTCGTTACCAGACAAGATCCGTCGCTTTCAGAGGTTTAAGATTGACCCTTATGCTGGAGATTTTTCCGTCTCTCAGCCTGACGACTCTGTTAGCCATCTTTGCTATTTCAGGGTTATGAGTAACCATAAGTATCGTAGTATTGTTTTCTTTGGATATCTTTTCGATTACGCTCAGGACCTTGATCGATGTGTCGTAGTCGAGAGCCGCGGTAGGCTCGTCAGCAAGAATGATCTTAGGATTCTTTACCAGAGCTCTGGCGATCGAGATTCTCTGCATCTGGCCGCCTGAGAGGGCAGTAGGCATGTTGTCTGCCTTTGCGTCAAGTCCTACAAGTTTAAGAGCTTCCATGGAATCCATAGGATTATCGCTTATCTCGGCAATGAACTGTACGTTCTCGTATGCCGAAAGGTTAGGCATGAGGTTGTACGCCTGGAAAATGAATCCTACATATTCCCTGCGGTATTCGGTCAGCTCATCTTCGGTAGGGTTCGACATATCCTTTCCTTCGACGATGACCTCGCCGCTTGTCATCTTGTCCATTCCTCCGATGATGTTCAGAAGGGTACTCTTGCCGCAGCCGCTCTCGCCGAGAACGACTACAAGCTCACCTGAATACACGTCAAGATCGACTCCCTTGAGGATCTGTCTGATCTCTTCGCCGCTGAGGAATTCCTTCACGACATTGCGAACGCTCAGGAGTGGCTCGCGATCCGCAAACGGCTTGAATTCAAAGCCCTTTTCTTCGATGTCGAGAGCCAGGATCGAGCAGCACTGCTCGAGCATCGTAATCTCTGCCTGTGTGTACTCCTTTTCCTTGCCCGTAAGAAGCAGGCAGCCGACTGTATGCCTTGGCGTCTTGATCGGCACGCAAACCATGTTTACGCCGCTAAGCGCCGGGCTATCCACACCGGCAAGCTTCATGTTCTGTACATCCGCAGCTTTATGGAGCTCTGTCTTGCCTGTTTCTATGACACGGCCCACAAGGCCTTCACCCATGCCCGCGCTCTCGCCGGTGGCGTCATATGTGCCATATACATTTGTAGCAATCGTTCTCTTGCTCTTTTCGTCGAGCATCCAAATTGAGCCCTTGTTGCTTTCCGATCCTCTTGAGAACAAGTCAAGACTACGCGAGAGAGCCTCCTCGAGCTGGTCCGCATCATGGAGCGTATCCATGACCTTCCATAAGATTTGAGCGTGTAATGAGTTATCCATATCCGGTCTCCGTTTTCAGCGCAGTATATACACAGTTATTATAGCATTTCCCATATGTCAAGAGCAGAGGGAAATGGAAGGGGGGGGTATCAATTTATACATTTTAAGGTGTCTCTGCAAAAAATAAAAAAGGGCGCAATGCGCCCGAGAAGGGTTTTGTGATTTTAGCCCTTGAATTCCTTCTTTTCTTTGCCGAAGTGGAGCTCTTTAAGACCCTCTACCTCATCGCAGATCTCGCGCAGGCTGCAGCTATGGCAGTCTGTCGACATTCCTTCAAGGATCTTCGACAGTGTCTTCGTAATGTCGCGGACCTTCTTTGCATCCTTCCTCATCTCAGCATAGTCCGGATCATCAGTAGTTACGAATATGATCTTGACCGCCTTGATGTCAGGATTCTTCTTGAATTGCGTGATGTAAGAGTTGCCGACCTGCTCAAAGGTGATACCCTTGCGTACGGCTTCCTTCGATACTCTGACCTGCTCCCTGAAGCTGTCAGACGAAGATCTGATCATGTATCCCTTCGGATATACATGATACTTCACGAAGTCGATATCCTGGATGGCTCTGAACAGAGGCTCAGTATCCTCTTCGCCTTCGCCTGTCAGGTCACCTGTCTTGATGATCACTATTCTTGCAAAAGGTGCGCTTCCGCTTATCTGATTGAGATCTTTTCCGTATACGAGGATCTCATCCTTGTCAGCAAAACCATCCGTCGAAGTGACGCATGCGTAATTGACAGCCGGCTTGTTGTCACCGCCGAGCTCATACGCAGCTTCCTTCATCATAACGAGCTGATTTCCGCCAACATCTTCCCAGCACCTGTTCGGATTATATTCATAACGCTTAGGCTGAGAGTTACCAAGCAGCCCATCGATTTTTTCAATGATTGAATTATACAGTTCCATTACTAACCCTCTCTATTGCGATATTTGCTCCAAGCGGCGGGAAAAGTGCTCTGCTGTGGAGACTGAGCGGTAGCCGGTGCTTAACGATTGCCGAGCGGCATCGTCAAAATGCCGCGAAGGCAGAGTTTAGCACCGCTGCGTATAGTCGTGACGAGGCGAGAGCCGTGCTCCACAGGGGAGCACTTTTCCCGCCTCTTCGTAGCAATTCGTAATTAGAATTTGATATCCACCTCTTTACGGTCGAAAATCTCATTTACTCTCGCATAAGCCCACGCAAGGAGCTTCTGGTCGAGGTTGAGGAAGTAGACCACGAAGAGTGTTCCTGTTGCAATGCCGAGGATCTTTGTGATCAGCTTCAGCGCTCTGCATACAGGGCATTTCTTCTTATTCTTCTTCATTGTAGTACTCCTTTCGGATACCTATTACTTAGCCTGTCCCTTCTGACGAGCGAATTCAGCAGCGCCGAGTGCTCCCATCAGCTGTGGGTCTGTCTTGAGGTTGATAACCTTGAGCTTGAGTACGTGCTCGATAGCGTCCTTAAGTCCATCGTTCTTAGCGCATCCGCCTGTGAGTGTGATGGAGTCTGTAGCACCAGCCTTCTTAGCCATTACGAAGCATCTCTTAGCAACAGCCATCTGGATTCCTGCAGCGATCTCGTCCATTGGCTTGTTCTCTCCAACGAGAGTGATAACCTCGGACTCAGCGAATACTGTGCACTGTGCAGTGATAGGAATAACATTCTTTGCAGTCAGGGACAGCTTCGAGAACTCAGGGAGTGTCATCTCGAATGATCTTGCCATAGCCTCGTAGAATCTGCCTGTTCCGGCAGCGCACTTGTCGTTCATAGCGAAGTTCTTAACTGTTCCGTCTGTATCAACTGCGATACCCTTAACGTCCTGTCCGCCGATATCGATGATAGCCTTAACGCTTGGATCAGTTACGTGTACGCCCATAGCGTGGCAGGAGATCTCGGAGATGTTCTCGTCAGCGAATGGAACCTTGTTACGTCCATAGCCTGTACCGATGAGGTATGCGAGCTCCTTGGAGGACTTCAGGCCTACCTTGCCGAGTACTTCGTCCATAGCCAGTCTAGCGGAAGCCTCAGAGTTAATTTTGCTCTTGATAGTTGTGTCAGCAACGATCTTGCCAGCCTCGTCAAGAATTACTGCCTTGGTATAAGTTGAACCTACATCACAGCCGCCATAATATTTCATTTTCTTTTTCTCCTTTTATGTTTTTTGTTAAAAACTCTATACCGATTGGAATTCTAACACATTCCAGTCTTATTTGAAACTGTTTTTTGAGGTTTGGTTTCCTGCGCAATGTGGCAGAAGAACCGTCCCTTGTCACACATTATTTCTTGCGGCGCGCACGCAGCGAATTGCCCGCACGGAGCGTGATAGCGACGGAAGGGAATTTGCTATGAGATGCGCGCCCCTTGAAGCAATGTGTTACATTCCGAGTTCGTCGTCGAAGTCGCAGAGTGTCGGATCTACCGGCTCAGCCTTCATGACTGTTCTCATGTACTCGTTGACCTTGTCTCTCATGGTCTTTCTGGATACTGTTCTAGGATCCATCAGGTCATGCTCGATCCAGATCATATGATGATTTCTGTCTCTGCATGTGTCGTCGAGGATACCCTGCAGTGTAGCCATGTTCTTGCATGCTACGTTCTGGTACATGATGATGATCTCGGCTCTCCAGTCTTCGACCTGTCTCCACATCTCGTCGACTACGTTCTGGTAACCGCCGTTTGTGTGTCTTCTCATTACCATGCGCTCGTAGAGTCTTGCGAGGTCCATCAGAGCTTCTTCCTTGTCCTCTGTCTCGAGAACCTTTGTGAAGTTCAGGGACTCCATCTCAACGAGGATGTCGATTCCCCAGCAGTTAGCCAGCCAGTTGGAGAAGTTTGCGTAGTAGTGAGCAGGGCAGGACCATACGATTCCTCTGTAACGCATCTTATTGCGCCATGCTTCTTCGCGTCTCTCGTAAGCCTTCATCATGATGTCGTTGACCTTCTTGAAGGTCTTCATGACTCTAGGATCTGCGCCGCCGTCCATCTCGTAGTTCCATTTACGGAAGAGCTCGTATGACGGTCCGATGATCTGCGGATAGTCGGTCTTGTTGACTTCCCACTTCTGCAGCTCGTAAGCAGTCTCTTCGTTGAAGCGCTTCATCTGCTTGAAGTAAGCATCCCAGCTCCACTTGGCGCCTGTGACGTCCTCTACGAACTTGATGCATCCCTTGATGTCATCAACAGCGTAGCGTGTAGTCTCTTCGTCCTCGTATCTTACCGGGAATGTCAGGTGATATACCGGCAGATCCGGGAATCTTCTGCTCATGTACTCGGAAGCCATTGTCGACCCGTCGCAAGGCATCGAGCTGGAAATGAAGCACGATCCCATGTGAGGAAGAGCGTCGACTACCAGAGCACCGCACTCTGACGAAGGTACCGGGCATGTATCAGCAGGGAGTCCGAAGCTCTCTACAGCATCGATATACGGTACGCATGTAAGCTGGTCGATCTCGGATACCAGGAATACCGGCATCAGCTGATAAGGGATACCCAGGAGGTCCGGGAATCCGGCCATGATCTGTCCCATGGTCATCTCGTCGAAGAGAACGACTTTCTTGTTGAGCTCTGAGGAGTTACCGTTCTTCTTGTCGCCCTTGGCGAGGAATACCAGGTTCTCAGCTACATAACGGAAGATATCGTATGTCATCAGGTGTGACATCTTCAGAGCGCTGCCCTTCTGGCCGGATGTGTTCTTGTCCATGAAACCTACGCAGCACATGTACGAGATCATCCATCTGTAGTGGAATGTCGAGTTGAGTGCCGGGACGAGGTCTCTGCTGAATGTCATGAGCAGCATGAGCCACATCTTGCCCCATCTGTAGAAGTCGTAAGCTGTATCTGCAGCGCCTCTCCACTCTCTTCTTACAGGAACCATGTCGCCCTTGCGGTAGAGCTTTCCGAGAGTCCTCTCTCCGTAGAGGAACACTTCCTTGAGTTCTGCCGGGCTCATCTCTGTAGCCTGCTTGAACTCAAGAGCGCATCTCGCGAGATCGTTTTTGCATCTCTCGACCTGCTTCATGCAAAAGCCTTTTTTATCTGCTTCCTTGAACATCTCAACGCAGATCTTTCCGATTTCCATGAGGTTCCTGCCCTGCGCCTTGAAGTCCATGTTGTCCTTAGTGCGCCAGAATACAGGATTCGGATAGTGGAATTTGCCTTTGGCATTGTCTGCCTTGATTTTCTTTTCTCTCTTTTCGGCAAGACTGTTTTTGATGCCGAGCAATTCAGTTGTCAGTACCATAACTACTTGCCTCCTTTCTTCGCCTTTTGGATCTTCTTAATCTCAAGCGACTCTACGAAAGCCTGGAATCTTGTTCTGAGCTGTCCGGATCCCTTTGCGTTGTACAGTCTGTCGATCGAAAGCACAGGCCATCCGTACTCCTCGGACATGATATGGCTTACGAGAGCTCTTTCGAATCCCCAGAAGTCGCAGTATTTCATCTGCTCGTAGATGATACCGTCTGCCTTGAACTCCTTTGCGAGTCTGTCTGCTGTCTCTCTTCTCTGCATTACCTTGTTGTCAGCAATGTAGCGTGCGCACTCGGAAGTGTTCATGTAGTGGCGTACGATCTGCGGAAGTGCCTCTTCGTCGTTAGTGAGCTCGATAACTTCTCTGCCAGGGATCGCTCCGAAGCAGTGTCTGTCGAATACGACTCTTGCACCGGCATCTTCGATCATCTTTGTGAACTCAGGGTCATCGATCTCGGATCCTACGATACCGACTCTGCATCTAGGCAGCTTCTCGTCCGGCTTCCTCTTCTTCAGCTCTGCCAGTGTCTCTTTGAGATAAGGCAGGATCAGATACTTCGGGCATGTGTAGGTCACGAGGTTCAGAACGTGGAATTCATAACCTGTGATCACAGGGTTGTCTGCCTTACGCATCTCGCTGATCTCCTGCATGATCTTGCAGACTTCGTTGTGCTCCTTAACGGCCTTTCTGATGGCCTTATCCGAAACATCTACGCCCAGCTTGTCATGCATAACATCAAGAAGTCTTACTTCCAGCTGTCTCTGCATGTGATTGAATGAGAACTCCTCTGTCTTGTACGGAACATCCAGGTGTGTAACGAAAAAGTTTTCCTTGTCGTTGCACTTGAGAATGCTGAAATGCTCGTAGAATCTGTTCATCATTGAGCACGCATCCACACCAGCAAGACCGTCCAGGAACTGGAAGCCTCCCTCGATAGCCCTTTCGAGCAGCGCTCTCGCGTACTCGCAAACGTAGTTCGACATATAATATGTGGATATGTCGATCGAACCAGTTCTTGGAGCGCGGAGTCTGACCGATACACAGTTGTCAACGTTCAGCAGAACTTCAGGAATGTGATAGCAGGTATAGCCCATGATGAGCTTGCCGTCCTTCTTCGCCTGTTCTACCAACTCGTTGTCAGCGTTGTCCAGAAGGCCCTCGAAGTAGATCAAATGCTTCAAGTCTTTCAATGTTGTAACCTCCCTCTCAACTTATATATCACGTTATATCAGTTGCATTTTGCGAAGCGCCTCACGTGTGCCGACCATGACCGGAGAATCTTCCGGAAGGTCGAATACGCTGACGCCCATTATATCGTTGTCGGCGTGTGCTCTGTCTTCAGGGATGTAGGCAAGCACTTCTGCCGATTCGATCTGGATATGAGGAATCTGTTCCTCTCTTACTCTGTTGACGATGACTCCGCACTTATCGTACATTACGAGCTCATCGGCAACCTGTTTGATGGTGTCCACTACCTTGCAGCCCTTGCGGCTAGGGTCGGTGATCAGGAAGAGATGCGTGACTTTTTCCATTACTCTTCTGTTGATCTGCTCGATACCCGCTTCGCCGTCGATAACTACGTAGTCAAAGTCGTTAGCCAGCAGGCTGATGACCTCCTTGAGGTATGCGTTCACCTTGCAGTAGCAGCCGGCAGCCTCAGGTCTTCCGATAGCGAGGAAGCTGAACTTCTGCTCCTCGAGCATGGTGTCGAAGATTCTGAACCTTGCCTCGTTGAGCATCTCGATTGCTTCCTTCGGGCGGCCTTCCTCAACGCTTCCGACGATCTTTTTACGGATTCCGTCGAGCGTGTCAGTAGGCTCTACGCCGAGCGCTGTAGTAAGTCCGATGGCAGGGTCAGCATCGATCGCAAGGATCCTCGAATCAGGGTACTCCTCAGTGAGGATCCTGACCATCGCCGAGCTGATCGAAGTTTTTCCGACGCCGCCTTTACCGGCTACTGTTAGAATTTTAGTGTTTCTTGTGTCTTCCATTAGTTTTGTATGAGCGGTCTTATAAACCCTGGCCGGGTAACTCGAGCACGCCGGTGCTTAACGATTGCCGAGCGGCATCGTCAGAATGCCGCGAAGGCAGAGTTTAGCACCGCTGCGTGCGAATGTTAGCGAGAGCGGGCCCGGCAGGGTGTATAAGACCGCTCTCTCTAACGAATTAAAACAAACTGCAAATAATATCGGTATAGGCGCTAGGGTCCTGGATCGGCAGTCCCGCGATCAGCAGTGCCTGATTGAGCAGCACCTCGCACATCTTCTTTGCTCTCTCCGGATCGTCGATGCGTGCCCTGTCGAGTGCCAGGAACGCGTCGTGATCCACATTGAGCTCAAGTATGCGTTTTGCCTTCATGCCCAGATCAGGGTTGACGGCTGTGAAGTACTTCTCCATCTCGAAGGTGATTCCTTCGCCGCTCGAGAGGCATACCGGATGAGTCTTCAGCTTGGTTGTAGCCTTTACTACATCTACTCTGTCTCCCAGAGTCTCCTTGACGAAGTCGAATGTATCCTTGAACGCCTTGTTCATCTTCTCTTCGCTCTTGCCGTCGCCGAGATCGAAGTCTCCGTCGATTACGGACATGAACTTCTTCTCTTTGTAGTTGCGGAACATGTCAGGGATGAACCCGTCGGTGCTGTCGGTGAAGTAGAGGATCTCGATTCCTCTGTCCTTAAGCACCTCAGTCTGCGGCATCTTGTCTACGGCGTCGAAGCTGTCGCCCGTTGCGTAGTAGATGTATTCCTGATCTTCCTTCATGCGGTCTACGTATTCGGCCAGCGTGACGAGTTTCTCCTCGGTGGATGACCAGAACATCAGCAGATCCTGCAGCTGTTCTTTATATTTGCCGTAGTCGTCGAGCGCGCAGAGCTTGAGCTGACGTCCGAAGCTCTTGTAGAACTTCTCGTACTCTTCTCTGTTTTTATCGCGCATCTCCTCCAGCTTCGCTCTGATCTTCTTTTCAAGATTGCTTGAGATCAGCTTCAGCTGTCTGTCGTGCTGCAGCATCTCTCTCGAGATGTTTAGCGACAGGTCAGGGGAGTCAACAACGCCTCTGACAAAGTTGAAATATTCCGGCAGAAGCTCCTTGCACTTGTCCATAATGAGAACGCCCGAGCTGTAAAGCTGCAGTCCGCCTGTGAACTCATCCGTATAGTACTTGTTAGGTACAAGCTCAGGGATGAACATCAGCGCGTTGTAGCTCACGAGACCCTCGACGGAAACCGTCAGAGTTTCGAGAGGGGCCATGTCGTCCTGGAAGGTCGACTTGTAGAATGCATCGTACTCGTCCTTGGTTACCTCCGAACGCCTGCGCTGCCAGAGTGGGACCATTGAGTTAAACACTTCATATTCCCAAACCTCTTCATACTCAGGGTTCTGCGGATCCGAACCTTCCTTGATGCGAGGCTGCGGCATCAGCATCTTGATAGGGAAGCGGATGTAGTCGGAGTACTTCTTGACCAGCTTGTAGATAGGGTATTCCCTCATGTACTGGCTGAATTCGTCCTCTGTCTCGCCGTCCTGACGGATGTGCATGATGACATCGGTGCCGTGTCCGTCTCTCTCAGCTTCCTCTATGCTGTAGCCGCCTGCGCCTTCGGAGACCCATCTGTAAGCCTTATCGGCGCCGTAATGCTTGCTGACCACCTCGACCTTGTCGGCCACCATGAACGCGGAGTAGAATCCGACGCCGAACTGTCCGATGATGTCGACTTCGCCTGTGTGATCTTCTGCAGTCGTCTTTGCTTCCTTTGAGTCTTTCTCGAGCTGTTCGCTGAACTTGCTGCTTCCCGAGAACGCGATGGTTCCCAGGTTCTTCTCGAGCTCCTGCTCGTCCATGCCGATCCCGTTGTCGCTGACCGTAAGAGTGCGGTTCTCCTTATCGAGAGTGATGATTATCTCGTAATCGCTGCGGCTCTCGCCGACCGAAGGGTCGGTAAGGGCAAGATAGCACATCTTGTCGATGGCATCAGACGCATTGGATATGATCTCACGCAGGAATATCTCCTTGTGCGTGTAGATCGAGTTGATCATCATGTCCAGCAGACGCTGGGATTCGGCTTTGAACTGTTTTTTCATTTTGAGTTAACTTCTTTCTATTACATGTATTCGTTGTCGATCTGCTCATACGGTACTGTATGAGGATCTCTTCTCTCCATGTTGTCGAAGTGGTTCTTCATGAACGGCTCAACAACGTAGTAGAGCAGCTTTCCGTCGAGGTCGTAGTAGAATACGCAGAACAGTCCGGCATATGCGAGTCCGGCGATGCCGAGCGTCTTCTTTACGAACCTTGCGACCTTATTCTTTTTCTTTTTAGCCTTCTTCATCACCAGGCTCCTTTCTACCAGCTGTCAGAATCGTCGAAATCAAGCAGTGACGGATCAAGTGGTTCTTCACCCATTACAGTGAACATATAGTCGTTGATGATCTGTCTGATCTGTGATCTTGGAACTGTTCTCTTGTCAGGCAGTGCGTGCGGCATCCAGATAGCGTGGATGTTGCGTGCTCTGAACTCGTCTTCGAAGAGTCCTACAACGCCCTGCATTCCCTTGCACTGCAGCTGGTCGTACATCATGACCATGTCGCAGTTGAACTTTTCCATGTTCTCCCAGAGCTCGAAGATGTGCTGAAGTCCGCCAACAGCCATTCTTCTCATCGGAGCCCACTCGTGGTATTTAGCGATATCCAGCAGGCAGTTCTCATATGTGTCTGTTCTGATATCGAGGTCGAACATCAGCGAGTCCATGTTGATGATGGTGTTGAGGCCCCAGCAGTTGTAAGCCCATGTGCACCATGCGGAGTAGTACAGAGGAGCGCAGCTCCATGCGATTACTCTGTGTCTTGTCATAGGGAAGGTG
The DNA here is from genome assembly GCA_017405845.1 of Mogibacterium sp. Classification (GTDB taxonomy): domain Bacteria; phylum Bacillota; class Clostridia; order Peptostreptococcales; family Anaerovoracaceae; genus Crickella. The sequence continues at coordinate 72,290 of JAFQZQ010000014.1, read as the reverse complement.
TTGATGTCCTCATTTACGCACTTCTCCATGATCTTTCTGACTTTCTTGTCAACATCATGCCAGAAAGGTCTCTCGCCGTACTGCGAGTAGAAGATTCTGTACAGAGCCTGAGCTACACCGTTGATAGGATAGCTGTGAGTATTTGCAGCTACATCCCATTTCTCTCTCTCGAACTGGTTCTGCTTGTTCTGCAGCTCAATATGCTTCTTGAGCTCTTCCCAGTGGAATTCAAGACCTGTGTGCTCTTCCATGAATCTCCATGCCATCTCGATTTCCTTAGCGCAGTTTTCGAGTACGGAATCGTCGTCGAACTGCATTACCTGTGGCATTGCGAAGAGCGGCTTGTTCATCATCCAGTCCTGAATGACGGATGTTCCTACCGAGCTGTCGCAGGCCTCATTTGTTGTGACCATTGCGACGTATGAATCAGGAACATCATCCTCGATGTAGATGCCGGCCTCGGCCTGGCACATCGGACATGGGTCGCCCGGAAGTCCGTAAGCCTGAACAGCATCGATGTAGTTAAGTACTGTGTGGTTGTTGCAGTGGCATGTTACGAAGTATGGGATCATCTGTGTCGGCAGGTAATATCCGCCCTGATCCATGTACGGATAGATGACTCCGCCCCATACTGTCTCGTCTGTACCGATCGTCTTTGCTCTGAGCTCAGGATCTCCGCCGATGTTGAGGTCTCTGTTGAAGAATCCTGTGATCTGATACAGGCATGCGCTTACGATTCCTCTGAAGTGCCATGCGGAAGCTGCGAGTGTCTCGCCTCTCATACCTTCAAGGCATCTGTCGAACCAGTGCATTACTGTGAGGTAAGTCTGGCCCATCCATCTGTATCTCCATGTTCCCTTGAGGAACTGGATCATGCCCTTAGGGCCGCCGCCGTAAACCATGAGGTCGCGTACGATCATTCCATAGTTGTACAGCCAGATGTGGTTGAAGTAGTACATGGTGTCCTTGATACCACGCCACTCTCTGTGTTTATACAGACCTGTCTTAGGAATATACAGGTCTCCGAGTCTTCTTTCTCCATGAGGCTTGCCATAGACGAAATCCCTAGCAGCCTTCTTGAAGTCGACTTCTTTAAGTTTCTTCAAATCAGGTTTTTTCATGTCTATTTGCCCTCCTGGATCTTCTTGAGCTCTACGCTCTCAACGAATGCCTGGAATCTTGTTCTGAGCTGTCCGGATGCTGTGTTGATGTACTCCTTCTCGATGGAGCATACCGGATATCCGAAGTCTCTCGGAAGAACGATAGTGTCGATCATTCTCTCGAAGCTCCAGTATTCGCAGAACTTGTTGGATTCTACGATGATACCGTCTGCCTTGTATTCCTTAGCGTAATCAGCGAGCACCTTCTTGCGGTGTCTCATCTCTTTCTGCTCCATGAATCTTGCACACTGGCTCGTCAGCAGATAATGTCTCGCTACAGCTGTCAGAGGATCTTCGCCCTCCTTGATATCGATATGCTGTCTGGCCTCGAGCGAGCCGTAGCAGTGTCTGTCGGCTACTACGAGAGCTCCGCAGCCTTCGATCAGCTTAACGAAGTCAGGGTCATCGTTCTCGGAACCGGCAAGCAGCACCTTGATCTTGTAGTTCGGCTTGTCGTCAGGCTCTCTTGTCTTGAGTTCTTCGAGTGTCTCTCTCAGTTTGTCCACGATCAGATACTTAGGGCAAACCATCGATACCAGTGTGATAACGCTGAACTCGTAACCTGTGATGGTCGGATTGTCGAGCTTGCGGAAGTTGCCGATCTCAGTGATGATATCGTTCACTTCGTTGTTGATCTTGATCGCCTTCAGGATCGCCTCGTCAGATGTGTCGACTCCGTACTCCTTAGCAAGGAAATCGAGAACCTTGATTTTCAGCTGCTTCCTGTAGTGATCGATGCTGTTCTCGTTCTTCTTGAACGGAACGTCTGTGAAAGATGTCTTGAACGTAGCGTTATTGATAACGTCGTCCATGTAATCGAGATGCTCCTGGAATCTGCATGTTACCGTGCAGGTCTCTGTAGCGAGCTGGGCATCGATGAAGTTGAAGCCGCCCTCCAGAGCTCTCTCGAGAAGTGATCTGCCGTAGTGGCATGTACGTCCGGACATGTAGTAAGAAGCCATGTCTGGCGATGTGCATCTAGGCGCTCTCAGTCTTACTGCGAAGCAGCCAGGCAGATCGAGGAGGACTTCAGGCATGAAGTAGCAAGTATAGCCGAGGCACAGATTGCCGTCTTCCTTGCCCTTGCGCACGAGCTCATTGTTAGCTTCCTGCAGCAGGTCCTCAAAGTAGATCAGATGCTTTAAGTCACGCATTGTGTGTCACCTTACCTCTCCCTCTAAGTAATAAAATCTTTCATAGAAAAGCGTCCCACCGCACTGCTTTAGCGCGCAAAAGCGCATCTGCTGCAAGTTCGGCACAGACTGTTTTCTACAATAATATTGATGAGTTTATTTTACGGCGATTGTTATAAATGTGTCAACGAGTTGGAAACGCGGAAACTCCGTTTAGTGTCCCAGTTTTTGTATTTTTTTTATACAAGAATTTTATGGCTGAAAATATCCCCCATATAGGGTTGCAAAGCCTTTAAAAACCCTACATATTTGGTTAGAATAGACGCGTAACAAAACGCGCCGACCGCACTTACGGAGGTAACAAAATGTGCACAGAAAACGACAAGAATATCATCACAGCAGACCACGAGCATGAGGCTCACGAGCACGACCACGAGCATACACATTCGCACGAGCACTGCGGGCACAGCCACACGCATACACATGCCGACGGCACCACCCATACACACGCTCATACACACTCGCACACAACAGCATCCTCGCCTGAAGAAGCACTTGCGCTGCTCAGCTACATGCTCGATCACAACAAGCATCACGCCGAAGAGCTCCACGATCTGGGGCACTGCTTCGACGACGTAGCCGGCGACCTTATCCACGACGCAGTGGACAAGCTCGGCGAAAGCAACGACCTTATCGAGCAGGCACTTTCGCTAATTAAGAACGCCTAAAAACGCATAAGAATGCATAAAAAATGCAGCGGCTGTTGCCGCTGCATTTTTTAATTTTTTTGAAACTTACCTACTTAATGCCGTCTACTGGATGCCGTCTACTGGATGCCGTTGATGAGGCTGTTCAGATCGTCTGCTGACAGGCCGTAGTCAGTGTCTCCACCCAGGCCGTAAGCTGTGATCGAGTAGCATGTGTCATCGACCTTCCAAATCGTCTTTGTGGCATCGCCTTCGCGGTTTCCGAAGCATGTTACCTCGAGGCCCTTGATGTTCTGTGTCCATGTGTTGGCGTACTCGTTGTAATCACCCGAGATGTCTCCGTCCTCAGCAACGGATGCGTTGCCCTTACGGATTGTCATCTCGACTGCAGGGTATTCAACGACCGCTTCCGCGAGTCCTTCCATGTATCTGGCCTGGCTCAGCTTGACCTCGCCGAGGCTGATCTCAGCTTCTTCAGGAATCGAGAATCCATCGATTCCTGCGCCTTCAGCTGCTTCAGCAAGTGTGCCCGCATCGCTCCAAGGGTTTGCCATTCCAACGTTTTCTCCTTCAGGCGCCATACCGGCATACTCGAAGACCACGTCATCTGCTGCGTGCTCCTGATCTTCCTGCCAGGTGAGTGTCAGAGGATCGCCTTCAACGAATGTCATGATTCCGTGTCCGCCTGTGAACACTTCTTCCTGCGATGCTACGTTTCCGTCTTCGCCATAAACATAGTCAGTCTTTACGCAGTCGCGGTATTCGAACTGAAGTGTTTCAGCATCGAAGGTTCCGCTCATGACCCATGTGCTGTTTTCCGCTGCGCTGCTGCTCCAGGTTACTATTGCATTCATGCCGTTTTCTTCGTCAGTTGCTCCGATGAGTATGGCGGCTCTTCCGCAGACATAGTTGCCTACGTAGTTCATGGCCGGGTTCTGTCCCTCATCTGCTGCAGGCTCTTCGGACTTGCTTCCGCATGCCGAGAGGCCGAGTGCGAATACCATCATAATTGCCATGACCAGAGCAAGAAGCTTAGTTGTCTTTTTCATTATTTCTCCTCCAAAAGTGTTATTTAATTATTTGAGATATCATTTTCTGCTGCCGCTATTATCCGATCAGATGGATGTCGCCGACGATTGGAAGAGGTGTCGTGCTTCCCTGATAGGCACTTACTGCGCCCATAATGTCTAACACGAAACCCGCGATGTTAACCACACCTGCCACAAGGGCGCCGAGAAGCGGTATTACCGCAAATACTCCGCCAATCAGGCCCGCAAGATCGATCACCAGCGCCTGATTCAGATGGTGCCGGATGAACGGATCGCTCTTGTCGCCCAGCAGGTATGCAGCGATGAAGCCGAACCATGTGATGTAAGCGATAGCCGCTATAAGATTTTTGTTCATTCTTTTATCTCCTTGTTTATCTCCATTCCGTGGTGATCGTTATTCCGCACGGGATATCGCACGGGATATCGCACGGGATATCGTCTATATACCCTTTATAAACGTGTTATGAACGTGCATCTCTTCAATGCAGGTATACACTTGCAGGCATACTCTTCCTGCAGATGCTTATTATAGACCTTTTGCACTCCAATTTGTGATTTGTTGATGAATATTAAAGGAATAGTCGGTGTTTGTCAGCGCGGCAATTAAAGGTCAAGCGGGCTGTGGTGCCTGGGGCACGAATTTCTTTGATTATTTCCGGTTTTTCGTGACCATGTCGATCATTGCTCACGAATTTCTTTGATTATTTCCGGTTTTTCGTGACCTTGCTGATTGCGCGGATTCACGAAATTCTATGATTATTTCCGGTTTTTCGTGACCTTGTTGATTTTGCCAGTCACGAAAATTTGTATCTTTTTACTCTTTTTCGTGATAGGCGCTTTCGATCAGATTCTTTTCTCCTAATTGGGATACGACGCACTTCAGTCTGTGGTAAAAAAGTCCAGGCTCGATCATAAATCTGAGCCTGGGCTTTGCTTTTTATCTTTATTTGGATCTTCATTTGGGTCTTTTTTCCGGGTATCCGCATCTAAATGATCGACTTGGATGATCGACCTGAATAATCGGCCTGGATGATCGACTTGGATGATCGACCTAAATGATAGACCTAGATGATTGGGATCTTGATTTTAAGGTCTGATGTAGGGTAGGCGGAGCAGGCGTGGAACCAGCCGAGTTCCTTGTCCATTGCCCTGCGGCCGTCATTGAGCGGCGACACAAAGATGTCTCCCGAGAGGAGCTGGGTGCGGCAGTATCCGCATTCGCCGCCTCTGCAGTGGGTGTCGATAGGGATCGCCGCTCTCTCGAGTGAGACCGCCACCGGCTCATCTGCAGCGGCATCTATCACGTCTTCATGGATGCCGCGTACGACTGTCATCTTGTATGTCTTTCCGACCTGGTCCATAGGGAAGCCCGGGATCAGCTTGACCGCAGGCTGCGCAGTCGCGTCGTGTCTGAATCTCTTCATCGGAACGCCCATCTCCTTCATGATTTTGTCGATCAGGAAGAACATCACCGGCGGACCGCAGAAGAAGAACGACGGTCCGTGTGCGGCGTTTGTATCCTTTGTAAATCCGGCAAATTTTGCCGCGTACTTTTCGATTATCTCTCTCGTGACGAAGCCCTTTTCGCCGTCCCATTCATCGTCATCGCTCATCACATGGACCACGTGGATCTTGTCGGGAGCCACCTTGCGTGCCTCCTCAAGCTCGTAGCCGCAGACGATGTCCGTGTGCTTGACCGAGCCGTAGATGATGGTGAGGTCGATGTCGAGCTTGCCGTGAGCGATCTCTTTGGCCATCGAAGCGAACGGCGTGATGCCCGATCCGCCGGCAATGCCGACTATGTGGTCGGAGTCGCGGAGCGGCTCATAGAGGAACTGGCCGAACGGGAGGGCGGCTGTGATCTCGGTGCCGACCTTTACGTTATCGAGAAACCAGTCCGGAACGAGATAATGCACGTTGTGTCTGATGGTGACCTCGAAGTAAGGCTCTGCAAGCCTTGCCTCGTAAGGCGCCGAGGATATCGAGTACGCGCGTGTGAGCACACTGTCACCGACGGTCAGATAGAAGTTTACATACTGGCCGCTCTGGAACACCGGCACGTGGCCGTTGACAGGCGAGAGCCTGTAAGTCGTTGCAGTAGGCGAAGCTTCGCGTATCTCAGTGACCGTGAACTGCTGCTTACCCGGATGGAGCAGGTCAGCCAGCTCGCGGATCGGATCCTTAGGATCAGGAATAGGGGAGCCGCTTGCGATCAGCTCCTGGCGCATCTTGGTGACGCGGGAGGCGCCGCCGACATCCTTAAGAAAACCTTTTACTTTCATTTGGCTGCCTCCTTTCTATGCCTTCTTCTTTGAGCCGCCCGCGGAGGCAGCTTTCTTTGCAACATCATCTATGACTGCCTTGGCGGCGGCGCGGCCGTTTGTAACGGCCGGTCCCATGCCGTTGCCGCTGATGGCATGGGCTCCCGCGAACTCGAGGCCCTCAATGAAGTGATCGTCTTCCTTCATCTGCAGCCTTGCCACTGCGTGGTCATCTATGCTGTGTGAATATCCGTAAATGCTGCCCTTCCAGGCGCCCACGTAATGGGCGATGGTGACAGGCGTCGAAACTTCGATCTCAACGATGTGGTCGTGGATGTTGATGCCGCTGACTCTCTCGTATTCTTCGATCATCTCTTTCGCCATTTTGCGCTTGAAATCGTAGTAGTCCTCCTCCTTCAGATCGAGGAATCCCTGTACGAGCGGCAGGTTGGTGATCGAGAACTGGCACATGCCCTCAGGCGTTGCGCCTGGGTTGGCCAGATCGAGGCAGATGGACGTGAGGTACTTGTAAGGTCCGGTAGTTTTTCCCTGCTCCCAGATCTTGTCCGTATCCATGGTCTCACCGGCCGAGAATATATTGTAATCCTCTATGCCGAGGTTCTCGGCCGTGTCGTCGAGAACCATCATGACTGAAGCAGTCGTGACCGACAGCCTGCGGCCGTTGACCATCTTGATTGCGCCCGCAGGCACCTCGGACAGCGGTTCTATCATCTGCGTATACACCTTGTTTGGATACGCTCCGCAGATAACGTAATCGCAGTTGATTACGTCGCCGCGCCTTGTGCGCACGCCCGTCACCTTGCCGTCCTTCACCAGGATCTTTTCAACCTCCTGGCAGAACTCAACCTGCGCGCCGTTCTCCTCCGCCTTCGCCTGCAGTTTCATGCTCATCTCGTGCGAGTACTTTTTAGGCACATAGCTGCCGCCGCGGAAGTAGTCCGCCATCAGGAAGGCATAGATCGTGAAAGGCAGGGTGCTCATCGGGTTGCCGACGTAGATCCAGTAAGGCGTCAGAATGTCAATTATATCCTGTGGGAATCCGAAGGTGTCGATGACCTCGACAGCCGTGTATCCCGCTGTCTTTACGAAATCCGGATGCTTCATAAGCATTGCCGGCTTGCTCATCGGAGTTACCGAGAGGGTGTTCATCGAATCGTATACCCTGTTGCAGAGCTGCATGAACTCCAGCACTTTCGGTCCCCAGCCCGGATACTGTGCGTCTATCTCGTTCGCCATGGTCTCAAAGCCCGAATGCAGGGTGATGTCGATGCCCTTTTTCGGCTCTACAAACCTGTACGCCTCCGGCACCTTGAGCCAGTCGATGTCCACACCGCACTCATCGAAGAACACGCCTACCTTCAGCCTGTCCTCCTTTGAGCCAATGCTCATCATTTCGTGGAGAGTCGCTTCTATCTCGATGCCGTTGCGGACATAGCTCGTTGCCAGGCCGCCCGGGAGATTGTGCTTCTCCAGTATGAGAATGTCGTTGATACCTTTCTGCTGAAGCTGCAGAGCGGCGGAGAGGCCCGCGAGAGCTCCTCCGATGATCACGACATCGTAGTGGTCTTTATAAAACTTCATTGCTCCCCCTTGAAGAAATCAAAATTAATTACCGCAATAATTATATAGAGCAGCATGGCAATTCTCAACAGTCCAAAAGCCATAGTCTGCGGCGCCGCGTCCGCCGTTTGGTTGACAACTTGCATTTATCAGCGCACAAACCTTTTCGTGAATAAATATCGCTGGTGTGTTTGGCGCATTTTACATATAATCAGCACAAACCCTTATTTTTCAAGCACTTTAGCGGGGGAGGCCGGCTATGCATAAAAGGTATTCATCATTTGAAGAACTTGTGCGTGACTTCGCGGGGCGCGAAGGTATCGCGATTTGCTGCGGCGACCTTGATGGCACAACCAGCGAAGTCTCGTACCGAGAATTCGCTGAGATGATCATCTCCGAGTCCTTCCATGTGAAGGCGGAATGCAGCAGCGTTGAGGTGGTTCGCTATGAACAGGATGTAGAATCTCTCGTAGACATATTTGCTCACGTTATTGCCGGCTGCGATGTAATCATCGCCGATCCGCGCGTGCCTGAGGGCTTCAATGAGATGGCTGCTGAAGCTGCCGAAGCCGCAAAACTGGCCCGCGAAAGCCAGCGCGACGAGTACGGCCGCATCAGAGGTCAGCAGGGTGAGGGTGAGCTTCTTTTCTTTACATCGGGCACCACAAGCAGCTCGAAGATCGTAAGGCTCACATCAAAAGCTCTTTGCACCAGCGCATGGAGCGGGCAGTGCATGCTCGCATGCGGCAAAGACGACATAATCCTTTCAAATCTTTCACTGTCGCACGCTTACGGATTCGTATGTTCGATGCTGTGGGGACTCGCCTACGGCGCTAAGGTCGCGCTCGGCAGAGACGTCTACCGCTTCACCGGCGACGCGCTCTTCTTCAAGCCTACGATAATCCCGGCAGTTCCTTCGCAGATCGCCGGAATGCTGCAGGCTGACGCGCTGAACCCTGAGCTCCGCGTCGTTCTTATCGGCGGAGCTCCATGCCCTAAACCGCTGATCGACCGCCTGAAAGAGAAGGGCATCGACGTATATGTCGGCTACGGACTCACCGAGACATCGAGTGGCATTGCGATCACTCAGGATCTCGACGAACCCGAAGCAATGTATCCATGCCCCGGCGCAGACATCCGCATCGAGGCCGACGGCGAGATATCCGTCGCAACGCCTTGCATGATGGAAGGCTACATGGGCAGAGAGCCGATGTTCGAGGACGGCCGCTTCTACACAGGCGACCTCGGCTGGTTCGACGAAAAGGGAAGGCTTCATCTGAAGGGCCGCAAGAACGACGTGCTCATCCTTCCGGATGGCGACAAGATATTCTGCCCTGAGTACGAAGACGATCTGGAGCGCATGACCGGCCTGCCGGATATAGGACTGATCCTTCTGGGCGGCGAAACCGTTCTGGTTGCCGGCTCCTGCACAAAAGATGAGAAGATCGCAGCAGACATAAAAAAGAAACTGGTGAAAGAAGTCGAGCGCTACAATAAGCGCATTCCGCATCCGCGTCAGATAAGCGAAGTCATAGTCACAGCAGAGCCACTGCCGCGCACCATCACCGGAAAGCTAAAGCGCTACGAATTACAGAAAAAATATGAATAGCGATTGCACTACGCAACTTGGCTATCGTTTACGCGAGGCTGCTTAATCCCGGTTTGTCTCGAGCTGGCAGAGGCAACCTACGCGAGTATACCAATTAGACATTTTTTAACGAAAGGGAGCATATTTGTGCTCCCTTTTGTTTCATATATGGTCCTTTTGCAACACATCCAATGTCAGCGTTTGTTGCAGCCCTGTGGTTATGGGTGAATTCCGGCAACTCCGGGTCCGGTACACAAAATCCGTGAAACGGCACGAAAAAAGGGCTCTAGGATTACATACGTCTATCCTTCGCGCGGCAGCATGCGGTTGCGCGTGTATATGTAACCGATGATTATGAACGTGGCGTTGACCGCCCAGCTGACAGGGAAGACTATCATGAGCGACAGCCATGTGTGGTAGATCTTAAAGCCTGTGAAGACCCAGATTATGCGGATGCCGCACACGCAGATCAGCGTTGTGAGCGCCGGCACAAGCGACTTTCCGAGTCCTCTCATCGCGCCGGACAGGTTGTCCATCAGCACGTTGAGCGTCTCGGCGTAAAGCAGGAGTTTGATTCTCAGCAGTCCGGCCTCAATTACCAGCTGCTCGTTCGTGAACAGTCCCAGCAGCGGCCTTGCGAAAACCAGCAGTATCGCTGACAGCGCAGTCGTGAACACCCAGCTCACTATCAGCGTCTTTCGCACTATTTCTCTGCAGCGCTCGTATTTTTTTGCGCCATAATTCTGGCCAATGAACGACACCAGCGTCTGCGTGAACGAGTTGACCACGAAGAACGCCAGGATCTCTATGTTGAAGGCTGCCGACGATGCCGCCATGTAGGTGGCTCCAAGGCTGTTGATCGCGGACTGGATGCAGATGTTGGAGATCGAGAAGACCGCGCTTTGAAGGCCTGCGGGCATGCCGATCTTAAGAATGGTCACGAGGTCGTCGCGGTTTATCCGGATCTTCGCTACGTTGACGTGGATCACGCTGTCCTCATTTCGCAGGGCGTGGAGCAGCATCATTGAGCTGATCACATTGGCGAGCACAGTCGCGATGGCAACGCCGTCGACGTCCATGCCGAGCACAAGCACGAAGAAGAGGTTGGCGCAGACATTGAAAACGCCTCCGACAAAGAGGCAGATGAGGGGAGTTCGCGTGTTGCCGTTGCTCCTGAAGATGGCCGCCTCGAAATTGTAAAGCATTATGAAAGGAACTCCGCTGAAGTACAGTCTGAGATATATGACAGAGTAGTTCCTTACCTCAGGCGGCACGCCGAGAAGGTCGATGATCGGCACTGCAATAAGATTGCCGATAACCGCAACTATAACACCTGCCACCAGGGCAAGCGCCATTGAGGTGCGTACCGCGCTCTTTGCTTTTTCGGGCTGTCTTGCCCCGATGTTGCGTGCGATCAGCACGTTGGCTCCGACCGAGATACCCACGAAAAAGTTTACGAGCAGCGAAATGATAGGCGTGTTGCTTCCGACAGCAGCCAGCGCCTCGGTGCTCGCAAATTTGCCGACGACTGCGACGTCAGTCGCATTAAAAAGCTGCTGCAGCATGCTTGTAAGCATGAGTGGAATCGCAAACAGCAGCACCTTATCGACTATTGATCCCTCAGTAAGGTCGGGGTTCGAAGGTATTCTCTTTTTCAGCAGGTGATTTTCCATTACAGTATCATTCTAAACCCGTTGAAAAAGCTGTCAAGAGGGTGTCGGCGGGATGGTTTTGAGGCACTAAAAAAAGTGTCAGTGGGAACCGTCCCACTGACACTCATTTTTACCACATATTTTCGTCAGGAATATGTTCGATAGTCGGATCAAGCGGCTCTTCGCGCAGCACCGTACGCATGTACTGGCTGAACTCGTCGCGGATGGCCTGTCTTGTGTAGACTCGCGGATCGCAGAGGTCGTGGCATACCCAGACTACGTGGATGCCGCGCTCGCGGCCCTGCTCTTCGAACATTCCGTGGAGACCGTCGAGAGCCTTGCAGCTCATGTGCTCCCACATCATTACCATGTCGGCGTTCATGATCTCGCAGAACTCCCAGAGCTCGTCGACGAGCACCTTGTATCCGCCGTGTGTACGGTTACGCATGATCATGTTCTCATTGAGCCATGCCATGTCGTACCATGCCTTCTCTCTGTTTTCAGGAGTATCCTCTTCGGCGATCGGCAGGGTGTTGACCATCGAGAGCATGTCTGTCAGAGGCACAACGCCCCAGCAATGCATCATCCAGTAAAGCATGTGGATGTTGTACTGCGGCTGAACGCCCCAAACGATACATCTGTGTCTGTACTCAGGGCAGATCATGGTCTTTTTCTTGTAGCCCTGCTCAACGAGCTTGCTGATCTTCTTATCCTTAGGCGGGAAGAGTGCGGATCTGCCGCAGTTGCCCATGTAGTTTGTGTCGTTGTAAAGCGAGAATACCGATCCGACAAACTGAGGGTAGTCGGTGGAGTTGTTCTCAAGCCAGAAAGCTCTGTTTCTTGTAGCATCGTTTACTCTGGCTGCGCTTTCGAAGTAACGCTTCCAGTTCCACTTCTCGTGAGCGTGCTCCTCGATGAACTTAACAGCTTCCTTCATATCGTTGGCAGCGTACTCCTGAACGTCGTCTTCCTTGTGGCGGAGCGGAGCTGTCAGCTGGAATGTAGGGATGCCGTATTCGCGCTCGAGTCTGTGAGCGATGACGCCGTTACCCATGAGCGAGCCGTCGCAGGTGGTGTTGACCTGTACTGCGCAGCATCCGAGAACAGCGAAGTCATCGTCGATCGAGATACCGGCCTCAGCCTCAGGCATCGGGCAGACGTCTCCAGGAAGACCGAATTCCTGAGCTACGTCGAGGTAGTGAGTCGTGGAATTCTGGGTCAGCAGATTGGCGACGAACATTGTCGGAACCTCTCTGAGGATAGCCGTAGTATCTTTGAAGCCCATCATGAAGGCTGTCATTGCATTCTCGTCTGTAAGTACGCAGGTATCCGAGAACTTCTTGTTGTTACCTGTACGGCGGTCGCCCTTGAAGATGTTGTCCATCGTCTTGGCTACGTCGTAGATGACGAAGTTCATGGCTGTGTGGGTAATGCGCAGAGGCTCATCTCTGAGTCCGAGCGTAAACTTGTCCATCATATAAGGAACAGCCAGATAGTTTGCCATCCATCTGTAGCGGAACATCGCCTTGATGTTGCGCGGCTTGGAGATAAACCTTGCGAGGATGGACATGATGTAGAGCCATCTTGAATAATCGTAAAGCGTGTCCTTTACGCCTCTCCACTCACGGCGGACGAAGACCTTTGTCTTGCCGTTGGTAGGGTAGAGCTTACCAAGCGTCTGATCGCCTTTTTTCTTTTTAGGGTTAGTGATCTTCTTGACCGTTTTAAATGCCATTACTTCTCACCTCCCTGAATCTTCTTTATTTCAATGCTTTCAATGAATGCCTGTACACGTGTACGCATCTGACCTGCACCGGCGTTGATATTATACGGTCTGTCTACGGAGAGCACCGGGAATCCGTAATCCTCTCTCAGCATGTGCGATCCCAGCATTCTTTCGTAAGCCCACGGATCGCAGAACTTCACCTGCTCGTAGATGATGCCGTCGGCCTTGAACTCCTTCGCGAGGTCGTTGACGTATTTCTTACGGCCGTAGACTTTTTCCATGTTCATCGTACGCGGGCACTGGCTCATCATCGTGTAATGACGGCAGATCTGAGTAAGCACGTCATCATCCGAGTCAGGATCGATCTCGATAGGCACTCTGCCCGGGAACGAGCCGAAGCAGTATCTGTCTGCGCATACATAAGTGCCGCACTCCTCGATCAGCTTGATCATGCCGATATCGTCGATCTCGGATCCGACCACCAGTACGCGTGCGCGCCACTTCTTGCCGTCAGGCTCTCTTGTCTTGATCTCCTCGAGAGTCTCTCTCAGCTTGTCGATGAGCAGATACTTCGGCGCCAGATATGTTGCGAGCGTCAGCACGTGGAACTCGTATCCCGTGATGCGCGGATCGTCCTCTTTGCGGAATTCACCGATCTCCTGAATGAGCCTGCAGACTTCATTGTGCTCTTCGACCGCCTTGAGCATGGCTTCTTCGGAAATGTCGATGCCGTAATTCTCTTGAAGCGGCTTGAGAATATGGTTTGTGACCTGCAGCTTCAGCAGCGAAACGCCGTTCTCGGTCGCCTTCATCGGAATCTCCATGAACTGGTAGAAGAACTTATCCTTACCCTCGTCCATGGTGTGCAGCAACTCCATGTTCTCGGCAGCACGGTTCATCATTGTGCAGCCGTCTGCAGCGATCAGGCAGTCGGCAAAATTGAAGCCGCCCTCGATCGCTCTCTCCAGCAGAGCCCTGCTCGTCTCGCACAGAAAGCTAGTCATGTAGTATGTAGCTATATCGAGCGAGCCGGAATTTGGCGCAAAAAGACGAACTGAGAACGTATTGCCAAGGTTCATCAGCGGTTCCGGAATATTCTCGCACGTAAAAGCAGCGCAGATCTTGCCGTCCTTCTTGGCCTGTTCTATCAGTTCGTTGTTTGCATTCTGCAGGAGGTTCTCAAAATACAAAAGATGCTTGAGGTCTTTCATATTACAACTCCTCTTTCTTATTAAAAAATCCCTCTCCGTACTAATAGGGGCACTAAAACACCCCTGTTAGTTTCCTACTTAATAAAAGAATAACCCCAGTACGGGGTTATGGCAAGTTTTTATTCTGCACTTTTAAGCAACTCGGTGAACTTCGTCATCGTGCCCGGTATGTCGATTTTCTGCGGGCATACCGCCGCGCACGCGCCGCAACCGATGCATGCCGAAGGGAGCTTGTTCTCGTCGAAAGCAGCCAGTGCCATAGGCGCAATGAATCCGCCTTCGCTGTACGCGTGCTCATTGTAGAGCGCAAGTATCCTAGGGATATCCAGCTCCTGCGGGCACTTCGTAGTGCAGTATCTGCAGGTTGTACAAGCTACCGTGCCGGAGCTCTTGCCTGTGGTATCGTAGTGTGCTGCTGTCAGCAGTATCGCGATATCGTCGTCGCTGAGCGGTTTTCTTTCGCTGAAGAAATCGATATTCTGCTTCAGCTGCTCAAAGTTGGACATTCCGGAAAGGATCATCGTGACGCCAGGGACCGTCTCAAGGAAGGCGAACGCCCAGTTGGCCGGTGTGTAGTCAGGGTTGCTCTTTGAGAGCAGCTTCTCACCGCCGAGGCACGACTTAGCGAGCTTGCCACCGCGCAGCGGCTCCATTACCCAGATAGGAATGCCGATGTTGTTGAGCTCTTCCACCTTGTCCTTTGCGTTCTGGAATTCGAAGTCCAGATAGTTGAGCTGGATCTGGCAGAACTCGATGTGTCTGAAGTGCTTCATGATGAAGCGGTGCATGGTCTCCTGGTTTCCGTGGCACGAGAATCCGAGGTGGCGGATCTTTCCTTCCTCTTTCATTCTGAGGAGGAATTCCGTGAGGCCATCGTTGTCGTCAAGATACTTGTCGATGTTCAGCTCACATACGTTGTGATAGAGATAGAAATCGAAGTAGTCGGTCTTGCACTTCTCGAGCTGCTTATAGAAGATCTCCTCGTGCTTGCCGAAATTCGACAGGTCGTAACCCGGGAACTTGCTTGCAAGATAATAGCTGCTTCTGTCGTACTTCGACAGAGCCTCACCGATGACCGTCTCGCTGTTTCCCTCGTGGTATCCCCAGGCGGTGTCAAAATAGTTGATGCCGTTGGCCATCGCATAGTCGACCATCTCCTGTACCTGCTGTGGATCAGGTCTGGCGTCATCACCGTCGATGCACGGCAGTCTCATGCAGCCGAGTCCGAGACCCGAAAGCTTAAGATCCTTAAAATCGTTGTAATACATAGTCTCCCTCTCTTTTTTCGTACTAGGCTTCTTTTACCAGTACGTAATTGTCCATAAGGTCGACCTTCTCGAGCGTTCCGTTGAACGTGTAGCGAATGCCCATGAGGTCTGTGAAATAGATGGTGCCGCCGTCGACCCTGATGTCTGCGACATTCTTCGCCAGCAGGTTGGCGTCGTTCACTTCATTCTTGTATACCATTGAAAGGCACATATCTGTTTCCTCCTTTACTTGCCGTCCGGAAAGCTTGTGAAATTGCCGCTCTCCAGCTTAGGCATGCCGTATTTCTCCTTAGCGTCGGCAATGGCTTTGATCATGAAAGCCATGTTGTGCGCGAGGTTCCTCATCGTCTGCAGGCCCTCAGCGTCCTTCTTTACATCTTCAGCTGTGAAGCCGTGCACCTGGTTCCAGTATGTGGATGTGGCGATAGGCATTCCACTGATGCTGAAGTACTTGTTGAGCACGTCGAACGAAGCTGTGTTGCCGCCTCGTCTGGCGCTTACCACAGCAGCTCCGACCTTCATGTGCATGTCGAACTGCGCGCTGTAGAACAATCTGTCGAGAAACGAGATAAGCGTTCCGTTCGGCGAGCTGTAGTACACCGGGCTTCCGACCACGAGACCGTCAGCTTCCGCGAGCTTGGCGCTCACTTCATTCACTATATCCTTGAAAACGCAGCCGTCGTGAGTCATGCAGTAACCGCACGCAGCACATCCTCTGACTGCCTTGTTTCCTATATGCACGAGCTCAGTCTCAACGCCCTCTTCATGGAAGGTCTTTATCATCTCGTCGAGTGCAGTTGCCGTGCACTGATCAGCCCTCGGGCTGCCGTTTATCAGTATTACTTTTGCCATTTTCCCAAATCTCCTTTTTACTCAGGCCACAAGCCATTTGTATTTCGCAACGCTGTAAAGCGGAATGAACGGTACCATGATAGGCGTTTTGTTCTTGTATGCCCAGTATTCCGGATCGTCCTTGTACGTTCTGTCCTGGCGCAGCTCGAGCCTGCGTGCGCCGCCGAACATCACGTAGATGATGCCGAGGTAGCCTGCCAGAGCAACGATCCAATGACCGGCTCCGGTGTTGGAGCCAATGCCCGTGATGAAGACCCCCGTCCAGAACATCATCTCGCCGAGGTAGTTAGGGCATCTTACCAGCCTGTAGAGCCCGGTGTCGACAAAGCGTCCCGGATTCACTCTCTTTGCAAGACTTTTCTGTACATCGGCAGTTGTCTCGGTGACTACGCCGATCGCCATGATGATAATGCCCGCAACGACCCAGCCGTCTGTGCCCTTGCCATTCTGGAGCCTGAAGACAACAGGGGATACTTCGCAGGCGTAGAGCAGGGCAGCTGAGACCCAGATGCCGCACTTCGCGATCACGGACATTCCCTTGCCGTCCTTGATCTCGGACTTCATCTTCTTGTTGTATGACGCTTTCTTTAATTCTCTGTACGTAAGATATCCGCCGAGTCTGCAGCCGTAAAGAACGAAGAGCACACATGCGATGATGAGACCCCAGTCAGCCACTCCTCCGAACATGCAGAGCAGTGCGACTCCAATGGCCGCCACGGAGAATCCGTAGCCTATCGATATGAACCAGACGTATTTTTTAAATCCAATTGCGCTCACTATAAGAGCCACAATAAAACAAATCAGCAACGGTGACATTTAAGTAATTCCCTCTCTCAATTACTTGTAATTATTTGCGGGTAGTCATGATTACCCTGTCGAGATGCGCGAGATCGCGCACCACTTTCGCCTCGTTATATGTGCCGGCATCGTTCAGCAGCTTCTTAACGTCAGCCGCCTGGTCGGCACCGATCTCGAGTGCGAGCAAGCCACCCGTCTTGAGATGCAGGCTGGCCTGTTCCGCAATTATCCTGTAGAAATCGAGGCCGTCCTTGCCGCCGTCGAGAGCCATAAGAGGCTCGTGCTCCTTCACTTCAACATCGAGAGTTTCAATATCTGCGCTCTTTATGTAAGGCGGGTTGCAGACGATGACGTCATAGTGCTTGTCGTCCGGGACTGCTTTAAACATGTCGCCGAGCAGGAATATGCAGCGGCGGTTCACGCCGTTGAGTCCCGCGTTGCCCATAGCCGTATTCAGAGCTGCTTCTGAAACGTCGGTCATTGTTACGACCGCGCCAGGCACCTTTGCGGCTATCGATATGCCGAGCGCACCGCTGCCCGTGCAGAGATCGAGCACCTCCGGACTCTTTACATTCATCCTGTCGATGACTTCTATCACCTTTTCGGCGAGGATCTCCGAGTCGAGACGCGGTATGAGCACCGACGGATTGACCCTGAAGAGCAGACCCATGAACTCCTGCGTACCGACTATGTACTGCAGCGGAACGCCTTCGATCCTCGCGTAGATGCGCTTCTGGAATTCCTCGAAGTCGTCCTCACGCATGAGCTCCTTCGACCTCGTGATGAGCTCGGTTGTGCCGAGGCCCGTCGCGTACGACATTATCATTCTGGCCTCGTTCTTGCCGTTCGGCAGCATGCTGAGCGCAGCCTTGCCCCAGCTGAGAGCGTTTTCGTAAGTCTTGATGTCTTTTGTGTATCTGCGCGCGAGGGTCCTGGCCTTTGCCTGCATGGCCTCTCTGTCAGCGATGGCCCTTACAAGCGTGCGTCCGTCCGTCTCATCTGTAGACACGATCGTATAGCCGTCACTGTCGAGCTCGTGCAGGAAGTCGATCGCGCTGGCGATCTCCTCGTCGCTCGCTCCGTTGGCCGGGTCCTCAAATACAGTGCGCTCTTCTATCCTTGTAAAATCGTCGATCGCCTCTGCGGCGGCCTTCTTGTTGCGGTCGGTATGAGCTTCTACATCGGCTGCCCAGGCCTCCATCTCGCGCTCTGCCTCAGCCATCTCAGCCTTCGATCTCACCGGATTGCCGTCCTTATCGACAAAGCTGTCGATCTCAGGAACACCCGGATCCACGAGCACGGCCTTGAGCGAGAGCAGGGCAACTTCGAGCTGGTCCCTGTTAGGCTCTGCGGTCGTCAGTCTCTGGAGCTGCAGGCCCGGCCAGCTGAGTATACGCACTATTTTGCCGTTCGATCTGCCCGCCCATCTCAGCAGCTCAAAGCTGATACCTGCGATGACCGGAATGAGCAGTATTCTCGAAGCGATGCGAAGCGCCAGATTCGGCCAGCCGAGGAAGCTGAAGAGCAACAGGCTCACGATAAGCACAAACACAAGAAAGCTTGTGCCGCACCTCGGATGGAGCGTGTAGAACTCTTCCGCGTTCTCAGGGCAGAGCACTCTGTCGTTTTCATAGCAGTGTATCGATTTGTGCTCGGCTCCGTGGTACTGGAAGAGCGTCTTGATATCGTTCATGCCGCGTATCGCCGCAACATAGCCGACAAACATCAGTATTCTGAGAATGCCTTCCACCAGGTTGAGCACGATCGCGCTCGAAACCCACTTGCCCAGGAAGTTCACGACCCAGGTGGGCAGGATCACAAAGAAAATCAGCGAGATCGCGATCGCAAAGAGAAGGGCAGTCGTGATCAGGAAATTCCATGCGGCTTTTTCACCGAACTTTTTATTGATCCATGCCTCGAGTTTGCCTTCTTCTTCGGCATACATTTCGGGCGCATATTTCTCAAGAATATCGGCTGATTCCATCAGCGTACCCATGCCTCCGACGAGCGCGTTCACGAAGGAAACGATGCCCCTGACGAAAGGAACCTTCATCACAGGTTTCTGTTTCTTTTTATGCTTCGTCTTGAGGTAGAGCTCACCCGAAGGCAGGCGCATCGCAAGCGCGACCCTGTCAGGGCCCTGCATCATTACGCCTTCCATGACCGCCTGTCCGCCAATCGCAGTAGGACAAGCGCCCTTTATGAAAATTTTGTTGTAATCTATTTTTGCCATAGTTGTATTGTGAGCGGTGCAGTGAGAGGTGCAGAGAGCGGTGGTTGAGCGTTTCTCGAGGATCTTGCCGGCTGCACCGATTGAGTGAACGCGGCACTGCTGACGTTGTGCGGCTGTTTGAGCGAAGCGAGTTCCGCAAACGTCCCGTGGCGCGGAGTGAGTGAGGATGCAATGGCAGATCCGAGAGAGGCGAAACCACCGCTCTCTGTACCGCACATTGCATAAATCCTAATTAAGTTTTTTAAGCATGAAATTCACAAAATCCGCGTTGCACTTGGTGCTCGACAGATTGTCTATGATCTCCTCGGTCACATCCATTACGCTGCCCGAGCTCATCGCCCTGCGCAGCATGTACATAACCTGATATTCCTCCGGTGAGAGCAGCAGGTCTTCGCGCCTGGTGCCCGACTTGTAGAGGTCGATGGCAGGGAAGATGCGGCGCTCGGAGAGCTGCCTGTCGAGGTGGAGCTCCATATTGCCGGTGCCCTTGAATTCCTCGTAGATGACATCGTCCATGCGCGAACCGGTCTCGACCAGCGCAGTCGCCAGTATGGTAACGCTGCCGCCTTCTTCGAGGTTACGCGCTGTGCCGAAGAACTTCTTCGGCGGGTGCAGCGCACCCGGGTCGAGACCGCCCGAAAGCGTTCTGCCTGACGCCGGAACCTCCATATTGTAGGCTCTTGCGAGTCTGGTAATCGAATCCAGCAGTATCATAACATCCTTGCCGGACTCCGCGAGGCGCTTCGCGCGCTCGATTACCATCTGAGCCACCTTAACGTGGTGCTTCGTCTCCTCATCGAAAGTGGAGTAGATGACCTCGGAGCGCTTCAGGCTCCTCTTCATGTCGGTGACCTCCTCAGGTCTCTCGTCAACGAGCAGCACTATAAGCTCGATATCCGGATACTTCTCTTCGACCGAAGCTGCGATTTTCTTGAGCAGCACGGTCTTGCCGGCCTTCGGCTGAGCTACGATAAGGCCTCTCTGGCCTCTGCCGATTGGCGCCACCAGATCCATGACCCTCGTCGAAAGGTCGATGCTCGAATTCTCGAGCACTATCTTTTCATCAGCGAAAATAGGGGTGAGGTTATCAAAATACGGCCTTCTCTTGGCTGTCATAGGATCGAGCCCGTTTACCGTCTTCACGTAAAGCAGCGCGCCAAACTTCTCAGTGCCGCGCGGCTTCCTGGCTATGCCGAAGATCTTGTCGCCCGTGCGCAGCCCAAACCTTCTGATCTGCGTCGGCGACACATATATGTCCTTGCTCGAAGTAAGGAAGTTGTCGAATCTGAGGAATCCGAAGCCGTCGTCCGACAGCTCGAGGATACCTTCGACATCATACTTGCCTTCATCCTGCGAAGCAGCTGAAGTTTCTGAGCCCGCAGCATCAGCATTTTCAGCTGCCGTCTCCGCACCTGAAACCTCAGATACCTCGACCATCGCATCCTTGTTTTCTTCTAATTCAATACTCTTTTCCATATAGCTTCCTTTCAAAAGTCCGTCGACGCAGCCGTGTCGAAGCGAGGTATCGTTTTACAGCTCTTCGTTGGCTCCGACGGTCGTCAGTATCGTCTCCTTGGACTTATCCACCTGGCTGACCTCGAGCTTATCAATATCATTCGGGTCGATTGTCTCGTTCAGAGCCAGCAGGGTAGGCGACAGATATACCGTCGACAGCTGCTTGCCGTCCATGCTGATGATCGATCTCTCTGTGAAGTTGTCACCTCTTATGTAGTATCTGTCCCCGATCTTCACCATGTCCTTGATGCGGATATTCTTGTGGCCCATCTTCATGTCGACAGGCTCGTAAGGCTCCTTGCCACCGTAGGCGTACTGCTTGCCGTAAAGCATGTCGTAGGCCAAGGCCTCCTGATCACTCAGATATGTCTTATCCTTCTTAGGGCTGTTAGACTGCTGATAGTCGAAGATGATGCCCTCATGCTTGAGGCCGGCATCCTTGAGCAGCATGGCGCCGCTCTCGTACGAATGGATGTCGCGGTCCTTCTTCGGCAGCCCGATGTTGTCCCAGATCACGTAGCGCGTGGTGTACAGATCCTTCTGCTTGTAGTTCTCTTCTTTGACGTCGAGCGCCGGGATGTGGTCGCCGTAAATGATCATTACGGTCGGTTCGCCGTTCTCCTCGATCTCATCGATGAGCTCGCCGATGAACGAATCCATCTCGTGGCACTCGTTGAGGTAATATTCGTATTTCCACTTTGTGTCGTCGTCATCTGCCGTGACCTCAGTGTACGGCTTCTTGAATACCCTCTCAGTAGGGTACGAGCCGTGGCCCTCAACCGAAATGACGTGCATGAAATCCCTCTCCTTGGTGGATTTCATGATCTCCATGATCTCGTCCGTGAGCACTCTGTCCTTGCACCAGTTGGTAGGGGTGAACGACACATTGTTCATGTACTCGACGGAGGTGAATGTGTTGAAGCCGAGATTAGCGTAAACCTCGTTGCGGTTGTAGAAGAGGGCCCTGTGATTGTGGAGCGCGGCGGTGTTGTAGCCGTGCGACTTCGTCACGTAGGCCATACTCTCGAGCACGTTCTTGCGAAGCTTGCCCTTGTAAGGGTATTCGCCCGGGCCAAAGAACTTGGCGCTTATGCCGGTGAGCACCTCAAACTCGGTATTCGCAGTTCCCGCGCCACAAGCCGGCACCACGAAGCTGCCCGACGTGTAATTCTTGTAGAGTTTGTTGAATACCGGGGTCGGGTCCTTCGACACCTCGATATTGGCGTAGTCCTGCGCCACCGTGAAGGACTCCATCTGCAGCACGATGATATTCGGATGATTGGTGCTGTCGTCTTTCTCCTTGAGCAGGGTCTTGGTGCCCTTGTAAGTCTTGTCTTCGAGAATGTCGGCAATCATCTCCTCAGAGTAGCCCCTCGGTCTTGAAATGCCGGCGTTTACGGACGTCGAAATGAAACAATACGGCATGCCGTAATCCCTGTACGCGTAGTTGAGATTTCCGAAGAATGAGCTGATAGTGCCCGCTTTTTCAAGGCCAATCGTTGCTCCTGCCGCGCATGCCGCCGCAACGAGAATCACCGCCAGACTCTTCTTGTAGCTGATGTTCTGCCACTTTTCGCTCCTGATAAATATCATCACGATTGCCGCAACGCCAAGCGAAAGGGCAATGAGGAACAGTATGATCTGGAGCTTTGAGAAGTAGGTGGTCGCGATGGTGAGTCCGTCTGCGAAGTTGGTGCAGTCGTAAAGCGTGAACGGAGTCATCCTGTTCATGAGGATCACGCCGTTAGCAGTGCCCAGAGCGAGCCAGACGATCGTTATCATGAACCATGCGAATCTGCGTCTCTTGAAAAGCAGCGCTATGGTCATGGTAGCGAAGATTATGAGCGTGTTATAGAGGAAGACGACCGGATGGGTGAATGCCCAGCGGACGCCCTCGATCGGACCGGTGGTGAGCCTCGCAAATTCTTCAATGTAGATGTAGGTCGCGAGCGCAGCGAGCGCCATCAGGCCAATATACTTGGCCTCGTGACGATCTGCGTCGAAATATTTCGACGCTCTCCTTGGAAAGATCTTATAGAATGCTTTACCAATGCCCTGGCCGACTCTTTTGAAAAAGCCCGCGATCAGGGCAAGGACCTTGCGAATCTTATCCTGCAAAGTTATGCCTCCTGCAAACTGTCAGAAAGCCTCGCAAACTCCTGGAGCGTAAGGCTTTCAGCTCTGCGGCCCGGGTCGATGCCCGCGCTTTCAAGAGCGTCCGACAGTGATTTTTTATCATATCCGCCCAGAGCCATGAGCGCGTTCAGCAGAGTCTTGCGTCTCATGGCAAAGCCCGCCTTGACGCAGCGCATCAGCATTTCTTCGCTCCTGACCTTCACCAGTGGCTCGTCTCTGAGATCGAGTCTGAGCACGACGGAGTCTACGCCCGGAACAGGGTAGAAGCACTCCCTCGGCACATCGATGATCTCGGTGACCTCGGACCAGTAGTGGACCGGATATGTGATTGCGCCCGAAGCTCTGGTTCCCGGCTCGGCGGCGATCCTGTCGCCGACCTCTTTCTGCATCATCACGGTGATGCTCTTCGCGCCGGTATCTGCCTCGAGCAGTTTCATAATAATAGGTGTTGTAATGTAGTAGGGGAGATTACCGATGATGCGAAGCTCGGACAACCCGTGCTCAGCCATGCTTTTTTCGGTGATCCCTTTGATGTCCTGCTGAAGGATGTCACCGTGGATCAGCTCCACGTTGTCCATCCCGAAAGTCTTGATTCTGAGGCCTTCGATCATGTCCGGATCGAGATCGACAGCGATGACTCTGCCCGCGCGCTCAGCGAGCGGAAGGGTCAGCGCGCCGGTGCCCGGACCGATTTCGAGCACGAGAGTCTCTTCAGTGACTCCGCTCTCATCGATGATGGTGCCGATCACCTCTTCATCGATGAGGAAATTCTGGCCGAGGCTCTTATGAGGCCTGACTCCGGCAAGGCTTTTCGGCCTCCTCGTCTGGACTTTGTGAGTCCGTTTTTTACCCATCGGAGCCTCCTTCTTTGTCCTTGTCGTCCTTATCAGACTTCTTGTCCTTTTCGGACTCTTCCTTTTTATCGGACTTTTCAGGATCCTCCTGCTCCTCCTCTTCCTCGAAAGTGAAGAGGATCTCGCCAGGGTTCAGGAGCCTGAGCTGCTTCTTGGCCTGCTCTCTGATGTACTCCTGATTATTGGTGTTCTTGAGCTCCTCCTGCAGCTCGTCCCTCTGCTTTTCGAGAGCGACCTGCTGCTTTTTAAGAGCCCGGTTCTCAGCCTTGAGCCTTACTATGTCCTTTCCGCACATGGTAGCGAGGAAGACAAAGGCAATCACAACCGCCACCAGGGTAAGCGCCTTTCTGCGGCGCCTCCTGACGGTGTTGGTGCGGCGCCTCTGCTCGATGCGCTGCCTCAGCTCCTCGTCGTCCCACTGGACATCCCGTGTATCAAATTGTGAATTGCGTTTTTTTGCCAAATCCTGACCTCCGCTTATCCCTGCGGACTATGGGTTAATATAGTTCCTCGGGTTCTGCGATGTTCCGTTTACTCTTACTTCAAAGTGACAGTGGCTTCCGAAGCTGTGTCCGGTATTACCTACGTTAGCGATGTGCTGTCCCTGATATACAAGGTCTCCGATGCTTACAAACACAGCGCTGCAGTGTGAGTATCTCGTAATGATTCCATTGCCGTGATCGACCTCTACGCACAGTCCGTGTCCGGACCAGTAGTTGGCCTTGATGATCTTACCGCCGTCAGACGCATGGATAGGTGTACCGGTTGGTGCAGCGAGGTCCATACCTTCGTGCAGACGTCCCCATCTGCCGCCCCATTCTGACGTTATTACGTAGTGATCGAGCGGTACGATGAATGTTCCGGTCGCGGCTGTCTTAGGTCTCTCTGCCGTTCCGATAAGAATGATCTTATCCTTCTTCTTCCTCAGCACTTCCGGCTTGGCTGTCTGTTTTCTCTTCGTTTCCTCGCCGCCGATCTTGGTGATATATCCCTCAAAGATCTGCAGACCGTCCTGGCCCTCCTGCTGCAGGTAGGCATCGCCCTTGTAGTACTCGTCGGTCTCTTTCTTGATGGTCTTGAATTCAACGACTTCCTTGATCTTTCCCTTCTCAACCATCTTTACCTGTACAGGCTGCACCAGGCTTCTGATGCAAACCCTGTCACCGGTCTCGACCTCAGTGACCGGCTCGCTGTTGCTCTCGTCGAATATCTCAAAGTCTTCAACACCGAACTGCGCAGCCAGGCTCTGAATAGTCTCGCCGTCCTCGATGATGTGATAGGTGTTCATCTCGCCGCCGTTGGTCATCTGCTTCTGAGCAGCCGTATTGCTCTGCACGCTTCCGAGGAGCACGTTGACAGGCTTCACGGAGAGCTCGTTTATGAATTCCGAAGACACGACTTCCATTCCGCGGTCCGGAGTCGAGAGATCGGCCTTCGTCTGCAGCAGCAGCGAGTCGGCATCATTCTGGTCCTTCACAATGGCTACGACCTTGTTGCCGTCGTATACCGCGTACGCCTCGGTCTCGATATCTGTCATGTAGATGAGTTTGTTGACTACCGTGTCGGAGTCGTCGGTACTCTTTCCTCTGCCGTCGACCGGATTGAACGTGACGTTCTGATTGGCCACAAACTTTACATCAGCCTCAGTGCTGCTGTTTGTTGTGAGCTGTCTGCCCGCAACATCGAGAACGTCTGTGACCTCCTCCTGATCCTTAACGTATCCGAGCACCTTGCCGTTATACGCATACTCATAGACTGTGAAATAGTCGAATACTATGAGGATTCCTGCGACCAGCAGACCCGTGACGAGGATGGCGATTCCGATACCGCGCCTCGTTGCCTTGTATGTGGAGGAGATCTTGTGGGCACCCCTGATTACATCTCTGCCAACTGTGCTAAGTGCTCCGTCGATGCCGTCCTGTACCTTATCGTGCAGGTTCATTACGGACGCGAGAGGATCCTTGCCGCTCTTGAGGAACTTTTCCTTGTTTCTGGCCTTGGCCTTCCGGCGCTTTTCTATCTTTTTAAGATCTGCAGCCCTTTTAGCCGCGCTGCGCTTGTCCTCTTTTTTCTTCTCTTCAGTCTTTCCGTCTGTCTGCGCTTCGTCCTCAGCAGGGGCATCTGCAGGCTTTTCAGTTTCCTTCGCCTCTTCTGCCTGAGCTTCTTCGGATGAGTCTTCATCCTCCGGAAGGAGCTCTTCAGGCTCCACGAAGGTCGCATCACCCGGAGCGAGTCCCTTGTCGGTGAGGTATTTCGCGTATGCCAAAGCCGCTGCTCTTATCTGATCATCATCGAGCATGGGCTGAGTGTCTTCTTCGACTTCCGGTTCTATTTCTGTATTTAATGTTTTATCTTCTGTTTCGTTATATGTCATTTACGCCTTTTCTTTATCCGTGTGCCATTTATACGCTTCCGCAGCGCGTTCCCTGCAGCAGCTGCACACCATTCCCTCATCTGTGTATCCGGTATCCTTGCATATGTTGCATCTGTACTTTCTCGCAAGATAGTCGCCCGGATAACCGTTCTCGATGAGGAGCTGTTTTCTGCTTTCCTCTATAGCTATTCTTTCAGCCCTCAGTCTCTGTCGTGTGTCGAGATTGTCGGCTCCCGGTCGCAGCGAGAGCATCCTTGAGTTGACGCTGCCCTCCGCCTCGAAGATCTCCTTCATGCCCGGTACATTTCTGAGGACCTCTGTCTTGCGCGCTTCGCGCGCTTTTTCATCTTCTCCCCTTATATATTCGTAGTAGTCGGCAAGCACCTTGCGGCTGACCGGACTTCCTTCTTCGACGGCCGCCGGATCGGCGGAACCATTCTGATTACTGTCATTCGGCTTTCTGGTGTTGATACCGCCTTTCTCAAGGCGGCGGTTTTCTATCACCTTGTTTACGTATTTAAGGTTCGGCTCCCTTAAACCCGCTGCAGCAGAGCATGCGTCGAGCACCTCCGCCAGCGAGCAGTTCATGCCGTCGAACCACTTGTCCATGATCTCGCGGTCTATAGGAGCAGGCAGCCTGTTGAATCCCAGGGCCTTGAACACCTGCCTGTAACAGTCGTTCCTGCGGCTATGCTTGTCGAGCAGTCTCTTTGCCTCCTCGACAGTGTGGCAGCCTTCTTCGGTCCATCTGAGAGCTACCTTGTAGATATAGTCTATGCTGTATTTCTCGAGGTCGGCACAGTAGTCGATTGCGAAGTCAAATATCTCAGGCTCGATGCCGTAGACTCTGATCGCATTATCAATTTTTTCTCTCTCCTGCCTGGAGGTGGTCCTTCCCGTAGTGATCTCATATTTGTTGTAGAGATCGCGCAGCCTGGTGTCGATGAGCTTGCTGTTCAGCGCATCATCGAATTCCATGCTGTCGATCGAAACATACAGAGGGACCTCATCATTGTCGCCGGCTTCCGCTGCTGTGCTGACAGTCTGCTGCTCAGACGCCTTTCCGTACAGCTCCTCGATCTTCCTGATAAAGATTATGCTGCTGACGTCCTCGTTGTTGGCGTCTTTTTCTCTTTCGATCCTCACCAGACCTCTGGATTCCCAGTAGATCCAGGCTTCTTCGATCTCGGTCTCGCTGAGTCCGAGCAGCTTAGCGAGCTCGGTTCTGTTAGGCTTGAGCTCGTACTGCGCGTACATCAGGCCGAAGAGAAACACCTTAACATAGTCTCCCGGAGCGTCCGGCAGATACTCACTGATGAAGAGGTTCTCGACCTTCGTTCTGTGCAGGAAAATGTCCCTTCCCTTGTCGATTGACATTTTGACTTTTGCCATGGTTTTACTCTCTCGCCATGTTGCCGAATTTTACGTATCTTGGGATCCATGTCAGATAAGCTATTCCGACAGGACCGTTTCTGTGCTTCGCTATGTTGACGGCGCAGGTGAGACCTGTGTTCTCGTCAATATTGGCTCTTTCGTCCTCGGAGCTGTAGTAGTCGTCTCTCTTAAGGAAGATTACGACGTCAGCGTCCTGCTCGATAGCACCGGAGTCTCTCAGGTCTGACAGCTTAGGCATGTGGTCGCCTCCGCGCTGCTCCGGACCTCTGGAGAGCTGTGACAACAGCACTACAGCGCAGTCGAGCTCCTTGGCCATGATCTTTATAGATCTTGTGATCGCAGCGATCTCTTTTTCACGTTGCTCTATTCTGTAGCCGCCCATGCTCATGAGCTGCAGGTAGTCGATCACGACCAGATCGAGGTCGCCCTTCTCCTGCTTGAATCGGCGGCATTTGTTTTTCATCTCAACCGGAGTGATCACCGACGACTCGTCGATAACCATGTCGAGTCCGTAAAAACTGTCCTGTGCGGCGGAGAGGTCTTCCCACTCCTCCATCGAGATCTCACCCTTATGGATGTGCTCGAGAGGCACGCTCGAAGTCATGGACAGAAGTCTCTCGCCGAGCTGTGTGTTGGCCATCTCAAGGCTGAACACCATTACCTTTTTGCCGGCCGAAGCCGCATTTACAGCCACGTTGAGCGCCCACGCCGTCTTTCCGACACCCGGTCTGGCGGCCAGGATAATAAGGTCTGTCTTCTGGAATCCTCCGAGGATCTTGTCGACGTCCCTGAATCCAGTAGGAATGCCCTTGTCGTTTCCGTGCTTCTCGATCTCCTGCAGCTGCTTTATGTTCTCAAAGATAACATCGTTGATATCTACGTATCTGCTGCGCTGCGCCTTGTGAGCGATTTCGAGGATGCGCTGCTCGGCGCTGTCGAGAATGTCCTCAGGCGGCAGCTCCTGCGAGTATGCGGCGTCCCTGATGGACTCCGCCTCAGTGATGAGCTGTCTCATCTTGGACTTATCAGCGACCGTCTCGGCATAATAGCGGGCATTCGAAGGAACGATGGCCTCGTCCATCAGTCTGCTCAGATATGTGATGCCGCCCACCATGTCGGCGGTCTTTCTCTGCTTCAGCGCTGAATACACCGTGGTGATGTCGATGCCGGTGCCTCTCTGATCCATTTCGAGCATGGTCTTGTAGATTTCCTGATGCTCCTTGAGATAGAAGTCATCGGGTCTGAGCATGGCGTTGACGTCGGCCCTGGCATCCTGGTTTTTGAGCATGGATCCCAGTACCGCTTTCTCGGCATCTATGTCTACCGGCGGAAGCAGCACGTCTTTTCTTTCTTCGTCCATCTTTTACTTTCCGCCTTCGATCTTTAAGACGACTTTAGCTCTTATATCCTGGAACAGCTTGATTTCAATGGTTTCAACGCCCGTCTCTTTGATAGGTTTGTCGAGCACGATGTTTCTCTTGTCCACTTCTTTGCCGGTCTGCTCTTTGATAGCTTCGGCGATATCCTTTGAAGTGATGGCACCGAAGAGTCTGCCGTTGTCGCCGACCTTGGTCTTTACGACTACGATCTTGTCCTGGAAGCTGTTTGCGAGCTCCTGAGCAGTAGCTCTGTCAGCCTCGTACTTCTCCTTGGCTTTCTGCTTTTCTCTCTCGATGGCCTTCTTGTTTGCCTGAGTAGCCTCTACAGCAAGTCCTCCCGGTATCAGCTTGTTGCGCGCATAACCGTCGCTCACTTTTACCACATCACCGGCCTTGCCTGTTCCCTTTACGTCCTTCTTCAAAATGACTTCCATTATATTTCCCTCCGTACTTCCGGATCATCTGATCAGTTCTATTTCCTGGGTCTTGCTGAGGGTGCGTCTGCGCTCTTCTTCTTCCTTGTCGAAGGCTTCCTTGACGCCCTTCTTTATGCGGGCCAGAACCTCCGCCAGTGGATCGTCAGTCTGCACCGCGGCAGAAGTAAAGTGTCCGCCTCCGCCGAGTTTCTCCATCAGCGTCTGTACGTTGATATCGCCCAGAGACCTTGCGCTTACTACGGTCTGGCCTCTGAGGTTTCTTCCCAGAACGAACGCTGCCTTGGTATCCTTTACCGTCATCAGCTCGTCAGCGACCTGTGCGTTTATTATCTGCGTGTTGTTTGTTGTGCCCTCTGTTATGGCGTACGCGACTCCTTCAGGAGTGAATTCCGCTCCCGCAATTGCGTTCGCCTTGGCAAGAAAGTCTTCCTGTCTTACCTGGAAGAACTTCTTTACCTCGGTGGTGTCTGCGCCTCCGCGCTTCAGCCACGATGCCGCTTCAAAGGTTCTTACTCCGGTCCTTCCGCTGAAGTTGTTGGAGTCCACCATGATGCCTGCCAGCATCGCCTCCGCCTCGAGTTTAGTAATGAAACGCTTCTGCGAGAAGTGCTGCATCAACTCCGCCATGAGCTCGCTTGCCGACGACGCATAGCTTTCCACGTAAGCGACTGCCGAGTTCTGATACGAATCCGCTGTCAGTCTGTGGTGGTCGATGACGACCCTTGTTTTGCATGCGTCTGCCAGCTCAGAGCACTCTACCAGCATCGGTCTGTTGGTATCTACGATGATGAGCAGCGACATGTCAGTCACCATCCTGAGCGCCTTCTCAGTCTTGATAATGTTGTATTTTTCAGTATCTGCAACCTTGTCATAGATGGTGTCAAGCGCCTCGTTGTGCTTGTCCATGACTATGTAGGAATCCTTATCCAGGAAGCTGCAGATCGCGCTTGCGCCGAGTGCCGAGCCAAACGCATCCATGTCAGGCCATTTGTGGCCCATGATGAACACCTTGTCAGCATCTTCGATGAGAGCCTTCATAGCATGAGCGATGACTCTCGGCTTGCTGCGGTTGTTCTTCTCGAGGGACTGGAGCGTTCCGCCATAGTAGCGTGTACCATCGTCGGTCTTTACTACAGCCTGATCGCCTCCGCGTCCCAGAGCGAGCTCCAGAGCCGCTTCCGCAAGCTCCGTCGACTCTATCAGCGAGATATTGGATATTCCTATACCGATACTGACAGATGCCGGAAAGTCGATCTTCGACTCGAGGTTCCTTACCTCGTCGAGAACGCTGAAGTTTTCCTCAATCATCTTCTTCAGCTGTCCGCTTGTAGTGTACATGACGTACCTGTCGTCCCACGTGCTGATTACCGGCGATTTATACGAGTCTCCCCACTTACGCAGGAGTCCGTCGATCTGCGCCGGGATGAGTCTTCTGAGATCTTCAGGGGAGCTCGCGATCAGCTCATCGTAGTTATCGATGTTGATGTATACGATTGCCGCTCTTTCGCTCTCGAGCTTGCTCTCAAAGGACACTCTCGCAGTCGCTTCGTCGAAGAAAACGACTATTTCTTCGTCCTCTTTCGCTTCCTCATTGACCCAAAGCTTGAAAATCTTGCCGTTTCGTTCAAGGATAACCTCTCCCTCGTTGGCTTTCAGCAGCTGGTCACGCTTGTAGCCCGTCATAGTAAAGAAGTTGTATCCGACTATGTCCTCATAGAGGAATACGTTCTTCATGAGCGGATTTGCTCCGGATATTATTCCATCGGTATCGACAGTACAGGCGGGCAGCGGAAGCTTGCTGATGTATTGATTGTCCATGACTTCTCCTCTCTACTTGAAGGCATCCCTCAAAGCGTCGATAAGTCTGTTCAGCTCATCGAGGCTGTAATACTCGAGCTCGATCTTTCCCTTACTCTCGTCTCCCGTGATCTGCACCTTAGTGCCCAGGAGAGTCATCAATTCTCTTTCAACTGCAGCGATTTCTGCAGTCTTCTCTTTGTCAGCTTCTGAAACTTTCTTTTTGCGCTTCTTGCGCTCCGGTCTAAGCTCATCCTTGACCTTTTCGGCAAGCCTTTCGGTAGCCCTTACGGACAGATCGTTTCGGATAATCTTATCCGCGATCTCTTTCTGCTTTGCCTTGTCAGGGATGTTTATGATAGTCCTTCCGTGAGCAGCAGACATTTGTCCGCTGGACACGTACTGCTGTATTTCTTCCGGAAGTTTGAGCAGCCTGATGCTGTTCGTGATATATGTACGGCTCCTTCCGAGCGAGGCCGACACCTGCTCCTGCGTGAAACCGTATTTCTCGGTCATCGACTTCAGTCCGAGCGCCTCTTCGATAGGATCGAGGTCTTCACGCTGCATGTTTTCGATGATTGCTACGATGGCGTTCTGCTTGTCATCAAAGTTTCTGACAATGCACGGAACTGTTCTCAATCCCGACATTCTGGCTGCGCGCCATCTTCTTTCACCGGCTACCAGCTCGTACCCAGTGGAACTTTCTCTTACGATAAGAGGCTGGATAACGCCGTTTGCCTTGATGGAGCTGGACAGCTCACCGAGCTTAACCTCGTCGAAGTTTTTACGCGGCTGTGCGCTGTTCGGTCTGATGTCGTTTATGTCTATGTATAGAACTCTGTCTTCGCTCTCACTCGTTCCTGCTTCTTTTTTTGAGGATGGTGGAGCCTGTTTCTCCTCTACCGGGGCCGCGTCAGCAAAGAGCGCGTCTAGTCCTCTCCCCAGTCCTGCTTTCTTGGCCATTATTATTTCGCTCTCTTTCTTGCTCTCTCTCTGGCCAGAAATTCCTTTGTGAATTCCTGATATGCTTTCGCGCCCTGTGCTTTAGGGTCATAATCTATGATCGGTTTACCGAAGCTCGGAGCTTCTGCAAGCCTTACATTTCTAGGGATTATCGTATGATACATGGCCGGACCGAAGAAGTTTCTGACGTCTGCAACAACAGCCTGCGAGAGGTTTGTTCTTCCGTCGAACATGCTCAGTATTACTCCGTCGATGTAAAGGCCCGGGTTCAGTCTTTCTTTTACCTTTTCAATTGTGCTTATGAGCTGGCTGACACCCTCAAGAGCGTAGAATTCGCACTGGATAGGGATGAGAACGCTGTTAACTGCTGTGAGCGAGTTGATTGTCAGAATTCCGAGAGAAGGAGGGCAATCGACCAGTATGTAGTCATAGTCTTCCCTGACTGCGTCAATGACTCTCTTAAGTCTGCGCTCGCGGCCCTCAAGCTGGGCCAATTCTACCTCAGCACCGGCAAGATCAACGCTTGCAGGGATGAGGAAAAGGTTCTCCGTATTTGTTGGCAGAACGGCTTTTCTGACATCGAAGTCCGTGTCAATGAGAGCATCGTAGAGGGTAGATTTGAGAGTCCTCTTGCGGATGCCGATACCGCTGGTAGTATTTCCCTGCGGATCGATGTCCACCATAAGGACCTTCTTGCCCCTGCGTGCCAGACACGCTGCGAGATTGATGTTTGTTGTCGTTTTACCGACGCCGCCCTTTTGATTAAAAATAGCAATAGCCTTGCCCATTAATTACCTCCTGCGGGACATAGTTCCCGATTAAACACTTCCGTGTATTATACTCCCAATTCCGTTGATTTATCTACATCTTATGTGGCTTTTCTGTGGAGATTCGGTGATTTTGGTGGCCTTTAATAAATGCATAATACAAATTGCGTTTCTAAACTGAAACGACCACAATATATTGAGATAGAGCAGCAATGTTTCTTGTGAAACATTGCACAAAATTCCTGACACAATTGGACACTCTCACAATGTTTCTTGTGAAACATTGCGCAGTTTCAGACATAAACGGACACCCCCGCAATGTTTCTTGTGAAACATTGCGAATGTTCCACATCAACCGCCTATCAGTCTCGCCGGTTCTAAAGTGACTGCCAGGCTTGCGTTGCCGTTTAGTCAAAATGGACATTCTAAAACTGGCATCGCATCAGGGACAATTGATCGTGCCCCACCGAAGAGAGGCATGCTCTCTCCGGACTGTACCAGGTACTGCATTCCCTTGCTGTACAGATTAATAGCAGCAACTCTGTCATCGTTGGTTTCATATCTGCATGCAGTGCATTTGAACAGATGCTTATTTCTAATTCTGCTTTGCTTATTTCTTCTGCCACAAAGAGGACATGTTTGCGAAGTATATGCAGGATCAACTTTAATAACCATTTGTCCTCTTAATGCTGCTTTATAAACTATCTTTCGCTCAAGATCAAAGTATGGCCATTTTTCAAGAACGTACCCCTGTTTTGTGGTAAGTATTGAGAACGTTTTTTGAATGTTTTTAAGATTTTCTAGCACAAACAGCGTTCCTCTGGGGTATGCTTCAACGAGTGCCTTACTAATACAATGATTTAGGTCATTGATCCAACGGTTTTCTCTTTGAACAATTGCCTTTAGTCTTCTTCTTGAGGATGATGTACCAGCCTGTTGGAGTTGTTGTCTTAATTCATAGTAATGTTCTCTCTTCTTCCTATAATCAGCACCTGAGACAAAAGTTGTTTTCCCATAGCTGTCATATATCGTAGTAAGAAAACGAACCCCTCTATCAATTCCAACAACGCAATTTATATCAGCAAAGCTTATATCAGGTCTTTCCATGGTGACCGGTATATTTAAGTAGAACTTGTTGTGACGAAACGTCAACTTAGCTGTTCCGAATTTACCATTAGGAAAAACCGTGTTTTCGAGAGGAACTTTTATTCGCCCTTCAAGAGTGTTGATCGAAAAAAAGCCTTTTGTTATGGAATAATCTCTATTCCATATCAGATCAATCTGTGGTTTAGTAAATCTAATGCATGACCATTCATTACTTCTAGCATCCCGGGCTTTATAGCATGTTCGTACCGATCTTAGAACCGATATTGCCATCTGCGATCTAAGGCCAAATCTATCTCTAAGATCATAGTACAAATTTTGCTGCAATTCCCTTAAGTCTAAGGTTTGATTAGAAAAAACAAAAGCCGATACAAAATTACATGCATCTCGATATGCACGCATAGTATCCATCAGAACTATTCGGGAATCCTCATTTGGATATATTTGCACTTTAGAAGTAAGTGTAATCTTCATACGCCCCTCCTGAACGCGTGTTCTTATTATAGCTTGGACGAGCCATTCTTTCAATGATTTGCTCAGTAAAAAAACAAAGAAAAAAGCGCTAAAAATAGCATGTTTTCGCTACTTTTGCGCAGTTTGGTATGAACCTTTAATACTATAAAAAAGAAGGGGGTTTATTTATCAATTATCATCAATACATGTCCGGAGATCTCTTCCGGCACATCCTTATAGGATTCAACTCTGTTTAGAACGGCTTTATTACGCTTAAGTGCCTTTGCTGCCTGTGTAAGCTCTTCTTCGTAGTTCTCTCCCTTATAAGCTATGAAAGCTCCGCCTTTTCTGACGAAAGGGAGGCACCATCCCGAAAGCTTTTCAAGATTGGCAACGGCTCTGGATACGCATACATCAAAGGCCTCGCTGAAGCCTGGCTTCTTTGCGATCTCTTCAGCACGCGCATGCACCGTCTTTAGATTAGAAATGTTTAAAGTATCAGCGAACTCGTCAATTACTCTCAGCCTTTTAAGAGTAGAGTCGAGGAGTACAAATTCTTTTTCAGGGCTTACAATAGCGAGCAAAGCGCCCGGGAAGCCTGCACCCGTGCCAACATCAATTATTTTCTTTGCTTCCTTATACTCCGGAAGATCGGTAATTGAAAGGGAGTCGAGCACATGCTTTACAAGAGCCTCATCGCGATCCCTTACAGCAGTAAGATTGATATGCTCATTCCTTTCAAGCACCAAATCAAGATAGGAGAGAAGAGCAGAAGTCTTCTCCTCACCGTATTTATCCTTCAATTTATTAGTTATATCAATAGACTTTGTATTCATAGTTAATAAATCAGTAAAGAGCAAAGTACAGTCTTTTCAAGCGATAAGCGAGCGTCGCGTAGGAGACGCTCGGAATGCCCGAGAGAGACCGCAGCTGAGCGGCTAGGAACGAGTCTCGCAAGCGAAGCGTCAGAGCCGTTCCCCGCGAAGCAAGGCCGAACGAGATGGCATTCCCGTCGACGGAGCGGGTGAGCGCGTCACTTGAAAAGACTGTAATTCATCGTCTTCTCATTTCTTTTTCAAGATATACAAGCAATACGTTTATATCTGCAGGCGACACTCCGCTTATTCGGCTTGCCTGGCCGACAGTGATAGGGCGGATATCTGAAAGCTTCTGTCTGGCCTCGAGTCTCAACCCGCCAATTGAATTGTAGTCGAGATTATCGCTGAGCTTCTTATCCTCAAGGCTTCTGAGCTTTTCCACCTCATTGATCTGCTTCTGGATATAACCATCATACTTGAGTATTACCTCTACCTCTGTCTTCTCATTCTCAGTAAGGGCAGGGCGGGTCTCATCATCTATATCTTCCAGGTCGTTATAATAGATCGCAGGTCTCTTTAAAATATCCGCAAAGCACTGATTTGCAGTCTCTTCCAGTTCTTTTTTCTTTCTTTCGAGCTGCTCGAGCTTTTCAGGATCATCCCCGCAAGCTGCTTCCGCGCGGCGGATCTCATGCTCATATAGGAACTTCCTGAACGTATCTATATCAACGCGCTTAGATCTGAGCCTGGCTACCTCTGAATCGACCCGTTCTTTCTTCTGAAGATATCTTCTATACCTCTCCTCAGTTACAGTCCTGTATTCGTAACCGATCTCAGTAAGTCTTCTGTCAGCGTTGTCCTGTCTAAGAAGGAGTCTGTATTCAGCCCTCGAAGTCATTATGCGGTAAGGCTCATTGGTCCCCTTGGTGACCAGATCGTCTATAAGTACTCCAATGTATGCCTGGTCGCGCCTAAGCACGAGCGGCTCCTTTCCCCTGAGTTTGCATACTGTATTTATGCCGGCGAGCAGTCCCTGGGCCGCAGCCTCTTCATACCCCGAGCTACCGTTGAACTGACCGGCACAGAACATGCCTTCAACCAGCTTGCTTTCAAGGCTTGGCTTAAGCGAAAGCGGATCTACGCAATCGTACTCAATCGCATACGCAGGGCTTAGAATTTCAGCATGTTCAAGCCCCGGAATGGTTGCGTAAAATGCGTGCTGCACATCCTCAGGCAGGCTGGAGCTCATGCCCTGAATATACATCAGATCAGTGTCTAATCCCTCCGGCTCTACGAAAAGCTGATGTCTCTTTCTGTCTTTAAATCGCGATACTTTGTCTTCGATAGACGGACAGTATCTCGGGCCGACTCCGACAATGTTTCCGGAGTACATAGCCGATTTTTCTATATTATCAAGAATGATCTTGTGTGTAGTCTCGTTTGTGTACGACAACCAGCAGCTGATCTGGTCGATGTCATATTCTTTGTCCTCATTAAGGAAGCTGAACGGAACGATCTTTTCATCGCCCTTCTGCTCGGTCATCGCATCGTAATTGAGCGTATCCTTGTGCATCCTGGCAGGGGTTCCTGTCTTGAATCTTCTGATAGGGAATCCGAGCTCCCTGAGATTGTCTCCCAGCTTTGTCGCCGGTCTGAGTCCTGAAGGGCCGGATATGCGTATGTCGTCGCCGATGAAGATTTTGCCTGCAAGGAAAGTTCCGGTGCAGAATATCACCGCGTCGCATGCGTATTCCTTGCCCGATGCAGCTCTGACTCCCCTGACAAACTTTTCCACAGCTTTTCCGGAATCGTTGCAATCACTGCGTTCTGAAAGAAGCATTTCTGTGACTTCGTCTTCGATAAGCTCCAGATTCTCCTGGCCGCGAATGGTCTTCAGCATCTCCTGATGATACTTCTCCTTGTCCGCCTGCGCTCTCAGTGAGTGCACCGCAGGGCCCTTAGAAGTGTTGAGCATCTTTGACTGGATGAAGGTTTTATCGATATTGAGTCCCATCTCTCCGCCGAGAGCATCCACCTCGCGTACCAGATGTCCTTTGCCTGTTCCGCCGATTGACGGATTGCATGGCATCATGGCGACCGAATCGATATCCGTGCAGAACATCGCAGTCTTCATTCCCAGGCGCGCGCAAACAAGGCCGGCCTCACATCCTGCATGGCCGGCTCCTATAACTATTACATCAAATTTATCTTTTATACTATTCATCAATTATTATTTCCCCAGGCAGAACTTGCTGAAGACTGTATCGAGTATCTCATCGCCTACTTCTTCACCGATTATCTTGCCCAGTTCCTCGTATGCGTAATGAGCCGAAAGCTCAGCAACTTCAACAGGTTCACCGTTTTGCAGCATGTTGATGGCATCGTCTATATCTATCGAAGCTTTCCTCAGAAGATGAACGTGCCTCTCGTTCGTGACAATATTCATCTCCTGCACATTGATCTTGCCGAGATTGAGCATTTCCCCAATCGACTCCGATACCTTCTTTGCAGCTTCGACGGCCCCCTTGCCAATGAGCGATGTACTGATTATCCTCACGCCCGGAAGTTTTTCAAGAATAGCCTCTTCAGTGATCGATCTGCCGAGATCCTCCTTGTTTATAACGACAAGGATGTTGTCGCTGCTCATGTTTTCCACATATGAGATGACGTGATCGTCCTCTTCATCGAGCTGCTGACTGCCATCAAACACCAGAATCACCAGATCCGCGCCTGCGATGGCATGCGTCGTCTTCTCGATGCCGATCTTCTCTACCTTATCATCGGAGTCATGCAGTCCGGCAGTGTCGACCAGCACGATAGGAACTCCGCCCATCGAAGCGCTCTCTTCGACAGTATCGCGCGTTGTACCCGGCACGTCCGTGACAATCACGCGGCCCTCGCCGAGTATCGCATTCATCAGTGAGCTCTTGCCGGCATTAGGCTTACCTGCGATGACAGCCCTGACGCCTTCGCGGGCGATCCTTCCGATGCGCACGGTATCAAGGAGCTCCTCAACATCCGAGTGCACCCATCTGAGCCGGTCGATGAGCTCGCCATAATCATCGTTTCCTACCTCGTAATCCTCATCCGGATAGTCGATATCCACAGCCATCTGCGCCAGCACATCAATCAGTGCGTCACGTATGTCCTGAATGTTTTCGCTAAGCCTGCCCGCACGCTGTCCCTCAGCAATTTCAAGGGACAGGTCGCTTTTTGCCTTGATGATGTCGATGACAGCTTCGGCCTGTGAGAGGTCCATCTTGCCGTTCAGAAAAGCGAGCTTGGTGAACTCTCCCGGGTCAGCCATCCTCACATCCTGAAGACCCGAATCGAGTATAGCAGCGAGTATCGCTCTGAGCGAAACATTGCTGCCGTGGCCTTGTATCTCAAGCATGTCTTCGCCGGTGTACGAAGCCGGAGCCTTCATGAAGAGGAATATGCCCTCATCGATAACTTCGGCTTTCGTATCCGCGCTGTCTTTTACTATCTTGCCGAGGTAAGCATGCCTCGGTTCTATATTTTCGGGACATGAAAGCATGAGCCTCTTCATGAGGCTCTCGCTTTCAGGGCCGCTGACCCTTACAATCCCTATTCCGCCCTCACCGGGCGCTGTTGAAATCGCAGCAATCGTATCTGCCATGATTAACTATGTACCTTCCTAATTATTCAGTGATCTCAGCGAGGAACGAAGATCCGTCACCGCGGTAGTCGATACCGAAGTACTCGGCGATCGTAGCTGCCATGTCTGCGAATGTATCGCGGGTGCCGAGGTCTACGCCCTTCTTGAGCGATGGTCCCCATACTAGGCAAGGAACGTCCTCGCGTGTGTGGTCGGTGCCCTTGTATCCCGGATCGCAGCCGTGGTCGGCTGTAACCATCAGTATGTCGTCCGGTCCCATCTTTTCCATCAGCTCGCCGAACTGCTTATCTGCAGTGTTGAGAGCCTTGGTGTAGCCCGGGATGTCCCTTCTGTGGCCGTAGATCATGTCTGTATCTACCAGATTCACGTAGCAGAGTCCCTCAAAGTCTGCATCCGCCAGGTCTATGGTCCTTACCATGTTGGCCTCGTTGCCCTTGTTGGAGTAGCTGAACATCACGCTCTTGCCTGCGAAGATATCGTAGATCTTGCCGACGCCGATCGTGAGGAAGCCCTCTTTTTTCAAGGCATCCAGCACTGTTTCGCGAGGCGGCTGCAGGCTGTAGTCGTGGCGTCTGACCGTACGCTTATATGGCCACTCGCCCTCGAATGGCCTTGCGATGATGCGGCCGACTCCGTGCTCGCCCTGCATTATCTCTCTGGCCTTGTGGCAGATGTCGTAGAGCTCCTCGATAGGCACAACGTCCTCGTGAGCCGCTATCTGAAGCACGCTGTCCGCGCTTGTGTATACGATAAGATCACCTGTCTCCACGTGATGCTTGCCGTAATCGCGAATTACGTCAGTGCCCGAGTAAGTCTTGTTGCAGACTATGCCCCTGCCTGTAGCCGCGGAGAGCTTGTCGAGTATCTCCTGCGGGAATCCTTCGTAATATGTCGGGAGCGGCTTTGGCGAAACCATGCCTGCCATCTCCCAGTGGCCTACGGTTGTATCCTTGCCGCGCGATTTCTCGTGCATGCGGCAGAAGCAGCCGTTGATCTCGTCCTGCGGATCGTAGAACGAGGTGCCGGCAATGTTCATAAGGCCCATTTTCTTCATGTTTGGCACATCCAGCTCGCCGCTTTTATAGCAGCTGCCGAATGTATCGGCTCCGAAATCGCCAAAATCCGCTGCATCCAGAGCTCCGCCTATGCCCGCGCTGTCGAGCACTATCCAGAAAACTCTCTTGCCCATTTATTTACCTTCCTTTTCTGCGTTTGCCTTGTCTTCAGCTATCATCATG
This sequence comes from Mogibacterium sp., assembly GCA_017405845.1. Taxonomy (GTDB): domain Bacteria; phylum Bacillota; class Clostridia; order Peptostreptococcales; family Anaerovoracaceae; genus Crickella. The sequence goes on along the minus strand of JAFQZQ010000014.1, from coordinate 32,201 downwards.
CGGATAGCCTCGATTGCACAACGGATAGCAAGGTCTGTGTCGTGCTCCTGCGGATTCGGCAGACCTGCCTTTTCTCTTTCCTGGTTTGCAACTACAAGGAAGCACGATCCTACTCTGACTCTGCGGTATGCGCCAACGATGAAGAGGGTCGCAGATTCCATTTCCGATGCCTTGCATCCGAGTCTGAGCCAAGCCTGCCATTTATTTATCAGCTCATAGCTGTTAGGCAGAGCCTCCGGCATGTGCTGTCCGTAGAAAGCATCCTTGCACTGAACGACTCCCGTATGATAAGGAGCGCCGAGCTTCTGTGCTGCTCTTACGAGCGAAGCTGCGACAGTTACATCAGGAACAGCCGGATATTCTATAGGAGCATACTCCTTTGAAGTACCGTCCATGCGGACCGCTCCGGTAGCTACTACGATGTCTCCGCCCTTTACGTCGAGATCCATGCCTCCGCATGTACCTACTCTGATGAAGGTCTTTCCGCCAACATTCGCCACCTCTTCGAGCGCGATCGATGCGGACGGTCCGCCTACACCTGTACTGGTGCAGCTTACCTTGACCCCGTCAAGATATCCTGTATAAGTTACGTACTCACGGCTGTCAGCAACCTTCTCAGCGTTATCAAAATATGCTGCGATTTTTGGCACTCTGTGCGGATCGCCAGGGAGAATTACATACTCACCGACGTCTCCAGGTCTTAATCCAACGTGATACTGATAGCCTCCGCCTTCTGTGTAATCTACCATTTGAAGTACCTCTTTTCCGTAATTAATATAAAGATATTTCGAAAATTGTAGTTATATTTTATTTTTCAGCTGCTTTTGCCGCTTTTACGACTCTGCTGGTGCCGAGCCTCTTAGCGCCTATCTCCAGATACTTCTCAGCATCCTCGAGTCCGCTGATTCCGCCCGAAGCCTTTACCTTAACGCCTTCGCCGACGTTCTTCACCATCAGCTCAACGTCTTCGAATGTAGCTCCGCCGCCGCCGAATCCTGTCGAAGTCTTGATGAAGTCAGCTCCCGCGAATGTAACGATCTCGCAGAGCTTCACTTTCTCTTCTTCAGTCAGCATGCATGTCTCGATGATGACTTTAAGAATATGATCACCGCAGATTTCCTTGAGTGTGCGGATCTCGTTTTCGATGTCGTCCCATCTGCCGTCCTTAGCCCAGCCGATGTTGATTACCATGTCGATCTCATCAGCGCCGTTATCGAGTGCGTCGCTTGTCTCGAAAGCCTTTACGGCTGTTGTGTTGTAGCCGTTAGGGAATCCGATGACTGTGCAGATCGGAAGCCTTGCTCCGATGTACTCCCTTGCCTGAGCAACATACCCCGGTGGGATACATACGCTTGCGGTCTCGTACTTGATTCCGTCATCGATCAGCGCTTTGATGTCTTCCCACTTCGCTGTCTGCGCGAGCAGAGTGTGGTCTACGTACTTAAGAATGTCTTTTGTCTCCATATCCAAGATCCTCCTATTTTGTCTTCACCTTACGCTTTGCGCTCCATGGGCTGTAATACGTCTTTTTACCCAGCTTCGCATAGCTGCGCACTCTGAAATAGTAATTCTTGTTTCTCTTTAGCTTTTTAATTGTCCGTGACATCCTGGCATAGCCTTTTACCGTCACTTTCTTGGCACCGCTCATGCTGCTCTTAGTGCTGTACTGTATCTGATATCCGTCCACATACAGAGCATTGAATGCCGAGACCTTATACCACTTGGCCGTGAACGAGCCTTTGCCTCTGGCCGGAGCCTTGAGAACCGGCTTTTTAAGAGTTATAGGCACCACTGCAATAGCTTCGTTCAGCCAGTCATAATAGCTTCTGTCCGACAGCCTTCTCTCCTCAGGAGCGAAAGTCTTGACCACCCAGTCATCATACTCACGCGAGTATTCATAGTTGTTGCCGTTATAATTGCATGATATGGTGAATGACTTTGCATCTCCCTGTGTTGCTCCCCTGAGGAACCACTCCAGGTCGACAATATCTGTAGAGTCTCTGTCTATCCAGGTAGGATCGACAAGATAGTTTTTGCCGTCATGCATCCTGACGGTGTTCCACATATGTGCTCCACTGGCATCGCCCGATACTATCTGACAGTCGATCCAGTCACTGTTAAAGGTGCTGAGGTCACAAAGATATTTAAAAGCCCTCGCGTAACCTGAGCACACGGCATTGGTGTTTGGGTCGTTGTCGAACACCGGGATCATACTCCACGGTCCGCCTTTATTACTTGAATTGTAATCAGCTGCCTCATGATCGTAGGTGTTAAGCTCTGCTATCTTTTCGCAATAGTTGAGCATTCTGATGCAGTCCACCTGCTCCGGCGTAAAATCATAACTATAGAAGTCCTTCACTACATTGTCGAATGCCGTCACTATCGATTTCGCTTTATTCTTTGCAGTCGTCGCGCTTTTGATCTTGCTGGTAGAAGCATAAAATGCTTTGCTGTTATATCTGAACTCCTTAATTACCGGCAGGCGGAATGTTATCGTATCGCTTGCGAGGAAAGTGAGCTTGGTTGAATCATAGTTAAAAGGGCAGTCCCATACGATGAACTGATAATGCTTGCCGTTAGGATTTGACTCCGAATACCAGTCTACCCAATAGCTCTTACCGGACAAGTCGCTCAAAAGGCTTGTGTATAACTTTGGCCAGGCCGTTTCCCAGTCAGACGCAGAGATAAGGGCATTGATCTTCTTCTTCGCTTCATCATCCACATACCATTTGCCGCCCTTCTTATATCCGATTCTTGATACACCGAGCTCCTTGGCAGTGAACGTGCGCTTGCCAAGTATGGTCGACAGCTTCACCTTCTTTGTAGTGACCATCGACGCGCTTGTAGTGTTTGCAGCATATACTTTGTTGACTATCGACTTGAAGTAATTGTAAAACTTCAGGCTGTTTCCCGTCAGTCTGTCACCCTTTACTGACTTCGGCGTCATCGGGACCAGCTCTTCTTCTGCAGGTGTATCCGAAAGAAAGAACTCCTCCATGAGTTCTTCAGCATCAGCGTCCTCAAGAGTTGACGGTTCAATGTCATCGCCAAACGAGACTTCCTCAAGACCTTCTCCCGAAACGTCTGCATCCGCGTCATCGATAACTTCTTCATCGATCGGTGCAGCCTCCCCGGAAGTTTCATCCTGAACAGTTACGGGCTCATCCGCCGGTGATTCTTCAACTGCAGCCTCTTCATTTGTGACATCCAAAATAGCCGCATCGGAAGCATTGTTCTCGTCATCCGCGAATGCCATTGCAGGCATCATGGTGAGAATCATCATCAAAGCCAGAAGCAGCGCAGTTATTCTCTTTTTATAATTCATAAATCCCCCTAACTAGTTCCGATGCCCTTTGGAGTTATTCTATCATTAATTGACAATATAAAAAAGCGGAAGCCGAAGCTCCCGCTTGATTGTAAAAAGTTAGTCTCCCCTTCCGGGGACAGGCACCTTTTTTTAACGCATTCCCTTGTCGTAAGGTATACCTTCTGCCTTCGGCGCTCTGGAGTTCTTGGATGTGAATGCCAGAACGATGAGTGAGATGATGTAAGGCAACATATTGTATACGGTGCTCGGGATGTTCATCGCAGCCAGGAATGGGATTCCTGTGTATACGTTGGACAGGGCTCTGAAGAGTCCGAAGAGCAGCGCTGCAAGTGCGATGTTGGTCGGTTTCCACTGACCGAAGATCATTACAGCCAGAGCCAGGAAGCCGAAGCCGGCAACGCCCATTTCGAATTTCCACTCGGATACGCCGGCTGTGATGTACACGATTCCGCCGAGTCCGCCAAGGAATCCCGAGATGAGTACGCCTGCCCAGCGCATCTTGTATACGTTGATACCTACCGAGTCAGCAGCCTGTGGGTTCTCGCCGCAGGCCTGCAGTCTGAGACCAAATTTGGTCTTGTATAGCAGGAAATACGATGCGATCAGCAGTACTACTGCCATTACCATGAACCAGTTGAACTCGAACTTTCCGAAGTACTTCAGGAAAGCTTTCTTCTCCTGGATGTACTGGATCGATGTCGATACGTTGTCAGGGTTGATCGATGTGTTCATCGCTCTTACGAATACTGTAGCAGCCGCTGTTGCCAGCAGGTTCATCGCGGTACCGATGAGGGTCTGGTCAGCCTTGAAGTTGATGCACGCAACTGCCAGCAGGCAGGAGAAGAGCATACCGACAAGTATGGCTGCGAGTGTTGTGCAGAGTACGATGACTATCTTTGCTGAGCTCGCAGGAAGCAGGAACATCGTTACAGCTCCGCCGAGAGCTCCCATTACCATGATGCCCTCAAGGCCCAGGTTGATAACGCCTGAGTGCTCAGAGAAGCATCCGCCGAGTGCTACGAGGCACAGTACCGAGGCGAAAATAATTGTATATTGCAGTAATAATACCATTACTTGTCACCTCCTTCCGCCTTGACGGCAGCTCCTTCGACTTTCGAAACCTCTTTCTTTTCTTTCTTCTTGATCCAGTTGTTGAGCGCGAACTTGAAGAACAGTACGAATCCGCAGAGGTAGATGATGATCGATGAGATCAGGTCAGAGATCTGCGAAGGATATACCGACTTGTTGATGAGCGCGCCGCCGTCCGTGATGGACTGGATGAAGAACGATGCGAAGATCGTTCCGATCGGATGCAGTCCGCCGAGGAATGTAGCAGCGATTCCGTTGAATCCCATGCCCGGTACAGATGTCTGTGTTGTTGACCATTCCTGATATCCTGTGAGGAAGAGGAATGCCGCACCGATTCCGGCGAGAGCTCCGCCGATAGCCAGCGTTACGATGATATTCTGTTTTTCTTTCATTCCGGCATACTTTGCAGCTTCCTTGTTGAAACCTGTAGCACGCAGCTCGTAGCCGAATTTTGTCTTCGAAAGGATCACCCAGATGAGTATCGCGAAGAGAATCGCGAGAGGGATCGCAATCGTTACTGTTGTGTTGTTGGCAAACAGCTTGTTGAGTCCTGCGGAAGGGATCAGAGCACCCTTGTTTCCGGAAGCCAGCTTGATTGTGTACGGGCTGGCAGGATCCTTGACCGCCTTTCTGGAGAGGATCATGTTGGTCATGTAGAGCATGATCCAGTTGAGCATGATTCCCGAGATAACCTCGTTAACGTTTCTGTAAGCCTTGAGTGTGCCGGAGATGGCTCCGACGATAGCTCCTGCGATAGCAGCGAGGATCAGGCAGATCACCCAGTTGCAGTGCCATGCGAGAGCGGCATAAAGTCCGATGCAGGCACCGGCCTCATACTGTCCCGGAGCTCCGATGTTGAACAGTCCAACCTTGTAGCAGAAGCAGATGGACAGCGCGCACATCAGCAGCGGTGCGGTCTTGGCAAGCGTGTTACCGAGAGCCTTCATCTGAGCAGCTGCGGAAGCTCTTGTCAGGAAGTTGAGCAGGATCGTCTTGATAGCTTCACCCGCGCCGGCCGGATTGATCATCAGCAGTACGACGAATCCGATCAGCAGACCGAGTACGATGCAGACGAGCGATGTCAGTATTGCCTGGAAGGACGGGTTCTTGAGCAAATTCTTCTCTTTCATTACGCATCCCTCCCTTCTCTAACGTTATCAACTACCTCGGATTCCTCTATTTCTGGCGTGTTTCCGTCGATAAAGACGTTTCTCTTAGCACCTGCCATGTAGAGACCGAGCTCTTCGACTGTCGTCTTCTTAGGATCGAGCTCACCGACGATCTCGCCCTCGTACATTACGAGAATCCTGTCAGGTACGTTCATAACCTCTTCGAGCTCGAGTGAGATGAGCAGTACGGCTCTTCCGTTGTCTCTTTCCTTGATGAGGTTTCTGTGAACGCCCTCGATAGCTCCGACGTCGAGTCCTCTTGTCGGCTGTACAGCTACCAGCAGCTTGTGATCCTTGTCGATCTCACGGGCGATGATCGCCTTTTGCTGGTTACCGCCGGACATGGCTCTTGCGATCGTGATTGGGCCCTGGCCCGATCTTACGTCGTGCTCAGCCTCGAGTCTCTCGGAGTATGCGCGGATCTCAGGTCTCTTGAGGAAGCCGGCCTTCGATGTGAATTCAGGCTGCCAGTATCTCTGAAGTACCATGTTGTACTCGAGAGGATAGTCGAGAACGAGTCCGTGTTTGTGTCTGTCCTCAGGAATGTGGCTCAGCAGTCTGCTTCTCTTGCGGATCGACTCCTTGGTAATGTCTTCACCGCAGAGGGTGATCTTTCCGTCGACGAGAGGCTCCATGCCTGTGAGTCCGTATACGAACTCGGTCTGGCCGTTTCCGTCGATACCGGCGATACATACGATCTCGCTCTCATGTACTTCGAAGCTGACGTTCTTTACAGCGTTGTTCGAGTGGAGCTTTGAAGCGACTGTCATGTTCTCTACCTTGAGAATAACATCGCCAGGCTTAGCAGGCTCCTTGTCGACTACCATGTTTACATCACGGCCTACCATCATGCGGCTCATCTCTTCTTTCGAAGTCGTTGCAACATCAACGGTTCCGATGTATTTGCCGCGGCGGAGTACAGTAACTCTGTCAGCAACCGCCTTGATCTCGTTCAGCTTATGCGTGATGAAGAGGATCGACTTACCCTCAGCTCTGAGGTTCTTCATGATCTCCATCAGCTCTTCGATCTCCTGCGGCGTAAGCACGGCAGTAGGCTCGTCGAAGATGAGGATCTCGTTATCTCTGAAGAGCATCTTGAGGATCTCAGTTCTCTGCTGCATTCCTACAGTAATATCTTCGATCTTGGCGTCAGGATCGACCTGCAGTCCGTATTTTTCTGAAAGTGCTTTTACCTTTTCTCTGGCTTCATCCATCTGGAGAATTCCGTTCTTTGTTGACTCAACTCCGAGGATGATGTTTTCGAGTACGGTGAAGCACTGTACGAGTTTAAAGTGCTGGTGTACCATTCCGATGCCCAGGTCGTTCGCATCGTTAGGATTGTTGATTTTTACCTCTTTTCCGTCCTTTTTGATAACGCCTTCTTCAGCCTGGTACAGACCGAACAGGACAGACATGAGGGTCGATTTACCGGCACCGTTTTCACCAAGCAAGGCGTGTATCTCGCCTCTCTTCAGCTGCAGCGTAATGTTGTCATTAGCTATGATGCCGGGGAATCGTTTGGTAATGTTCACCATTTCTATTGCATAAGGTGCATCCATAATCCCGTATTCCTCCGTCTAACATCTAGTAATAAGTTATACATAATTATTATACTATTATCCGCCATAAAATTATAGAAATTTTATGATAAGAAAAAGGCGGTTCGCTGCGAACCGCCTTAGATATTTGACTTGTGTCAGAGTTAAAGGTTAGCCCTTGATAGCTCCCTGATCATCAACCTTGATGTTCTTAACTGCAGGGATCTTCTCTGTGTCAGCCGAAACTGTTCTGTCTCCGTTGAAGAGTTCCTTAACGAGCTGCTCATAGTCAGCCTGCTGGAATCCGTCACCCCACTGTGTGGACTCAGGCAGCTGTACATAGTTGTCTGCAGGTGTCTCAGAAACGAGTCCGAGGTTCTTGATCTGTCCTGCATACTCATCCCATGTGCCGTCCTTGATAGCTCCGAGCAGTGTGTTAACTGTAGCTCCGAGACCCTTCATAGCCGATGTGACTGTCATGCCTTCGCCATAAGCTCCGTCGATGATGCCGGCCTGGTCTACGTCAACGCCGATGACCTTGCCGCCAACCTTTGCAGCAGCCTCAGCTGCGGATGTGTAGATTCCGCCGCCGCAAGCGAATACGCACTCTGTGCCCTTGCTGTACCATGTGTCCATAGCAGCTGTGATATCAGCATCGCCGAAGAACTGTCCGCCGTAAACGTACTTGATCTCTACGCCGTCAACGCCAGCCTCTCCTGCAGCAGCATCAGCACCCTGAACGAATCCATGGCCGTATCTCTGTACAGCAGGAACTGCCATTCCGCCGAGGAATCCGAGCTTTGTGTATCCCAGCTTAACTGCTGCATAACCAGCCATGTAGCCTGCGATTTCTTCCTGGTAAACAGCGCTGAATACGTTAGGTCCATCGAATTCTCTCTCGCCGTATGCAGTGAGGTCGCCTTCACTTACGTCAAGTGCTACGAACTTTGTGTCCGGATAGAGTGGAGCTACCTCAAAGATAGCGTCCGCAAATGCGTAACCAGGCATTACGATTACGCCATAGCCTTCTTCAATCGCCTCTTCGATCGAAGAAATACGGTCTGCTGTGGAGTCAGATGCAGGTTTCTTATATGTGAAGTCGATACCGTTCTCTTCACAGAATGCCTTGCATGCCTCATATGTTGTCTGGTTGAAGGACTGGTCAGTGATATCACCGTAGTCAGTTACCATTGCGACCTTCAGTGAGTCATCAGCTGCAGCTTCATCTCCACCGCCGCCGCCCCCGCAAGCTGCAAATGAGAATACCATCAGAGCTGCGAGGAGTAAAACAAGAAATTTCTTCATTACGATCCTCCTAAAGTACTTTAGAGTGATATTTTGTAATCCGGAATCCGTCGATTCCACCGCGTTAATTATATTATAACCGTAAAAAAAACAAAATACTTTTTAAATATGATCGCGATATATGATCGCGCAAAGAAAGTATATAGTAAACATTCCGCAGAAAGTGCTTCGTGCTTTCGAGGACGTTTACTATATGCTTCTTTGCGCGTTATATAATTGTGTAGTAAAATTATTGTTACTAATGATATGCACACAACCGATGTGGAGGTGCAAAATGGCAAAACTGTATTTCAAGTATGGAGCGATGGGATCTTCTAAATCCGCCCAGGCTCTGACCACCAAATTCAATTATGAAGAGAAAGGCATGACTGTCTGGCTCATAAAGCCGGGTACTGATACCCGCGACGGCGCCGATATTATCCGCAGCCGCATTGGCCTGCAACACAGGGCTCAGGTGATTCATCCTGATGACGATATCATTCAGGCTTACCACGATGCCGGAGACTTCGACGTAATAATCGCAGACGAGGCACAGTTCCTGACTCCTACTCAGATAGACGGTCTCAGATGGCTTGTCGATGAGTATGATCTGCCGGTGCTTTGCTTCGGTCTCCGCACAGACTTCCAGACCCACTTCTTCCCCGGCGCGCAGAGGCTCATGGAGCTGGCTGACTCTATAACCGAGATCAAAACGATATGCGAGTGCGGCCGCAAGGCGACTGTAAATGCCAGGTTTGATGACAACGGCCGCATAATCACCGAGGGCGACCAGGTGGTGCTCGGCGGCAACGACAGATACACGGCAATGTGCCATAAATGCTGGAAACAGCGCATCAAGGAGCAGGAAGAGTCATAATATGAAAAAAGGATATGCAGTAGTTATCGGTGCAGCCAACATTGACATCGGCGGCACTCCTTACAAGCCTCTCATTCCGGGCGATTCAAACCCGGGCGTCATTAAAATGAGCTATGGCGGAGTAGCCAGAAACATCGCTCACAATCTTACCCTGCTTGGAGTTGATGTGGAGCTCGTGACCGCCGCAGGTGATGACGTGCTCGGCATGGAGATGCTCAAGAAATGCGAGAGCATAGGACTCGACACGAGCCTGTCGGTAGTCGTTCCGGGCGGCTCCTCATCCGTCTATCTTTTCATCAACGATGAAAAGGGTGAGATGGACCTGGCTCTCTCTCATGTAGACATAGTAAAGCAGATCACACCTGAATATCTCGAGTCCATAAGCGACATCCTCAATTCGGCAACTGTCGTAATGGCGGACTGCAATCTGTCGCAGGAGGCTTTCATAAAATTGAAAGAAATCTGCCGCGTTCCGCTCTATGTAGATACCGTATCCGTCACACATGCAGATAAAATCAAGGGCCATCTGGATGGGATCGATACTCTTAAGCCTAACCTGCTCGAAGCCGAATTTCTGACCGACATGATAATCGAGAACGAGTACGACTGCCTCGAAGCAGCCAGGGCGATAATCAGTCAGGGTGTCAGAAGAGTATTCATTTCAATGGGTCCGCACGGAATACTCGCAGCCGACAAGGATAACGCAATTATGGTAGACAGGTACTCCGCACATGTTAAGAGCACAACAGGCGCCGGAGATTCAGCAATGGCTGCAATAATCTGGAGCTCGCTGAAAGACGGAGATGACGGCCTGAAGGGTCCTGCCATGGCAGCAAACGCAGCGGCATCCGCAACTATCTCAGTCGATCCGACTATAAATCCGGGAATGAGCGGCGAACTGATAGAGAAAATAATTAAAGATGAAGATATAAAAATAAGAGAACTAGAGGAGAATTAAGTAATGAACAAATATCTGGATATAAGCAAAGAGGTAAAAGAGGCTCTCGATGCCGGCAAGCCGGTGGTAGCTCTCGAGTCCACCATCATCTCGCACGGCATGCCTTATCCTCAAAACGTTGAGACTGCTCTCGCCGTTGAAAAAATAGTAAGAGAAAACGGCGCAACTCCGGCAACCATAGCTATTATCGGCGGAAGACTCAAAGCCGGACTGACTCCTGACGAAATCGAATATTTCGGCAAAAAAGGGCCAGAAATCGCCAAGGCTTCAAGACGCGACCTCGCAATGCTCTGCGCTAAAGGCCTCGACGGAGCATGTACAGTAACAACGACCATGATGATAGCCCATATGGCAGGCATCAGCATCTTTGCTACCGGTGGCATCGGCGGAGTTCACAGAGGAGCTGAGGTCACGATGGACATAAGCGCCGATCTCGAAGAGCTCGCCCAGACACCTGTAATGGTTGTATGCGCAGGCTGCAAGTCGATCTTAGATATCGGACTTACACTCGAATACCTTGAAACTAAAGGAGTTCCGGTAATTGGAATGGGCACTGAAGACATGCCTGCATTCTATACAAGCAAGAGCGGATTCAAAGTAGATTACAAAGTTGACTCGCCGGCAGAGCTCGCACATTTCTTCAAAACACATATGGAGCTCGGAATGAAAGGCGGAGTTCTGGTAGGAAACCCTATTCCTGATGAATATTCAATGGATTCTGCCGTAATCAATCCTGCAATCGATAAAGCAATCGAAGAGTGCAACAAACTCGGAATAAAAGGAAAAGAAACTACACCTTTCCTTCTCGCAAAAGTAAAAGAGATTACCGGAGGCGACAGCCTGGATTCAAATATCAAGCTCGTCTTCAATAACGCAAAGATAGCATCACAGACAGCCTGTGAACTTTGCAAATAGCATTGTTTACACTAAATTTATGTTTAGTTAACTAAATATACATTGCGTTAACAATATGTAATGTTTAATAATAAGGTGCAGCATTTTTAAATTGTTGCACTTGTTTATTTTTTATAAAAGGAGCTTATATATGGCTAGAGAAAGAGAAGAAGTAAGGCTTGAAAAGAAGCTCTCGCCGATCAATGTATGGGCGCTCGCCCTTGGATGCATCATCGGCTGGGGAGCATTTGTTATGCCTGGAAACACATTCCTCGGTAAGGCCGGCCCGCTCGGCACCCTGATAGCTATGTCTATCGCCGCACTGGTGATGATCATAATAGCTATCAACTATAACTTTATGATCAATAAATATCCTGTAGCAGGAGGAGAATTCACATATACACAGAAGACCTTCGGCAACAGACACGCATTCCTGTGCTCGTGGTTCCTCGGCATCTCATATCTTGCCATAGTACCACTCAACGGAACAGCTCTTGCTCTTATTGGTCGTAACCTGATGAATAATATCTTCCAGGTAGGATTCCACTACACGGTAGCCGGATACGACATCTACATGGGTGAGATCCTTCTGGCACTTTTCGCATTGGGACTTTTCGCGTTCCTCAGCATCAGAGGCGTAAAATTCACGGGTATCTTCCAGACAGGACTGGTATTCATGCTCGTAGGCGGAGTTGCACTGGTAACTTTAGCTGCACTCTTCAGCAGCAAAGCCTCATTTGCAAACCTCAGCCCGGGATTTTATCCGGTCACTGAAGGATCAAAGATTGGAGGAGTTCTCGCTGTAGTAGCAGTAGCTCCATGGGCTTTCGTAGGATTCGACACGATCCCGCAAGCTGCAGAAGAATTCAACTTCTCTCCGCGTAAAACGAAGGTGATCATGACAATATCGATCCTCTTCGGAGCATCGGTTTACGTTCTGCTCAACACAGTAACAGCAATGGTCGTTCCTGAAGGATACAACTCATGGGTAGAATATATCGACGCAGTTCCTGAGCTGAACGGACTCATGGCTCTGCCAACTTTCTACGCAGCTAAGGAACTTCTCGGAACAGCCGGACTGGTACTGCTCGGACTTGCCGTACTCGCTGCCATACTCTCAGGAATTATCGGATTCTACATGGCAGCCAGCAGACTTCTTTACTCCATGTCGAAAGAGCACTTCCTCCCGCCATGGTTTGGAAAGCTTCACGATGAATACAAGACACCGCGCAATGCTATCCTCTTCATCATGGTTATATCCATGATAGCTCCTTTCTTCGGAAGAACAGCTCTCAACTGGATCGTAGACATGTCCTCATTAGGAGCAGCTATCGGATACGGATACACTTCGCTCGCAGCATATAAGACCGCAAAGAAGAAAAATAACAGTAAAATTATGTTCACCGGAATACTCGGCGGTATCTTCGGACTTATGTTTGTAGTATTGCTGCTGGTACCTATTCCGATGTTCAACTGCTCACTCGGTAAGGAATCATACATCTGCCTTATCATCTGGGTAGTTCTCGGAATCATCTTCTATCTCAGAACAAGAGAGTCCAGAAATTCTAATACTAAAAGAGAAAAATGCATCAAAACAACAATGGAAAGGACCGGATGGTCAAGAGAAAAGACAGTAACAGAGCTTGATGCATGCAGAGAAAGAACAGGCTGCAAATATAACGAATATACGAATTTCGGATTATACAATACTCCTGACTACATGCAGACAACTGTCTATCGCAGAAGTCTCGAAAATGTCAGACTCAACAAGGAAAAAGAAAAGCAGTATGTAAGAGACGTAGCTGCTGATGCCGGCTGGACTTATGAAAAAGCACTCGAAGAAATGAAAGCTGCAAAGAAAAAATACGGCTGCAATTTCAAAGAGTATGCATATAACGGATATCATAAGCAGAATGAAGAGACCATCTTAAGAATGCACGAGAAGCATGCTAATAAAATGGCCGACAAAAGAGAAAAGATAAAAGCCAGAAGAGAAGAAGCCATTACTAAAACAATGGAATACCATAACTGCTCATATGATGAGGCTAAGGCAATGTTCCTCGATGCAAGAGCCAGAACTATCTGTCAGCCTGTTGAATATGTATGGTACGAATTCTGGAAGCTCGATAAGGAAACTCAGAATTCCATCTTTACTCAGAGCATGGGTAATAAGATCCGTAAAATGATCAATACCGATATTCAGTGGTACAGAGTATTCTTCTCTAAGCGCAAAACAAACAGAAAATTCGCTAAATATACCCGCAGAGCATGGGCAGACACAGAAAAGATGACATTCGATAGTTTCAAGAAGAAATTCGAAAATATCGATAAAATTTTCTATAAGCCTGACAGCGGATTCGGAGGAAGAGGAGCTCAGCCTTTCGATCTGACAGCAGACAACATGAAGGAAGTTTATGATGAACTCAAGAGCTTACCTCGCGGAATCGTAGAAGAATTCGTAAAGCAGCATCCGAAGATGAATGAAATGTCTCCGACTGCCGTTAATACAATCAGATTTGCAACATTGCATTCAGATATCGATCTTGATGAAGAGGGTAATCATTTCAAGATTGCTTATGCAATGCTCAAGATGGGCGGAACAACAGGATGTGTTGATAACCTCCATGGAGGTGGCGTAGGAGCTGCTATCGACCTGGCAACAGGAACACTTTGCACCGACGCAGTAGATGATGATGCAATACATACATTTGAATATCATCCTGTAACCGGAACAAAGATCAAAGGATTCAAAATTCCATATTTCAAGGAAGCCTGTGAAATGGTCAAAGAGATATGCATTGAAAACAATATTCACGGCTATCTCGCATGGGATGTTGCAATAGCAGAAGACGGACCAATTCTCATTGAGATAAACGGAGACCCAGGAGCAACACTTCTCGATCTGCCTTATATCGGAACAACCGGAAAAGGCAGAAGACAGTATATGACAGATCTCGTAAAACACTTCTGCGAAATATACTAAGTGTCTACTAGGTGCCTGTCCCCGGAAGGGGCGTCTAACTCACTTCATACCTAAAAAGTATAAATAAAGGGTTAAAAAATCCGCTTATAATTAAGCGGATTTTTTTAAATTATTTATCACGAAATTATTCATTTTAATATGATTTTTCGTTACCTATTATTTATTATATTGTCTAATTCATTCTTATTGGCAGTATCAGATATGTGTATTTATCTCCCTTAAGAGGTTTTATAATTACAGGACTTACACTGTCTTTGAAGTTGATATTTATTTCTTCATCTTCTATTACACTGAGTGCATCCTTTAAATATCTGGAATTGATTCCTATATTCAAATCTTCTCCATCATTTATTATCTCAACCTTTTCCTCAATATTTCCTTCTTCATTCAATGAAGTGATATATATCATATCCTTTCCTATATTGAATCTTATAAGGTTATTGTTCTGAACTGATGCCAGGAGTGATGCTCTTTCAGTACTCTTCAGAAGATCATCCTTCTTTACTCTTACATTTATATTTCCTTCTTTATTAAGGATTCTTTCATAATCAATGAATTTGCCGGAATAAGTATTAATGATAACCTTATTATTATTGAACTTAAGGATAACCTTATTATCTGATACTTCGAAGCTCATCTTTGAATCGCCGTCATCATCGATAAACTTTGCAACTTCAATTATCAGCTTAGCAGGAATAATTACACTTATGTTTTCCTTATTCTCTACATCAATCTTATAAGTAGCTATTCTGTAAGGATCAACACCTACCATCTTCATGCTTCCGTTCTTAATTTCAAGAAGAACTCCTGTGATGATTCTGTTGAATTCATCAGTTGAAGCACTGAAAGCAGTCTTTTTAATAAGCTTCTTTACATCTTCCTTATCAAGGAAAATCTCATTTTCACCTTCATCAATGAAAATCTTAGGATATTCATCTCCTCTGAAGCATATGATTTCAGAACTTGATCCGGCACACTTAATATTGATTTTGGATTTTGAATTATCGTAATCTATCATCATTTCATCTTCAGGAAGCTTTGAAATGATGGCGCTGAAAAGCTTAGCCGGAACAACAAATTCACATATACCTTCTGAATTTACATTAATGACTGTTTCAGTAGTCATATTAGTATCAGTAGCAGTAAGGAACATCTTTCCTTCTTCAACATTTACAAGAATACCCTCAAGAATGCTTGAAGTAGTTCTGACAGGAACAGAATGAGATACATTATTCAGAGCTTTATTAAGTTCAGACCTGTTGCAATAAATTTTCATGAAAGTACCTCTTTCCATATTTATATATATCTTATTAGTATTAGTAGTATGCTTTGTTGATAATGTGGATAACTTACGAATAAGTTGATTTTTGAAGCTTTGCAAGCATTTTTTTTATGATGATAAATGCTTGTGAAACATGTTAAGAAACTGTTGATTATCTTTTTCTGGACTGAAGCTTAGCTCTGATAGTCTCTACATTCTCATAAAGGATCTCATCATACTTAAGCTGCTCCTCTATTTTCTCAACAGCATGAATAACTGTTGAATAATGTCTGTTTCCGAAAATCTTTCCTATTTTAGGAAGAGAAAGATCTGTTTCTTCCCTGCAAAGATACATTGCAACCTGTCTTGGAAGAGTTATTTCGGCATTTCTCTTTGGAGAATCCATGTCTGCAATCTTGATTTTATAGTGATTTGCAACGATGGATCTTATTCTTTCAGGAGCAACAGCCTGCTCATTATCTTTAATGATATCTTTTAATATGCTGCGCGCGTTATCAACAGTGATTGGCTCATTGAGAAGCTGCGAAAGACCAACTACTCTGTTGTAAGCTCCTTCAAGTTCGCGGATATTATCCTTTACCTGGTCTGCAATGAGACTTAAAACATCACTTACTTCTCCGGTAACTTCAATATCTGATTTTTCTGCAAGGTTTCTTAAAATAGCTACTCTTGTTTCATAATCAGGCGGCTGAATATCTGCTATCATGTTCCAGCTGAACCTTGTACGAAGTCTTTCATCGAGACCTTTAAGGCTGACCGGCGGGCAGTCGCTTGTTATTACGATCTGCTTATTATTATGGTAGAGAGATTCGAAAGTATGGAAGAATTCCTCCTGAGTCTGCTCTTTTCCTTCAATAAATTGTATGTCATCAATCAGCAGAACATCGAGCTTGCGGTATTTGTTGCGGAAAGCTCTGGTTTTGTTTTCCTTGATAGCAGTTATATACTCATTAGTGAACATTTCAGAAGAAACGTAAAGAACCTTGGTTTCAGGATTATTACGTATGATCTGCACACCAATAGACTGCATCAGATGAGTTTTTCCAAGTCCGGAACCACCATAAATAAAGAGAGGATTGTATATATCTCCAGGTGATTCAGCTACCGCAACCGATACAGCATGAGCATATTTATTTGAATTACCGACTATAAAATTCTCAAAGTTAAAACGAGGATTGAAAAGTTTTTCCTGATTAAAAGTACTTTTCATCCTTGATGTGTCTATTTTAGCTATCTCGTATTCTTTATCAGGCTTTATTACTACTCTGTATTTCTTATCAGTGCTGCTGTTAAGAGCATTTTCAATCTGAGTAAGGTAATGATCATTTATATGAGTGATCAGTTTTGCCTGATTTGGCCATGCAAGATAAATAATACCGGCATCTTCCTCTATATGGTGGATAGTGAGAGGAGCCAGCCAGGTATTGTAACTTAGACTCGTATTATTATCTCTAAGAAAATTGAGGGTAGTCCCCCATATCTTGTTCTTATCCATATTTATCAATTCTTCCTTGTAAACACATTTTACATAAAGTTTTCCACACATGCAAAGCCTAAAAATACGTTAAAATCAGCTAACTTCAGCTTTTCAAAAAATAAGTTTTCCACATATTGTTGATAAAGTTGTTAATAAGTTATGGCGAATACTAGATATTGTGTATAACCCATTTTTTGAAAAAGATTGTACTAAATTTAGACACGAAAAATAGTAATGGCAAACATCCTTATATACTTGATTTTTCAAGATTTGTTGACTTTTACAAAGTTTTCTTCTAAAATCTATAGGTCTATGTGCTCATGGAATTCAGAGGGCACACATAAATATTTATCTACATTAATATAAAAGTATAAAGGAGACAGAAATGAAAAGAACTTATCAGCCAAAGAAGAGGCAGAGACTCAAAGAGCATGGCTTCCGTAAGAGAATGGCTACAGCTAACGGACGTAAGGTACTCAAGAGAAGAAGAGCAAGAGGAAGAAAATCTCTTACTGCTTAATTTGTATTAATTGATTTGGTGTCTGAATGAGAGATCACAGCGAACTCACATTGCGAAATCAGAGTGACTTTTCACGGGTGTATAAACAGGGAAAGTCTAAGGGCAACAGATTTGCAGTGATCCTTTACAGAAGGAACGGACTTAAATATACCAGAACTGCATTCGTTTCGAGCAAGAAAGTCGGTAATTCAGTAAAAAGAAACAGGTCCCGCAGGCTCATGAGAGCTGCATATAAAGCAATCGAGCCAAACATTAAAAGCGGGTACGACATCATATTCGTGGCGCGTGCCGCCATTATCGGATGCAAGGAACCCGAGGTAGAAAAGATGATTAAAAGATCGCTGGACAGCGCCGGGATCCTCACAGGCAACAACAATGAAAAGTAAGAAGACTATCATCCAAAGAATACTTATAGCCTTGGTAAGGGCGTACCAGCTTGGTATTTCTCCGTACATCGGAGCGCACTGCCGCTATACACCTACTTGCAGCGCGTATTTCATACAGGCAGTAGAGAAGTACGGAGCGCTAAAGGGGAGCTGGCTGGGAATCAAGAGAATACTCAGATGTCATCCGGGTCATCCGGGCGGCTATGATCCCGTACCATAAAAGGCTAACAACTATCACAGGAACGGAGTAATTAAATGGGATTTATTGCAAAACCTATCGGATATCTGCTTGCGCTGATATACAAATTGGTAGGCAATTACGGAATCTCCCTCATCATTCTGACTGTTATCGTTAAGTTGATACTCTATCCTCTCTATGCTAAGCAGATAAAATCGACAGCAAACATGTCCGACATGTCTGAAAAGGCAAAAGAGATACAGAGAAGATACGCAAACGACAGAGAGAAGCAGAACGAAGAGATGCAGAAGCTGTATGCTGAAGCCGGATTCAATCCGATGAGCGGCTGCCTTCCGATGCTCATTCAGTTCCCTATCATCATGGGACTGTTTGCACTCCTCAGAAATCCGATGAAGTACATGCCGGCTGATCCAGCACTGATGTTTGCGAACCACGAGTCTTTCCTCTGGATCAAAGACCTCGCACAGCCGGACCTTTGGATATTGCCTATCGCAGCAGGTCTCGCAACGTTCTTCGCATTCAGCATGAACAGCGCGATGACAATGCAGCAGCCGGGACAGAACGCCGGTCAGCAGAAGGCAATGAACGCGATCATGAAATATTTCTTCCCGCTGAGTATCACATGGCTGGCAAGATCGTATCCGGCAGGACTTGCGATCTATTGGGCCGGCGGTCAGTTCATGCAGATTTTCTTTAACCTCAGAATCAACAAGATCAAAGATCAGATGAACGCTGAGAAAGAGAAGAAAAAGCTTGCTGAAAGAGCAGAGAAAGAGCTCGCCAGGAAGAAGAGAGCCAGAATGAAAGGAAGTTATTAGTAAATGAGATCTTCAGAAAAATGGGGAGTCGATGTTGACACTGCCGTAGATCTCGCGCTTAAAGAACTTAAAATCAGCAAAGAGGACGCAGAGATAGAGGTACTCGAAGAATCATCGAACGGTTTCCTCGGAATAGGCTCGAAGCTGGCGAGAGTAAGGGTAACCGCCAAGGAATCAGAGCCTGTTGTAAGTAAGAAAGCAAGTTTTGACGATTTAGACGCGATACTCGCAGGACTTCCGGAGAATTCCGCACAGAAGCTGCCTGACGAAGTAAGAGCTGAATATGACAAGTTCGAAGCAGAAGAAAGAGAAGACGCCAGAGCAAGGGAGAAAGCCCGCAGCAAAGAAAAGAGCCGCAAGTCGAAAAAGAAATACAGCCTGTCGCTCGAAGACACCATGCTTTACGAAGTTAAGAAGCTGGAGCCTGCAAAGGATCATCCGCTCGAAGCTTTTCTCAGAGACATCGCCACACAGATGGGCATCGATCTCGACTTCAGCGTAAAGGCAAACGACGAGCTGGTGTTCGTTGAGATCACCGGCAAAGACACCGGAACCATCATCGGCAAGAGAGGATCCACACTCGACGCAGTTCAGTGCCTCGCAAGCTATGTGGTCAACAAAGACTCAGACAAGTATATCAGAGTAATTCTCGACGCTGAGAATTACAGAGCTAAGAGAGAAAAGACACTCGTAAACCTCGCAAACCGCCTCGCGGGCAAGGTTGAGAGAAGCGGAAGGCCAACCACACTTGAGCCAATGAATCCTTACGAGAGAAAGGTTATCCACTGCACACTGCAGAACCACCCGAACGTAAAGACCAGAAGCGAAGGCAAGGATCCATACCGCAAGGTCATCATCGAGACAAAATAATCAAGGCAAATGAAAATGGCTGCGCTGATGCGCAGCCATCTTTATTTGTTTTCTATAATCGATTATTCACCGCTACCTTCAGCCGCTTCAGCATCTGCAGAAGTAAAGGTCTTTGTAACTAACAGCTCATCGCCCCAGTTGTAGTTAACTATAGTGCTGATACCTTCGATCTTAGTGCTTTCCTCCAATGTTTTAGAGATATTGCCGAAAGTAGGACCTGCTGATGAAAGGGCTGTTTCCAGCGCAGTCTTAACTTCGTCGCTCTTTGCGATTTCTTCGGTATATCCTTCTGCCTTTGAGAGATCAAATGTATAGGTGATATCATTTCCCTTGATATCTACAACGACATTTGAGTCGCTCATTGCCTTATCGACACTCTCCTGAACCTTAGGATTATCCTTACAATACTTTTCAAGCGTCATTTTGCCGCATGCAGTGAAACACATGACAGAAACAACTGCCACGATCATAAGAAGTAATATCGATAATATTTTCTTCATTTCTATAAATCTCCTTTTAAATTAGTTGCCGTTTGAGCCGTTGCTCATGCCGCCGATCAGGCTGCCGAGGAATCCGCCGTCATCCTTCTCTTCTTCAGCTGCATCAGTACCGCTATCGGTATCATTGTTGTCGTAGCTGGTGTCGTTTTCGGTAGTATCTGATGAACTGCCCGGATTGAACAGCTGATTCTGGTTCTGATTGTTGCTACTGTTGTACTGATTCTTTGCTTCTTCAGCAGCGCGGAGAGCTTCCTCGAGCTTCTTCTCGTTCATCGTCTGCACTTTGTCTACATCAGCGATGAAGTCTGTGATTACATCATAGACTTCCTTACGTGTCTTCGCAGTTTCGAGATTCTTCCTGGCATCGTCGATGAAGCCCTGGATCTCACTCTGCTCAGGAGCATCGTAATCGGAAATGTCTACATTTTCGACAGCCTTCAAAGCGTCGCGCGATGCGAGCTTGCCGTCGAGCACCCTATAGCCGTAAGCTCCGCCGACCGCCGAAGCAATCATCAATACGAGAACCAGCAATAACTTAGCACCAAATCCGCCTTTTTTATTATTCATTTCGTTTTCTCCCAATTAACATGATGAAAGAAATAAGATTTACTGTAAAAGTATACCACATTCCGCATAGTAAATAATATGCTATAATTGTTTGAGCGCTCGCATGAAACACACTGAAAGATCAGCATAAGACAATATGAAGATAAACAGCATCATTTTAGAAAACTTCAGAAACTATAAAAACCTCGAGCTCGATTTCGACGAAAGCCGAAATATCATTGTCGGCGAGAACGCGCAGGGCAAGACCAACCTCATCGAGGCAATCTACCTGACCGCATTCGCGAGGAGCTTTCGCACGAGCAACTCAGCCGACCTGATTAGCTTCGGTCAGAGCTCCGCGAGGGTCTCAACGTACATCACTTCTGAAGATATTGATAAAAATATTAATATTGTTATAAGATCTGACGGCAAAAAGATGATCAAGAAGGACGGCAAGCTCATCCGCAAGACAACCGAGTTGCTGAATAACGTCGTTGTAATTATCTTTTCGCCGGACGATTTACGGATAATCAAGGACAGTCCGGACAGGCGCCGCGCCTTTATCAACCGCGAGCTCTCGCAGATGAGGCCGATGTATTACGATGCGCTGCGCAGATATAACGAAGCGCTCCGCGAAAAGAACGCGCTGCTCAAGGGCTACTTTAATATAAAGAAGAAAACTTTCACCCGTGCCGACAATCTCAGCCTTAACGATGCGCTGAACGGAGAAAACAGCTTTGAGCGAAGCCCATACGACAACAGCCGCCGCTACAATGAAGAGATGATGGACATCTACGACAGGCAGCTGGCCGACTCGGGATACGAGATCCTGAGGTACCGCAAGGAGTTCGCCGAGATGCTCAGCGAAGAAGCCGGTGAGATAATGAATAAGATTTCCGGCGGACGCGAAGAGCTGAAGATCGAGTACAAGACAGCCTGCGATTATGTGACCGGACCGGAAGGGCGCGAGATACTCTTCAGTCAGATATTCCACAACCGCGACCGCGACATCTATAACGGCTACGCGAGCCTCGGCCCGCACCGCGACGATATCGAATTTTTCATCAACGGTAAGGATGCCAAGAAGTACGGTTCACAGGGACAGCAGCGCACCATTGCGCTCTCCCTAAAACTGGCAGAGATCCGCATCGCCAGGCAGATGCTCGACGAGCCGCCGGTGCTGCTCCTCGACGACGTGCTGTCAGAGCTCGACCTCGACAGGCAGAAGTTCCTCGTGAGCGAGATAGACGACGTGCAGCTCTTCATCACCTCTGCCGAGCTGAACGACGAAGTGGTAAAGGACCTCCGCGGAGGCACACTTTTCAGAATAGAAGACGGCACAGTGACGAGAGTAGATAAGTACTGATGAGACAACAGAACGGAGGGCGAAAACGGTCGCCCTCTTATTTTGTTTTTTTGCCTTGAAATTACTGGGTTTGAGAGATATTTTCCGGACAGCTGAAAAAGATTTCGAGGCGAAAATTTTCGATTTAAGGCGATTTTTCGAAAATACAAGATATTGTGGAATTGCTTGCAAAAAAATCGCTTATATGGTAAAATTTGGGCAAGAATAGAAAGGGGATACAATGCCCGTTTTTTAATGCAAATCAATAATTGCAAGGGGTGCAGACAGAGTTAAAACTCTTGTACTTCGAAGCAAAAAAACATAAACAGAAGGGAAGAAAAAATGGCCCAAAAACAGGAATACGGCGCTAGTCAGATCGAGGTTCTCGAGGGTCTCAAACCGGTACGTTTAAGACCGGGTATGTATATCGGAAGCACGGGTCCGGCGGGGCTCCATCACCTGGTATATGAGATAGTAGACAACTCAGTAGACGAAGCGCTTGCAGGATTTTGTAAAAACATCAGCGTCAGCATCGAGCCGGATAACTCCATAATCGTGCAGGATGACGGCCGTGGAATGCCAGTCGACATCCACCCTAAGATGGGAATCCCGGCAGTCGAGGTAATCCACACGCAGCTGCACGCCGGCGGTAAGTTCGGCGGCGGAGGATACAAGGTATCCGGCGGTCTGCACGGCGTAGGCGCGTCAGTAGTTAACGCGCTCTCGACCCACATGGTGGTTCAGGTCAGACGTAACAACAAGATTTACGAGCAGGAGTACTTCAGAGGCGAGCGCTCCACAGAGCTCAAGGTAGTAGGCGAGTACAAGACAGGCAAGACCGGTTCGAAGACACAGTTCTGGCCTGATCCTGAGATTTTCGACGAGACAGTCTACGACTATGGCACGCTCCAGCGCAGGCTCCGCGAGATGGCCTTCCTCAACAAGGGTCTCTCGATCGACCTGGTCGACAGACGTGTCAGCCCGCAGACCAAAGACCACTTCTGCTTCGAAGGCGGAATCAAGGAGTTCGTCGAGTATCTCAACCACAACAAGGATGCGATCAACCCGACTATCTTCTACTACGAGGCCGAGAAGAAAGGTTACTCCGTAGAGGTGGCGCTGCAGTACACCGACAGATACAGCGAAAACATCCTCTCGTTCGCCAATAACATCCATACGAACGAGGGCGGATTCCACGAAGTCGGATTCAAGTCGTCACTCACCAGAACGATCAACGACTACGCCCGCAAGAATAAATTCATCAAGGATAATGAAGACGCGCTCACAGGAGATGACGTCAGAGAGGGCCTCACGGCGGTCGTTTCCGTGAAGCTCACCAACCCGCAGTTTGAGGGTCAGACGAAGGCCAAGCTCGGTAACGCCGAGGTGAAGGGCTTCGTTGAGACCAACACATCTGAGCAGCTGACGTACTTCCTCGAGGAGAACCCGAAGCAGGCTAAGGTAATAGTAGACAAGTGCCTCAAGGCTCAGCGCGCGCGTGAAGCTGCACGCAAGGCCCGCGAGATCACACGTAAAACATCGGTGCTCGAGACCACATCGCTCCCGGGCAAGCTTGCAGACTGCTCCGAAAAGGACCCGGCACTCAGCGAGATTTTCCTCGTAGAGGGTGACTCCGCAGGCGGTTCCGCAAAGCAGGGCCGCGACAGAAAGCGCCAGGCAGTGCTGCCGCTCAGAGGTAAGATCCTCAACGTTGAAAAGGCAAGACTCGACAGAGTGCTCAGCAGCGAAGAGATCAAGAACATGATCACGGCATTCGGATGCAACGTCGGCAAGGACTTCGACCTCGACAAGCTCCGCTACCACAAGATCATCATCATGACGGATGCCGACGTCGACGGCGCTCACATCCGTACGCTTCTGCTGACCTTCTTCTTCAGATACATGACACCGCTGGTAGAAGGCGGATACGTGTATGCGGCGCAGCCACCGCTGTTCCGCGTCAAGCAGGGCAAGCAGATCTGGTACACCTACTCCGACGCCGAGCAGGAGAAGCTGCTCGCAGAGCTGAAGGGCAAGGGCAGCAACAACAAGATCGAGATCCAGCGTTACAAAGGTCTTGGAGAGATGGACTTCAACCAGCTCTGGGAGACAACAATGGACTACGATCACCGCACACTGGTGCGCATCACAGTCGAAGACGCCCAGGCAGCAGACGAGATCTTCACAACACTGATGGGCGACAAAGTACCGCCGCGCAAGCAGTTCATAGAAGAGAACGCGAGATACGTTAAGAATCTGGATATTTAAGGGCGTTGCGCCGCAGCGCCTCCAAAGGTAATAGAATGGCAAACTTATTAGACAACAGCACTATAATCGAGCACGAAATATACGACGAGATGAAAAACTCGTACATCGATTATGCGATGAGCGTAATCGTAGGACGTGCTCTTCCGGACGTGCGCGACGGACTCAAGCCGGTACACAGGAGGATCCTGTACGGCATGCACTCCCTCGGCATCACACCGGATAAACCACACAAGAAATCGGCGCGTATCGTCGGTGAGGTAATGGGTAAATACCACCCGCACGGCGACAGCTCCATTTACGAGGCCATGGTCAAGATGGCCCAGGACTTCTCCACGAGATATCCGCTCGTTGACGGCCACGGAAACTTCGGTTCG
Source organism: Mogibacterium sp. (assembly GCA_017405845.1). GTDB lineage: Bacteria > Bacillota > Clostridia > Peptostreptococcales > Anaerovoracaceae > Crickella. The sequence goes on along the minus strand of JAFQZQ010000014.1, from coordinate 7,496 downwards.
GTCGACGGCGACGGCGCCGCGGCTTCGAGATACACCGAGGCCAGGATGTCCCCGTTCTCGCTGCAGATGGTACGCGATATCGAGAAGGACACGGTCGACTTCGTTGACAACTACGACGGCGAGGAGAAGGAACCGGCAGTTCTGCCGTCAAGAGTTCCGAACCTGCTGATCAACGGCAGCAACGGAATCGCGGTCGGAATGGCAACATCGATCCCGCCGCACAACCTCGGTGAGACGATCGACGCCTGCGTAAAGCTGATCGACGAGCCGGAGAGCTCAATCGAAGAACTCGCGAATATCATCAAGGGACCGGACTTCCCGACCGGCGCGATAATCCTCGGCAAGCACGCCGCGCGCGAGGCGTATCTGACAGGTCAGGGCAAGGTGAACGTCCGCTCGGTCTGCGAGATCGAAGAGGACAAGCGCGGACGCATGCGCATCATCGTCAGTGAGATCCCGTTCCAGGTCAACAAGGCCAGACTCATCGAGTCGATGGCCGAGCTGGTAAAGGACAAGAGGCTCGAGGGCATCTCGGCGATCCGCGACGAGTCGAACCGTGAGGGTACGCGTATCGTAATCGAGCTCAAGAAGGACGCGAATCCGAACGTCATCCTCAACAGACTTTATAAGCACACATCGCTGCAGACTTCGTTCAGCATGATCATGCTGGCACTGGTCGACGGCGAGCCGAAGATCCTCAACCTGAAGAGGATCCTCGAGGAATACCTCAAGCACCAGAAAATAGTCGTTACGCGCAGAACGCGCTTCGACCTCGCGAAGGCAGAGGCGAGAGCCCACATTTTAGAGGGTTTGATAATCGCACTCGACAACATCGACGAGGTAATCGCGACGATCCGTTCGTCTTACAACGACGCTAAAGAAAAACTGATGATCCGCTTCGGACTGTCCGAGATCCAGGCACAGGCAATCCTCGACATGAGACTTGCCAAGCTGCAGGGACTCGAACGCGAGAAGATCCAGGCCGAGTACAACGAGCTCCTCAAGAAGATCGCTTACTACAAGAGCCTGCTCGCAGACGAGCACAAGCTGATGGGAGTTATCAAGGACGAGCTGCTTGAGATCAAGGCTAAGTGGGGCGACCCGCGCCGCACAAAGATCGTGGCAGACGAGGGCGAGCTCGATGAAGAGGCTCTGATCGATGAGCAGGATGTAGCGATCACGCTGACACACCTCGGATACGTGAAGCGCGTGCCAGCTGACACCTACAAGGCTCAGAGGCGAGGCGGCAAGGGCATCGTCGGACTGACGACGCGTGAGAGTGACTTCGTCCGAGACCTCATAATCACAAGCACGCATGACTACCTCATGTTCTTCACAGACATGGGCCGCGTCTACAAGATAAAGGCTTACGAGATTCCGGAAGCTTCAAGGACGGCCAAGGGCACGCCTGTTATCAACTTCCTCAACCTCAACAGCACCGAGCGCGTCACGGCCATGATCCCGGTACGCGAATTCAATGCAAACGAGTGCCTCGTGATGGTCACCAAGCAGGGTACCATCAAGAAGACCCCAATGAGCGAATTCGACACCAACCGCAAGACAGGCCTCATCGCGATCACGCTGAAAGAGGGCGACAAGCTGATAAGCGTTGCACTGGCTACCGGCGAAGAGAACGTTCTGGTCGTTACAAAGCAGGGCAAGGCGATCGCATTCAGCGAGCAAGACGTAAGGCCGATGGGCCGCAACGCCGGCGGAGTCAGAGCGATCCTGCTTGAGAAGGGCGACGAGGTCGTATCGATGGAACTCGACATTGACCAGACCCGCAAGATGCTGGTAATCACCGAGAACGGCTTCGGCAAGCGCACGCCGCTCGAGGAGTACAGACTGCAGGCTCGTGGCGGCAAGGGCGTAGCGACATACGACAAGACCAAGTTCAGCAAGACAGGTCTGCTGGTCGGAGCGACCCTCGTGAGCGAAGACGACGAGGTGATGGTGATCAACTCCAACGGAGTAATCATCAGGATCCGCGCCGACGAGGTCAGCACTCTTGGCCGTACAACACAGGGCGTCAAGATAATGAAGGTAGAGAAGGGCAACCGCATCGTATCGTTCGCGAAGGTGGTTGATGAGGATTCAGCCAAGAAGCCGACAGATATAAAGAAGAAGGCCCCAAAAGACCCTAATGTAGGCGCCGACGGCAGCGAACAGCTGACATTGGTGTAAGGTGACAACTATACATTAATAATAAAGACGGATCGAGCCGGAGAAAGCAGAGAGCTTCCCCGGCTCGAATTTCTATTCATGAAAGAAAATGATATAATTATACAGTTAAAAACTATCAGCTGCTGATGCGGCCTGATCGGGAGGTAAATTAATGAAATTTGTGATTCAGAGAGTGCGCCATGCATCTGTAACCGTGGAAGGTGAGGTCATCGGCAAGATCGGTCGAGGCTACATGGTACTCATAGGTGCATGTGATGCTGACGATGAAGCCATTGCAGACAAGATGGTAGACAAGATGATAAAGCTGCGCATCAACAGGGACGCAGAGGGCAAGACCAACCTGTCGCTGGCTGATGTGGATGGAGGCTTGCTGCTGATATCGCAGTTCACGCTGTACGCCAACTGCAAGAAGGGCAACAGACCGTCGTTCGTTGAGGCCGGTTCGCCGGAGCACGCGAATGAGCTTTATGAGTACATAATCAAGAAGTGCCGTGAGCGCGTGCCGGTCGTAGAGACCGGATCCTTTGGTGAAGAGATGGCTGTGGAGCTTCTTAACGACGGCCCGTTCACCATAATCCTGGATTCGGATAAGCTGTAAAGACAGTAGCGAGGAAAGCCGGCGCGGGCCGGCGTGAACAGAAAGAATAGAAGGAGAATATATAAATGAAGACTTTGCTTACCGGTGGTGCCGGATATATTGGATCACATACGGCTGTGGCGATGCTCGATGCAGGGCATGAAGTAGCGGTCGTGGACAATTACGTAAACAGCTCGGCGGAGGCGATCGCGCGCGTCGAGAAGATCACGGGCAAGAAGGTGGCGCTTTATGAGGCGGATGTGGCAGATAAGCCGCGCATGATGGAGATACTGAAGGCAGAGATGCCGGACTGCATCATCCACTTTGCAGGACTCAAGGCAGTGGGCGAGTCGGTCGCTATGCCGGTCGAGTATTACCGCAATAACATCGACACCACGCTGACACTGCTCGAGTGTATGCGAGAGCTGGGGCTCACGAATATAGTGTTCTCGAGTTCGGCGACGGTTTACGGTGAAGACAATGTGCCGCCGTTTACCGAAGACGCGCCGAAGGGTATGTGCACCAACCCGTATGGATGGACTAAATGGATGCAGGAGCAGATGCTGACGGATGCCGCGAAAGCGAGTGCAGCAGAGTGCGAGAAGCTCAAGGCGGCCGGAAAGACTGCAGGCAAAGACGAGTGGAAATCGCCGCTCTCGGTGGTGCTGTTGAGGTACTTCAATCCGGTTGGAGCTCATGAGAGCGGGTTGATCGGCGAGGATCCGCAGGGTATACCGAACAACCTGATGCCGTTCATTTCGCAGGTAGCAGTCGGCAGGCGCGATCACCTGACGGTGTTCGGGGATGATTACGATACGCCGGACGGCACTTGCCGCAGGGATTACATCCACGTGATGGATCTGGCGGAAGGGCATGTGAAGGCAGCTGAGTATATATTGGGAAAGAGAAGTGAAGCAGAAGAGGAAAGCGGTAAGCCGCTTGGCGGTACAGAGGTGTTCAATCTGGGAACGGGCTCGCCTTACAGCGTGCTCGAGATGGTCGCGGCCTTCGGCCGCGCCTGTGGGCACGCTGTAGCCTACGAAGTAGGCGCCCGCCGAGCCGGCGACGTGCAGGACAGCTGGGCCGATGCCGAAAAGGCACGCGCCGTGCTCGGCTGGCAGGCGAGCCGCGGCATTGATGAAATCTGCCGCGATGCCTGGAACTGGCAAAGTCACAACCCGCATGGCTATAAAGAATAGGAGGATAAAGTGAAAATGAAGAAAATTAGTACTATTCTACTGACACTTGTTCTGAGCATTTCGATGCTGGTACCGAGTTTCTCGGCACTGCCGGCATACGCGGACGACGGGATGCCGGCAGCACAGAGCGTGCAGGCAGATCAGACTGACGTCGCCGCTGGCGACGTCATCGAAGCGAACGACGGCGCCGCCGTCGGAGATCCGGCAGATCCGGCCGACCCGAGTGCCGAAGACCCGGCAAACCATGCAGACGATGCGGACCCGGCCGATCCTGTTGCTGAAGATCCGGCAAACCCAGCCGACCCGGTTGGCGAAAACCCGGCTGACCCGGCTGCCGAAGACACTGAAGATCCGGCAAACCCTGAAGACCCGGTTGAGTTCGGCTCCTACGACAAGCTCAGCATGGTCGCCCTCGACGATGCCAAGAAGATCGTTCTCCCGGAGGCGGTCCAGGACAAGATCAAAGTCACACACACGCAGTATGGCAATGGCCTGCTGTTCACGGGTACGGTCGCAGACCTCAACTCCTCGTACATCACACTCGATACCGAGCTCGATTTCGATAGTGGCAGCGTCGGCAGACTTACGCTCGACGGCCTCAAGGACAAGGACAGAGGCATGACAGTCGAAGTCGAGATCTACCTCGATGACTGCAAATCGCCGTGCGGCACCATCGCGCTCAAGAAGCAGATGGGAAAGAAAGAGTGGTCGAATGACGGCGAGCAGACTTTCACACTTGGTGAGAACGGCATCAGCGGCAGGCACAAAGTGGCGCTTCTGCTGAAGATCACAGGCAAGAAGGATACGGCCAAAACGAGCGTAATGCTCAGGTCGCTGCAGTTCTGCAAGACGACCATCCCGGTTATGTACTTCAACATCGACGAATCCGAAGGCACCATCGAGGCCATGAACAACAGCGAAGATCACTCCGTTGAGTGCTACGGCACAGTCGACCTCATCGTGCCTGACGAATTCAGAAACGACAATACATTCAAAGACGAGTACAAGTCGCAGGATAGCTTATATGGTGAGAATGCCCTCGAGCTCGAATACATCCGCGGCCGCGGCAACTCCACATGGGGCGATGACAAGAAGCCATACAAGGTGAAGTTCGACAAGTCGCAGAACCTCTTCGGTTTCGGAAAGAATAAGCATTGGATCCTGCTGGCAAACCGCTACGACAACAGCCTTATCAGAAACCGCATGACTTACTGGCTCGGTCAGCAGCTCGGCATGGAGTACACACCGCAGTGCGTACCGGTCGAAGTGGTCATGAACGGCGAGTTTTACGGAAGCTACCTCCTCTGCGAGCAGATCAGAGTAGGCAAGGGCCGCGTGGAGATCGACGATCTCGACGATCTTGACGATGACCCGGCACTGGCCGACGATGTCATCAAGTCGGGCGGCTATCTGCTGTCGATGGACTACGATGAAGATCCGGACAGGTCGTTCAATACGGAGCAGAATATGACGCTCTTCATCGAAAGCCCTGACGACAACGTCAAGTACTTCAGCGATTACATCAAGGCATATACACAAAAGGTAGAGAACGCCATCTTCGGCGAGGGTTTCAAAGATGCGGAAGGCCATCCGTACACCGACTATCTCGACCTCGATTCAGCGGTCGACTACTGGTGGATCCAGGAGTTCTCCGAAAACGGCGACGCGTACGGCAGCGGCAGTACCTACCTTTATAAAAAGAGAGACAGCGAGACCGACCCGGGCAAGCTCTACTGGGGCCCGCTCTGGGACTTTGACTATGTGGCATGGGGCGATCTCGATTATGATTCAGAGCCACAGGAAACATTCGAGTACACCGGCACAGTTTGGTTCAATAGAATGAAGAATGATCCGGAGTTCACAAACAGGCTGATCGAGCGCTGGAATGAGCCGGGCGGCATCAAGGAAAAGATGCAGGAGATCACAAAGGAAGGCGGCCGCCTCGACATGTATCTCAAGCAGATGGAAACCTCGTACATCTACGACCACGACAAGTGGGGTGCATTCGAATCGAATCTCACCGAGTACAAGGGCGAGATCGAGCAGCTGCGCAAGTGGATCGAAATGAGGACCGAGTTTGTTGACAGAGAGGTCGAGCAGCTGAGAGTCGCAGACCACACAGTGAAGTTCGTGATCGACGGCAAGGTCGTAAAAGAGACCGTCGTGCATGGATTCCTCACCGAAAGCGACTTCCCTGAAGTTCCTAAAAAGGAAGGCTATGTAGCCGGCGACTGGGTCGATGATGAGGACACTATCTTCATGCCGGGAGACAAGGTCACCAAGGATATGACTCTCACCGTTTCCTATATTGAAAAGAGCAAGGTCGTTGAGGCCAAGGATATCTTCTTCAAGGCATACGAAGTTTACGAAGTCATAGGCGGCGGATCCTATTACGACTATGAATACAATTATAATAACGAAGATACCGAAACGCTGAGCTGGTTCTTCATGGATTACAAGGTAATGCCTGAAGACGCCTGGGATACGGAGCTCACCTGGACCAGCTCCGACGAAAACATCGCGTCCTGCATGAGTGAGTATGACAGCATTGCCATAAAAGACTATGGCGATGTCACGATCACGGCGACTCTCAAAAACGGCGTATCAAGGTCGTTCTTGCTGCATGTCATTAAATCTGACGGAGAGATCGAGGACTATGAGGGCATGCAGTTAGACAGGACAAAGATGACCCTCAAAGTCGGCCAATACGATCAGATACTTGCGACACCTGTAAATCCTAAGGCATATGTCGCGGATTACCTGTGGTTATCCTCCAACGAGAAAGTTGCGACTGTAGATGACCTGGGAGTTGTACAGGCAGTCAAGCCGGGAACAGCAGAGATCATGATGATCGACATGGAGACGCGCGAGATCCACAAGTGCAAGGTGACCGTCAAGTCGAAGACCAACCTCGGCAAGGTCGTTAAGCGCAACGGCAGCACATACAAGATCACCTCGGACAAGAAGGGCGCCAGGACCTGCATGCTCATCAAGGCGAAGAACGCGCAGAAGGTTGTAGTTCCGGCGTACATAAAGTACGATGGCAAGAAGTACAACGTCAACAAGATCAAGGCCAGAGCATTCGCGAAGTCGAAGGCGACCAGAGTAGTCCTGAAGACGAAGAAGCTGACTAAGGCCCGCGTCAAAGGCTCGATGAGTGGCTCGAAGGTGAAGAAGATATATGTCAGAGTTGGCAAGACAAAAGCCAATAAGACATATATAAAGAAGTACAGAAAGATCTTCACAAAGAAGAACGCAGGCAAAGCCGTTATTGTGAGCGGCTCATAGGTCTCTGTTGCCGCCCATTTTATAAACCAAATAGAGCACCAAGAAGTCCGTCAAAGCCAAATAACGATAACGGGACGGATCTCAAAAAAATAAGCGGCCAGCTCGAAATGATACGCTCCCTTTATGAGAGACAGTGAAAAACAAAAACACTGTTACTTGTGAAGGGAGTTTTCATATGGGAAGAAAAGGAACTAAGATACTCAGCGATGTCAAGCTCAAATATGCACGTATGTGTTTTAAACACAACA